>BJHS01000003.1 GCA_014193315.1 Verrucomicrobiota bacterium
CGCCTCGACGGCCGTCGCCGAGGACAAGAACCTCTTCAACGGCAAGGACCTGACCGGCTGGAAGGGTCTCGACTTCTGGTCCGTCGAGGACGGTTGCATCACCGGCCGCACGACCAAGGAGAAGCCCACCAAGGGCAACACCTTCCTCGTCTGGCAGGGCGGCGAGGTCGGCGACTTCGAGCTCACTTTCAAGTACAAGATCGTCGGCGGCAACTCCGGCGTCCAGTACCGCTCCAAGGTCGTCGACGAGAAGGGCTACGTCGTGTCCGGTTACCAGGCCGACTTCGAGGCGGGTAAGACCTACTCCGGCATCCTCTACGAGGAAAAGGGCCGCGGCATCCTCGCCCAGCGCGGGCAGAAGACCGTGATCAATGACGGCGAGAAGCCCGGCAAAGCCAAGGTCGAGGTGACCGGCGAGGTCGGCAAGTCCGCCGAGATCCAAGCCAAGATCAGGGCCGAGGACTGGAACGAGTACCGTATCGTCGCCCAGGGCGGCCACCTGCAGCACTTCATCAACGGCGTCCAGACCGTCGACGTCACCGACGAGACTGCGGTCGGCGCCAAGAAGGGCATCCTGGCCCTCCAGCTCCACGCTGGTCCCGCGATGGTCGTCCAGTTCAAGGACCTCGTCCTCAAGGAGGGCAAGTAAGCCCGCCCGGATCTCCCCGAAGGCCGCAGGACTCCCCGCCGCTACGGCCTTTCTTTTTACCCCCTGACAAACTCCCATGAAGCAGCACCTCCTCCTCGGCGCGCTCGCCCTCTGCG
The DNA here is from genome assembly GCA_014193315.1 of Verrucomicrobiota bacterium. Lineage (GTDB taxonomy): Bacteria > Verrucomicrobiota > Verrucomicrobiia > Opitutales > UBA953 > UBA953. Next base: position 766 of record BJHS01000003.1, read on the forward strand.
GCGGGCTAGCCGCTGTCCACGCGGCCGACAAGAAGAACGTCCTTCTCATCGCCGGCCGCCCCAGCCACGGTCCGGGCGAGCATGAGCATAACGCCGGCATCCAGCTCCTCGCCGCCGGCCTCAAGCAAGGCGCCTCCGGCTTGGTGGACGTCGATGTCTCCCTCGGCGGTAAGTGGCCGTCCGAGGAGGCCGTCGCCAAGGCGGATACGATCGTGATCTACTCCGACGGCGGTGGCGGCCACCCGGCGCTGCCGCACCTCGACCAGCTCGCCAAGAAGATGGCGGCCGGTTGCGGCTTCGTCTGCCTTCACTACGCCGTCGAGCCCGCCTATGAGCGCGCCGGCTGGCTGAGCGTCGACGGCAAGCCGGTCAGCCCCCCGCCCGCGGGTCGCTCGTCGGTCGGCAAGGGCGCGGTCGAGTTCAAGGACTGGCTCGGTGGATATTTCGAGCAGCACTGGTCCGTCAACCCGCACTGGCTCGCCGACTTCAAATCCCTGCCCGACCATCCTGCCAGCCGTGGCGTGAAGCCGTTCGCGACTTCGGACGAGTGGTACTTCAACATGCGTTTCCGCGACGGGATGGACGGCGTCACGCCGATCCTCGCGGCCGTCGCCCCGGAGGCCACGATGAATCGCGGCATGGGCACGCACAACGGCAACCCCGAGGTGCGCCAGCAAGTGCTTGAGGCGAAGCAGCCTCAGGTCGTCGCCTGGGCGGTCGAACGCAAGGATGGCGGTCGCGGCTTCGGCTTCACCGGAGGCCACTTCCACAAGGGTTGGGCCAATGACAACCAGCGCACGCTCGTGTTGAACGCCATCGTCTGGTCCGCCAAGGCCGAAGTGCCGGCCGGCGGGATCGCGACCAAGTTCACCGACGAGGAACTCGCCGCGAACCAGGACCCCAAGGGTAAGCCCAAGCCCAAGCCGAAGCCCGCCGCGACCCCGGCCGCTAAGTAAGCCGGTTTTCGCTTTGGGCCGTCGGGCCGGGGGTTCGCCTCCGGCCTGTTTGTTTTCGGGAATCGACGAGGTCCGCTTGACCTCCGCCGCGCGGCCCCGACTTTGCTGGGTATGTCCCAGCACCTCGCGATCATCGGCGGCACCTCGGGGATCGGCCGCGCCACCATCGCCCAGTTGCAGGGCGACGGCCATCAGGTGCACGCCGCCTGTCGCTCGCCTGAGAAACTCGCCGACCTCGGCCTGGTGGCGCAGCGCTTCGACGCGCTGGCCCCGTCGCCGCTCGCTTGGCCGGAGCGGCTCGACGGGTTCGTCTACTTCCCCGGGACGATCGTGCTCAAGCCCTTCCATCGCATGACCGCGGAGGATTTTCAGCGCGAGCTCCAAGTCAACTTGTTCGGGGCCATCGCCGCCCTCCAGTCCGCCTTGCCCGCGCTCAAGGCCTCGGGTCACGCCTCGGTGGTGCTCTTCTCCACGGTCGCCGTCGCGCAGGGCATGCCGATGCATGCCGGTATCGCCGCGGCCAAGGGCGCGGTCGAAGGTTTGGCGCGTAGCCTCGCGGCCGAGTGGGCCCCCGCGATCCGCGTGAACGTCATCGCCCCGTCCTTGACCGACACCACCCTCGCGGCTCCGCTGCTTAACTCGGACCTCAAGAAGGAGGCCGCCGCGAAGCGCCACCCCCTGCAACAGGTCGGCCGCTCCGAGGACCTGTCGGCGCTCGTCTGCCACCTACTTTCCGGGCACGCCCGCTTCATGACCGGCCAAGTGCTCCACGTCGACGGCGGGCTCTCGTCCGTCCGGACTTTCGCCTAAGGCCCTGGCCCAAAGCAAACCCCGGGCTCCGTGCGGGAGACCGGGGTTCGGCGGGCGGCAGGCGTCCGCTTAGATCAGCATCAACGCGGGCTCTTCCAGCAGCTGCTTGAGCGCTTGGAGGAACTGCGCGCCGTTGGCACCGTCGACCACGCGGTGGTCGCCGGAAAGGCCGATCACCATGCGATGGCCCACCACGAGGCGGTCATGCGCGTCGACGACGGGCTTCTTGATGGTGGCGCCGACGGACAGGATCGCGGCGTTCGGCACGTTGATGATGCCGAAGAAGCCGGTCACGCCGAACATGCCGAGGTTGGTGACGGTGAAGGTCGAGCCGGACATCTCGGCCGGCGACAGTTTCTTGGAGCGTGCCTTGCCGATGAGGGACTTCGCCTCGACGGCGATGTCCTTGAGGGTCTTGGCATGCGCGTCGCGGATGACCGGGGTCACCAGGCCGTCCTCGAGCGCGACGCCGAAGGAGAGGTGTACCGCCGAATGCTGGCGGATGCTCGTGCCGGCCCAGGACGCGTTGACCGCGGGGACGCGGCGTAGCGCCTCGGCGGAGGCCTTGAGGATGAAGTCGTTGACCGAGAGTTTCACCGCCTCGGCGCCACCGGCCTCGGCGAGGCGCTTGTTCAGGGACTCGCGCATCGCCATGAGCGGGGCGGCGTCGACCTCGACTTCGAGGTAGAAGTGAGGGACCGTGATTTTCGACTCGAGGAGTCGGCGCGCGATGGTCTGGCGCATGCCGCCCACGGGGACGTCGGCATCGGGCTGGATGCCCTTGCCGTCGGCGGGCGGAGCGACCGCGACGTTGAGCGGGCCGGTCGGCGCGGTGACCGCGGGAGCCGAAGCGGCGGCGGCGACATCGCGAGCGACGACGCGACCACCCGGGCCGGAGCCGGCGAGGGCGCCCGCGTTGATCGCGGCCTTTTCCGCCATACGCTTGGCGTAAGGGGAGACCTTGGCGCGGCTACCGTCGGACTGGGTCGCGGGCGCGGCGCTCGCGGCGGGTGCCGGCGGGAGGCAGGGGATGCCGGTGCTCTCGGGGATCGCCGGCGCGGCGGCCTTCGGAGCGGGGGCGGGTTGACCCGGGGCGGGGGCGGCTTCGCCCTTCTTGCCGATGGCGCAGATTGGCGCACCGACCGGCAGTTGCGAGCCGGCGGGGGCGTAGATTTTGAGGATCGTACCCGGCACGGTGCAGGAGAGCTCCATCGTCGCCTTGTCGGTTTCGACTTCGCCCAGGATGTCGCCGAAGGCCACGGCCTGGCCTTCCTTAACGTTCCATTTCACCAAAGTGCCCACCGACATCGTGTCGGAGAGTTTCGGCATATCGATAATTTCAGCCATCGGGAGTGAGAAGGGTGGGGGGTTAGGCGAGGACCTTGAGGGCCTCGCGGACGACGCGGTTCACGTCGGGGAGCTGCTGGTCCTCGAGGCGCTTGCAGTAGATCTGCGGGGCGTCGATCGAGGACACGCGGTGGATCGGGGCGTCGAGTTCGTCGAACGCCTTCGACTGGATGAGGTAGGCGACCTGGGCGTCGACGCCGCAGAAGGGCTTGTTCTCCTCGACCAGCAGGGCGCGGTGCGTCTTGCGGACGGACGCGAGGATGGTCTCCTCGTCGAGCGGGCGGATCGAGCGGAGGTCGACGACCTCGACGCTGACGCCATGTTCCTGCTCGAGGATCTCGGCGGCTTTGAGCGAGGTGATGACGGCGCGGCCGTGGGCCACGATGGTGAGGTCGGTCCCGACGCGCTTCACGTCGGCGACGCCGAGCGGCACGATGTAGTCCTCGTCCGGCACCTCGCCTTTGTCGTTATAAAGAATGGTGTTCTCCATCACGTACACCGGGTCGTTGTCGCGGATGGCGGCCTTCAGCAGGCCCTTGGCGTCGTACGGGGTGGCCGGGCAGACGACCTTGATGCCGGGGTGGGAAGCGAGGATGGCCTCGGGCGTGTGGGAGTGGGTGGCCCCGACGTTGGTGCCGCCGTTGGCCGGACCGCGGATGACGATCGGGCAGTTGATGAGCCCGCCGGACATGTAGCGGATGTTGCCCGCGTTGTTCACAATCTGGTCGAACGCGACATAGGAGAAGGACCAGAACATGAGTTCCATGACCGGGCGGATGCCGAGCATCGAGGCGCCGATGCCCAGGCCGATGAAGCCGGCCTCGGAAATCGGGGTGTCGACGATGCGCTTCGGGCCGAACTCCTTGAGCAGGCCTTCGGTCACCTTGTAGGCGCCGTTGAATTGGGCGACTTCTTCGCCCATGATGACGACCTTCTCGTCGCGCTTAAGCTCTTCGCGCATCGCGGCGCGCAGCGCCTCGCGGTAGGAAATGACGGGCATGGAAAGGCGGGCGGAGGGTTATTCGAAGATGATCGTGCCGCGGCTCGTGGTCTTGGGCCCGCGGTTGTCCTCTTCCCAGTAGATGTGCTTGGTGATGTCGGCGACGGTCGGGTCGGGCGAAGCATCGGCGAAGGCGGCGGCCTCGTCGGCCTCGGCCATGGCCGCCTCGTTGATCGCCTGGACCTGCTCGGCGGTCAGGACCTTCTCGGCCAGTAGCTCCTTCTCGAAGAGCAGGACCGGGTCCTTCTGGTCGCGGTATTCCTTGATTTCTTCCTTGTCGCGGTAGGTCTTGTCCGGGTCGGCCATCGAGTGGCCGTAGTAGCGGTAGGTGAAAATCTCGAGGACCGTCGGCTTGGACTCCTCATGGGCGCGCTTGAGCGCCTCGGCGGTCTTGGCCCGGACTTCGTAGACGTCGTGGCCGTTGATCACATCCCACGCCATGCCGTAGCCTTCGGCGCGCTTGGCCAAGCAACCCGGGTGGGCGGTCGAACGCTCCTGGGACGTGCCCATGGAGTAGCCGTTGTTCTCGACGACGAAGATGATCGGGAGGTCCCAGAGGGCGGCGAGGTTGTAGGCCTCGTGGACGGCGCCTTGGTTGACCGCCCCGTCGCCCATGTAGGCGAGGCAGGAGCCCTTGAGCCCCATGTACTTGACCGCATAGGCTAGGCCAGTCCCCAAGGGGGCCTGCCCGCCGACGATCCCGTGACCGCCCCAGTAGTTCTTGTCCGGGGCGAAATAGTGCATCGAGCCACCCTTGCCTTGGGAGCAACCGGTGACCTTGCCCGTCAGCTCGGCCATGCATTCGTTCATACTCATCCCGACCATGAGGCCGTGGCCGTGGTCGCGGTAGCCGGTGATCAGGTGGTCGTGCTTGCCGAGGAGGGAGATGGTCCCGGCGGCGACGGCTTCTTGGCCGACGTAAAGGTGGAGGAAGCCCCCGATTTTGCCCTGCTGGTAGATGCGGATGCAGCGCTGCTCAAAATGGCGGATACGGGCCATTTTGGTGTAAAGCGCGGCCTTCTCCTTCTTGGACAGGGCGGTGTTGACCGGGTGTTTGGCGTATTCCGAAGGCCCGGCTGGGCGCTTCAGGGATTCCGGGTGGGTGAGGACAGCGGGCGTGGCCACGGTGGTTCGTTTGGGACGATTGGAGGGCTCCGGGCGGGAAGGTCAAGCCAAGGGGATAAACCCGCTGATTTCGTGCAGTTTAGGGCGGGGAAGGGGGGGCTGGCACGGCGAGGCCGCCGGTAGGTGGGCCGGGGTGGCCTTGGCCGGGTTAAGCCCCGATCTCCTGCTCCCATCAGGTCGATGGCCGGTTGAGCGGGTCGCCGAATCGTCGCCCTCGCCCGATTGGGCCCGATGGGGTATCCCTGTCCGAGCCCATTTTAGGTTGACCCATCGAGGGCGGCGTCACCCTTTTCCGTCTCCTTTGTTCTACAAAGCATCCCTTTATCATGGAAGACACCTCCGAGGCCCTCACCCGCGAATTCACCGTCCAGAATCGGATGGGTATCCACACCCGCCCCGCGGCCCAGATCGTGCGCCTTGCCAATCGTTATCCCGAGGTCGAGATCAGTGTCTCGAAGGATGATGAGGTCGTGAACGGCAAGAGCATCATGGGTCTCATGATGCTGGCCGCCGGCCGGGGGTCGAAACTGCGCTTCTCCGTGAAGGGGAAAGATGCTAGCCTGTTCCTCGACGAGATGGACGCCTTGTTCGCCCGTAAGTTCGACGAATCCTAATTCCCGCTTTCCTGATGTTTGCGCTGCTCGCCGCCTGTCTGCTCGCCGCCACTGGCGATACCCCTCCGGGCTCGCCCCCGATTCCTGACGTCGAGGTGCCCCGTTACCTGCGCACCGGTGAACTCTCCGAGTGGGGCAACGCCATCCGCTTGATCGAGCAAGGTTCTTCGCGGATCCAGACCGGTCAAGGCGTGATCGCCTCCGCCACGACGCCCCGCCTCGGCGAGAAGCCCGAGGAAGTGCGCGCCCGCGGCGAGAAGATGATCGCCGAAGGCAAGGCCTTGATCGCTCGCGCCCAGCCTTCCTTGGCGCGGCTCCGGGTGGTCGCCACGGCCCGTTTGGTCGAGCAGACCAAGTCCGTCAATCTGGGGCTCGAGCTCACGCAGGTCGAGTGGAACTACGCGCTCTCTCTTGCCGCAATCCGCTTCCAGAAGCTCTCCCGCGATAGCGTTTACCCGCAGCTCCACCTCGTGGGCGCCATCACCGTGCTCGCGGACGGCAAGGCGGCCCACACCCCGCAGGTGAACGACGCCTTGCGCGCCGCTTGGGCCAAGGTCAACCCCGCGGGCCTCGCGCCGGCGCCCGTGGGTGGCTACACCTTCATCGTCAATTCGGCCGAACCCACGCCCGCCTTCGCGAAGGTCTGGAAGACGCCGACGGGGCCGCATCAGGTCGGCGTCGTCTGGGTCGAGCTGCACCAGCTTTCCGCCGACAAATCCCTGGCCTTGCTCGTCGTCAATCTCGCCGACGCCTACACGCTTCGCCTCGTTGGTTGCGAGGTCGCCCTGACCTCGCTCGGGCCCGCGGAGAATCTCTCCAAGCCGTTCACGGGAGCCATCGCCTTCAAGGATGAACGCAATTTCTTGCGCCGTCAGGTGGGCACCGCCGAGGCGCTCGCTGGCATCGATCGCGAAGCTTCCCCGCTGGGCGCCGCCTTGCTCCGGTATGTTTCGTTCCGGGACGTGGGACTGCCGGTCCCGGTTGCCGCGCCGTTGTCGGCCGTCGTCGGCGGCGACCCGGCGTTACCCGAGAATCTTCGCGCCACTTGGAGGGTGACGGCGGTGCCTCTCGGCGCCGATCCCGTGACCAAGGCCAAACCCTCGCCTTTCTCCCGGGCCTTCGCGGTGGCCAGCGCACCCTCGGGGGCCAAGCCCATCGAGGTCGGTCAGCTCGTGCTGCGCTTGGAGCCGCCGGTGACCATCCCGGCGCCGGTGGTCGGCAAGCCGGCGGCCAAGTGAGCCTCAGGCCTGCTTGCGCGCCTCCTTCAGCGCCGTCTTCGTTTCGCGCTGCAGCTTCTTCACCTTGGTCGCGGTGAGGAGTTGGTGTGCCCGCGTCATGCGATCGATGAAGAGCACGCCTTGGCAATGGTCGTGCTCGTGCTGCACGCAGCGTGCGAGCAAGCCGGCGCACTCGAGGGTGTGCGGCGCACCTTCCACGTCGCGGAAGCGCACGATGGCTTGTTCGACCCGGGGCACGTCGCCGGTGATCCCGGGGAAGGACAGGCAACCCTCGGTGTAAATCTCGGCCTCGCCGGCCGGCACCGTGATCACGGCGTTGGCGAAGAGCATCGGCATGATCTGGTCGGCGGCCACGACCTTGCCATCGAGGATCGGCAGGTAATCCTCGTCGTGAACATCGGCCACGAAGAGTTGCAAACCCAGCCCGACCTGCGGGGCGGCCAGCCCGATGCCCTTGGCCTTGCGCATCGCCGCGAGCATCGCGTCCCCGAGGGAACGGAGGGCCGGCCCGAATTCACGGACGGTCTCACCCGGCGTCCGCAGGACGGGGTCGCCGTAGGTGCGGATCGTGAAGTCGGCCATGCCTTCTGGTTAAGGGAACCGCGGCCGGGGGAAAGCGAAAACGCTCAGCCTTACCGGCCGTAGTCGCCTTTTTCGCAACGCCGCACGAAGTCCTCGGTGCGCCGGCGCAGGAGGTTCCACTTTTCGCGGAGACGCTGCGATTCGTCGGGGCTGACCCGTTGGTCATCGGCCGCGTCCACCACCTCGGCGATCAGCAGGCCGAACTCGCGGACCAAGGCGTTCGCCGCCCGGGGCAGCGCCTCCGGGGTGCTGGCGACCTGGTCTTGGACGAAGTGACCGCCGGCGCGGAGGGCCAGCCAGTCGACGATCCGCGTGTCGCCGGTCACCGTGATGAGCTGGGCCGTCCGTTCCAGCGGGTTCGGGGAGCCGCTACCGCTCTCGGCCGGCTGCCGCCATTTGTAGAGCATGGAGGCGGAGACTCCCAACTGCTTCGCGATGCGGGCGTGGGCCGCTGATTGTTCGTCCGGGCCGCCGCTTTGGCCGGCGAGGAGCAGGGCGTCTTGCACGACCTCGTGCGGAAGTTTGACGTGGGTGCGACGGGCCGCCGGTTTTTTCTTCATGCCGTTTTCCTAGGACGGTTTCACCGTAGCGGCAAGCGGCCGTTCCAAACGCGCGCAGGGATTATAACCTGTTGCCCTCCAAAAAGAGTGGCAAACGCCCGGAGGAGAACCTAAATCGTGAACCTATGCAGACCGCCGAACCTTCCTTGACGCTCGCCACCGGGCTACTCGTCGCCGGGCTGGTCCTGGTCGGGGCCGAGTTCTTCCTGCCGACGCTGGTGCTCGGTTTCCTCGGCGCGCTGATCTCCTTCACGGGTATCTACCTTGCCGCCGAGGCCGGTTGGGTGACGTGCCTGATCTATGCCCTAATCTTTGTCGGCGTGCTCGGCTTGGAGTTCGTCGCCTTCCGCCGGCTGCTCCCCGCCACGGCCGCTGGCCGCGCGATGACCAACCAGACGCGCAACGCGGCTGCCGCCGTCCCGGCCGCCGCCGGGTTCGCGCTCTACGTCGGCAAGTCCGGCCGGGCCCTCACCGTCCTCGCGCCCTCGGGTACCGTCGAGGTCGACGGCTACCGCCTGGAGGCCTTCTCCGTCGACGGTTTCGTCGAACGTGGCGCCGCGATTCTCGTCACCGAGGCCGACGCCGGTCGCGTCACCGTGCGGCTCGTCCGCTGACCCGCTTCCCATGGAAAACCAAACCTCCACCATCATCCTGTGGGTCGCCGCCGGCGCATTGCTGCTGCTGGTGCTCTTCCTGCTCTCCTTCCTGACCGTCTGGGTTCGCGCCCGCCTCGCCGGTGCCGAGGTCGCGCTCTTCGACCTCGTGGGCATGCGTCTGCGCGGCGTGCCGTATTCGATCATCGTCGACGCCAAGATCGCGGCGGAGAAGGCCGGGATCCCGATCGACACCGACAAGCTCGACGCCCACTACCTCGCCGGCGGTAACATCGTGCAGACGGTGCAGGCCCTCATCGCCGCCCAGAAAGCCGGCCTCCACCTCGACTGGAACCGCGCCTGCGCGATCGACATCGCCACCCGCGGCACGAACAAGTCGGTGCTCGAGGCCGTGCTCAACTCCGTCAGCCCGAAGGTCATCGATTGCCCGAATCCCGCCAGCGGTCGCACCACCATCGACGCCGTCGCAAAGGATGGCATCCAGGTGAAGGTGAAGGCCCGCGTCACCGTGCGCACCAACCTGGAGCGCTTCGTTGGCGGCGCTCAGGAGGAGACCATCATCGCGCGCGTCGGCGAAGGTATCGTCACCACCATCGGCTCCTCTGAATCCTACAAGCAGGTGCTCGAGAATCCGGACCGGATTTCCAAGACCGTGCTGGAGCGCGGCCTCGACGCCGGGACCGCCTACCAGATCATCTCGATCGACATCGCCGACGTGGACGTCGGCGACAATGTCGGGGCGATGCTTCAAGAGGCGCAAGCCCAGGCGAACAAGAACATGGCGCAGGCCCAAGCGGAAATTCGCCGCGCGGCCGCCGTCGCGCTCGAGCAGGAGATGCGCGCCCGCGTCGAGGAGATGCGGGCCCGGGTCGTCGAGGCCGAGGCCCAGGTGCCGCAGGCGCTCGCCGAGTCCCTTCGCACCGGCCGCATGGGGTACATGGATTACCAGCGCCTCGAGAACCTCAAGGCCGACACGACCATGCGCAAGGGTATCGCGGGCGATAATCCGGAGCCCGGCGCCAAGGCCTGAGCATGGAGGCCGTCCTGTTCAAGGGGCTGATCCTGGCCGGCATGTTCGGCGTCTGGGTCGTCCGGAAGATCCGCGCCACCGCGGAACAATCGAAGCCTTCGGCTATGGCTGCCGTGACGCCCTTGCCTCGGCGGGTCCGTCCGCGGGTTCGGGCCGCCGCTCCCCCCCCGCTCGCGCCGTCTTTAGAGTCCGCTTCGCCGGTCGCGCCGCCGCCGCCGCCGACCTCGGCCCCGATGGGGCGCCTCGTGGTCACGCGCCCCGCGCATGCTTCGGTGCATCTGGATTTTCGCGGCCCAGTCGCCTTGCGCCGCGCCTTCGTCGCGCAGGAGGTCCTCGGTCCGCCGCTCGCGTTGCGCCCACCCCGGCTCTGATCAGCGGCGCGGCGCGAACACCCGGGCCAGCAGGTAAGGCAGGGCGCAGCAGAGTACGATGCCCGCCCCCGAAGGCACGGAGGGCACGTGGTAGGAAAGGTAGAGCCCGCCGATGCCCCCACCGACGGCCACGCACGCGCCCCACGCCATCACGCGGGGTAACGTGCGGCCGAGCAGGACGCCGGTCGCGGCGGGGATCACGAAGAGCGCGGTGGTGAGCAACGCGCCGACGAGCCGGACGCACGCCACGGCGCCGAGCGCGACGAGCGCGAGCAGGACCGCCCGCAGGAGCCCTGGCCGCGCGCCCAGCAAACGGGCGTATTCCTCGTCGAACGCCGCCAGCTCCAGTTCCTTGTGCAACGCGCGCAGGCTCAGTAGCACGACCAGGGCGGTGAGGCCGACGACCAGGAGGTCCGCGGGGCCGACGGAGACGACGCTGCCGAAAAGCAGGCCGGTGAAGTCGCGCCACGAATGGGCTTGCTGCATCAGGGCGATGCCGCCGGCGAACATCACCGAGAGCATGACCCCGATCGCGCTGTCCTCACTCGTGCCGCGGCGGGAGGCTAGCCAAGCGGCCCCGGCGGCGGTGAGCAGCGCCGCGGCCAGCGCACCGAGGTACGGCGAGATGCCCAGCAGCAGGGCACCGACCACCCCGGGCAAAATGGAGTGGGTGAGGGCGGTGCTCACAAAGGCCATCCGGCGGAGCACGACGTAGGCGCCGAGGCACGCGCAGGTGACGCCGCTCAAAACGACCGCGGCGAGGGCACGGAGAAAAAACTCCTCCCGCAAGGGGGCCAGCAACGAATCAAGCATGGCGGTGGTCGTGCCCGGCGCACGCATGGATCAGCCGCAAGGACCCCTCGCGGAGTTCGAGTACTTGGTCGGAGCGGCGCGCGTCCGCCGGGTCGTGCGTCGCCATGACGACCGTGAACGGTCGCGTGCGGTCGGTCAGGAAGCGTTCGACGATTCCCCGGCTGGCCAGGTCGAGCGCGGCGTAAGGTTCGTCGAGGAGAAGGAGCTCCGCCCTTTGCACCGTGGCACGCGCGAGCAGCGCACGCTGCAGCTGCCCGCCAGAGAGGGAGTGCACCGCCCGGTCGGCGAGGTCGGACAGTTCGAGCAACCGCAGGGCCTGGTCGACCTCCTCGTCGCCATGGCCGCATTCTTCGAACCAGCCGTGGTGCGCGTATTTACCGGTCTGCACCAGCCGTCTTAGCGTGATCGGGAAGTCTGGGGTCAGGTCGGGCCGCTGTGCCAGGTAGGCGACCCGGCGGCGACCAAGGGCTGGGGAAGCCCCGAGTACCTTGACCGCCCCGGCGCGGGGTGGGATCAGCCCGGCGAGGATGCGCAGCAGGGTCGACTTCCCGGATCCGTTGGGACCGACCAACGCGGTGCGGCAGCCGACCGGGATCTCGCAAGCCGCCTCGGAGAACGCGAGGACCCCGTCGGGTCGGGCGGAAGCGGCCAGCCCCTCGGCCCAGACGGCAACACCGCTGGGCGTCGCGGTTTCCGCCGGGGCATAGGGCAGGGTGGGGAGCAAGTCCAAGACCGCCCCGTGCAGCTCGGCCCAGAATCGGTGGTGCGCCGGGCTCATGGGCGGAGCAAGGCCTCCCGGAGTTTGCCGGACTGGTGGCGCATCATCCCCAGCCAGGTGTCCCCAGGTTGACCGGCGGGAGCAAGGGACTCGAAATTCAAGCCGACCGGGGGCGGTAGCCGCGCGTCTTCGCAAAGCCGGCGGGCGATGGCGTCATTCTGGCCTTCATCTGTGATCACGGTGCGGACCTTTTGGCGCCGGATCAGATGCAGCAGGTCGGAGTAGTGTCGCGCCGACGGGTCGGCGGCTTCCGCCGAGGAGCTCTCGAGGATGGTGCCAAGAACTTGCAATTGGTACCTCTGGGCGAATCGGCCAAGGTTAGGGTGTTGGGTGAGCATGCCCCTGGCCGGGGCGGGCACCTGGGCGAAGCTCGCTGCCAGGTCGCGGTCCAGCTGCTTGATTTCATTAACATACTTTAGGACAGCGTCTTCTGTTTTTACGATTGTAAATTTACGCTGGATTCCCTGACCGAGGCGTTCGACCAGAATGACCACCAGAACCGGGTCGGTCCAGGGGTGCGGCTCCAGGCCTGCGCCGCCATTTTCCATGCTTTGCAGCCAAAGGGTATCGGCGGTACGGCCATTGGCCTGGACCCAATCAGCCAACCAGGGCTCGCTCGCCGGGCTAAGCCCGATGATCAGGCGGGCCCGAGCCAGGGCTTTGGCCTCCGTCGCGCCGAGCTGGTAGCCGTGCAGTTCGCTGGCGGGCGGAACCAGGCTTTGGTGCCGTAACTGGGGCCCGACAAGGCGGGCCGTCCAATCATCTACAATCGAGAAGCTGGTGACGATTTCAGCCGTCGCCGCCGCCCCAGCAAGCGAGGTCCAGAGTAAGAGCTGCCAGAAGGTCTGGAGGGCTGGTTTTAGCACGACAGATTGAGAAAATGCGAACACCACCTAAATGCAAGTTATTTGCAATAGATGAATGTTCCCGCCTAGGGGTTTTTGCGTTTGCCACCCTCTTCCGCCTGAATAACTCCACTAGTCCCATGCCCCAGTTCCGAGCTGTTTTTGCCCTTCTCTGGTCGATGGCCTTCACGGTGCCTGTCGTTTTCGCTCAAACGGCCCCCGCAACCAAGGGCGATAAGGCCGAGAAGTCGCCTGTCTTCGTGCGTGACGTCAAGTTCGCCCAGACCCCGTTGGGGGGGCAGATCAATAAGTCGAACCGGATGCTGGTCGAAATCATGTCGGGAGACAACCCGGACCCCAAGGCGCTGAACAAGAAATGGGTCGATAAGGTCAAGGTCACCGTCACTCAGGTTTATAAGACAACTTCGAAGAAGCCTGAGGATTGGAACTACTACCGCGCGACCGCCACGGTGCTCACCATCGAGGCCAACCAGCCCCGCTCGGTCGTCTTCTACCTGCCTGGCGACGTCGTCAAGCGCGACGTCCTCCACAAGGAGCCCGACTATTACTTCGTCCAGCTCGAGGTCGCGGGCACCGAGGCGCCCATCTTTGACGCCAAGGGGACGCTCATCGCGGCCCAGGTCCGCGCCGTCCACAAAGACATCGCCACCAAGGCCGCCTTCGACGCCGCCAAGGACGCCGCCGATCGCGGGGTGGTCAATACCCCGGGGATCCTTCGTCCGCAGTACTTGATCAGCCTTCAGGACTCGCTCCCCATCGTGCCGTCCTCGCCCGAATTCATCCGCGAAGACGTCTCGTCCCGCTGAGACCCCATCCCCCCACTCGCCCCGCATGAGCCAGAAAAAGGCCACCATCGTCAATCTTGCCGCGTCCCACGTGTCCATCGCCGTGTTCGGCGCGGACCACGGCAGCCTCGAACTTCAACAGTTCCTCGTCGAGGAAATCGCGCCGGGTCAGACCAATGACGACGAGTGGTTGGCCTCGGCCGTCGGCGCCGTCGCCAGTCTCGTGCAAGCCCATGGCCTGACCGGCCGTCGGGTCACGGTCATCGCCCCGAGTTTTCTCCTGCTGCAGAAGTCCCTCAAGGTGCCGCAGGTCGAACGCGAACGCCAGGCCCAGATCGTCGCCTTTGAGGCCCAGAACGCGATCCCTTACCCGCTGAACGAAGTCATCTGGGACAGCCAGGTGATGGCGTCCGACGGCGTCGAAGCCGATGTGCTCCTCTTCGCGTTGCGGACCGAGGTCGCCACCCGGATCGCCACGTTCATCATGGGGACGGGCCTCCGCCCCGCCTCGATTCAAGCCGCGCCGTTGCTCGACAGTCAGGCTTTCCTGCTCGCCGGCGGTGCCGCCACCGAGGAAGTGCTCATCGTCAACGTGGGCGCCCGCTCCACCACCCTCAGTTTCGTCGGCCCGACCGGGGCCAACATCCAGTCCGCCAACCTTGGCGGCAACCTGCTGACCCAAGGCGTTTCCGATAATACCGGCGAGCCTTTTGCCAACGCCGAAGCGGTCAAGGTCGGCTATTATTCCGGCGTCATCCACCTGCCCGAGGCCGACCCCAAGGTCGCCGTCCTGTTGGCGAACTCCCAGTCCTTCATCCGTCGGCTGGCCCAGGACATCAACCGTCGCTTGATCAACCTCAAGCGTGGTACCGCGGGCCGCCAGCCCACGCGCATCCTGCTCACCGGTCGCGGGGCGCTCGTCCCGGGGCTTTCCGAACAGCTGAGCGAGACGTTGCGTCTGCCGCCCGAGCTGTTCGACCCGTCCGCTTTCCTGCGACTCGGTAATAACGTCTCGCCCGACTACGTCCAGCAACACCGTCACCAGATTTCCGAGGTCATCGGCGAGGCGGCCCGGCTCATCCTGCCGCAGACCGCCGGGGTCAACCTGATCCCGCGGAACATCGCGGCGCAGGTCGCCTTCGATGCCCGCAAGCCTTGGTTGATCGCCGCCGCCTTGATCGCCGCCCTCGCCCCGTTGCCGGTCTGGAACGCCTACCACGATGCGGCGACTTTCAACCAGGAGCAAATCGACGAGCTCAAGCGCAAGCAGGCCGATCTCGGCGGTCATCTTTCCACCCTGAAGACCGCCCGGGAGCAGGCCAACGAACTGCACGCCGTCAGCGGCCAGCTGGAGTTCGTCGTCCTCAACCGCGCCAACTGGCCGGCCGTCCTTGCCGACCTGCAAGGCCGCCTCGCCGAGTGCAAGAACACGTGGGTCGAGGAGATCCATATGCGCCGGGAGGCGCAAGCCGCAGCCCCGGCTCCGGCCGAAGGCCAGCCCGCCGAGGTCGTCGCGCCCCAGCCCGTGACGAAAATCATCGTGACGACGCGCTTCCTGCAACCAGAGGTGCCGCCCAACCCGAAGGCCAGCCACAACAGCGCCACCTTCATCAAGCGTCAGAACGAGCTCCTGGCCGCCCTGCGCAAGTCCGCCTTTGTCGCGGAGATCCCCGAAGCGGAGATCAAGGCCGACTTCAACCTGCCTTACCAACCCCGCATCACCTTCACGTTGGTCATCCGCAAGGACAAGGCCCTCTGAGCCATGGACACTTCCAAGAACCGACTTTTCCTCGCCTCCCTGTTCCTCATCGGGGCCGGCTTCATCCTCGTGCTCGTCTTCGGCTACCTTGAGTACGCCGCCCATGCGAAGTCCGTGGTCGAGCTCAAGAAGGCCCGCGAGGCTTCGAGCCGTCTCTTGGGTGGCTCGCCGGTGGTCGACGTCACCGAGCCCGTCGCGCTGAAGCAGTCCAATGTCGATGCCTCGCAGAAGGATCTGGAGGAATTGAAGACCCACATCGCCGGCCTCCGCGCCAGCATCAGCGGGCCCGCCGAATCCCGCATCGAGGGCAACCCCAAGACGACCAACACGGAATTGAGCTCCCAGATCAAGCAGTCGGTCGACGAGCTCAAGAAGCTGGCCGCCGATCGCGACATCCGTTTCGTCGCGCAGGCCACCGACCAGCCCGACTTCGGTTTTGGCCGCTACACCCATAGCCCCGGCAGCGCCCCCAAGCGTGATTTCCAGAA
Source organism: Verrucomicrobiota bacterium (assembly GCA_014193315.1). Lineage (GTDB taxonomy): Bacteria > Verrucomicrobiota > Verrucomicrobiia > Opitutales > UBA953 > UBA953. The sequence goes on from BJHS01000003.1 coordinate 16,502, forward strand.
GGTCGACCAACAGCGTTTAATCATCGAATTCCTCTTCAAGGAATTGGTCGACTCCCGCCCCGCCCCGACGGGCGAGTACAAGACGCCGTTGATGCTGCTCGGGCTCGCCCGCGAGCCGATCGAGTCCTACACCTTAATCCCCGAGGGCAAGCCCGGCGCCGGCACCTACACCGTCGACGGCTCGGACATGTCCCGCTACGAGACGGAGGAATTCGTCCCCGCCCGTACTTTCCGCCGGGTCATCAAGGATAAGGAAGGCACCAAGGTCGTCCCGCTGGTCGACACGGTTTCCTTCCGCCTGAAGTTCGTCTCCACCACCGCCACCCTGCGGTCCTTCGTGAACCGACTCCGCAACTCGGGGCGCCCTTTCGCGATCACCTCCGTGGAAGTCGCTCCGCCTGCCCCCGAAGTCCTGCGCACCATCCTCGCGCCGATCGCGCCGATCGCTCCGCCCGGAGCGGGGGCTGGCCCGGCGTTTGTTGACCTCTCCGGATTTGGCGACAATAATGGCGGCCGTCCGAAGGGATTGCCCCCGAAGGAAGAGCGCCAACTCGTCATCGCCGAGGCCCCTTCCGAGTTCACCGTCCAGGTCGACTACCTCATCGTCCTCGACCCGAAGCCCGCCGCCCCCGAGGGCGAGCCCAAGAAGTAATTCGCGCCTCCCTCGGACATGAATTCCCGCAAGGACATCTTTCTCACTCTCGGCGCGACGCTGTTCCTCCTTCTGGGGGTCGCGATTTCGCTGGGCCTCATCCCCGGCTTGACGCCTCCCGCCGTGCCGGAGGAAGGCCAGAAGGCCTTGGTTATCCCGGAGCTGTCGGCCCCGCCCCGCGGCATCGATTACCCCGCCACCCCCCGGGTGCTGGAGAAGGAAGCCGTTAAGGACTGGTTGAGCCCTGAGGAGAACGACGACGCTTGGGATTACGACCTGTTTACCTCCATCGATATCGTCTGGGATCCGGTCCAGAAGGAGTATTTCCCACGCCGCAAGGTGGTCCGCCCGCTGCCGCCCTTTGGCGTGAAGCTCGTCCGAATCGGCCACCCGACTTACCCTTACGTGCTCCGCTCGACCTTGCCGGCTCCCTCCAAGAAGGATGAAGACCGCCTTTTCTTCATCGAGAACGTTGAGACCAAGCAGTATTTCGAGCGACTGACCTTGAAGAAGCCCCTTGAGGCGAGGTCCCCGATCACGCTCCTTTCCTTCCGCGTCGATAAAAACGCCAAGGATAAGGACGGCTTCGCCGTGACCCGGAATGTCCTCAAGCTGGAGGACAAGAGCCTGACCTCCAAGGACAAGACCATCGAAATCGACGACCTGGGGGTCGTGGAGTTTAAGAATCAGGTCGACATCATGCTGGTTTCTACCTCCGAGCCCGGCCGGACTTGGCCCATCGTCGCCGCGGGCGACCGCTTCGTTTATCAAGGGGCCCAGTTCGTGGTCAAAGGCATTGACTTGGCTTCTAAGACGGTGACTTTAGACAAGACTTTTGCGCCCGACCCGAAGAAGCCCAAGAAGACCTTCACCGTGGTCCTTGGCATCCAAGTCGAGACGAAGCCTGCTTCCCCTGCCAAAAACCCCAACCAGAAATAACTTTCCAGCCGCCTGAATCGTATGAAGACCCTCACCCGCAACCGGCTCGCATGGGCCGCTCTCGCCGTCGCCCTCGTGGCCGGTTCCTTGGTCGCCCAGGATAACGACCCGGTCGTCCAGAAGACCCGTATCCTCGGAGAGGCCATCAAGGCCCGGGAGGATGGCAACCTGCAGGTCGCCCTAGAGAAGTACGAGCAGCTCCTCCAGCTCGACCCCAAGGACGAAGCCGCCAACGAAGGCAAGCTGAGCGTCAAGGCCACCTTGGCCGAAGCCGATGCCCAGAAGGCCCGCGTCGCCGCCGCCCAGAAGCCCGCCACCTTGCTCGATGCCGTCGCCGTTGAGCAGCAGAACATCTACGCCGAGGTCGAACGCGCCATCGCCGCCGCCCGCCAAGAGGCCGCCGCCGGCAACCACAAGCGGGCCCTCGAGATTCTCGACGGCGCCAACAGCTACCTGCCGAACAACACCGCCGCCCAGAAGGTTCGCGACGCTATCGCCATCGCCCGTCAGGAAATCAACCTCCGCAAGGAAGCCGGGGACCAAGGTCCTGACCAGGTCGCCCGCGAGGAAGTCGTCCGCCTGGCCAAGGCCAATGCCGCCAAGATCGACAAGGGTGCCGAGCTGATCGACCAAGCCGAAAGCCTCGCCCGCAAGGGTGCGTCGGCCGAGCTCGATGAAGCGGTCAAGTTGCTCGACGAGGCCTCCAAGGAGTTGCCCGTCAACATCGCCGCCAAGCCGTACCGCGACCGCATCAAGCAGGTCAAGGGCTACATCTTCTCCCAGCGCGCCTTCATAGCGTTCGAAGACCGCGAGATGAACAAGGCCGACTCCCATATCCGCGACTACGAGAAGCTCTTCGGCGTGGATGACGCCTCCGCGAAGAAGCTGCGCCTGGAGTTCCTCAAGAAGAAGGCCGACCCGTCCTTCCGGAGCGTCGACGAAATCTCCCCCGGCCTCCGCGCCAAGGACGCCAAGGTCGAGGAACTCCTCGTCAAGGGCCGCGCCCGTTACCTTTACGGCGACTACCAGGGCGCCCTTGAGGCCTACCGCGAAATCCTCCAGTACCAGCCGAACAATGCCGAGTCGAAGGCCTACCAGGTCCGCATCCGCCAGATCCTCTCCGAGAACTCCGGCACTTGGAATCGTGGCGTCACTAAGGGCAAGCTCCTCGAGCTCCTCGACGAAAGCTGGAAGCTCCCCGAGGTCTTCAGCAAGGAAGTCGGCATCGACAAGCCCCGCACCGATCTAGACCCGGTCGTGGAGAAGCTCAACTCCATCACCGTCCCCGAAATCAACATCCGCGACCTGCCGTTCAACCGCGCCATCGACCAGTTGATCATCGTCTCCCAGTCCTACGACAAGGATTCCAAGGGCGTGAACATGGTCGTCATCGACCCGGACCGCAAGAATCCCTCGGTGAACATCACCCTGCGTAATGTCCAGTTGGGCAAGGCCCTCGACATCATTACCAAGCAGGTGAACTTCACGTACAACATCAACCAAGGCATCATTGAGATTCGCCCAGACTCCGGCTCCAATGACCTGGAAACCGAATTCTTCCCGCTCTCCACGTCGGCCGTCATCAAGATGACCGGTATCGGCAGCGCGGCCAACGCCGCCCCGTCCGCCGGTGCCGGCGCCAGCCCCTTCCCGACCGGTGCCCCGGCCGCGGGTGGCAGCGAAGGTCAGCGCCCCGAGGAAGTCGCCATCAAGAACTTCTTCGTCCGTTCGGGCGTCGTCTTCGAGTCGACCACCGGCAGCACGCTTGCTTATGACGGCACGAACCTGATCGTCACCCAGAACCGCAAGAACCTCGATCGCGTCCGCAACATCCTGCGCCGCTATTCGGACATCAAGCAGGTGCACATCGAGGCCAAGTTCATAGAAGTCTCCGAGGCCTCCCTCAATGAACTCTCCACCAATTGGCGCCTCTCCAAGGTCGTCGGCACAAACACCATCATCCGTGCCCAGTCTGGCCTCCGTTCGGTGAACGACGTGTTCGGTTCCACTTCCGTCTCGAATAATGGCAACATCGCCAGCCAGACGACCCAGACCACGGTCGTGAACGGCGTTCCGGTCCAATCCACCACTTCCGTCAACACGGTCGTCCCCAACTCCCCGCCCAAGATCAACACGGGTAACTTCGGTGGCGACTCCGCGAACTTCGGCGGTTACGACAACTCCACCACCAAGCCCGGCCCCGGGATCTTCGATGGTCGGATCGGCACCCTCGGCTCCTACGACCTCAGCATCTTCCTCCGCGCCTTGGAGCAGAACAGCGGCACCGACCTCATGTCCGCCCCGAGCCTCACCGTCCTGGACAGCAAGACGGCCATCATCAAGGTCGCCCAGCTCCTCCGTTACCCCGAGTCCTACGGCGACACCCAGTCCAACGTCGGCACCTCCGGCGGTAACAACAACGGCGGCGGCTCGGCCGGCGTCACCATCACCGCCGGAACCCCTCAGGACTTCACCGTCCAGGAAGTCGGCGTGACCCTTGAAGTCACCCCGACCGTCGGTGCCGACGACTCCATCGCCCTCAACCTCAAGCCGAAGGTGGTCGAGTTCGAAGGCTTCGTGGAATACGGCGGTACCTCCGTCGCGATCTCGGGTTCCACGACCGTCACCATCCCCTCGGGCTTCTTCCAGCCGATCTTCACCACCCGCGAAGTCTCGACCGACGTCACCGTCTTCGACGGCGCCACGGTCGTTATCGGCGGCCTGACCCGCGAGGAAGTCAAGACGGTCAACGACAAGGTCCCGGTCCTCGGCGACATCCCGTTCCTCGGCACGGCCTTCCGTTCCAGCGGCAAGACCACCACCAAGCGCAACCTGATGATCTTCGTGACCGCCAACCTGGTCTCGCCGGGCGGCGCCACCCTCCGCAGCTCCCACTCGGGCATGCGCGCTGGTTCGACCTTCTCCAACCCGGTCATCATCTCCCCGGGCGGCGCGGTCTACCGCGAGCCGGTTGAAGCGGCCACGACCGTCAATTCCGCCCCGTCGACGGACGCCAAGTAAGCCTTCGGTCAGCGCCGAATCCGGGCCCGCCAATCGGCGGGCCCGTTTGTTGGCGAGGGCACCCCGCTTTTTACTCGATGCGCCCGCGGGACGCGGGTAAACTCCGGGCATGCGCTGGCTGCTCATCGATGGGTTCAACCTGGTCTTCCGTAGCCACTTCGCGATGGAGCGCTCCAATCTCCGCCGGTCTTCGGATCAGTTTCCCACCGGCGCCCTGCACGGCTGGATGAAGACCCTCCTCGACCTCCGCGCCTCCGAGCAGCCGGACCGCTGTGCGGTCTTCTTCGACCTCGGTGGCTCGGACCGACACCTGGCGGTCCTGCCTGAGTATAAAGCCCAGCGCGATGACACGCCGGAGGACATCGTCGCACAACTGCCGGAGATCAAGGCTTTGACGGCCTTGCTCGGGTTTCAGATCTTTGAGCAGCGGGGCGTGGAGGCCGACGACTTGATCGCGACCGCGGTCCGGCGGCTATCCGCCGACGGGCACGCGTGTATCATCGTCAGCGCCGACAAGGATTTCGGCCAATGCGTCGGTGGTCCGGTCCTGCAACTGGCCCCGCCCCCGACGGCGAACCCGGCCCTCGGCTGGCGCCGCTTGGACGCCGCGGCCGTCGAGGAAAAGTTCGGCGTACCGCCGCGCCTCATCGCGGACTACCTCGCGCTCGTCGGCGATACCTCCGACAACATCCCCGGGCTTCGCGGCGTGGGTCCCAAGACCGCGGTCAAGTGGCTACAGGAGCATGGCGATCTGGCCGGCGTACTGGCGGCCGGTGACAAGCTGGAGCCCGAGCGTTTTCGCGAGCAGGTCAAGGCCGAGGCCGCCCGCATCCGCGGCAACCTCGAGCTGGTCACCTTCCGCACCGACTTCCCCTTCGTACCCGGCGAGGCCACGCCCGAGGACACCATGGGCGTCGAGGCTTTCCTGACTCGCATGGAGATGCATTCGACCCTGCGTCGCTACCAGGCCAGCCAGGGCAGGGCGGAGAGCCCCGCGCCCGAGGAGCCGGCCCGTCCGGTGAAGGCGACGCCCAAATCCCCCAAGCCCGCGGCCGACGGTGGCCCGGCCCAAGGCGAGTTGTTCTGAGCCGCCGGCCCGCCGGGCAAAAAAAGGCCCGCCGTTGAGGGCGGGCCTGGTTTGAACCGCGTCCGCGGATTTTACTTCTTGGCTTCGACCTTCTTGGCTTCGACGGCCTTGGGGGCCTCGACGGCCTTGGGGGCCTCGACGCCCTTGGCGGCTTCGGCACCGGCCTGCTGCTGGGCATCGGCGAAGAGGCTGGAAACCTGATTCACTTCTTCCTGGTTGAGGAGGAAGACGAACTTGGACTCGAGGACTTCGACTTCGTAGTTGTGGGTGATCGAGTAGCCGACGGACTTCGCCATCTCTTCGTTGCCCTTCTCGAGGAGACCGCGGGTCTCGTCGAGCTGCTTCTGGATGTTCTTCTTCTGCTCTTCATCCTTGGAGTTGGCGAGGAGCTGGGTCAGTTGGACGAAGGCGTCGCGGCGGGCCTGGAGGACCTTGGCGAACTGGTCGAACTGGACGACGAACTCGAAGCCGCGGATGTCGGCGGTGTGGAGGAGGTTCTTGCCGTCGCGCTTGACCAGCTGCTCGTCCTTGAAGTCCTTCGCGGCCCGGGCCTTGGTCGCTTCCTCGTCGGAGACGACGGCGAAGAGACGCAGGGCGGTGTTGATGAAGGTCGTCTGGCGGTTGGCGAGCACCGGGACATTGAAGTTCCAGACCTTGGCGAAGACGCCGTCCTTATCGTTGAAGTCCTTGACCTCGGACTCGCCGACCTTCGCGAGCGCTTCGCGCTCGACGGTGGTCAGGGCCGACTGGATGCGGGCCTGCAGCTGCTGGATGCGCTGGAACTGCTGGAGCAGGGTGCCGTATTCCTGCTGGAAGCGGGCGAGGGAGACAGGGTTCGCGATCGTCAGGACGACGCGGCCCAGGTTGTTACCGAGCGGGATGAGCTCGATGACCGGACCCTTGGGGGCTTCGGCGGTGGCGGGGGCTTCGGTGGCGGTGGTCATGGTGTTTGGGTGGGTGGAGTTTGGGTGGGGGTGTATGGGGTGGGAAAATTACTTGGTGGCCGGGGCGTCCTTCTTGGCCTCGCCGTCCTTCTTGGATTCGGCGGCCTTATCGAGGTTCTTCTTCTCGTCGTCGCTCAGGAGGGTGTAGAGCTTGGCTTCGGCCGTCTGGAGGTTGAACTCGGTCGGGATGTCGTAACCGTGGGTCTTCTTGAATTCCCCGGTGGCGGTGTCGACGTCGCCCTTGGTCTTGGCGATGGCTTCCTCGATCTTCTTCTTGTCTTCGTCCTTGGTGAAGCGGGGCTGGGCGTCGACGAGCTGCTGGAGGCCGCGCTTGGCCTCGAGGATGCGCTGCAGTTGCAGCTTGAAGGCCTCGACTTCGGCGGCACCGGAGACGGACTCCCGAATGAGGAACTTCTTGTCGCCGGCGTTGAGGACGGACTCGGCCTTGAAGCCGGCGGAGGCGGCGAGCTTGATGTAGTCCTCGTTGGTGAGGTTGGTCAGGACGACGACCTTGGTTGGGACGATCACGTACTGGCGGGTCAGGTCGAAGCCGTAGGTCTTGGCCATGGTCTCGTTGTCGGCCTTGAGGCGGTTGAACTTGGTCTCGAGCTCACGGATGCGGGCTTCGCGCTCCGGGGTGGTCAGGGCCAGCTCGGCCAGCTGCTTGACCTGGGCGACCTGCTGCTGCTCCTGGCCGATGGTCTGGACGTCGTTCTGGAAGTTGGCGAAGGCCTGGGGGTCACCGATGATTTTGACGAGGACGAAGGTCTTGCCGTCGGAGGTCAGGGTTTCGACCTGGACGGTCTTGTTGGCGTCGGCGGGCTTACCGGCCTCGGCGGCCTTGGGGGCGACCGGAACGGCAGCGGCGGCGGGTTTGGCGTCTTCGGCGAAGGCGGTGAGGGCCAGCAGGGACAGGAGCAGCGGAGTAGTCTTCATAAGGGAGTTATAGGGGGCAGGAGGATTGACTATGCAGACGGCTAACCGCCTCGCCACAAAAAAACGCCATTTTCCCCTTATTTACGAGGGTTCTGGAGCGCCCGCCCGATGATTTCCGGGAAGTCCAACTGGTCGGCTTGGCGCTGCAAAGCTTCGTCCGCGAGGATCGCCCGAACCTTCGGGTGCTCCATTAACTTTCCTAAGTCCTTGTTATTAAGTAACTCGCGAACGCCCTTATCTTCCCAGGCCTGATAGACGCTTGGGTGAGCCGCCAGGGAGCGGATTTCCGGCATGGCCATCAGGCGCCGGCGAGCCTCGGGATCTGTCAAAAGCATTTTTACACTCAGTATGGTCCGGTTTTGACGCTCTGGCAGGGGGGTCCAGCGCTTGAGCCAGCCCGCCGAAGGGGCCTGGGCGAGCTCGTCGCGCGTGAGCACCCAGCGGCTCTTTCGGGCCAGCTCCGGCGTCTCCACCAATTCGATCACGGCAGCGATTGTAGCCAAGCCCAGTATGATCAAAACGAAGTACAGCATCCCCGACCAGCAGCCCACCAAGGCGCCGAGTATCGGGCTCTCGGCTTCGGTCTGGCCTTCCGGTAATCGGCCCACCCGCCAGCAGACCGCGTAGAGCAGCAAGCCGGCTAAAAGGGATAGCACCAGAAGGCCGGCGGCACCCCGCAGCAACCAAGGGAAGGGGGTGCCATGGAGGGTCAGGTGCCCTAAGTCCGGGCCGAACCAAGCCCCGAGGAGGCACCCCGCCGCCAAAGAGAAGGGCCCGGACAGTAGCCGCACCGGGCCGCGCCGAAAGCCGCGCCAGCCTCCCCGCGCCATGAGGCTAAGGAGCAGCAGACCCGCCAGCCAAAGGGTGAGGGACAGGTCGGGCATCGGGGGCTTAACGTTCGCCGAGGACCTTGCGGATGGCGTTTTCGCGGGTCTCGATGCTTTCAGCCAACTTGAACTGCACCAAGGCGCGCCGGAGGTTGTGCCCCGGGTAGCGGACTTTGAAGTAGACGTCGCCGGCCAGGTGGTCGGCCAGGAACCGGATGCCCAGTTCCAGCGGGATCAGGTGGATGCAGTCGAACAGGTGCCGATGGTCGGCTTGGCTGAGGAAGTCCTTGGCGTGCGATTGATACCCTCGGTAGATGGTCGTGAACAGGTCCAGGTCGAAGATGACCGAGGATAGTTCGGGGGCGTCCTCGCCCGCGGGGTTGCACGCCGAACGCGTGGCATCGCCGATGTCGTAGTGCACCAGCCCGGGCTGGACCGTGTCGAGGTCGACGATGCAGGTACCGCGCCCCGTGGCCTCATCGACCATGATATTGCCGACCTTGGGGTCGCCGTGGGTGGTGCGCAGGGTCAATTCGCCCCGTTCCAAAGCCTGTTGGAGCACATGGCAGCGCGTGCGGCGTTCCTCCACGAAACGAAGGGCTCGCTTGGTCTCAAGGGAGGCTTCCAGCCTTTCCTGGCCCTCCGGCGTAGCGAGGGCGGCATCCATCTTAGCCAGGTAGCCCGGGGTCACGTGGAAGCCGGGCAGGGCATAACCTAGCCGGGCCGAAGGCAGGTCGCTGACCATCCGGTGGAAGTGGCCCAGCACGACGCCGACTTCGTAGGCGTGCTCGGGGTTCTGGACGCGGTCGAAGGCATTGGCGCTGGCGATCTGCGAGATGGCCCGCCAGAGGTCGCCTTGGGCATCGGTCACCCAATCCTCACCGGCCTTGGTCTGGATGATTTTGGGGAGCTGCCAGATCCGGTCCGACCGGTCGGCCTCCGCCTCAAGCTTCGCGTGGCAGTGATCCGTGAGCACCCGCATGTTCTGCATGATGACCTCCGGGTTCGGGAAGACCGCCTTCCGGATGCGTTGCACGATGAACCGCTGTTCGGAGAACGTCGTCCGGAAGATCGCCAGGTAGGTGTCGTTGACGTTCCCGGAACCATACGGTTCGACCGTTACCAGGCGGCCTTGAACGTCGAATTGGCGGGCGATGAGGGCGGCGCGCATGGAGAACGCCCCCAATTTGGTCGGGTTTACGGGGGTGGCGAGGGCATTCGGCCGCCACCTAGGCTTGATTTCCGTCCCGGCCTCCCCATCTTCAAAACTCCTCTGCGCCGCCACCTTAGCTCAGCTGGTAGAGCATCTCATTCGTAATGAGAATGTCGCCGGTTCAAATCCGGCAGGTGGCTCCAGCGCAGGGGACACTTTTCATCGCCCTGTTTGCTAAGCCGGGCCTTCCGACCTCCCTCCCACCATGAGCCGTGCCAAACAGTCGCCCAGCAGCCGGGATCTCTCCCGTCGCTACGACCGCGCGTTCCGGGCCGACGATGCCTACCGGGCGACTTTGCCCGACATGCAGAACAAGGACGCCTCCCTGATTCAGGGGGCCAACGTCCCGATCCAGCACGTCGGTATCTCCGGCTTCCGCCTGCCGATGCTCGTGGCCACGCGCGACGGCAAGCCGATCCCGCTCGAGTGCATCGTCACCGGTTCCGTCTCCCTCGCGGCCGACCGCAAGGGCATCAACATGTCCCGCATCATGCGGACGTTCTACGAGTTCAAGGACCGCGTGCTCTCGCATGAACTGCTCGAGGAGGTCCTCATCCGCTACAAGAAGGACCTGGAGTGCAGTCGCGCCCGCCTCCTGGTCGAATTCCGCTACCCGCTGTTGCAGCGGTCGCTGCGTTCCGGGCTGGAAGGCTGGCAGTATTACCGCGCCGTGCTGGAGGGGACCATCGATGACCTCGATAGCCTGCGCCGTTTCGTCCATTTCGACTTCGTCTACTCCTCGGCCTGTCCCTGTTCCGCGGAGCTCACCGAGCACGCCCGCGAGGAACGGGAGACCTATGGCATCCCGCACTCGCAGCGCTCCAAGGCCCGCGTCGTCGCGGAGGTCGCCCCCGGGCGCAGCCTCTTTGTCGAGGACATGAAGGACCTGTGCCTGGAGGCCCTGCAGACCGAGACCCAGGTCATGGTGAAGCGCGAGGACGAGCAGGCGTTCGCCGAGCTCAACGGGGCCTACCCCAAGTTCGTCGAGGACGCGGCTCGCCTGGTCTACGAGCAGTTCGACGCCGACCTGCGCGTGCGCGACTTCGTCATCGCCTGTTCGCACCTGGAGTCCCTGCATTCCCATGACGCCGTCTCGGTGATTAACAAGGGCTTGCCCGGCGGTCTTTCCGCCGATTTCCACGACTTCAGAGACCTCATCTGTTAGTTTCCTCGCGGCTTGCCCAATCTCGGCGGCCGACTAAGGTCGTTTTCACGAGGGGGTAGCTCAGCTGGATTCAGAGCAGCAGCCTTCTAAGCCGCCGGTCGCGGGTTCGAGTCCCGCCCTCCTCACCACTTTTCGCGCCCGATGCCCGCCGAACCCTATCACCTCGCCAGTCAAGGGACGAGCCTCGGGGTTTTCGGCCAAGCCGAGGTCGAAGCAGGCTTGGCGACGGGGCGTTTCGCGGTGACCGTGCTTTCCTGGCGAGAAGGCGAAGCCGCCTGGGTGCCGCTCGCGAGTCGGGTCGAGTTTGGTGCCGCGCGTTCGGCGTATGTCTCGCTCCAGCCGGTGACCTCGCCCGACTTCGAGCTGGCTGCCGGGATTTTCGCCAAGGGATTCCTTCGGCGGTGGATCCGCACCTGGGTCGGCGTGCTGTTTCGGCCGTCCGCGACCTTCCGTCCCTTCAGCGAGGGCGGGCGAATCGGGCGGGCTTTGATCTGGTTATTGCTGGCCGCCGCGCTCGCGGTCCCCGGGCTTTTCTTCTTCGGTCAATCGGGCTTGACCGCTTTCCTGCGGGCGATCGGCAAAGCCGTGGAGGTGCGGACCGAAGCGCTCAACCTGACCTACCTCGGCAAGGCGTTGTTCTGCTTGCCGTTGTGGGTGGCGGGTCTCGCCGCTTTGCTCACGCTCGCGTTGCACGTCCTCCTCCGCGTCTTCGGCGGTGGCGCCGCCGGTTGGCGCACGACCTTCCGCGTCATCGCCTACCTCGGAGGGGCGTGGCTGCTCGGCTCCGTCGCGTGGTTCCTCGTCGCCAGTCGACTGAACTCGGGGGGCCTCGCGAGCGGCGGGCCGCCGTACCTCGCGACTTTCCTCGCGGGCCTGACTTTCTTCGTCTTGCTGGCTCGTGCCTTGGCGCTGGCCCACGTTGATCCCGGCTGGAAGCCCGCGCTGGCCATGGTCGTCATGCTCGTCCTGGGATGCTGCACGGGCTGCCTTGCCATGGTGGCCGCGCTCGTGCCGTTCTTCACGCCACTGGGCGGTTGAGGTTTGCAGGCCCCGCGCGTCCAACCTACAAAAGCAGGATGGAAGAAACCCGCCAGATCCACCTCGCCCGCAAGACCGTCCAACTCGGGGTTTTCGACCCGGAAGCAGTCACCGTCGGTTTGGCCAATGGCCGTTTCCAGACGACCGACCTCGCTTGGACCAACGGTATGGCCGCTTGGAAGCCCTTGGGCGAATGGCCCGAGTTCGCGGCCGTCGCGAGCGCTGCGGTGCCGCCTTTGCCGGCGGATGTGGCCGATGCGGCGGACGCCGCACCCTTGGCTTGGGAACAAGCCAAGGGCGTTTCCTCCGCTTGGGTTTCCTTTAAGGAAATCGTGCTTCGACCCAGCCCGACCTTGGCGGCCTCGCGCCTTCAGTTGGGGTCGGTGGTGCCGTTGGCTTGGGTCTTGGCCGCGATCTCGGGGATTTTCCTCATCGTGGGTGGGAGCCTCCATGCCGACGCCAACGCTGCGTTCAGTCATCAGCAAGGCCTGCAGATCATGGAGGCCATTAATCGGTCGCCGGGAGAGATGAAATGGCTGGCGCCCTTGGCGGATTCGCTCCAGCAAACCTCGCCAGCGACGTTTACGGAGTTGTTGCTCAAGGCCTCGGCCTTTGCCCTGCTCGTTCCCTTGCTCAACCTGCTGCTGGGCTGCTGGGTCTGGGTGGGTCTCCGTTTACTTGGCACCTTCGGGGTGGCCGACTTTCGGCAGGTCGACTTCGAACGCACCGTGGCAGCCAGTGTGCTGGGCCTGGCGGCGATCGGCTTGCTCTGCGCCCCGCTTAATCTCTTCCCCTCGTCGGTCAACGCCTTGCTCGGCTTGCCCATCTCGATTGCGATGGCGGTCGTGGTCTCCCGCTCGATCGGGGCGGCGCTACGGCTCAACCCATGGGCGGTGTTGGCCTCGAGTCTCCTCCTCAATGTGACCGTCTGCTGTCTGGGGTGTTTCTGTGTGTTCGGCGTCTTTGCGCTTATCCTTGGCTGATCGGTGATCCGCCTTGTCCGCCGCCCTGCCTTCCCCGGCGAGCTCAACCACGAGCTCGTTTGGGCGCTGGGTTTCCTCGGGGCCGTGGCGGCGGGTTGGGCCTGGTTCCAAACTGGTTGGCAACTGCCGGGTTGCGTGTTCATGCAGTGGACCGGTTACCCGTGCCTTGGGTGCGGCGGCACGCGCTGCGCGCGGCACCTCGCCGCTTTCGATTTCGCCGGCGCGTTTTGCTTCCACCCGCTGCTCTGGCTGGGGTTGCTCGGCTTCGCCGCCTGGGCCGTCTGGTCCGCGGTGTGGTGGCTCCGGCGCGATCCCTTGCGCCTGCGCCTCGCCTCCGATGAAGCCGGCGGGAGCTGGCTCCGCCGTGGCTTTCTCGTCGCCTTGTTCCTGAACTGGCTCTGGCAGTGCCATTACCTCCGCGCATGAGGGGCCTGTTCCGCCTCCTCGGTTGGCTGGCCTTGGCCTTCGTCGTGACCGCGGTCACGCTTGGGGTCGTCTACCTGTGCAGTGACCGGTCCGGGCGTATCGCGATGGAGCATCGCGCGCTCGACGTGGTCGATGGGGTCCGCGAGGACGGCACTTCGCCGGCCCGCGTCGTCGGTTGGCTCGACCACGTGGCGGACCGGACAGAGGTCATCAAGGGCGACATCGTGCCGGCGCCCTCGCCCGACGCGGCGGCCACCGCGCCCTACGGCGAACCGACCGATCGGGTGGGCTTGCAGGTCCTCCATAATCTGGGCTACTCGGTCGGTTACGACAACGCGCTGCCCAGCCCGCGCTGGTCGTCCTACCGCGTCTTCCCCAACCCCGGCCAGGCCGCGGAGCGTCCCTCGGGTTTTCGGACCGATCCGCGCACCGCCGCGCGCGTGTCCACGCAGGAGTATGTGCGCTCCGGCTTCGACCGCGGCCACCTCGCCCCCAACTACGCCATCGCGGTCTGCCACGGGGAGGCCGCCCAGAAAGAGACCTTCCTGCTGAGTAACATCGTCCCGCAGATGCACGGCCTCAACGCCGGCCTGTGGAAGGACCTCGAGCAGCGCATCGTCCACCGTTACGTCGAACGCTACGGCACCATCTGGGTGCAAGTCGGCCCGGTCTACACCGCGCCGCCGGCCCAGCGGATCGGCCGGCTACCCGTGCCCGCCGCCTTTTGGATGGTCGTGTCGGAGTACGAGGCGAAGGAGCAGGGCATCCGCGCCATCGCCTACCTGGTGCCGCACGAGGAGAAGTGGCGCGACACCGAGCTGACGCGCTACGTCGTGAGCATCCGCAAAGTCGAGGAACTCACCGGCCTGGATTTTTTCCCGAAACTACCCCAAGCCATGCAGGACCGGCTGGAATCAACGGCCGCGGCGCGGGCTTGGTGACGGCAACGCCCGGCGCAGGTCCGCCGCGTGGATCAAGCAGACGCAGTCGGAGCCATCGGCCGTCGCGAGCCAGAGCAGCGGCAAGGTCGGCCAAGCTTGGTGCATCGCTGGCTGCAAGCCGCCGACCTCGATGGCGAGGATGCCGTGCGGCTTGAGCATCGCGCGCGCCTGCGCGAGGAGCCGGCGGATCACATCGAGGCCGTCTTTCCCTGAGACCAGCGAGCCTTTGGGCTCCTTCTTGAACTCGGCCGGCAGGCGGCGGTAGATGCCTTCGGGCTCGTACGGCGGGTTGCTGAGGATCAGGTCGAACTTCGGTCCTTTCAGCAGTGCCGTCATCGTGTCCGTCTCGTGCAGCGTCACACGTTTCGCCAGCCGGTGGTCGGCGACGTTGAGGGCCGCGACCGCGAGGGCGTCGGCCGAGAGGTCGGTCGCGTGGACGTGCGCCTGCGGGAACCGCTTCGCGAGCAGGATCGCGAGGCAGCCCGAGCCCGTGCAGATGTCGGCCACGTCGGTCACCTGCGCGGCCGGGGGAAGCCACTGCGGGATCGCCTCGGGAATGAGTTCGACGAAGTAGGAGCGCGGGATGATGACGCGTTCGTCGACCCGGAAGCGCAGGCCGCCCAGCCAGGCTTCCCCGACGAGGTAGCCGGTGGGGACGCGGTCGAAGACGCGGCGTTCGACGAGGCCAAGAAAAGCGCCCTTCTCCTTGGCGGTCAGGGCGCGCTTGAAGCAGGCGGGTAGTTTTTCCCAAGCCAGGCCGGTGGCGTGGCCGAGCAACGTCAGCGACTCCTCTTCCGCGTTCACGAAGCCTTGGCCATGGGCGATCCCGCCCGCCTTGAACAACTTGTTCGCGAAGCGTAAACAATCACCGCCCGTTTTCAGGCGGGCGGTGGTGGCGGGGGTCGGGCGCGGAAGGGCGCTCATCGTCGCGGCGGGCCGCTTCAGGTGAGCGGCGCGGCGGACCAGAGTTCCTTCGGGGTCCGCTCGAAGAAGTCCTCGAGGTACTTCGTCGTGGCGCCACCTTGGCGGAAGACCGGGTCCTTCATGATCGCGCGGCAGACCGGGATGGTCGTGTGGATGCCGCGGATGATGTACTCGCCCAGCGCGCGGTGCATGCGGTCGAGCGCCTTCTGGCGGGTGGCCCCGACCGAGATGAGCTTGGCCACCATGGAATCGTAGAGGGGCGGGATGACGTAGCCGGAGTAGCAGTGCGAGTCGACGCGCACGCCGTGGCCGCCGGGCGTGTAGTAGAGGCCGATGGTGCCGGGGCTCGGGGCGAAGTTGCGGGCCGGGTCCTCGGCGTTGATGCGGCACTCAATGGCGTGCCCGGTCATCTTGATGTCCTTCTGGTTGAGTTCCATCTTCTCGCCGCAGGCGATGAGGATCTGGCGACGAACGAGGTCGATGTCCGTGACCTCCTCGGTGACCCCGTGCTCCACTTGGATGCGGGTGTTCATCTCCATGAAGTAGTACTTGCCGTTGCGATCGACGAGGAACTCGATGGTGCCGGCGTTCTGGTAGCCGATCTTCTCGGCCAGGCGTACGGCGGTCTTGCCCATCTCCTCGCGGAGCTTGGGGGTGAGGAAGGGGGAGGGGGACTCCTCGATCAGCTTCTGGTGGCGGCGCTGCACGGAGCAGTCGCGTTCGCCGAGGTGGATGACCTTGCCATGCTCGTCGCCCAGGAGCTGGAACTCGATGTGACGGGGCTGCTCGATGTACTTCTCGATGTAGACGCGGCCGTCGCCGAAGGCCTTCTCGGCCTCGGAGCGGGCGCTTTCGAATTCCTTCGGGAAGGACGCCGCGTTGTGCACGATGCGCATGCCCTTGCCACCGCCGCCGGCCACGGCCTTGACGATGACGGGGAAGCCGATGCGCTGGGCCTCCTTGATGGCTTCGCGCTGGTTATCGATGGGGCCGTCGGTGCCAGGGATGCAGGGGACCTTGGCGGCCGCGGCCGTCTGGCGCGCGTTGGCTTTGTCGCCCATGAGGCCGATGGTCTCGGGGCGCGGGCCGATGAACTTGATGTTGGCGGCGGCGCACTTCTCGGCGAAACCCTTGCGCTCGGAGAGGAAGCCGTAGCCCGGGTGGATGGCGTCGACGTTGGTGATCTCGGCGGCCGAGATGATGCGATCCTCGCGGAGGTAGGAGTCCTTGCTCGGGCCGGGGCCGATGCAGACGGCCTCGTCGGCCAGCTGCACGTGGAGCGACTGTTCGTCGACCTGGGAGTAGACCGCGACAGTCTTGATGCCCAGCTCGCGACAGGCCCGGATCACCCGGAGGGCGATTTCGCCGCGATTGGCGATGAGGATCTTATTCATGCTCGGGGTTCGGGGCTCAGCCGACCTTCACGCGGAAGAGAGGCTGGCCGAACTCGACCGAGGTGCCGCTCGCCACGAGGCATTCGACGATGGTGCCAGAGAGTTCCGATTGGATCTCGTTCATCACCTTCATGGCCTCGATGATGCAGACCACGGAGTCGGCTTTCACCGAGGAGCCGATGGCGACGAAGTTCGGGGAGTCGGGCGAAGGGGTGGCGTAGAAGGTGCCCACCATCGGAGAGGTGATCATCTTCATGTTGGGGTCCGCGGCCGCCGGGGCGGTGGGGGCGGGGGCGGCGGACGCCTGGGCCGGAGCGGGCGCTTGGGCCGGAGCGGGCGCCTGGGCGGCCGGGGCAGCCGGGGTGCGGCCAGCCACGTCGCGCTTGATGCGCAGCTTGAATTCTTGGTCCTGGATCTCGAACTCGGACAGGTCCGACTTCTTCATCAAATCCACGACTTGTTTAATCTTATTTAGGTCCAAGGTTTTGTCCTCCGTAAGGGGGTTGGACCTCTCTGATACAGGCGAAGGAGGGGGTAAATCAACCCTCATTCCCGCAGGGAGGGGGGTATTTTACCTAAGTCCTTGTATTCGTTGTATTTAAGTATGTCCTTTAGCCTGGGTAAGGCGGAGGTATTCGGGTCCGACAGGGGGCCTTTGACCCGGATTTTCGTCATGGCCACCAGTGCCCGGTTGAGGTTCAGGATTTCGAGGGGGTTTAAGGAGCCCTTGGAGGGCAGGGTGAAGTCCCCAAGGAAGTTTACGGACGGCCCATTCAGGTCCACCTCCCCCACGAGTTTCAACTGGGCCTGGGCCCCGGTCAGCAGCAGGTCCGGGAAGTAGGCAATACCGTCCAGGCAGCCGAAAGTGCCGCGGGCCGAGTCGAGTTCGTAGGAGGTGGCTTGGACGCCGACCTTCTCCAAGGCCCGCGATAGGCCGCCCAGGATACGGACTTTTTTCAGCTCCGGGTCGCGGAGGGTGAAGTCCCCTTGGCCGCGCAGAAGGGTGGGGTGCGCCAGGTCGATGGAGCCAGCAAAGCCCAGATCTAGCTGGGCGATGGCGGTGCGGGCGGGCGGTGGGCTCGTGGGCGGGGCTGTCGTCTTGCTGAACTGGCCGAGGAGGGCGCTGAGCTTAACTGGGTCGCAGCCTTTCAGTTGTAGCGCGACCTTGGGCGCCCGGGTCACGTCCCCGGTAAGGTCGAGGTGGGCACGACCGCTGGCCAGGTCCAGTTCGGCGACGACGCCGAGTTGCTGCGCGGCGGAGCGCACCGTCAAGTCCAGGTGGGCGGAGGCCACGCCCCAGGCCACGACCGGGTCATCGCAATGAACGGTCGCGGTGACATCCAACACGCCCGGCGCGGACGGCGCGACATCGACGACCAGTCGACGGCTGGGCGGCATGACCAAGGGACGTAGCGTGGTGGCGAGCTCGGGGCCGGCGAGCCGGGCGGCGATCCACGGCTGCAGGTTGCCTTCGACGTGGACGCAAGGCCCCACCGCGGCCAAAGGGTTGGCCCAGTCCCAGGAGACCGCGCCGTCGACTTGACCGTCGTCCGCCGTCGTGCCGCCGGCGAGGCGACGCAGGCCGATCCAGGTGCGCCGGGGGTTGGCGTCGACCCGCACCTCGACGGAGCGGAAGGGGGCTTCTCGGTATTGGAATTCCTGGAGCAGCACCGCCCCGCGCGTGGTGGTGTGCGTCGGTCCGCCCCAGCGGCCTTCGACCTCGATCACGGCATGCGGCCGCGCCGTGAGCAGGAAGGTTTTCCAGAGTTCTTTCCACCAGTCCCCGAGTAGCCCGTCCAGGCTCCCCGGCGCCAGTTCGCCCCGCAGGTTGAGTCGGTACGCTCCCCCGTCCTGGGTCGCGCAAAGCGCCTCGCCGCGGATGCCGGCAAGGTTGACCGCGGTAAGCTTCAGCGGGAAATCTTGGGCCGCCGGGTCATAGTGGAATTCGGTCGTGAGGGGGAGCGCGCGTCCCGGGGCGATGGCGTCGGACGTGATGCCCAGTGCCTGCAGCCCGCTGAACGCCGCGCGCCCGGCGACCGAGCGGATCGCCCAGGTCCCTTCGTCGCAAACGACGCGGAGGTCGGCCAAGAGCAAGCGGCCTTCGAGGCCAAGCCCCGCCTTCGTCAAGGCGTCACGCACCAAGGGGAAACGGCGCAGGTCTTCGAGCGCCAGCGTGGCGGCGGCGCTGCGGAACTCCCCGCCGCTCCCCGCCGTCGGCCGCCAGGCGAGGTCGACCTGCGAAGCGGCGGTGCGGAGGTCGAGGTGCCAAGGGCGGGTGGGGTCGCCGGAACCGTCGAGGCGCGCCTCAACGCCGGCGAGCCCCGACGATTGCACGCCGTGTAACCGCAAGGTGCCGCGGACCAAACGCGGGTCAAGGCCTTGGCCGGCGACGGCGAGCGCCAGACCCCGAGCCTGGTGGCCTTGGCCGTCCAGGTCTTGCGCCGCAAGATCCAGTTTCCATGAGCCGAGGCCTCCTTGCGCGTCGAGTTGTAGTTGGGCTTTTAACCGGGGCTCCGCGATGCGGATCAGGCCGAGCTTTTCGTCGGCCCAGTCGTTCGCCAAGGTGCCGCTCGCCACGAGGAGCGCGCCCCCTTCTGGCCGCCCAGTGCTGACCACGCTCAGCCAGCCGCCCGCGGTACGCGCTGGCCACGCCAAAGCGCTTTCCGCCTGACGCAAGATCATCGCGCACGATTCGGCGGTCGGTCGGCGCGGGCCGGTCGGTGCGGTGGTCGGTGCGGCGAATAGCCCGCCCGGTAGTGTGCCGGCCAGGTCCACGGTTAATCGGCCGGCCCGCGCGGAGACGTTGGCCTGCCACCAACGACCCTCGCGGACAAGGTGGCAGCGGAGTCGGTCGATGAGCAAGGTGCGCTCGGCGCGGTGGGCGATGGACGCGGGGAACCAGAGCCGTCCCTCCACGACGCGGAGCGAGGCCAACCCGCGTGCGGTACCGGTCAGGCGTAAGCCGATCTCGACGCGGTCCGCGGTGAAGACCTCCCCGGAGAGGCCTTCGATCTCCACGGCGAAGTCCTCGGCGATCAGCGTGCGTTGCGGCGTCAGGAGGTAGCGGCGGGCGTGGAGGCGTAGGCCGAGTTCGGCCCCTTGGTCGGAGAGGTATCGCCCGACCGCTCCCGGTAATTCCACGGGACCCTCGCGGGTCACCACCCAGAGCAGCAAGAGCTGGCAGGGCAGGAGCAGGCCCAAGGCGACGTTCGCCAGTCCACGCAGGAACCGTCGCACCGGCGAGCTGGCCGGGCGCGGGTTCATTTCCCGGCTTCGAGCAGGGGGATGAGGATGTCGGCGCGGATCGGCACGAGCAGGAAGGCGTCGGTGTCGGCGTCGTCGCGGACCAACAGGTTGTGGGCGCCGATCGGGGCGGCCAGGAGGTAGGTGCGGAGGCTTTCGGCCGCGCCGCCGGCCCCCGCCGCGGCTTGATCGGTCACGCGCAGTTCATATTTCCAGTCGCCCGCGCCGAGGTCGCGCGTGGGGAATTCGGTGGCGGTGACTTCCGCCATCGCTTCGGCGACGCGCCGAGCGGTGGCCGCATCGAGGCGTCCGCTCCCGGTCCAGCTGCCATTGGGGGCGAGCCGGGCTTCCCCGAGCACCTTGCCGTCGGCGCGGTCGGTCAGGCGCAGGCCGGAGACCTTCGCGCCTTGGGGTAATTGCATCACCGCGCGGTCGCGCCAGCCCTGGGGCTCGACCTGCGTGAGCAGCGCCGCGAGCAGGCTGACATCGCAGAGCGCGCCGAACTTGGCGTCCTTGGCGTAGACGAGGCGCAGGCCGGCGCCGCCGGGGGCCGGCGCGTCGGCGATCAGCAGCGTCAGGCGGTCGTTGCCAAATTCGAGCTCGAGCTTTTGCCGCGGTTCGGGCGGGGGCGAGGGGAGCAGCAAGACTTCCGGGGAACCGGGAGCGGCCGGAGCGGAAACGGGCCGCACGATGGCGCGCAGCGCCGACAGGTCCTGGAGGAAGCGACCGACCTGCGTGCGATCGGCTTCGCGGCGCTTGGTCGCCGTCGAGCCCGGCACCACGGGGATCTCCCAGCGCGTGCCGCCGGCGCCCGCATCGAGCCGGCGAAGGGTGAGGGAGCGACCTTCATGCGAAAGCGTGAAGCCGGTGACCAGCGGGGCGTCGAACGCCGCCGGGCGCGACGAGAGCAGGCGAGGCACCGCGAGCGACCAGGTCTGCAACGCCGGGGCATCGACCACGAACAGGGCGACGTTGTCCTCGAGCTTGGCGAAACGTTGGTCGCCTTTCTCGTTGGCCGGCTTGCCCAGCAGCAAGGCCTGGCGGCGGGCGCTGCCTTCGATGGCGATCCGCAGGACGGGGTTGGCGAGCCCGGTCTCCGCTTCGGTCGCGTTGACGAAGCGGAGCACGCGTAGGTTGGTGAGGTCGGCCACCGCCTTCGGGGCGCTCTCGGCGTCGGCCAGGGTATCGAAAGGGGCTTCAAAGCGCCACTCCGGGCCGGAGGCGGTGACGCCGACCCGCGCCCGGGTCTCGCTGACCAAGGAGAAGACTTCTTCGCCGGGACCGCGGCGGACGGAGACCGCGCGCGCCTCGAAGTCGGTCACCTCGAAGACCTTGTCGACGCGGTAGGCTTCGGGCTTGATCTCCAGGGCGGCGGTCATCGCTTCGGGGAGCGGGATGATCCGGCGCCGATCCTCGGTGAGCAGGTAGCATTTACGGGTGCTCGGCATCAACCCGATCTTCACCTCGGTGACCGTGCCGGCCTCCCCCGTGACCTTGAGCGTCCAGCGCGGGGTGGCTAGGCCGTACGCCGCCAGGCCCTCGCCGTTGGCCTTCGCTTCCTCGACGGGGAACCCTTTATCGGCGCCGATGAAACGTAGTTCGTCCTGCAGGCGTTGCACCGTCCAGAGGTTGGCCGGCCAGTCGAAGGGGGCGGTCACGCGCCAGACCGAGTTGCGCCGTTCCAGCGTCAGGGTCCGCCCTTCGTCCGTCAGCTCGAGCTTGGCGCCGGCGGCGGCGAAGACCAAGTCCGGGGTTTCCGTCGTCGGCCGATGCACGTAGGTGGCCTTCCAGACCAGCCCGAAGGCGAGGAGGTTGGCGACCAGCAGGATGACGGTGGTGCGGGAGATCCGCATAAGACGCTTAACTTCTGCGCCGCCAGAAGGAAACCGCAAGCCCGACCGCA
Source organism: Verrucomicrobiota bacterium (assembly GCA_014193315.1). Lineage (GTDB taxonomy): Bacteria > Verrucomicrobiota > Verrucomicrobiia > Opitutales > UBA953 > UBA953. The sequence goes on from BJHS01000003.1 coordinate 38,138, forward strand.
AGGAGGAGGAGTGGAATCAACGCAAAGCGCCAAGCCAACGTCCAAAGGTCGTCCGCCGTCGCGTTCAGGCGGTAAAGCCCGCCGGCGCGGGCCGGCACGGCCACCGCGCGCTCGCGGTCGCCCAACCAAGCCGCGCATTGCGTGAGGAAGGCGCCGTTACCGCCCCGGTCGAGCCGGGCATTGGCGGCGATCTCCGAGGTGCCGACGACGATGAGGCGGCCACCGCCGGCCGCGCCCTTGCGGATGCCGGTGGTCCGGACCGCCGTCGCGGCGATGTACACGGGGCCGGGTTGGTCGCGATCGGGGTCGAAGCGGGCGGGTCGCTGCAACGGGTCGGCCTCTCCCCAGGCGGTGTTGGAGGAGCGGACCAGTTCGCGGACGCTCAACGTGCTATCCGGCGAACTGCCGAGGTCGAAGCGCACCGGGCGGAGGCGCGCGGCCAGCAGCGGCAAAGTCGCCAGGGGTTTGGTCAAGGGATGGCCTTCGAAGAAGGAGCGCAAGGCGATGTCGCCCTGGACGGTGCGGCAAGTCGGGTCCGGCTCCTGCAGTTCGGCGTCGGGCGAGAAGATGGCCCACTCGGCGAGGAGCCCCTCGAGCCCGTGGCGTTGGCCGGGGTCGATCAAGAGGAGCATCCGCCCATTCCGTTCGCTGAGGTAGTTGCGCAGGCGCTCGTCCTCGGTCGGCGAAAACGGGGTGCGCGGGCCGGCGATGAGCACGAACGCCGCATCCCGCGGGACTTCTCCGGCGGTGGCCAGGTCGAGCGGGCGGACCTCGAAGTTGCGGGTGCGTAGTTGCCGGGATAACAGCGACAGGCCGCGGACCGGCGAAGGGTCGTCGATCCCCAGTTCCCCGTGCCCCTTCGTCACGTAGCAGATGGCCGCCTTCTCTTCGGTGATTTCCAGGAGCGCCGCGGTCACGGCCTCCTCGCCGCGAAAGACCTCGGTCTGATTGGGGCCGCGCGGGAAAAGCTCCGCGTAGGTGAGGTACTTGGCCCGATTGCCGCAGAGGAGGATGAGCGCGGTCCCGGCGTCGGGCGCGCCATGGCGGGCGGCGATTGCGCTGTAGAGCGAGGCGTTGACGGAGTCGCCCAGGTCCTGCTTCACGAACCAGGGCCGGTCGCTGCGCAGCGCCTCGGATTCATAGGCCTCGAGTAGGCGGGCTAGGCGGAGCCGCCGGGGGTCCGTCGGTTGGCCGGCGTTGGTCAGGAGCAGCGCGCGCACCCATTGCCGGCCGCCGTCCTTGGTCGCGCGGGCGAGGTTGCCCGCCGTGCGCAAGGTCTCCGTCGTTTCGGGCGAGAGCGAGTGGCGGCGATCCGGCGTCACATCCTCCCGGAGGCGGAAGTCGGGCAGGGCGGCGAGGTAGTTGGCGGCGAGCGCCAGTGCGAAGGCGAGCAAGGCCTGCGTCAGGCGATTGAGCCGGCGGATGGGGCGCACGGCGCCGAAGTCGTCGCGGGGGGGAGCCATGTTATTCCTGGCCCTCCACGGTGAGCACGGCCAGCCCGAGGCAGAGCAGCATGCCGCTGGCGTAGAGCACGAACGGCCGCGCATCCAGGATGCCGCGGGTGAAGTCCTCCATGTGCGAGAAGGTCCGCAGGTGGGCGGCGGGCTCGCGCAGCCAGCCGAGCCATTCCCAGCTTTCGATCGGCAGTTTCTCGAGGGCGCCGCCGGCCGCGGTGAACGCCAGCAGGCCGACGAAAGTGAGGAGCGCGGCGAGGGCGGAGCTCCGGGTCAGGCAGCTGCACAAGATGCCGAGCGCCACGTGCATGAGACCGCTCACGGCGATGAAAGCCAGCCCGCCCCAGAGCACGATCGGGTCGCCAAGTCGTTGGTCGCCGGCCGAGCCGAGTCGTTGGGTGACCAGCAAGGGGAAGGCGGTGAACGCGAGCCAGAAGCCCAGCCAGGTCAGCCAGACGGAGACGAACTTGGCCCAGACGACGGCCGCCGGGCTCGCCGGGGTGGTGAGCAGGGCCGCGAGCGTGCCTTGGCGGCGTTCCTCCGCGAAGCTGCGCATCGTCAGCAACGGCAGCACGCAAAGTAGCGGGACCCAGAAGAGCTGGTACGTCGCTTCCATCGGCGAGCTCGCCTGAGCGACCTCGGCCGCGTCCAGGACGGCGAACCAATGGAGGGCGCCCATGAGCCCAAGGAACAGGGCGGCCGAGGCCCAGGTGCTCCAGGCGAGGGCGGCGGTGCGGAGCTCATGCGCGAGCAGGGTGCGGAAATGGCGCATGGTCAGGGGCGGCGGAGGTCCGCGGGCGTGCGGCGGGTGGCCGCGATGAAGATATCCTCGAGCCCGATGCGCTCCTCGGCGATCTCGCGAAGCGGGAAGCCGGCGGCGATGAGCACGGTGGCCAGCGACTCGCGCGCGGGCGAGGCCGCGGGCAAGGCGATGCGGTAGCGGGTCCAGCCGTCGGCCGAGGCCAGCGTTTCCAGGAGGGCCGCGGGTTCGGCCGTCACGACGGACTGCGTCAGGCGGGCGAGGTCGACCCGCGCGACCACGGTGAAGTTGGCGGTCGGGATCAGCTCGCGGCGGAGGTCCTCGGTCCGGCCTTGGGCCACGAGGCGACCGCGGTTGATGATGACGACCTTATCGCAGACCTGCTCCACTTCGTGGAGAATGTGGCTGGAGATGAGCACGGCCATTTTCCCCCGTAAGGAACGGATCAGGTCGCGGATGCCGACGATCTGGTGCGGGTCGAGGCCGATGGTCGGCTCGTCGAGGATCACGACCTTGGGTTCGGCCAGGAGGGCGTCGGCGATACCGACGCGCTGGCGGAAGCCTTTGGAAAGCTGGCCGATGAGTTGACGGGCGGCCCGGCGGGCGAGGTCGCAGTCGTCCATCACCTTGGCCACGCGCTGGGCGACGAGGTCGGCGGGGACGTCCTTGAGGCGGGCGCGCAGCGTCAGGTATTCCTCGACCTTGAGGTCCTCGGGCAACGGGTTGTTTTCCGGCATGTACGCCATGTGGCGTTTCGCCCCGGCGGGATCGAGGGCGACGGAGACGCCCCAGATGGAGGCGCGGCCGGAGGTGCCGGCCATGGTCCCGGCCAAGATACGCATCGTGCTCGATTTGCCCGCGCCATTGGGGCCGAGGAAGCCGACGACCTCGCCGGGCGCGACCGAGAACGTGAGGTCCTCGACCGCCGTGAGGGAGCCATAGCGCTTTGTCAGGCGTTCAGCCGCCACGGCGGCCTCGGGCAGCGGCGCGGCGGCGGCCATCGGGCGTTACTTGCCCGTCGGCAGGGCCGCGGGCACGGCCACCGGGTTGAGCAGGCCGGGCTCGGAGCGGATCAGGCTATCCTTGTACTCGCGCCAGACGTGATCCTTGCGGAGTTCCTTGTCCATCTGGTTGAGCCATTTGGTGGCCCCCGGCAGGTCGGCCTTGGTGACCGCGAGGTTGGCCAAGGTGAGCATGGCGTAGCCGCGCCAAGTCTCGGGCGTGGTTTGGTCCTTGGCGAAAGTGGTCAGCGCGGCTTCGCCGGTGGCGTCACCGCCGTCGACGCGGGCCAACGCGGCTTCGAGGCGGGACCGGGCGCCGAGGGTCTTGACCACGGGGGCTTCGCCGGCCAAGCTGGCCAGGCGCGCCGCCTCGTCAAAGGCCTTGGCGGCCTCCGCGAACTTGGCGGCCGACTTCAATTCGTCGGCCACTTCGGCCATCGCCACGGCGGCGAGGGGCTGGCCGGCATGCTTGGCGGCGAAGGCGCGTCGAGCCGGCTCGTCGAGGCAGGCGAGGTAGTCCTGCTGCAAGGCTTCGCGCCGGCCGGCCTTCCAGACGAACTCGTACATCAGGAGGCCAAGCACGGCGACCACGACGGCGGTCGTCCCTTGGATGATCAGGCTCTTGTTGCGCTCCCAGAAGAGCCAAAGGCGGTCTTCCGCATCCGCGTTCTTGAAATCGTCGTCGACGATCACGAGGTTGCGGTCATCTCCGCCCGGGGGCTTCTTCTTGAGACTATCGTCTGGCATGGGGGCTAAACCCTTGCGATGGGACGCAAGGTGTCAACCCCCGCCTCCCCCCCCTGCCTCCGGGCTTGTCCCGGTCCGCCGGAGGGTAAGTATGGCCGGACACATGAGCGCTCCCGCCGCCGTCCTCGCCGCCCTCCGGTCCGCCCAAGCCCAAGGCCGGTTGTCCGCCGCCGCCTTAGCCAACGCCACCAGCTGGGTCCAGTCGGGCGCCTTGCCGGCCGCGGCGTGGGAGACCTTGGGCGACCTGGTCGCCCGGGAAGCCTGGGCCGAGTTCGAGGATCGCTTCTACAAAGGCATCGCTTTCGGGACCGGCGGGATGCGCGGACGGACGGTCGGTCGGGTCGCCGCGGCCAACGAGCTCGACGCCGAGGGGCTACCGGTGCGCGCCGCCCTCGGGTCGGCTTGCCTCAACGACATCAACGTGCTCCGGGCGGCGATGGGGCTCTGGCGGCAGGTCTCCGCGACCCACCCGCACCCGCGGGTTGTCATCGCGCATGACGTCCGGCATTTTTCCCGCCACTTCGCCGAACTCGTCGCTTCGGCCTGGTCGCAACTCGGTGGCGAGGCCTACCTTTTCGCCGGGCCGCGTTCGACGCCTCAGCTCAGTTTCACCGTGCGCCATCTCGGGGCGCAAGCCGGCGTCGTCATCACCGCGAGCCATAATCCCGCGCACGACAACGGCTTCAAGTGCTGCCTCGGTCATGGAGGCCAGGTCACCCCGCCCGACGATGTCGCCATCGTCGCCGAGGTCGGCAAGCTCGGCCCGGCGGACGTCGCCCCCTACCTGGAGAAGGACCTCAGCCGCTTGCTCGTCGTCGATGGCGTCGCCGAGGAGGCCTACCTGTCCCGCGTCGCGGGTAGCGTCCTCGACCCCGAGACCATGGCGCGGCATGCCCCCAAGGTCGTCTACACCAACCTGCATGGTACCGGCGACGTCACCGTCGTCCCGGCCCTGCGGCGTCTCGGGCTCGACCCGCACCTCGTGCATGAGCAACTCGAGCATGATGGCCGTTTCCCCACCGTGCCCTCGCCGAACCCCGAGAGTCCGGCCGCTTTCGCGCTCGCGCTGAAGCTCGCCACCGAGATCGGCGCGGACCTCGTGCTGGCAACCGACCCCGATTCCGATCGCGTGGGCGTGGCTTGTCCGCAGGCCGACGGTACCTACCGCCTGTTGACCGGCAACGAGGTCGCGGCCTTGCTCACGGAGTTCCGCCTCTCGGCCTTGAAGGATGCCGCGCTCATCCCGGCCGCGGGTTCCCCGCAAGCCGTGGTACTCAAGTCGCTCGTGACGACGCCGCTCGTCGCCGCCATCTGCGCCCGCCATGGCGTCGGTTGCGTCGAGACCTTGGTCGGCTTCAAGTGGATCGCCCGCAAGCTCGAGAAGTGGAGCCGCCAGCTGGCCGCCGGCGCGGGCGCCGACGCCCCCAACCTCCCGCTGCGCCGCCGCGCCCCGCTCGCGCTGCGTCACTCCAAGTTCTTCCTGCTCGGTGCCGAGGAGAGCTACGGCTACCTGGCCGACGATGCCGTGCGCGACAAAGATGCCAACGCGACGGTCGTCATGCTTTGCGAGTTCGCGGCCGTGCTCCGCGCGCGTGGCCGCACCTTGCTCGATGCGCTGGACGTGTTGCACCTGAGCCATGGGGCCTATCATGAGGACCTGCTCAACCTCACTTTCGAAGGGGCCGAAGGGGCTGCCGCCATCCGCCGCATCGTCGCCTCGTGGCGCCGGACGCCGCCGAAGGAGATCGCTGGCGCCAAGGTGGCGAAGGTCGTCGATTACGAGCGGGACGAGGTCCTGGACGCCGAGGGCGAGCGCATGCCGCCCGAGGAATTCATCCTCGCGGAACTGGCCGATGGTCGCCGCGTGGCCGTCCGCGCCTCCGGCACCGAGCCCAAGGCGAAGTTCTACGCTTTCGCCCGCGCCGCCGTGCTCGATGCCGACGATCTCCCCGCCGCTCGCGAGCGGGCCCGGAAGTCCGCGCTCGGCTTGCGGGCGTGGCTGGAACTCGATGCGCGTCAACGCGCCCAAGCTTGATGAAGACCTGGCTCAGCTGCTTGGCGCTGACCCTGGTGGGTTGCGCCATCCCCGCGAACGACCCGTCGTTCCGCACGGCGAAATCGCCCGCCGCCGCCGCGCTCGCCGGCGAGGCGCCCGCGGCCGGCACGCTCGAGGAGCGGATCCGGGCCGCGAACGAACAGAATGATCGCCGCTTGCGCGACGGTGACTGGCGGGCGGTGAAGCCAGCCGTCGGCCCGCGGCCGTAGGGCTAGCGTAACCTCGTCCCGAAGTGCCGCTCGAAGTAGACCTCGAGCGATTCCGCGATGGCCTGGGCGGTGGCGGCCCGGTGCTCGGGGGTGTCGCGGAGCATGCGCGGGACCTCGAGCTGCGCCGCGTCGAGCCGACCACCGTCGCGGGACCCGTGGGCTTCGATGTCGAACGCGCCGCTGAAGTAAGGGTCCCCGTTGAGCAGGCTCTCGGTGGGTGAAGGCACCGCCGGTAGGCCGCGGGCACCAAGCAGGCCACCGAGGCTGGTGGCCCCGCGGATGAGCTCCGAGAATTTCGCGGGCGTCCGTCGGCTCAACGCGCGGAGGGAGGAGCGGGCCGCCACGGTCGCGTCGGTGTCCAGGCGCAGGTCCGTTAGGCGCAGGTCGTCGGCCTTGAGCAGGTAGCCGATCTCGAGGCGCTGCTTCGGGTGTCCGTGGGAATGGATGTCGAGGTAGAGCCCGTGCGGCGACCGGGCCAGCACCGCCTGCTCCGCCGCGTCGATGGCGCCGTGGTAGTCGCGCCACGCCTGCGCCGCCTGCGGGTCGGCCGCACCTTCGGCCAGCGGGCGGTTGCCGTCGACCTTCCGGCGTGAGAGTTCGCAGACGACGAGGTGGGGTGCGCGGCCGAACCTCGCCTGCAAAGCATCGCGGATCGCCTCCGCGAGGGCGCGCGCGTGGCTGTCGCGCACGGTCACGCCGGTGGTCCGGTCCGGGATGCCGGCGGGCGCGAGCGCCCCGTCATGCGGCACGGAGAGCACGATGGGCAGGTCGCCGGGCCAATACCGGATGTAGCCCGTGACGCCGGTCCGGCCTTGGTCGGTCGTCACCGTGCCTTGGGTGGGGGGCGGGGACGGCGCGCAGGCGCTCAGCAGTAGGCTCGCGAGCAGGGCGGGGAGGCACCGGGTCATGGCCTTTAGGCGACCGCCCCGCCGGCGAGGAACGCCGCGCTGGCCCGGTCTTCCGGGACGTCGTCCGCGGTGACCGCGGTTCCAAGTCCTTGCATCAGGACGAAACGCAGCTTGCCGGCGCGGACCTTCTTGTCGCGCTTCATCGCCGCGAGCATCGGTGCCAGCGAGAGCGGTGCACGGAGCCGGTCGGGCAGGCCGTGCGCCCGGACCGTCGCGGCGACGGCCGCGGCCTCACCCGCGGTGCAGCGCCCTAGGTCGGCCGACAGGCGCGCGGCCATGACGAGCCCGATGGCGACTGCCTCGCCGTGCAGGTACGTCCCGTAACCGGCGACCGCCTCGATGGCGTGGCCGAAGGTGTGGCCGAGATTGAGCAAGGCGCGACCGCCCGTGGCGCTCGTCTCGCGTTCATCGCCGGCGACGACCGCGGCCTTGATCTCCAAGCAGCGACGGATCACGGCCGGTAGCAGCGCGTGATTCCAGGCCAGCGGCGCGTTCGCCTGCAGTCGGCGGAAGAGGTCGGCGTCGGCCAGCAGGCCATGCTTGATCACCTCGGCCATGCCGGCCGCGAACTCCCGCGGCGGTAGCGTCGCGAGCCAGTCGGTGTCGGCGAAGACGGCCGTGGGCTGATGAAACGCGCCGACGAGGTTCTTGCCGGCGGCGAGGTTGATGCCCGTCTTGCCGCCGACGGAACTGTCGACCATCGCGAGCAAGGTCGTCGGGAGCTGGTAGAAATCGACGCCGCGCTGGTAGGAGGCCGCGGCGAAACCCGCGAGGTCGCCGATCACGCCCCCGCCGAGCGCGAAGACCGCGCCGTCGCGCGCGATGCCTTGGGCCGCGAGGAAATCCCAGACACGCGCGAGTTCCCCGGCCGACTTCGCGGTTTCGCCGTCGGCGGTCGTGACGAGCACGGGCATGCGCTTGCCCAGCTCCGCGACGAACGCGGGTTGGGCCGCGGCGACGCCGGGCGAGGTGAGGGCGGCGCACCGCTGACCGGCCGCCAGCCGGCGGTCGGCGACGGCCAAGGCCTCGTGGCGCAGTCCGGCGCCGATCCTCACCGGGTAGGAACGGTCGCCTAATTCAACCTGCACGGTCTCGGCCGACATAAGGGGGACGGTGGCGGACGAACGCGGCGGTGGCAAGCCAACCTAGCCGTCGAGGCCGACGATGGACCGGGCATAGGCGCGGGCCGCGAACACCTGGAGGTCCTCCGGCTTCTCGCCGAGGCCGAGGAAGCGCACGGGGACGCCGAGTTCGCGGACCACGGCGACGAGCGCGCCCCCGCGGGCGGTGCCGTCGAGCTTGGTCACCACCAGCCCGGTGAGGCCGACGGCCTCGTGGAAGATGCGCGCTTGTTCGATCGAGTTCGCCCCGAGGGAGCCGTCGAGCACCAGCCACTTCTCGTGCGGCGCGTCCGGCTGGGCCTTCGCCGTCACGCGCACGACCTTGCGGAGTTCTTCGAGCAGGTGGGCCTTGGTGTGCAGGCGGCCCGCGGTGTCGAGCAGCACGACCTCGCAGCCGCGCGCCGCGCCGGCCTTGACGGCATCGAAGGCGACGGCGGCCGGGTCGGCGCCGGCGGCACCGCCGACGACCTCGACGCCGAGTCGGTCGGCCCAGGCGGAGAGTTGTTCGCCCGCCGCGGCGCGGAAGGTGTCGCAGGCCCCGAGCAGGCACGTGCGGCCTTCCTGTTTCCAGCGCCAAGCCAGTTTGGCCGCGGTCGTGGTCTTGCCGGCCCCGTTGACGCCGAGGAGCATCACCACGAGGGGTCGGCCGGTCGCGAGGGGTTTCGCCTCGGCCGGCGTGAGTGCCCGTTCGATCACGGTGGCGGCGGCCTCGGCCGCGCCCGCTTGGCGCAGGCCGCCGTCGCGCTTCCACGCGGCCTGCGCGGCGGCGACGATCTCGTCCGCGGTCGTCAGCCCGAAGTCGGCGGCGAGGAGCCGCTCCCGCAGGCCTTCGGTGGAGCCCGCGTCCATGGGCCGGGCGAGCAGGTTGGCCACGGCGTCCGCGGTGCGGCTCAGCCCGGCCTTCAGCCTATCGAGGAAGCCGCCCGCCATCCGGGGTTCAGCCGCCCTCGGCCTTGCGCGGGTCGCGGCCGAGCTCGGACATGTAACTATCGAGGATGCCGTTCACGAACCGGCGGGATTCCTCGGTGGAGAACTCCTTGGCGATGTCGACCGCCTCGTTGATGCTGACGATCGGCGGGATGTCCGTCCGGCGCATCAGTTCGAACACCGCCAGACGGAGGATGGCGAGGTCGACGCGCGCGATCCGTCCGACCGCCCAATTGGTGGCGTACTTGGTGACGACCACGTCGACCAGGGTGACGTCGCGAATCACGCCGTGGATCAGTTCTTCGGCGAAGGAGAAGTAATCCCGGCCTTGCTCGCGGCCGTTCATGAAGTCGTAGAGGGCCGTGACGAGGTCGGGGTGACGCTGGCTTTCCCAGGCGCAGAGGAATTGGATCGCCGCGACTCGGTTGTCGTGACGGCGGTTACGCTTGGCCGGGACGGCATTGGGGTCGGGCGCGATCGGTTGGTCTGGGAGGACGATCGTGATGTCGACGCCGCTGGGCAGGTTGAGGCGGCGCATGACCTCGATGGTCTGGGCGTTGGCCCCGATGACCTCGACGAGGCGGTGGTGGCCCCGGATCTCATCTTGGCCGCCGGCGCGGGCGACCTCGACCCGCGACGGCAGGGGCAGCGGCCCGTTCACGCGGGCGCCGGTGCGGGCCGCCTGGGCGGCGATCTCGCCGGCGGACTGGTCGACCATGCGGTGGTCGAGGCCGCGGATCCGGATGCGGATCCGGGCGGAGGTAGTCGTCGGGGCTTCCATCAGTTCTGGGCGAAGGGGTCGCGGCCGTCGCGCTTGGAGCGTTCCTCGGCGTCGACCTCGTCGAGGCGGGCGCCGAGCGCGACCCGGTGGTAGGCCATGGTCAGGGCGGCTTGGGCGAATTCGCAGCCCCGGTCGAGGTTGCCCTTGCAGCGCAGCTCGGCCTGGGCGCGGTCGTTGGTCACGACGATGCCGTTGATGATCGGGACCTCGGAGCGGAGCGCGGCATCCTGGAGGGCCTGCGCGGTGGAGTGGGCGATGATCTCGTGGTGGGGCGTGTCGCCGGCGATGACGACGCCGAGCCCGATGACGCAGTCGAAGTCGCCGCTCATAGCGGACATGTAGGCCGCGTACGGGATCTCCCCGGAACCAGGGACGCGTACGACCCGGATGTTGGTCTCCGGCACCCCGCCGTTGCGGAGCGTCCGGTCGACCCGGCGCAGCAGCGCGTCCACGAGCTCGCCGTTATACCCCGCGGCGACCACCGCGAAATGCAGTTCGGAGCCATCGATGGCGTCGGGAATGGGCTTGTCCTGGCTCATGGTGGGAAGAACGGAAGCCCGAGAGAAGGGGTTCGCCCCGCGTCTTCAAGCGGAAACGCCCGGGGGCCCGGCGAAGGGCACCTGCTCGACGATTTCCAGCCCGTAGCCGCTGAGCCCGACCACTTTGCGCGGGTTGTTCGTGATGAGGCGGATCCGGCGAAGGCCGATGTGCGAGAGAATCTGGGCCCCGATGCCGTAGTCGCGGGCATCAATGCGCCCGAGGCGGACGCCGGCGGCATCAGCCTGCAGGCCGCCATGGGGTTGGTCAACGTGGACGACCACGCCGCGACCGGCCCGGGTCACCGCCTCGAAACTCGCGCCGAGCGAGGTCCCCGCGCCGAAGTCCCGGCCGCGAAAGAGGTCGCCCAGCACATTCGCGCGTTGGACGCGTACGAGCATGGGGGCCTCGTCCGGCGTCCCGAGGATGAAGGCCAGGTGCTGCCGACCATCGGGCAAGGAGCGGTAGACGCGCAGGGTGAACTCGCCCCACATGGACGGGAAGGGGGTCTCGGCGACCAGTTCGACGAGTTTTTCGCGGCGGTGGCGGAACTCGATGAGTTGCGCGATGGAGATCATGTGCAGGCCGAACCGCCGCTTGAGCTCGACGAGTTCGGGGAGGCGCGCCATCGAGCCGTCCTCGTTGAGGATCTCGCAGATCACCCCGCTGGGGTGCAGGCCGGCGAGGGTCGCGAGGTCGACCGCCGCCTCGGTGTGGCCGGCGCGTTGCAGGACGCCGCCGGGGCGGGCGAGCAGCGGGAAGATGTGGCCGGGTTGGACGAGCGCCTCGGGCTTGGCCGCGGGGTCCGCAAGGATCGCGATGGTCTTGGCGCGGTCGTAGGCGGAGATGCCGGTGGAGATGCCTTCGGCGGCGTCGACGGAGACCGCGAAGGCGGTGCGTTGCGACTCCCGGTTCTCCGGGACCATCTGGGAGATGCCGAGGCGCCGCAACTGATGCTCGACGGTCGGGACGCAGATGAGGCCGCGCGCGTGGCGGATCATCATGTTGACCGTCTCCGGGGTCGCCTTGGCGGCCGCCATCACGAGGTCGCCCTCGTTCTCGCGGTTCTCGTCGTCCGTCACGATCACGAGCTTGCCCGCGGCGATATCGGCCAAGGCTACCTCGATGCGGTCGAAGGGGTCGGACATAGGACGGGAGGAAGGTCGAACTTGGAGGTTCGTCCCGTCAGCGCAAGCGGGGAGATGCTTCGCGGACACCGGAAACCCGGGACGAGGGCTTATTTGGCGGCCGCGGCCTTGGCCTTCGCCGCCTTGGCCTTGGCGGCCGCCGCGGGCGCGGGGGGCCTCGGGGCGGCCTGCATCGCTTCCGTGATCTTCGTACTGGCTTCCTTCCAGGTCGCCTTGGGTTCGGGCAGGGCGCTCCAGAGGGTGAAGTTACGGAACGTCGCGGACTGGCCGACGCAGGTCAGGCCAGGGTTCGCCTTTTCGGTCTTGAAGAGGGCGTCTCGACCGAAGCCGCTGATCTTCCCGTCAATCGTCGCGACCAGCGTGTCACCGACCATCTCGAGGACGACGCGATGCCAGGTGCCCGCCTCGAACTTCTCCGCCTGATGCAGGAAGACGATGCTCTTCTCGGGACCATCATGATCATGATCATCCTTCTGCACCCGGAGGGCCGTCGGCGTGATCATGACGCGGGCGACGTGTTCTTTCGCGTCGTTGATGCTGAGCGAAATCGATTTGGCGCCGTCCAAGCGGAACTCGAACGCGACGACGAAGTCACCCAGCTTCTGGACGAGGCGGCCGGCGGCGCCATGGTTGTCCGCGGTCAGTTCCTCGACGCGGATGCCTTCGGAGGTCCGCTCCCACTTGCCTTTGGCGATCTTCCATTCGGCCCCTTTGGCGTCCTTGAGCAGCGTATCCGTGAGGACTTCTTTGTCGGGTTGGGCCAGCAGGGTCCCGGGGGCTTCGGCGGCGATCAGCGGTGCGGAGAGCAGGGCGAGGAGAGGGAGGAGGCGCGTCATGGGGGCGAAGATTAAACCACGCCGAGCGGTAGAGGTTGCGGGTAAGTTCAGTGGACCGGCTATTTCGCCGGACCGGGCTTGACCAAAGTCTCCCGGCGGGCCTTCCAGTCGGCCTTCGGCTCGGGGCGGGCGGACCACAGCGCGACGTTACGGAAGGTGGCCGCGGCGCCGTCCACGGTGAATCCCGGGCTGACTTTCGGCGCGCGGAACAGCTCATGGGCGCCGACCGCCGTCACCTTGCCGTCCACGGTGGCCACGAAGGTGTCGCCGACCATCTCCACCACCAGCGTGTGCCAGGTGCCTGGGTCGAACTTCACGGTCGCGGTCAGGAAGTTGATCGCCACGTCGGGTCCCTTCTTGTCGCGGTCGTCCTTCCGGGCGATGAAGCTCGTCGGCGTCAGCAGCACCCGGGCGAGGTGTTCCTTCGGGTCGTTCACGGAGAAGCTGATGCCTTTGGCGCCGTCGAAGCGAAATTCACACGCAAAGGCGAAGTCGCCCAGCGGCTGCACGAGCCGATTGACCGCGTTATGCTTGTCGGCCTCGACTTCCTCGGCCCGCAGCCCGTCCGCCCGACGCTCCCACTTCCCTTTGGAGGAAAGCCAGCGACCCAACTCGGAGCCGGCGGTGAGCGTGTCGACGACCAGGGGCGCCAGCGGTTGGGCCATCAGCGTCACCGGGGCGGGCGGGGCGATCGCGGCGGCTTTCGGGTCGGCCGCGAGTAAGGGCGTGGCGAGGGCGAGCAGGAGGAGGCGGTTCATTCGTAGGTCAGTTGGCAGGTAAGTTCGGCGTCCCGGTTGGAGGTCGCCCGAAGCCAATAGGCATTCAGGCCGTCGGGCAACCTCTCGTGGAGCCGTTCGCCCGCCTGCAGGCGGAAGGTCCGCCACGGTGCGAAGTGACCATCGCCCGCCGCGTCGAGCTCGATGGTCACCCTCACGGTGTCGTCGGAATGGTTCTCGAAGGAGAGGGTTTTGCGGTCGTAGCCCGTCATCAGGTAAGGGTCCGAGGGGAGGTCGGCCTTGGCGGTGCTCTTCGCCCAAGGGCCGCCGTGCCCGCGCGGCTTGCCCAGTTTCCAGAGGTCGTCGGCCGCGCCCACCCAGACGGCGGCGGCGCCGTCCTCGGAGCGAAGCACGTGGCGGTTGGTCGCGCCCGCGCCTGGGTCGATCCCCGAGAGCACCAGCAAACCGCGGTAGGAGCAGTAATCGTGCACGGCGAGGTCGCTCGTGGCGACGGGGCGGAGGCGGATCGCGCCGCCGGCATTGAGCGCCGGCAGTTCGTAGAAGGTTCCGTGGGCCTGGAGGAGGTCGCGTTCGGTGCAGACCTCGCGCGCTTTGCGCAGCGCGCCGGCTTGGAGCAAGGCGTCTTGCGCCGCATCCTGCGTGCCCGCGCGCGGGAGTCGCCAGCGCCGGCCGGCTTCCGTGAAGACCACGGACGCCGCGTCGACCGAGAGGACGCCCGCTGGGATCGGCGTGTTCTTGGCGACGTAGTCCGCCACCTTTGGGTCGGCCTGCTTGACCAGTTTCAGCTCCGCGGTCAGCTCGTACGCGACGCCGAGCTTGGTGCCCGTCGCCGCGACGTCCGCGGTCAGCACGGAGAGCGTGCGGAGATTGCCCCCGCGTGTGAGCAGGAAGGCGCCTTGGCGCGTGGTGGCCTGCGCCTCGGCGAGTCCGGTGAAGAGCGGGTCGCGGCCGGTGGTCCGGGGATCCGCCGCGGCGTATTGGAACTGCGCGGTCGCCTTCGTCTGCTCACGGTCGGAGGTCACGCGAATCCAGACGCCGGGAGCCTCGGCCGGAAACTCCAGCCACTGGCCGGCGCTCTTCGCGGGGACGACCGCTTTTTGCAGCGGCGTCCAGCGACCATCGCCCGCGCGGTCGATCTCGAGGGCGAAGGTGGTCTCGGCGGCGCCATCGTGCCCGAGGAAGAGGCCGCGCTTGGCGAAGCCCGCGAAGAGGAACGGGTCCGACGGCGCCCCAGCCTTCACCGGTTCGTCGACCCACACGCCCCCGCGGCCGAGGGCGGGCCCGAGCTGCTCGGTCGCGTTCAAGTCGGTGAACCAAAGGTTGGATTGGGACTGGCCTGGGCCGGCCAGGCTGCCCTTGGCCGGTCGCTTGTTGAGGAACTCCGATTTCGCGGTGTCGTCGCAGCCGAAGACCAGGCGATCCTGCCAGCGGGTGAAGTCGCCGATGACCTTCAGGTAGGTCGAGCGCGGCGCGATACCGGCGGAGTGTTTCGCCGAGAAGCCGGCGGGGAAGGTCCAGAACAGCCCGTGCATCGTCATCAGGCGACGGTCGGGTTCGCCGATGTCGCGGATGCGCGGCCACTCCGTGTTCCAGCCATGGGCGCCGTCGTAGCAGTGGCTCGCCTTCGGCAGGCGGTAGCTCGTCCACTGGCCTTCCTCCATCACCATCAGGAGGAGCGAGCGAAAGTCCCAGCCGATGGTCCAGACTGGATCCTTCGTTGGGTCGGCATTGCCCGTGAGGCCGCCGGGCCCGGTGACTTCGGTGAATTGGTTGCGCCGGATCAGCGTCCAGTTGCCGGCGCCGTTGAACGAGCCGAGGCCGCCGCTGACGATCGTCGGGTCGACCAGCGCCGCCGCGCTCTGCTCGCCATTGTTGGCGATGATGACCTGACCTTGGCCAGAGTAGAGCCCCTTGCCATGGTAGCCGGCCAAGGTCGAGGTGATGGTCGCTGGGCTGACCTCCGCGGTCTGGCCTGACTTCGGCACGTTCTTGATCTCCTTGATCAGGCCTTTCACCGCGAGCGTCCGGACGTCGACCTCGTAAAGGCCGTCCTCCATCGTGGCGAAGAAGACTTGGTTCGCCGGGTTGGTCAGGTGGCGCGCGTTGCCGGTGAGGCGGCCGGGCATGAGCTTCGGCGGGATTACGCGCACGTTACGCTCGGCATCGATGAAGTAGGGGCCGATGATCAGTTGGTTCGACTCGCGGTGGATCATCCGGTTGGCCGGCGTGCCGCCGACGCTTTCCGGGCGGACCACCAACTGCAGGTCGGGGGTGATCTCGTAGAGTTTGTCGCTCGAACCGTACGGCAGGTGCGGACCATAGGAGATGACCCAGAGACGGTCGGCCCAAGGGACGACGGCGCCGGTGCCGCACTCTCCCTCGTTGTTGAAGGTGGCGAGGCTCGGGTAGACCCCGGACCACTGCGCGGGCGCCGCGGCCAGCGTCAGGGTCGCCAGCATGAGGGTGCCGCGGAAAAGTTCGGGGAACATGCGGGAGATTTTCCCGCTTCGCCCCGCGCGGGCAAGCCTCGAGCGGGTTTAGAGCCGGGTCGCCAGCCACCAGACTAGCAGCAGCGCCGCCGGCAAGCCCAGCAGGCGTGGGAGCGAGCGCGTCTCCGCTTGGGCCAGGAAGCAAGTCGCCAGCAAGCCCGCGCCGACGCCGCCGGCGACCGGTGAGACTTGCTGGTCGACGAGGTCGGGCCACGGGATCTGCGCCGCGGCTCGGGCGAGGGCGGTCATCCCGTCGAGGGCGAGCGCCGCGCCGCCGTTCAGCCAAGAGGCGATCGGCAGCAACGCGGGCCACGGGCTGAGCGCCGTCGACGCCAGTCCGAGGACCAGCGGCACCTCGGAGAGCGGTACCAATACCACATTCACCAAGATGCCGCCCCACGAGGTCCGCCCAAAGTTTGCCAGCGTCAAGGGCGTGCCTGCGAGCGTCGCGGCACAGGAGACGCATACCCCGGCGAGCGCGAAGCGCCGCACGCGCCAGCGCCACCGCCGGCTGAAACCGAGCGCGCTTGGCGCCGTGAGTCGCTGCGCCAAGGTCGGCGCGGCCGCCAGTTCCGCCGCCGGGGCGCCGCCGGCGAGGATGGCCAGCACCGCCGCATAACTGAGTTGGAACCCGGTGTCGCCGGCCGCCCCTGGGTCGAGCAGCAGCGTCGCCGCACAGGCGAGGGCGAGCGATTGCAGGGCGGGGGTGTCGCGCTCGCCGACTTTGCCGGCCCACACGAACGCCGTCATGATCCACGCCCGCACCGACGAGGGGGAGGCGCCCGTGATCTCGACGTAGAGCCAGAGGAGCGCGAGCACCAGGACTCCGGTGGGGATGGCGGGGAGGCGGAGCCGGTGGGCGCACCACAGCAACGCCGCCGCCATGCCGGCGATGTGCAGGCCGCTGATCGCGAAGAGGTGGAGCGTGCCGGTCTCTCCGAAGGCCGCCTTCGCTTCCTCGGGCAGCAACGCGGTACGACCGAGCATCGTGGCCGCGAGCAAGGCACCGCCGTCAGGATCGAGCCAAGGTAAGGTCCGTAACCACACCTCGAGGTCCCGGCGGCTCGCTTGGCACCATCGGCTGAACCGCGAGGCCGGGGCGAGTTCGCCGAGGACGCGCCCGCCCCCGAGTCGCAGGCTCGCCCCTTGCGCGCGGACCCACGCGTCATAACCGCGCGGGTCGGCCGCGAGGTTGGCGAGGTGGCCGGTGATCTTCAGTTCGGCGCCGTCGGCCGGGGTCGGTCCCTGGACCGAGAGCGCCAGCCGCCGGCGGAAGAGCCGACTGTCGCGATCGGTCACCCAGCCCAGGCCGGTCCACCCTTCGCCGTCTTTCCGTTCATTGGCCCTTTCCACCAAGATGGATAGTTCCACAAAAGGCCGCCGGAGCTCGACCGGTCCGATCGGCGGGGTGCGCACCTGATGCCAGACGGCACCGAGGAGGATCCCGCCTATCGCTAGCGCGGTCAGCGCCAGATGGGCTCGGCCGACGAACGCCCAGCCCAAAGCCACGGCCACCGCCCCGGCCAGCAGCATCGCGCCGCTGTCGGGTCGGCCGGCGAGGTCGAGGGCGCAGCCCGCCAATAAAGGAAGGGCGAGCCAGAGGGCCGGGGCATGCCCGAAGCGGAGATGGTTCAGCCCGGGGTCGGGCGCCAGGGGGTCGAGCCTTGCCATGCGCGCAATTCATCCCCGCCGGTCGGGGCGGTGAGGATTTCATGCCGAAGCCAATCCCACCGAGGGTCCGAGGCGAGCGTCGCCGATTGGAGTAGATGCCTCAGCGGCACCGTCACGAAACCCCGCTCCTTCCACCTGGGGTGGGGCAGGGTGAGTTCCGGGCTGCGGTGCTCCCCTCCATCCCAAAAGAGTAGGTCCACGTCCAGGGTGCGGGGCCCGTTCTTATTCGAGGAACGGACGCGCCCGGCCTGGGTCTCCAGGGCCAAGGCCGCGGCGAGCAAGTCCCGGGGCTTAAGTTCACAAGATAATAACAGACAAATATTTAAGAAGTTAGGCTGCTCCGTAAACCCCACCGGGTCAGAGTCAAAGACGGGGGAAATCGCCAGCACTTTGGCCCCGGGTAGGGAACCGACGCCCTCAATCCCCTGTGCGAGGTTGGCCGCCCGGTCCCCTAGGTTGCTACCGAGACCCAGAAAGTAGTGGTGGGCGGTCCGAATCACGCTCGCTCGCGGCGGATTTTCACCGAAATCGCGTCGAATTCCGCCGCCACCGGGGCGAAGGGCTTGGTCACTTCCACGGTCACGGCTTTCACGACCGGGAAAGTGCCTAAAATCCGCGCCGCGATTTGCTGGGCCAACGTCTCGATCAGGTAGACCGGTTTGCCCGTGAGCTGGGCTTCCACCGTGCGGATGACTTCCGCGTAATCCACGGTCAACTTAAGGTCGTCGGCGGCGGCGGCCGGGCGGGTGTCGATCTCGAGGTCGACGGACACGTTGAAGCGTTGGCCGAGCCGCTTTTCCTCGGGCAGGGCCCCGTGGTGCCCGAAGGACTTGATGCCGGCGATTCTGATGGTGTCCACGGCCCGATGAATGTCGGGATGGACCGCCCCTGCAAGCGCCTTCCCGCCCGCGCCCCGCATTTGTTAGAAGTCCCCACTTGACCACCCTTCCAAGGGTCGCTGACAGTCCGCGGAACACCATGCCTAAGAGGACCGATATCCGCACCATCCTCATCATCGGCTCGGGCCCGATCATCATCGGCCAAGCCTGCGAGTTCGATTATTCCGGGACCCAGGCGTGCAAGGCGCTCCGCGAGGAAGGTTACCGCGTCATCCTGGTCAACTCCAACCCGGCCACCATCATGACGGACCCGGAGACGGCGGATGTCACCTACGTGGAACCCCTCACGGTGGAATCCGTGGAACGCATCATCGCGAAGGAGCGCCCCGATGCGCTGCTCCCGACGCTCGGCGGCCAGACGGCGCTCAATCTCTCCCTCAAGCTCGCCCGCACCGGGGTGCTGAAGAAATACGGCGTCGAGCTCATCGGGGCCAAGGAGGACGCGATCGAGCGCGGCGAGGACCGCGAAATCTTCAAGAAGCTCATGCTGGAGATCGGCCTCGATGTCCCGCGCTCCCGCGTGGTGAAGTCGCTCGACACCGCTCGCGAGACCATCGCCCTCATCGGCGGCGAATTCCCGGTCATCATCCGCCCGTCCTACACGCTCGGTGGCACCGGCGGTGGCATCGCCTACAACAAGGAAGAGTTCGAACGCATGGCGCAGGCCGGCCTCGACGCCTCGCCCGTCCACGAGGTCCTCATCGAGGAATGCCTCCTGGGCTGGAAGGAGTACGAGATGGAAGTGATGCGCGACCACAAGGACCAGTGCGTCATCATCTGCTCGATCGAGAACTTCGACCCGATGGGCGTCCACACCGGCGACTCCATCACCGTCGCTCCTGCGCTCACGCTGACCGACAAGGAATACCAGCTGATGCGCGACGCCTCGTTCGCCGTCATCCGCGCCGTCGGCGTCGAGACCGGCGGTTCCAACATCCAGTTCTCCGTCAACCCGGCCAACGGCCGCATGATTGTGATCGAGATGAACCCGCGCGTCTCGCGCTCCTCCGCGCTCGCCTCCAAGGCCACCGGCTTCCCCATCGCCAAGATCGCCGCCAAGCTCGCCGTGGGCTACTCGCTCGACGAGCTGCAGAACGACATCACCAAGTCCACGCCGGCCTGCTTCGAGCCGACCATCGACTACATCGTCACCAAAATCCCGCGTTTCACGTTCGAGAAGTTCGTCGGGGCCGACACCACCCTCACCTCCGCCATGAAGTCCGTGGGCGAGGCGATGGCCATCGGCCGGACGTTCAAGGAATCCTTCCAGAAGGCGCTCCGCTCCCTCGAGGTCGGCGCCTGGGGCTTCGGTTGCGGCGGCAAGTACGGCGTCGACGCCTACCCTGACCTCACCGAGATTCGCGCGCGCCTCGCCCGCCCCAACCCGGAGCGGCCGTTCTTCCTCCGCTACGCGATGCTCGCGGGTCTGACCGAGCAGGAGATTTTCGACCTCTCCAAAATCGACCCGTGGTTCCTTCGCCAGCTCCGCGGTATCGTCGACCTCGAGCTCGCCCTGAAGGCCGCCGGCAAGTCCGTCGGGACCGACCTGCTGCGCCAGGCCAAGGAGGCCGGCTTCGCCGACCGCCAGATCGCCCACGCCACCGGCCTCGCCCCCGCCGCGGTCTATGCCCAGCGCAATGCCGCGGGCATCAAGACGACCTTCCGGCTCGTCGACACCTGCGCCGCCGAGTTCGAATCCTTCACGCCGTACTTCTATTCCACCTACGGCGACGAGTCCGAGGTCCGGCCCTCGCCCAAGCAGAAGGTCATGATCCTCGGCGGCGGCCCCAACCGCATCGGCCAGGGCATCGAGTTCGACTACTGCTGCGTCCACGCCTCGTACGCGCTGCGCGCCGCGGGCTACGAGACCGTGATGGTGAACTCCAACCCGGAGACCGTCTCGACCGACTACGACACCTCCGACCGCCTCTACTTCGAGCCGCTCACGCTCGAGGACATCCTGGAAATCTACCGCACGGAGCAGTGCATCGGGGCGATCGTGCAGTTCGGTGGCCAGACCCCGCTCAACCTCGCGGCCGACCTTGAGGCCCACGGCGTCAAGGTCGTCGGTACCTCCCCGGCGAGCATCGCGCTCGCTGAGGATCGCCAGCTCTTCAAGGACATCCTCATCGAGCTCGGCATCCGCCAGCCGGTGAACAAGACCGCGCTCTCCGCCGAGGAGGCCTACCTGGCCGCCGAGGAGATCGGCTTCCCCGTCCTGCTCCGCCCGTCCTTCGTGCTCGGCGGTCGCGGCATGTTCATCGTCTACGGCATGGACGAGCTGAAGTCCGTCGTCCGCGAGGCCTTCGACGTCGCCCCCGGCAAGCCGGTGCTGCTCGACAAGTTCCTCGAGGACGCGATTGAGCTCGACGTCGACGCCATCTCCGACGGCGAGACCACCGTCATCGGCGGGATGCTCGAGCACGTCGAGCACGCCGGCGTGCACTCCGGCGACGCGGGCATGGTGCTCCCGCCGCACACCCTCTCGCCCGCCCTCATCGACGAGGTGCGTCGCATCACCCACGCCCTCGCCAAGCGTCTCGGCGTGGTCGGCCTGATGAACATCCAGTTCGCCATCAAGGATGGCATCGTGTTCATGCTGGAGGTCAACCCGCGCGCCTCGCGCACCATCCCGTTCGTCTCCAAGGCCATCGGCGTGCCGCTCGCGAAGCTCGCTTCACTCTGCATGCTCGGCGCCAAGCTGAAGGACCTCGGGTTCACCCGGGAGATCCGCCCACCTTATTGGTCCGTCAAGGAGTCCGTCTTCCCGTTCAGCCGTTTCCCCGGCGCCCCGGTCGCGCTCTCGCCCGAGATGCGCTCCACCGGAGAGGTCATGGGTTGCGACGACGACCTCGGCATGGCGTACGCCAAGGCGCAGATGGCCGCGCAGCCCGCGTTGCCCGTGGTTGGCAACGCCTTCCTTTCCGTCAAGGACCGGGACAAGGCGGTCGCCGTCGCCGTTGCCCGCGACCTGGCCTCGCTCGGGTTCAACATCTACTCCACGAGCGGAACCGCCGCCGCCATCGAGGAAGCCGGGGTCAAGGTGCACAAGCTCGGTAAGATCTCCGAAGGTGCCCGACCCAATGTGCTCGACCTCCTGAAGAACGGCCAATTGCAGATGATCGTGAACACCGCCGCCGGCATGCTCCCCCGCAAGGACGAGAACGCGATGCGTTCCGAAGCCGTGCTGCGTGGCGTGTACATGGCCTCGACGATGAACGCGGCCCGCGCCGCGGTCCTCGGAATCCGGTCCCTCAAGGAGCATCCCCTCACCGTCAGCTCCCTCCAGGAGCATGCGAAGGTGCTTCCCCCGCGGGCTTGATTCCGATACATCCCTCCTTCCCATGAAATACCCCGTCCTCGCCGCGCTGGCAGTCGCCGTCGCGTCCCTCCATGCCGCCGATGAGGCGAAACCCGCGGCCGCCCAACTCAAGCCGCTGACCCCCGAACAACAGAAACAGGCCTTTTACCTGCAGGGATTCTTCCTCGCCGGCCAGACCCCGCTCCCGCAGATCGCCACCCAGCTCGAGCTCTCCGATGAGGAACTTGACGCCGTGATCGCCGGCCTGCGCGCCGCGGTCAAGGGCGAGCAGGCCAAGGTGAAACCCGATGACGCCCTCATCGCCGGTGCCGAGAAGTTCTTCGCCGAGCGCGTGGCCGGTAAGTCCAAGCGCTGGGCTTCGCAGAACGAGGCCTTCCTCGCCAAGGTCGACGCCGACAAGGACATCGTGAAGAGCCCCTCGGGTCTCCGTTACAAGATCGTCACTCCGGGCACCGACCCGAAGCCCGTCCCTACCAGCACCGTCAAGTGCCGCTACACCGGCAAACTCGTCGACGGCAAGGTCTTCGACTCGACCGCCAATCGTGGCAACGAGCCGGCCGAGTTCGGCCTCAGCCAAGTCATCCCGGCCTGGACCGAAGGCGTCCAGAAAATCGGCAAGGGTGGCAAGATCCTGATCTACGCCCCGGCCGCGCTCGGTTACGGCAAGGAAGGCCAAGGCCCCATCCCCGCCGAGTCCGTCCTCGAATTCGAGGTCGAACTGGTCGAGTTCAAGTAATCCGCCCACGTTTCAGGTTGGTTTGCCGACGGCGCACCTTTTGGTGCGCCGTCTTGCTTGTCTGGGGGAACAAATCCATGCATATGGGGTAACCACCCCTTCGCATGCGTCGTCTTCTGCCCGGGCTTTTCCTCGCTTCGGCGGCCCTGCTTGGGGCCGAGTCCGAAGTTTCCGTGCGCGTGCCCGGCGTGGCGGTCGTCGCCGACCAGGTCCTTTTGCTCAACGAAGCCATCGATCGCGCCCTCACCCATAACCTGGGCTTGGCTGTCACCCGGCTCGACGCCGCCAGCGCCCACGACGCCGTCATCGCTGCCGACGCCGAGTTCGACGCCAGTTTCGGTTGGTCGAACACCTTGCGCCGCGGGTCCGATCCGGTCTCGCGTTGGACGGGCCTGCCGGCGACGGGTGGTCATGACTCCGACGTCAGCCTTACCCGTAAGTTCACCTGGGGCGGGCGCGTGACCTTGGGGGCCGGCCTCACGCGTAACTGGAATGAGCTCGCCGCGCCGGGGCTACCCTCGCGTTACGATTTCGGCACCAGCGTCGCCTACACCCAGCCGCTGCTGGCGGGGGCGTGGGAGAGTGTCAACCTCTCCTCCTTGATCGCCGCCAAGCAGGGCGCGCTCCGCGGCCGGCTGGCGTTGCGGGCGACCTCGCTCGACCTCATCCGCGACACCGAGATCGCCTACTGGTCGCTGGCTGGCGCACGCACGCTCGTCGCCTTGCGGCAGTCCAGCCTGCGTTCCGCCGAATCCCTCTTGGCCCAGGTCCAAGCCAAGCGCTCGCTCGGCGACGCGACGGTCCTCGAGGAGTTGCAGGCCGAGGCCGACGTGGCCAGCCAGCGCGTGGCCGTCTTGAATGCCTCTCAGTCGGTCGACGGCGCCGAGATGAGCCTGCGTCGCCTGCTCGGTCGCGGCACCGTGGAGGAGGTCCAGGCGGTGCTCGCGGTCCAGCCCCTCGGGTCGGCGCCGATTCCGCCGTCCGCCGAGTTCGCGCCGTGGATCCGCACGGTCGCCGCGTTCGACTTCGCCACGGCCATCCAACTTTCCCAGCTGACGCAGGCCGACGCGAACCTCGCCCAAGCGCGCCAGAACGACCAGCCGCAACTCGACCTCACGCTGGCGGGCTCGAACTACGGCAACCCCGGCGTCGGCTTCGCCGGCGGCTTCGACAGTTTCCGCGACCGCGCCGGTTGGAGCCAGTCGCTCACCCTCGCCCTGCGGATCCCGCTCGGCAGCCGCGAGACCGCCGCGAACCTCCGGGTCGCCACGCGCACGCGCCGTCAGGCCGAGCTTCGCCTCGCCGACGTCAAACAGTCCTTGGTCTTCACGGCCCGTGCCGCTTGGCGCGACCTCGATGCCGGCCGGGCCCGCGTCACCGCGGCCACCTCCGCGCTCGAACTGCAGCGTAAGGCCTACGAAGGGGAGCGCGCCCGTTACGAGGCTGGCCAGTCCGACCTCCTGCGCGTGCTGCAGGCTCAGGCCGCCCTCGATGCCGCGCAGCTGAACTGGATCCAGTCGCTCCTCGATGCCCGGGTCGCCCTCGCCCGCGCCGCCCGGCTCGACGGTTCCCTCCTCGCCACCCACGGTTATTCGATGGATGCGGTCGAGGCTAAGGTCGGTGCCGGCTCCGGACTCGACGACTCCCTCCCGCCTTTGCCCGAAACCCCATGAAGTCCAAGAATACCCTGCTCATCCTCCTCGTCCTCGCCCTCGGTGGCGCCACGTGGTACTGGTGGCCCGACGCCAAGTCGGCCCGCCGTCGCCCGGGCGCCGGGCAAGGCCCGGGGCCGGCCCGCCCGGAGAGCAGCCCGCTCGAGGCGGTCGCCTCCGTGCGCGACATCGAGGAGACGGTCGACGCCGCGGGGTTCGTCCGTCCGGTCATCTTCAGCGACGTCAAAGCGGAGGTCAGCGGCAAGATCGCCAAGATCCTTGTCCGCGACGGCCAAACCGTGAAGAAGGGCGATGTCCTGATCGAGCTCGACCCGACCCTCGTGAAGGCCGACGAGGATGAGGCGCGCCGCAACGTCCAGCTGCAGGAATTCAACCTCGAGAAGGTGAAGCGCGACCTCAGCCGCGCCGAGGTGCTGAAAGGGAAGGGCTTCGTCTCCGACCGCGAGCTGCTCGACGCCCGGACCGCCCACGAGGTCGCCAAGCTCCAGCGCGACGTTGCCCAATCCCGCCTCGACAAGGCCTTGGAGAACGTCCGGAAGACCGTGCTGATCGCCCCGCACGACGGCGTCGTCGACGCCTCCAACAGCCTCGTCGAGGGGCAGGTCGTCATCGGCGCCCAGTCGATCAACAACGGGACCACCCTGATGCGCGTCTCCGACATCAGCGTGCTGCGCGTCGACGTGAACTTGAACGAGTTCGCCGCCACCCGCGTGAGTCTGGGGCGGACCGCCACCGTGACCTTCGACTCCCTGCCGGGCCTGACCAAGCAGGGCAAGGTCACCTTCCTCGCCCCCTTCGGCACCGCTGACATCAAGACCCCTGATCTGCGCGTCTTCCCCTGTCAGGTTTCCTTCGCCGCCGGCGACGGCGCCCGCCCCGGCATCAGCGGTAATCTTTCCGTCCTCATCGCCAAGCAGGCCGGCTGCATTGCGGTGCCCGTCTCCGCCATCTTCGTCGAAGGCAATGAGCGCATCCTCTACGTGAAGGGCGAGGGTGACGTCTGGAATCGCCGGGTCGTCAAACTGGGCCTCAGCGACGCTGGTTGGACGGAGGTCAAGTCGGGCGTGGCGGCGGACGATACCGTCAGCCTCGTGCGCCCCTCGCTGCCCCGCTGAGCATGCCTTCGCTCATCGCCATCCGCGGCCTGCGCAAGACCTACCAGATGGGGGACGAGAGCGTGCACGCCCTCGCTGGCGTCGACCTGGAGTTTCAGCGCGGCGAGTTTGTCGCAATCCTCGGTCCCTCGGGCTCGGGTAAGTCGACCTTGATGCACATCCTCGGCTTCATGGACACGCCGACGGAAGGCAGCATCGTCTTCGAGGGCGAGGAGGTCGCGCGCCTCGGGGCCGATCGGCGCGCGTGGTACCGCTCCAACTGCGTCGGCTTCGTCTTCCAGTCCTTCAACCTGCTGCCTCGCCTCACCGTCTTGGAGAATGTCGCGCTGCCGCTGCTGTACCGCGAAGACTCCGACCCCGAAGCCAACGCCGCCGCCGCCCGGGTCGCCCTGGAGCGCGTGGGGATGTCGCACCGGCTTGACCACCGACCCTCGCAGCTCTCGGGCGGCGAGCGCCAGCGCGTGGCCATCGCCCGCGCCATCGTCGGCTCGCCCGCCATCGTCTTCGCCGACGAGCCCACCGGCAACCTCGACGTGAAGAACGTGGCGCGCATCCTCGAGCTGCTCGCCTCCCTGATCGAGGAAGGCATCACCGTCGTGCTCGTCACCCACGACCTCGCCGTCGCCAGCCATGCCCGCCGCGTGATCTCGATGCGCGAAGGCCTGGTGCAGGAGGACCGCCGCCAATGAGGATTTTCCACCGCCTCCGTCCCGCCGTCGTCAACGGCCTCCGCGAACTCCAGGCCAACAAGGTCCGCTCGCTCCTTTCGATGTCGGGCATCATCCTCGGCGTGGCCTCGCTGGTCGCGATGGTCACCGTCGTGCAAGGCATGGTCGGTAATTTCCGGCAGTTCGTCGACGCCATGGGCGGCATCGAGAAGATCACGGTGGACAAGCAGTCCCTCCCGAAGGAGCAGGAACACTTGGCCGAGCTCTCGGAGGGCATCACCATGCGCGACGTCGAGCAGATCAAGGCGACGATCCCGATCGTCCGCTACGTCTCGCCGGAGGCCCGCGTCGGGTTCGAGAAACTGACCTACGAAGGCCGCGAGGTGAACACGATGATCACCGGTGTCACGCCCGACTACCTGCCCGTCGCGAAGCGTTGGGTCGACCCAGGCCAAGGTCGGTTCATCAGCGACCTTGACATCCTCCATAAGTCGGACGTGTGCGTGCTCGGCTCCTCGATCGCCAACGACCTCTTCCCGGCCAACGTCGACCCGATCGGCAAGGTCATCCGCGTCAAAGGCAAGCGCTTCATCGTCGTCGGCCTGCTCAATAACATCGAAGGCGCGGGCATGGAGATCCGCTCGGCCAACCGCAAGGGTGGGAGCGGGGGCATGTGGCGCTGGCGCAACAGCGGGGTCTACGTCCCGATCTCCACGGCCACGTCCAAGTTCAACGGCAACGACAAGCTCAGCGGCCTCGGCCTCCAGGTCGCCTCCGGGGACGACCTCCAGCACGCCGTGGAGCAGGTCGAGCGTACCCTCCTGCAGACCCACAACGGCCTGCGCGACTTCACCCTCAACACCAACGAGCAGACGCTCGAGGACTTCCGCAAGACCGAGGTCGCCTTCAAGCTCTCGTTGGGGGGCGTCGCGGGCATCTCCCTCTTCGTCGGGGGGATCGGCATCATGAACGTCATGCTCGCGTCCATCAACGAGCGCATCCGTGAGATTGGCGTGCGCAAGGCGGTCGGCGCCCGCGGCTCGGACCTCTTCCTGCAGTTCCTCGCCGAAGCCGCGGTGATCTCCGTGCTCGGCGGCTTCCTCGGCCTCGTCGTCTCGATGGGCATCGTCTCGGTGATGAACTACGTCCTGATGCAAGCCGTGCCCACCGGCGTCGTCGCCAAGTTCGACTGGCTCATCATGCTGCAAGGCCTCTCCTTCTCCGTGGTCGTCGGCCTCGTCGCCGGCGTCTACCCCGCGCTGCGCGCGGCCCGACTCGACCCCATCGAAGCCCTTCGCCACGAATGAAAACCACGCTGCTTGTCTACCTGTCCCTGACCGCCCTCCTCTGCGCCGAACCCCTGCCGCCGCTTCCCGTCTGGAAAGACGCGCCGCCAGCGGAGACGCTCGCGCCCAAGCCCGGCCAGGACCCGAAGGGCATCCTCAACAAGAACGGCCACCGCACGGACGTGATGATCCCCGAGATCATCGTCTGGCCTTCCGCCAAGCCCAATGCCCCGCTCATCATCGTCTGCCCTGGCGGCGGCTACGGCATCCTCGCCGAGGAGCATGAAGGTGCCGAGGTCGCGCGCCGCCTCAACGCCCACGGCGTCGGCGCCGTGGTGCTGCGCTACCGCGTCCCGCGCCGCAGCAACGACCAGCCGTGGGTCGTCCCGGTGCTGGACGCTCGCCGCACCCTCGAGCTTGTGCGCGAGCATGCCGCGGAATGGAACGCCGACCCGAAGAAGATTGGTATCCTCGGCTTCTCCGCCGGCGGCAACCTCGCGGCCCGCGTGGCCTACTCGCCCGCCGCCGCCGATGCGACCCGCCCGGACTTCGCGGTCATGGTCTACCCCGCGTACCTCTTCGAGAAGGACAAGCCCGACAGCGTCCTGCGCGAAGGCCCGGAAGGCGTCGTCCCGCCCAAAGGCCCCAAGCCCATCCCGGCGTTCTTCGCGCACAGCGCCGACGACCCTTACCCGGCCGAAGGCTCGATGGCCCTCGCCGCCAAGCTCAAGTCGCTCGGCGGCAGCGCCGAGGTCCACGTCTGGGCCAAGGGTGGCCACGGTTGGGGCGCTTCCGACCGTTGTCTGGCCGCGAAGGAGTGGACCAACATCCTCGTCGCATGGATGAAGGAACGCGGCCTGCTGACGCCCTGAGACCTTGCCCCTCCGGGCATGAAAAAGCCGCCCCGACTGGGGCGGCTTTCTTTTGGCCGGGGGGGCCGTTTACTTGGCCTTCGCGTCCTTCGCCGGGGCTTCGCCCACAATCTCGACGGACTTGATCTCGACGCGTTCGGTCGGGGTGGAGCGCTCTTGGCCGACGCACGGGATGGCGGCGATCTTGTTGAGCACGTCTTCCCCGGCGATGAGCTTGCCGAAGGCGGTGTACTTGTTGTTCAGGAAGTCGGCGTTGCCGTGGCAGATGAAGAACTGGCTACCGGCGCTGTCCGGGTCGCTCGAGCGGGCCATCGAGAGGACGCCGCGGACGTGGGCGCGGTTGTTGAACTCGGCCTTGATCATGTAGCCGGGGCTGCCGGTGCCGGCGATGCCGCGGGCGCCGATCTTCGAGTTCGGGCAACCGCCCTGGATCATGAAGCCCTTGATGACGCGGTGGAAGGCCGTGCCGGTGTAGAAGCCTTCGCGGGAGAGCTTCAGGAAGTTCGCCACCGTCTTGGGGGCCACCTCGGGCCAGAACTGGACGGTCATGTCGCCGTAGTTCGTGTGGATGATGACGTTGGGCGCGGATTCGGTGGTTTCTTTCATGGGAGAAGGGGCGGGTTTTTCGACGGGCTTGTCGGCGGCGGTCTGGGCCGGGCAGGCCGTCGAGGCGAGGGCGCAGAGGCAAAGCAGGCGGAGGAGGCTCATGGAGCCTAGGGAAGGACTCCGCGGACCCCCCGCAATCCCAAACCTCCGCTTGCCAGCCGCCCCGGGCAGGGGCAGGTTCGTCCCACGCATGCGCGTCCACGTCAACGACGAGCCCTGGGAAACCGCCTCCCCCCACCTCGCCGCCCTCCTTCAGGAATTGGGCGTCGCGCAGGAGCCCGCCGTGGCCGCCGCCGTTAACGGTCAGGTCGTCCCGCGCTCGCGCTGGTCCGAACAAACCCTTTGCGAGGGCGCCCAAGTCCTCGTCATTCGCGCCGCCCAAGGCGGCTGAACCTATGCTCCGCTTCGTCAAGGAACTCTTCGCGCCGAAACCCGAGGCTCCCGCCTCGGCCCAACTCGTGCTCATCAGCCCCAACGGCAAGTACGTCGAGGGGCGTGCCCTGCTCAAGACGACGCGGGCCTTGCTCGACGCCGGCCTCGCGCGCTTCCACCTCCGGGAATACGATTGGACCGACGCCCAGCACCTCGAGTTCATCGACGCGCTGCCCAAGGCCTACTGGTCGCGCCTCGTGCTGCACGGCCGCCCGGAACTCGCGCTAGCTCGGCCGCTCGGCGGCGTGCACCTGCGGGCCGGCGAACGCCGCCACCGCGCCTGGCCCAAGGAGCTCGCGCTCAGCTGCTCCTGCCACTCCTACGACGAATTGCAGCAGACCGCCGGCGGCTGTGCTTACGCCCTGCTCAGCCCCCTCTTCCCGTCGGTGTCGAAGTCGGGCTATCAACCGCAGCGCACCGCGCTCGAGCTCGCCGCGATCCGCGGTCATTGGCGGGCGCAGGGCGGTTGCCCGGTCTACGCCCTGGGGGGCATCACCGCGCAGACCGCGCCGCAGGCCCGCCAACTCGGCTTCGATGGCCTCGCTTTCATCGGCGAAGTCTGGGGGGCGGAAAATCCCGTGAAGGCCTTCTTGGAAATCGAGCGCGCCTGGTCGACGACCCCGCGTCCGTTGTTGCGCAAGTACTGAGGCCCGCGCCGTGAAGCCGCGCCTGCAGTTCCTGACCCTGGACGCCTCGCCGCTCACGCACCTGGAGCAAGCCCGCGCCGCCTTGCGGGGCGGCGTGCGTTGGATCCAGGTCCGCGCCAAGGGCCGCGGCGAAGCCGAGTGGGTCGCGCTTGCCCGCGAGGTCGTCGCGCTCTGCCGCGACCATGGCGCCACCTGCGTCGTGAACGATTCGCCGCGCGTGGCCCGCCTCGCCGGCGCGGACGGCGTGCACCTCGGTCCGGCGGACGCCTCGCCGGCCGACGCCCGCCGGGAATTGGGCGACGTCGCGATCGTCGGGGTGACCCTGAACTTCCCCGTACACCTCGCGCGACTCGGCGACACCCGTGTCGACTACGTGGGCGTCGGGCCGTTTCGTCCGACGACCAGCAAGGCGAAGCTCGCCCCCGTGCATTCCGCGGCGTCGCTCGCGGGGCTCATCGCCGCCGCCGCGCCCCGGCCGGCGTACGCCATCGGTGGCGTGACGGCCGCGGACTTCGTCGCGTTGCGGGCCCTCGGTGCCCACGGCATCGCCGTCAGCGGGGCCATCGCCCTGGCGGCCGATCCCACGGCGGCGGCCCGCGCCCTCGTGGTGGCCGTCGGCGACTAGTTTCATGTGCGAGGGCTGGACAAGCCCGCCGGGTCTGGGATTGTCTGGTTTCCGATGGCTTCGTTCCGCATCGCCGACCGTACCTTCACCTCGCGTCTCCTCACGGGCACGGGTAAGTACGCTTCCGCCGCCCAGCTGCGCGCCGTGCTGGATGCGTCGGGCGCCGAGGTCGTCACCATGGCCATCAAGCGCGTGCGCTTCAACGCGGCCGACGATGGCATCCTCTCCGCGCTCGACCGCACCAAGCACCTGATCCTACCGAACACCTCCGGGGTCCGCACGGCCAAGGAAGCGATCTTCGCCGCCGAGCTCGCCCGGGAGGCGCTGCAGACTTCCTGGCTCAAACTCGAGATCCACCCGGACCCGAAGTACCTCATGCCCGACCCGGTGGAGACCCTCGAAGCCTGCCGCGAGCTGGTGAAGAAGGGCTTCACGGTCCTCCCTTACATCCATGCCGACCCGGTCCTCGCCAAGCGCCTTGAGGAAGTCGGCGCCGCCGCGGTCATGCCGCTCGGTGCGCCCATCGGTTCGAATCGCGGCCTGCTCTCGCGCGATTTCCTGCGCATCATCATCGAGCAGGCCCGGGTGCCCGTGATCGTCGACGCCGGCCTCGGCGCGCCCTCGCACGCCGCCGAAGCCCTCGAACTGGGTGCCGACGCCGTCCTCGTGAACACCGCCATCGCCTCCTCCGGCGACCCGGTGGCGATGGCCCGCGCCTTCCGCCTCGCCGTCGAGGCCGGTCGCACCGCCCGCGAAGCCGGGCTCGGCGCCGGCTCCGCCACCGCGCAGCCGACCTCGCCGCTGACGGGTTTTCTCGACTGAGGCCATGGCCGCCAAGCCCGGCAGAATCCGCGCCGACGAGCTCCTCGTGAAGCTCGGTCTCGCGCCCTCCCGGTCGATGGCCCAGGCGCTGATCCTCGGCGGCAAGGTCCGCTCCGGCCCGGACAGCGTCGTGCAGAAGGCCTCGCAATCCTTCCCCGAGGACGCCGTCCTCATCGTCGAGCAACCGCCCCGCTTCGTCTCCCGCGGCGGCGAGAAACTCGAAGGTGCGCTCGACCATTTCAAACTCCCGGTCGCCGGCCTGCATGGCCTCGACGTCGGCGCCTCCACCGGTGGGTTTACCGACTGCCTGCTCCAGCGCGGCGTCGTCGACATGACGTGCATCGATGTCGGCACCGCCCAACTGCATGCGAAGCTCCGGGCGGACGCGCGCGTGCGCAACTTCGAGAAGTTCAACGCCAAGGAACTTAATCACGTCGAGTTGCCGCATGACGCCTATGGCATCGTCGTGATGGACCTCTCGTTCATCTCCCTGAACCTGATCTTGCCGCTCGCCTGGCAACGGGTGGGGCCGGGCGGTCACCTCGTCGCGCTCATCAAGCCGCAGTTCGAGGCGACGCGGGCCGAGGCCGACAAAGGGCGCGGGATCATCAAGGACCCCGCCATCCATGCCCGCGTCGTCGAGGCCCTGACCGCCACCGGCGCCGGCCTACCCGGGGCCACCGTCCTCGGGGTCATCCCTTCTTCTATTGAGGGAGGGGAGGGGAATAAGGAGTTCTTGATTGGGCTGAAGCGGGGTTGATTGGCCTAGGGCCTGGGCTGGGGATAGGGCCAGTGAAGGGTCAGGGGGAGTGAGCGTTTCTTTGCTAAAATGCCTAAATATCACGGATTCCTGCCCATGTCTCCGGGCCTGACCCCTGCCCTCGACCTTTCCTATACCTATTTCTACTTGCCCTCGGCCTCCCGTCCCTTACTTCCAAACCTCCCATGACCACCGAAGGTAAGCTCAAGCGCTCCCGCAACCCCCTCGACTTCGATTTCACCGAACCCGAGGCCTTGACGCGCTACGTCACCGAGACGGGCAAGATCCTGCCCCGCAAGCTGACCGGCCTCACCGCCCGCCAGCAGCGTCATATTGCCAAGGCCGTGAAGCGCGCCCGCAATATGATCACGATGAAGTAAACGGTCGCCCGTCGACCTGCCGAGGCCGTCTTTGCAGGCGGCCTTTTTGTTGGCCGGGATGGGAGGTTGCCCCCGTCCAGCCCTCGGGGTAAAACGGGCGGGACAATCCCGCCGTCTCCGCCTATCCGCTTCCTGTCCTTGGACTCGCCCGCTCCCAGCCCGCTCACGACCTCGCCGACCGACCTCGGGCGCGCGGCGGAGCTCTTGCGCACGGGCCACTGCGTGGCGCTGCCGACCGAGACGGTCTACGGTTTGGCCGCCGACGCGTTGAACCCGACGGCGGTCGCCCAGGTCTTCGCGATCAAGGGTCGCCCGTTGCTGGATCCGCTCATCGTGCACGTGCTCGACCTCGCCGGCCTCGCGCAGGTGGCCGCGCCCGACCCGCGGCTGGCCAAGCTCGCCGCACTCTGGCCCGGCCCGCTCACGGTCGTGCTGCGTCGCCAGCCCAGCGTGCCCGACCTCGTCACCGCCGGCAAGGACACCGTGGCGGTGCGCCTGCCCGCGCACCCGGTCTTTCGCGAGGTGCTCCGGCTCGCCGGCCGGCCGCTCGCGGCGCCGAGCGCCAACCCCTTTGGTTACGTCAGCCCGACCCGCGCCGCGCACGTCGTTGACTCGTTGGGGGCGCGCTGCCCTTGGGTGGTCGACGGCGGCCCCTGCGAGCACGGCCTGGAGTCGACGATTCTCGACCTTTCCGTCCCGGGCCGCGCCCGCCTGCTCCGCCCTGGCCCGATTCCCGTCGAGACGCTGCGCGGGCTGTTAGGCGACGTCGCGGTGGTCACGCGTGCCGCGAGCCAGCACGCCGCGCAGGACGCCCCGGGCATGCTTGAGCGTCACTACAGCCCGGCCACGAAAGTCGCGCTCTTCCCGGCCGGCACCTTGCCCGTCGTGACGAACCTGCGTTCCGCGGTGGTCTTCCTCGGTCGGCGCGCGTCGCCGCCCGCCAACGCCGACGTCTTCCTGCTCTCGGAGGCGGGTTCAGTCGCGGAGGCCGCGCACCACCTCTTCGACCTCCTGCGCCGCCTGGATGGTCGCGGTTACGCGACGATCCACGTGGAGCTGGCCAAGCCGGCCGGTGTGGGCGCCGCTTACAATGACCGCCTCACCCGCGCCGCCGCCCGCTGATGCAAAACCTCCTCGAGACGTTGAAGAAGTCGACCGACTTCCTCGGCCGCAAAGGCATCGAGAAGCCGCGCGTCGAAGCCGAGCACCTCTTCGCCGCCGCGCTGGGGCTCAAGCGGCTCGACCTCTACCTGCAGTTCGAGCGCCTACTCACCGACGTCGAGGCTGATTGCCTGCGCGGGTTCGTGGTGCGCCGCGGTAACCGTGAGCCGCTCCAGCACATCGTCGGCCACGTGGAGTTCCGCGACCTCGTCCTGAAGTCCGATCGACGCGCGCTCGTCCCCCGGCCCGAGACGGAGGAATTGATCGACCTCGCCCTGACGTTGTTCCCTCCGGATCAAGCGGTGCGCGTGCTCGACCTCGGCACGGGCTCAGGCGCGATCGCGCTGGCCTTGGCGTCGGAGCGCCCCGCGTGGGTCGTCGAGGCCGTGGACCGTTCGCCCGACGCCTTGGCGCTCGCCCGTGAAAACGCGGGGCGCTGCGGCCTCGCCGAACGCGTCGCCTTCGCGGAGTCCGACTGGTTCGCCGCGGTCACCGACGCCTACGACTTGATTGTCTCCAACCCGCCTTACTTGACGGAGGCCGAGGTCGCCGCCGCCGAGCCCGAGGTGCGCGAGTTCGATCCGAAGTCCGCGCTCATCGCGCCCGACGAGGGCTTGGCCGATCTTCGCCGCATCCTGACCGACGCCCCGCGCTTCCTGCGCGCCGGCGGCTGGGTGCTCCTCGAGACCGGCATCGACCAGCACGCCGCCTTGGCGGCGCTGTCGGCCCAAATAGGTTATGCCGAGTCTGCGGGCCAGCCCGACATGAGCGGCCGTCCGCGGTTCTGGCAGGCGAGGGTGGGTTGAGGGCAGTAGGGAGTAAGTAGTGGGTGATAGGGAGTGGGGAGTCGGGAATCGGTGTTGGGGATTGGGAACAGGGTGCTGCCCCTACCTAGGCCCCTACCTGAACGGGGCCTTCGGCAACGGGGTCAGGCACGCCATCGCTACGCAAGGCGAAGCCAGACCCCCGCCTCGCCCACTCCCTGCCATCTACTCCCCACTCCCTACTCCCTAATTCCTAATTCCCAATTCCCAACACCTCACCCGTCATCCCCCGGCACTTTCGTTTCCTTGCCCTTTCTCCTTCCTTCCCTCTTTACTGACCGCATGTCCCAGCCGCCCGCCGCCAAGCCCAAGACCGCCATCTCGCCGACTCGCGCCGAGGATTACCCGGAGTGGTACCTCCAGGTCATCAAGCACGCCGACCTCGCCGAGAACAGCGCCGTCCGCGGTTGCATGGTGATCAAGCCGTGGGGCTACGCGCTCTGGGAAAACATCCAGCGCGACCTCGATGCGATGTTCAAGGAGACGGGCCACGTGAACGCCTATTTCCCGCTCTTCATCCCCGTCAGCTACATCCAGAAGGAAGCCGCCCACGTCGACGGCTTCGCCAAGGAGTGCGCGGTCGTCACCCACTCGCGCCTCGAGGCAGGCCCCGACGGCAAGCTCGTCCCCGCGGGTGAGCTCGAGGAGCCCCTCATCGTCCGCCCGACCTCCGAGACCATCATCGGCGAGACCTACGCCAAGTGGGTGCAGTCCTACCGCGACCTCCCCATCCTCATCAACCAGTGGGCCAACGTCGTCCGCTGGGAGATGCGCACCCGCCTGTTCCTGCGTACCGCCGAGTTCCTCTGGCAGGAAGGCCACACCGTCCACGCCACCGAGGCCGAGGCGATCGAGGAGACCAACAAGATGCTCGAGGTCTACGCCGACTTCGCCGAGAACTATATGGCGATGCCGGTCATCAAGGGCCGCAAGACCGAGGGCGAGCGTTTCCCGGGCGCCGTCGACACGCTCTGCATCGAGTCGATGATGCAGGACCGCAAGGCCCTCCAGGCCGGTACCTCGCACTACCTTGGCCAGAACTTCGCCAAGTCCTGCGGCATCCAGTTCCAGGATGAGAAAGGCACCCAGCAGTTCGCGCACACCACCTCCTGGGGCGTCTCCACCCGCCTCATCGGCGGCATGATCATGACGCATTCCGACGACGACGGGTTCGTCGCCCCGCCGCGCCTCGCCCCGCAGCACGTCGTCATCTGCCCGATCTACAAGGATGACGCGACCAAGGCCGATATCCTCGCCTATTGCCAGTCGCTCCAGAAGGAGCTCGCCGCCCAGCGCTTCCA
The DNA here is from genome assembly GCA_014193315.1 of Verrucomicrobiota bacterium. Lineage (GTDB taxonomy): Bacteria > Verrucomicrobiota > Verrucomicrobiia > Opitutales > UBA953 > UBA953. The sequence goes on from BJHS01000003.1 coordinate 73,649, forward strand.
CGACCGCAAGATCGTCGTGACCGTCGACAACCGCGACATCCGCGGCGGCGACAAGGCCTGGGGCTGGATCAAGAAGGGCGTCCCTCTGCGCGTCGAGGTCGGCCCGCGCGACTTCGCCGCCGGTGCGGTCTTCGTCGCCCGCCGCGACACCGGCGAGAAGGCCGGCGTCCCGCGCGCCGAGTTCGTCGCCACCATCGTCGACCGTCTGCAGGCCATCCAGGACAACCTCCTGGCCCGCGCCAAGGCCCATCGCGCCGCACACACCCGCACGATCGACACCTGGGAGGAGCTCAAGGCCTACTTCACGCCGCAGAACCCCGAGCGCCCCGAGATCCACGGCGGCTTCGCCCTGTGCCACTGGAACGGTAGCAAGGCGGTCGAGAAGCGCCTCAAGGAGGAGCTCAAGGTCACCATCCGCTGCATCCCGCTCGACGCCCAGGATGAGCCTGGCAAGTGCGTCGTCACCGGCGAGCCCAGCGCCCGCCGCGTCGTGATGGCGAAGGCGTACTGAGCGTTAGGGGATGGCGGTTAGGGTGCGGGGCGGTTGGCGGCGGTAGGTTGATTTCGCGCAGGGTTGCGTGAAACGCGCCGCGTTTGTTAAGTTTCTATCATTGGTATGAATAGGGTGTAACTCTGCGGGGGCGGCGGAGTAATAAACCCCATGAACCTATCCCGCGCCCTCCTCCTCGCCGCCGCCACCGCGTTGTCCGCCTCCCTTGAGGCGATCGGGTTCGATTTCACCTTCAGCGATATCGGCGCGACGCAGACCCTGACCGGGACCATCGATGTCTCGAACGTGAGCTCGTCTCAGTATGCGAATTGGTCCATTTTTTGGCCTCCATCTTACTTCACAGTCAACAGTCTTGCCATGACTTTGGCGGGAGCGCCTACCAGAGATGGTGCCTATAATCTGACGGCCATCTCTTACATCTACTTGTCGGTTCCGTCGGATTTGGATCTGTCCGCCGAGTTGGTTGGTCAGTATTCTGCCTGAAGGGGGCGGTTGTCGCCTCGGACCTGCGGTTCGACGCCAGCCGTACCGGCGCCGTGGCGGGTGCGGGTTCCGCGACCAATCGCCAGAAACTCCGCTCCCTCGGCGGTCAGCTCACCGCCGCCGTCGAGCTTTACAAGGACGGCAGAATCACCTTCAGCCCGATGCTCGGCTTCGTGCATAGCCGCGCCACGACCGATGCCTTCGCCGAGAGCGGCCCCGGCGCGAACCTCGCGGTGAACGCCCTCGCCCAGGAGTCTTCCCGCCCGGTCGCCGGCTTTGGTGCCACGTACCTCGCGAGCTCCGTCCTGGCCTTCGACCTCACCGCGGCCTTCGAGCATGAGTATGCCTCGTCCGTCGGTTCGGCCACCGCCACCTTCGCCGGGGCCGCCTCAGCCTTGCCCATGACCACCGTACGTGGGATCGATGACCGCCAAACCACGATCTTTGGCCTGGGGGCCTCCTTCCAGATGGATCCCCGGACGACGTTGCGGCTCGGGGCGGAGGTGTGCGGCAACCGAGAACTCAGCCGAGATCACCGCTACAACGCCTCCGTCAACGTGCGGTTCTAGCCGCCGGTGGCGGCGGCCTCGCCGTCGCCGAACTTCAGGCGCAGCTTCCGGCCCGGGGTCACGCCTTCGCGGGTGCTGATCACGGCGCCATCGGCGTTGCGCACGATGCTGTAGCCGCGGGCGAGGACGGAGTCGAAGCCCGCCGAGGTCAGGCGCTTGCCGAGCTGGTTGAGTTTCTCCCGCGCGACGCCCAAACGGGCCTTGGGGGAAAGCCGGTGCAGTTCGCCGCCGAGTTCCGACAGGCGGTGCTTGCGGTCCGCGACGAGCTCCTCGGCGGCGCCGTCGAGCCGTTCGCGCAGGAGGTCGAGGTCCTGGTAGAGCGACTGCAGGCGGGCCTTGGGCGAATGGCGGGCGAGTTCCGCGCCGAGCAGGCGGAGGCGATCGCGCAGCTTCGTCTGGCCGGAGGCGATGAGCTCCGCCGCGGCCGTCGGCGTCTCCGCGCGGCGGTCCGCCGCGAAGTCGCAGAGGGTGAAGTCGGTCTGGTGGCCGACGGCGGAGATGACCGGGGTGCGGCTCGCGCGCACGGCGCGGACGAGTTGTTCGTCATTGAAGCCCCATAGGTCCTCCATCGAGCCGCCGCCGCGACCGACCACGATCAGGTCGATGCCGGGGATGGCGTTGGCTTGTTTCAGGCCGTTGATCACCGACCCCGGGCAGGTCTCGCCCTGCACGCGGGCGGGCACGAGCCAGGCCGTCCCGCTCCAGCCGCGCGTCTTGAGCACCTCGGTGAAGTCATGCCAGACCGCGCCGATCTCGGACGTCACGAACGCGACGACCTTGGGGAAGTCGGGCAGGGGGCGCTTGAGGGACTCGTCGAAGAGACCTTCGGCCTTCAGCTTGTCGCGGAGCTCCTTGAACTTCTGGAAGAGGTCGCCTTCGCCGGCGGGTTTGATCGACTCGATGATCAGGGACATCTTGCCGGACTTGCCGTAGAAATCCGCCTTGGCCTTGGCCACGACCTTCTGGCCCTCGCGCAGCGGCTCCTTCAGCCAGCGGGCCTGGAAGGAGTACAGCACGCAGTCCACCTTGGCTTCGGCGTCCTTGAGCGCGAAGTAGTGGTGGCCGGAAGGGTAGGTTTTGTAACCCGAGATCTCACCCGTCACCTCGAGCGTCCCCATCCCGTTGAGATGACCTTTGAGGACATCCGCAAGTTCGCTGATGGTGAGGGGGGCCGAGGCCATGTGGACAGGTTCGGGGATTTCGGAGGGGAGGGCAAGAGGGGTATGTTGGCAGCTGGCACGCTGGCAAGGGGGCACGTGGGCAAGGGAAGATGTAGAGATGCGGTGAGGGACAGTGATAAGGACAGGGTCAGAGACAGGGTCAGGGGAAGGATTCAGTTATACGGATTTTGAACCCAATGTTTTTAATCTGACCTTTTCCCTGTCCCTGACCCTATTGCTCTTGTTGCCTCTAGGTAGGGCTGACCATCCTCGGTCGGCCGCGGACCTGCAGGGACGCTGGTCCCTGCAGGTGACTGGAGCGCGCCTTGCCCGCTTGCCAGCGTGTCCCCTAGTCATCTCAATCCCTTCATGAAAATCGCGTTCGTCGGTACGGGAGTGATGGGCAAGAGCATGGTGATCAACCTGCTCAAGGCCGGCCATGCGGTCACGGTCTACACCCGCACCAAGGCCAAGGCCGAGGACTTGTTTGCGCTGGGCGCGACCTGGGCGGACTCACCGGCCGCGGCCGTGCGCGGGGCCGACGCTGCGATCTCGATGGTGGGCTACCCGAACGATGTGGCGGAAGTCTGGCAGGGTTTCCTTTCCGCGGCGCGCCCGGGTTGCCTGATCATCGATATGACCACCTCAAGCCCGGCCCTGGCCCGGCAGCTGGCGGCGGCGGCGACCGCGAAAGGTTGCCTGCCCCTGGATGCTCCGGTGTCCGGCGGCGACCGCGGCGCCCGCGAGGGCACCATGACCATCATGGTCGGCGGTGAAGCCGCGGCGTTCGAGCAGGCCCGCCCGCTCTTCGAGGCCATGGGCAAGACGATCTCCCTGCAGGGCAGCCCGGGGGCCGGGCAGCTTTGCAAGCTCGCCAATCAGATTGCGATCGCCTCGGGCATGGTCGCGATGGCGGAGGCCCTCGCTTTCGCGCGTGCCAACCAGCTCGACCTCGAGGCCGTGCTGAAAGCGCTCTCCGGCGGCGGTGCCTCCAGCTGGGCCCTGCTGAATCTCGCGCCTCGTGTGCTCAAGGGCGACTTCGCCCCGGGCTTCTACGTGAAGCATTTCGTCAAGGACATCGGCCTGTCCCTCGAGGTCTGCCGCGAGCTGAAGCTCTCGCTGCCCGGACTGGAGCTAGCCGCGAAACTCTACGCCGACGTCCAGGCCGCTGGTGACGGCGACTGCGGCACGCAGGCCTTGGCCCGGCTGTATTTCTCGAGGCAGGGGCAGCACCGCGTGCTGCCCTAGGTTGAGGCGGTTAGCGGATAGCGATTGGGGGATGCAAAAGGGTCAGGGGCAGGTGGATACAAAAAGGACAGGATTCAGGGACAGGATTTTGAACTTCATGTTTTTGCCTGATCCTTCCCCTGACCCTGTCACTGACCCTGTTGCTCTTGTTGCATCTTGGTAGGGCTGACCGTCCTCGGTCGGCCGCGGACCAGCAGGGACGCTGGCCCCTGCCTGCGCGCCATCACCCCTTCGGCGCTTGGATCGCCGGCACCGCGCGGAGCTGGACGGAGTCGATGACGGTCGGGCCGAGGATGACGTTGGTGACGATGACGAGCACCTGGCCGGGCACGCAGTAGCCTTCGTCGCGCAGGCGGAGGAGTGCCAAGGTGATGTTATCCTCGGCCTTCGGCTCGAACTTCATCTGGAACGACTCGACACCCCAGAGGAGGCTCATCTTCCGGTGGACGGGTTCCTCTTCCATGAAAGCGTAGATCGGGCAGCCGACGGCGCGGAGGGAGGAGAGGGTGCGGGGGACGTCGCCGTTGCGGGTGAACGCGATGATCCCGGTGTTACCGAGGTCCTGGGCGAGGCCGGCGGCGGCCCGGAGGAGCTTGATCTTGGGGGTCTCGTGCGGTTGCTCGGCCGACAGCACGCGCGGGAGCTCGTGTTCGGTGGTCTTGGCGATGCGCGCCATCACTTCGACGCAGCGGATCGGGTGCTTGCCCGTGGTGGTCTCGCCCGAAAGCATGACCGAGTCGGCCATCTCGAGCACCGCGTTGGAGACATCGGTCACCTCGGCCCGGGTCGGGACCGGCGCCTGGATCATCGACTCGAGCATGTGCGTGGCCACGATCACCGGCTTGCGGCAGGCGATGGCCATCGCGACGGCCTTGCGCTGGATGAGCGGGAGGGTCTCGTAAGGGATCTCGATGCCGAGGTCGCCGCGGGCGACCATCAGGGCGTCGGTCGCCTCGAGGATCGAGCCGAGGTGGGCGATCGCCGACTGGTCCTCGATCTTGGAGATGATGTGCGCCTTGGAATCATGCCGGGCGAGCAGGCTGCGCAGCGCCTGCACGTCGGCCGCCTCGCGCACGAACGAGAGCGCGAAGTAATCCACTCCCACCTCGCAGCCCACGGCGACGTCGGCGCGGTCCTTGTCGGTGAGGGCGGGGAGGTCCACCTTCACGCCGGGGAGGTTGATGTGGCGCCGGCTGCCGAGCGGGCCGGGTTGCTCGACCTTGCAGCGCAGGCGGTCGGGTCGTTGCTCCAGCACGCGCAGCTGGATGAGCCCGTTGTCGACGAGGACCACGCCGCCCACGGGGACGGCGGTGATCATCTTCGGGTAGTTGGTAGGGATGACGAGGATGTCCCCGTCGGCCGGGGCGGTGTCGGAGCCGGTGACATCGACGATCTGGTCGACGTGCAGCTGAGCCGGATCCTTGCGCGCCCCGGTGCGGATCTCCGGCCCCTTGATGTCCATCATCACGGCGAGTTCCCTCTTCAGCCGCCGGCTGACGTCGCGGACACGCGCGACAATCTGTCGGACCCAGGCGTGGTCGGCGTGGGCCATGTTGAGACGGACCACGTTGGCGCCGGCGGTGATGATCGCTTCCAGCTGGGCCTCCGACTCGGTGGCCGGCCCGATGGTGAAAGTGATGCGAGTGTGGCGGAAGGACTTCACGTGGTTTATGACAACTTATGCAAGGTGGCGATGCAAGGGAAAGAACGCCGTAACAATCGTGGCGAATGGGTGATTTTACAGCACCCTCTCTGCTTCCAGATCGCGCTTTGCGTGCATGCGTTCCTCAAAGAACGTCGTTTGTTCGAAGGGCCAGGGCGCCCCCTCCTGGAGTTGCCAGCCGGCGTGCTCCGCGATGTGCGTGCGCGTCCATTCGAAGTAATCGGCGTCGTCGGTGCGGAAGTGCAGCCGCGTCCCGGCGACGGCGCGCTTGGCCAGGAGATCCAGGCTCGAGGCGTTGATGAAGCGGTGCTTGTGGTGCTTCTTCTTCGGCCACGGGTCGGGGTAGAGGATGAAGACCTTGCGGAGCACGATGGCGGGCGGGAGCGCCTCGAGGAACTCCGTCGCCTCGGCCTTGAGGAAGATGACGTTGTCCAGTTTGCCCATCGTCTGCTTACGCACGGAGCGTTCGACGCGGTGCGTGATGAGGTCGATGCCCACGCAGAACTCCTCCGGGTGAGCGGCGGCGTAGGCGGCGAGCCAGTGGCCGTGGCCGCACCCCAGCTCGAACGTGATCCCGGTCCGGCCCGCCAAGGTGGTGGCCAACGTCGCGACCAGGCGGGCCACGTTGGCGGCCCGGCGGGCGTCCGCCCACTCCTTGCCCATGACTTTGGTATGCTCCGGCACGAGGGGGTTAAGAGGGAAAGGGGGAGGGGAGGCAAGTGATGGCTCAGGAAGGTGGTAGGGAGTGGGAAGTAGGGCTTAGTCGTGGCGAGGACTCGCTCCCAACTCCTCACCCCTCCCCCCCTCACCTAACACCTCCCGGCCCGTCTGGCCGGGTTGCGAATAACTCCGGCTTCCCTCGGGGGCCTGCTTGGAGTCTCTTGGGGGTCTATGGCCAAGGTAGACCTCGAATTGGTACAGCGCATCCTCAAGGAGAACGGCGTGGACGTCCGCCTTGCCGCGTCGATCCTCAACCAGATCCGTGAGGCCGCGGCCGAGGAAGCTCCCGTCGAGCGCGAGAGGCTGCCGAAGAAGGAATACATGGTGCTCGTCAGCGAGCCCGAGGGCGGCTTGCCCAATGACTTGACCGGCTGGGTCATCCAGTACCCCGAGGATGGCGACCCCCGCGATGTCTCCGACAAGATTGCGGAGATTGCCGCGACCTTCAACGGCTCGCCCAAAGGTAAGCGCGTGCCGGTGACTTCCTTTGGTGACGCCTGCCAGAGCCTCCCGCCCAAGCTGCTCAAGGAACGCGACGTCTGGGTCAAGACGCGTGAGCCCGTTCGCGTCATCGCGGTGAAGAATGCGCTCGGTCGTCGTCGCGCGGCGGAATAAGCCGCGTTGGTGCGTTGTCGCGATAGAGCGAGTTTTTTAGCGGATTTCTCCGGCTAAGACGACGTATTACGCCGATTGATGGCTTCTTCGTTCGTTCGTTTCATCAGGTTGCCCGGCGTGCTTTCGTCTCGCCAAATCAGCCTGCGAACGCACTGTCAAAACCCATGAAGTTCAAAAACTTTCCTATCTACCGCATCGAGTGGGTGACCTCCTCCTTCCTTATCGGGACGGCCCTCCTTTCGTTGACCGTCGTACCCTGGTTCCTCTGGAACCAGTTCAACCTGCCGGCGGACGCCGCCAACAAGGTCCACGGCTGGGGCTTCATCTGGGCTCTGTTCGTGTTCTACTACTACGCGACCGGGTTCGGCATCACCCTGGGCTACCACCGCCTGTTTTCGCATATTTCCTTCAAGGCCAAGTGGCCGGTGAAGGTCTTCGTCCTCCTGTTCGGCGCCGCTTCCTTCGAGAATTCGGCCCTGGATTGGTCTGCCGACCACCGGATCCACCACAAGCACGTGGATGAAGATGAGGACCCGTACGACATCTCCAAGGGCTTCTTTTACGCCCACATCGGCTGGCTCCTCTTCCGCCTCAAGCCGAAGCCGCCCGTCACCAACGTCAAGGACCTGCAGGCCGACCCCCTCGTCATGCTGCAGCACCGCTATGTCCAGTGGATCGGGGCCTTCGTTGGCTTCGTCGTCCCGGCCGCCCTCGGTTACGCCTACGCCGTGCTGTTCGTGCCGGCGGAACTCCACGCCAACCCCTGGATGACCGCGCTCGCCGCCTTCCTCATCGCCGGCCTGCTCCGCACCGTGATCGTCCAGCAGGGCACGTTCTGCATCAATTCGCTCTGCCACATGATCGGCCGTCAGCCGTATTCCACCGACCACAGCGCCCGGGACAGCGGGCTTGTCGCGCTCCTCACCTTCGGCGAGGGGTATCATAACTACCATCACGAGTTCCAGCACGACTACCGAAACGGCGTGAAGGGCTGGCAGTTCGACCCGACCAAGTGGATCATCTGGACGCTCTCGAAGGTAGGCCTCACCGAGGACCTGCGCCGCGTGCCCGATTCCCGGATCATGGCCGCCGAGCTCAAGGAGAAGAGCCGCACCCTCGGTCGCGACATCGACTCGCTGGCCGCCCGCCTCGATGCCCGCACGCTCGAGGTCAAAGCCAAGACCATCACCGCCGCGCACGACTTGGCCAAGGAACTGGCGGTCCGCGCCGAGACCTTGAAGGAGGCCGCCACCACCAAGGCCGAGGTGGCCAATGAGACCATGGTCGAACTGCGCGCCCTGCTGAATCAGGCGGCTGGCTACCTCGAGACCCTGCGTCGGGCCGACGCTGGTTCCGCGGCCTGATCAGACCGGTCCGCCGAACTCCCTGACCAGGTCGAGGACGCGTGCCTCGATCTGGGGGAGGGCTTGCTCCGGGTCGAGGAAATCGATGTCGTGCACGGTCCAGTATTCGATGCGATCGGCCCATTCGGGGTGGGATTGGAGCATCATGGCGTGGTGCTCGTCGTGCTTGAGGGCGATGGTCCGGTGGGCCCGGGCCAGGTCTTCCTTGTGCAACTGGGTGGGGGCGGCGCCGGTATGGTGCAGGGGGACGCCCAATTGGCCTAGCCGGCGTTCCGTATCCCGGGAAAGCAGGGTCGGCTCGTCGGCCACCAGGGAGGTCAGCAGGCCGCGGGAGAAGGCCCGGGCGGCCAGCCCATATCGCTCCGCCTGCCAGTTGAAGAGGGCCTCCGCATGCCGGCTACGGTAGAAATTGCCCGTGCAGACGAAGAGGAGGAGCTTGGAATCTGCGCTTGTGCGAATCGGCATGCGGGGTAGAGTGCCAATACTCTAACACCACACCGCCATGGTACGCAAACTGTTCGTCATCTCCGCCCTTTCCTTTGCCTTCGTCGGTTGCCTAGGTCCCAAGAAGGGTCCTAGCCCCGTCACCGATGGCGCTGCCGCCGCAGCTCCGGCCGTCTTTGTGCCGATTGACTCCGGACTCACCCCGGTGACTCCGGTCGCCCCGGCCCCCGTCAAGGCGGTGACCCCGGCCAAGACCACGACCCCAGCCAAGAAGTCGACCGGTCGTCTGCCAATCGGGAACAACGCCGGTAACAAGTAAGCCGACCGGCTTACATCAACGACACTTCGGTCACGAAGCTGTCGACCTGACCGGGCTCCGCAAAACGGAGCCCGGTCTTATGTTCGGGGCTGTTGGGCGGCCCCATCCAAGGCTCGACGCAATAATACGGCGCCTCAGGGTCGGGGGTCCAAGTGACGACGCTCGCCCAGGCCCCGGGGATCGCTTCCTCGCCGACCTTGATGCTGATGTCCTCCTCGCCCGACTTCGGCCCGAAGCCGAGCGTCGCCGAGGTGAGGTTGGTGAAGATGCAGTCGGACAGGTGCGGGTTGTCGAAGCCGATCGCGGTCTGGCCCTTCAACTCGGCGAAGGGCACGAGCTTGCCGTCGGCGGCGTGGCGCCACTGCTTCTTGGAGGGGATTTTCACCACGTAGTCGCGGCGGCTGAGGCCGGCATGCCACGGCAGCGTGAAGTAGAAATGATGGCCAGCGCACCAAGGGAGCGGCTGGCTATCCCGGTTCTCCAATTCGAAGGTGATGCGGAGGAAGAGCTCGAGGAAGTCGAACCGGACCCGGAAGTCGTACGCAAACGGGTAGCACCCGCGGCCGCGCTCATCCTGGAGGAGGCGCACCACCGCGTGCCGGGGGCCGCTCTCGATGATCTCAAAGGCCGAGTCGCGGGCGAAACCGTGCTGCGGCATCGGGCGCTTGACCCCATCCGCGGCCTTCCAAGCGAACTTCTCGCCGTCGGCGTAGTTGCGCCCCATGAACGGGAAGAGGATCGGGTTGCCGCCCCGCACCGGCCCGATCTTGTCGAGGTCCATCGGCGCGCCTTCGGGCCAGAAAAGGATTTCCCGCCGGCCCGTGGGGACGGCGAGGTTCCAGCGCAGCAGGCGCGCACCGCGGGTGAGGCAGGTCTCGTAGGTGGAGGCCCCGACCTTCCATCTTTCCATGGGCACGCCGTTCACTTCGAAGCTCTGCATGGGGCGGAGCAAACGCGGCGATGGCCCGGAGGCAAACGCGGACTTAGCCCGCGCGCTTGGCGAAGCGGTAATGGCAGACCATCCATTCCGCGCCGCCCCGGTAGTTCCAGAGCTCGGCGCAGGCCATGAAGAAGACCCGCCAGTTGGCCAGCCAGGCCCGGGCCCGCTTCTCGCCATAGGTCCGGGCGAAGATTCGGAGGACCTCCGCCCGGTGGCGATCGGTGTTCTCGAGCCAATGCTCCGCCGTCTGGCCGTAGTGGCGTCCTTCGACCGCCCACTGCTGCTCCAGCTTTAGGTCGTCCTGGAAGCGGCTGGCGAGGCAGTTCGAGGGCATGATGCCGCCGGTGAAGAAGTGGCGCGACATCCAGTCGGTGCCATCCTTGGCCGCGAAGTGGTAGGCGATATCCTTGTGCGTGAACACGTGGAAGAACAGCTTACCGCCGGGCTTGAGCCACCCGGCGATGCGGCGCATCAGCTCAGCCCAGTTCTTCATGTGCTCGAACATCTCGACGGAGACCACGCGATCATAGCGCGCGGCCTCGGCCGCGAAGACGTTCATGTCGCAGGTGATGATCCGGACGTTCGGGAAGCCCCGCTTGGCGCACTCGCCCTCGATGTAGGCGCGTTGCGAGGCGGAGTTGGACACCCCGGTGATCCGCGCGTGCGGGTACTTCTCGGCCATCCAGAGGGTGAGCGACCCCCACCCGCAGCCAAGCTCGAGGATCTCGAGCCCGTCCGCGAGCTCCGCCCGGGCGCAGGTGCGGGCCAGCATGGCCTCCTCGGCCTGACCGAGGGTCTCGGGGCCGAGCTCATAGAAGCACGACGAGTATTTCAGGCGAGGCCCGAGGCAGAGTTTATAGAAGTCAGCCGGCACCTCATAGTGCTGCTCGTTGGCCGCCGCGGTGGCGATGGCGACGGGTAGGCGGCGCAACTCGGCGGCAAAGGCGTCGACCTGGGCGAAACGCGCGGCGGCCGAAGCCGGTCGCTCAACCGCAAGCCGGCGGCGGAGGAGGCGACGGATACCCCAGCGGAGCACGCGGTCCGGTAGGATGTCCCAGGCGATCAGGGTATCGATCAGCGGCATGACTCCAGCGTGGGCACCGGGCCGCGTTTGGCAACTCGCGGCGGCTGAAAATCAGCCGCGGGGCGGGCGGGGCCAGAAGGCCGGCACCTTGGCTTGATACTCGGCGTAGGCGGGGCCTTTCGAGGCGAGGAGTTGTGCTTCGGTCAGCGGCACGCCGGTGACATGGTTGAGCAGGTAGTACATGCCTGCGGCGCAGAGTAGCCCGGGGATGCCGAGGAGCAGCGGGCTCCAACTCAGCAGCGCGAACCCGACCCAGATGAGCCATTCGCAGAAATAGTTGGGGTGGCGCGACCAAGCCCAGAGTCCTTGGGCGCAGACTTGGCCGCGCTGCGCCGGGTCGCGTTTGAAGCGGGCGAGCTGCAGGTCGGCCCAGCCTTCGCCAAGCATCGCGAGCGCGACCAGCGCCAGCCCGAGGAGGTGAACCGGGCGGACACCACAGGGGTCGGTCCACGAGGCGAGCAAGGGTAGCGTCAGGATCGTGAGCGCAATCGCCTGCTGCACATAGAAGACGCCCATCTTGTAGGCAGTGCGTGCGCCCCAAGCCGCGCGCATCTTGACGTAGCGGCCGTCTTCCTGACCGAGGTGCCCCAGCACGCGGAACCCGAGGTGCGTGCCCAAGCGCAAACTCCAGAGCGTCAGCATCGTCGCATGCAGCGCGAAGGCCGACCAGCCGTTCGGGCCGCCACTCCGGTAGGCGAGGAGCCCGGCGAGGAGGGCGAAGCCAAAGGACCAGACCACGTCGACGATCGACCAGTTGTCGAGGCGCCGGGCGAGCACCCAAGTCAGCGCGAAGAGCGCCAGCGAGGGGAGGAAGACCCAGAGTAGGGCCGCTTGGGCGTAGTCGAGTAGGATGGTGCTCATGGAAGGGGTTGCAGGCGCCGGACTGCCCGCCGGAAGATGCCGCGGAAGATCCAGTAGATCGGCAGGATGATGAAGGGCGCCGCCACGATCCAACCGAGTAGCCCGTGCAGCCCCGCCTGTCCATAGTGATGGAAGGCCTGCCCCGGGTCCTCGCCGAAGGCGACGACCATCGCGCCGATGTGGAGGTCGGCGGGGTCGGCGGCGGTGAGCCGTTCGCCGAGGCGCACGAACGGGAGGATCAGGAGCAACTGCAGCGGGGCGGCGAAGACGTTGATCGTCTGCAGGATGACGTGGTTAAGCCGGAGGAGCCAGCCGGCGAGGAAGCAGAGCACGGTGGCCGTGCCCAGGAAGGGAGAGACGCAGAGGAACAGGCCCACCGCGCCCGCCAAGGCCAAGCCCTCGGGGCTGACGCCTTTGAGGAGCTCGGCCCGGAGCGGGTCGCGCACCTTGCGGCGCAGCCAATCCCCGGTCCGGCTCATGCAGCGGGCTGGCGCGTAAAGAAGATTGCCGCCGGGTCCGCGGAGGTGGAGGCCCGCAGGCAGAGCAGGGCATAGGCCGCGATGGCGAAATTACCTAGGAGCATCAAGGCGACGAACCAGCCGAGGCGAGCGGTGACCGTGCGCTCCCGCCAAGCGACGTAGAGCCAGAAGGCGAGGAAGCCGAAGTAGGCGTCGAACATCGTGGCCAGGCCCCACGGCTCGGCGCACACGGTGACATAGCCCCCGAGGACGTTCAGGGCTTTGCCGGTGTAAGCCGGCAGGGTGCTCGTCGAGGGATTGACGCAGGCCTGCCAGGACACCCAGGTCATGGCGGCGAGCACGAGGACGAAGTAGAGGGCGAGAGCGCGGCGGGAGGTCATGGGGTGAGGATGAGGGAAAGGCGGGGAAAGGCAAATGGGGGAGGCGGGGATAGGGCTAGGGACGGAGTACAGAGTGCGGGGTACAGAGGACAGAGTACAGAGTACAGAGTGCAGAGGACGGAGTACGGAGTGCGGAGGGTGGGGTGGTGGATTCGGATTATAATAGGGAATGGGTGGGGAGATTTTCTTATCCGTACTTCGTCCTTTGCGCTCCGTCCTCATCACTTCCCCTTGTCCACGTGTCCCCGTGCCCACGTGTCCCCTCGCGAGGCTTCGCCTCGCGCTCAACCCTTCCGATTCGGACGCACGTAGACAGCCTGGACGACCCCGATGTTGCGGTGCACGAAGGCCGCCTGGCAGTAGCGGAAATAGAGGCGCCACTTACGGATGAAACGCTCGTCGAAGCCCATCGCGCGGATGGCGTCGAGCTTGGTCTCGAAGGTCTGGCACCAGGCGTCGAGGGTCCGGGCGTAATCGAGGCCGAATTCCTCGAGGCGCTCCAACTGGAAGCCGCTTTCCGAGGTCATCAACGCGCCGACGCGGTTGATCGAGAGCAGGAGCGAGCCGGGGAAGATGTGCTTCTGGATGAAGTCCACCCCGTCGCGGAACTGCGCGTAACGGCTGTCCGGGCAGGTGATGTACTGGAAAGCGGCGATGCCGTCCGGCTTGAGCAGGCGGCCGATGGAGGCGCAGAAGGACGGCAGGTACTTGTCGCCGAGGGCTTCCATCATCTCGATGGAGACGCACTTGTCGTAGATGCCTTGGTGGTCGCGGAAGTCCTCGAGCTTGACGGTGATGCGGTCCGACAGGCCGGCGGCCTTGATGCGCTCGACGGCCAGGTCGTGCTGGGCCTGCGAGATGGTGAGCGAGGTGACGCGGCAGCCGTGGTGCTTCACCGCGTGCAGGGCCCAGCCGCCCCAGCCGGTGCCGATCTCGATGACGTGGTCGGTGGGCTTCAGCTGCAGGAACCGGCAGAGGGATTCGTTCTTGTTGGCCTGGGCCTGCTCGAGCGTCGCCGCGCCTGCCCAGCGGGCGGACGAGTACATCATCGACGGGTCCAGCCAGAGGCGGAAGAAATCGTTGGAGACGTCGTAGTGCTCCGAGATGTTGCGGCGGACGGTCTTCTTGTCGTTCGGCCGCAGGAGGTGGCCGAGGCGGTCGGCGATCCGGAACAGGCCGACGCCGAGGGCCTTGCGGGCCGAGCCAGACATGCCCGGGGTCTGGTCGATGTTCTCGATGAAGAAGCCGATGAGGGCGTTAAGGTCCTGCGAATGCCACTCACCTTCCATGTAGCCCTCGGTCAGCCCGATGTCCGCCGCGAGCATGATGCGGCGGAAGGCGTTCTCGTCGCCGATCTCGAGGCGGGCCCCGCCGGTGGCCGCGGGGTCGCCGAAGACGAGCTCCGCGCCCTCGGGCAGACGGAGCATGAGCCGACCCCGGCGGAGTTTCGCCAGCTCGTTCAGGACGAGGCGACGGGCGAGGGAAGGCTGGCTCATGAAGGGCGGGTCAGTTCGGGGGTGGGGTGGCGCAGGTTGCGCTGGAGGGGGATGTCATCCCCCTTGCGGCGAAAAGGAAGTTTTTTCACCAGCCAGAGCCAGGCGGCGTGCAGGTGGATCAGCGCGATGACCTTGAGGATGAGGAAGGGGGTCTTGACCGTCAGCCAGAGCAGGCGCCCGTCGGTGCAGGGTACCTCGCGGCCGGTCCAGGCGCTGACCAGCGTGAGCCGCCCGCCCTCGTAGTGGTCGACGCCGACCGCGAGCCGCGCGTCCGGCAGACGCAGCGTGAACGCGAATTCCGTGTCCAGGCCGGAGAAGGGCGACACGTAGAAACGCTTGGGCGTGCGCAGGCGCAGGCAGGGCCGGCCGGCTTCGTCGACCTGCCGGCAGGCCGCGCCGAGGAACCAGGCCTTGCGTTCGCCGAAGGTGTTGTGGACTTCCGCGATCCCGCAACGCAGCTCACCCCCGACCGTCACCAGGAGGAAGCTCGCCGGGTTGTAGGACTTGCCGAACGCGCGTGGCATCGCGACGAGCGTCACCCGGGCCTCCGGCGGCAGGGGCTCGCCCTGCGCCGCGCAGAACGCGCGCACCCGCGCCTCGAGGTCGGCCGGGGAAGCGCCGAAGGATTGCGGCGGCCCTTCCGGCTGGAAGAGCGGGGCGGCCGGGAGGAAGTCCTGGTCGCGGAACGCGTAGGGCGACCAACGTCGGCCGAGCAGCCATCGTCCACGGCCGAGCTCCTTGAATTCCGCCGGTTCCACCGCGCAGGCGAAGGCCGTGTGCGTGAAGCGGTGCGCCTTCGGCCAGAGCCGGGCGTGCATCACCTCCGCGTCGTAGAGTCGGGCCACGCGGCGAAAGTGGGGGCGAAGACCCATGGGCGCAAGCGTGGCGGGGGCTTATTGGCTCGCTTGCTTTCCGGACCCTCGGCGGCATACCCTGCCGCGATGTCTTCCGACCCCCAGACGCTTGGCGCGGGAACCGCCGCCTTGTCCTTGGGCATGCTGTGGCTGGGTCTGCGGGCCGGCCGCAAGCAACGACTGCTCGACGACACCCCGGTCTCCAAGGCCCTCGGGGTCTTCATCGGGGAGGTCGAGATCGAGGGGGCCTGCGTGCTGAGCGAGCCGTTCACGGCCTACCTGTCCGGTCAGCCCTGCGCCATCTATCGCTGGAGCATCGAGGAGGAGTGGGAGCGCTGGGAGACGGAGACCTACACCGACAAGGACGGGCGGACCCGCACGCGGCGCGTCCTGCGCAGCGGCTGGACCACGGTGGCCGACGGCGGCGAGTCCTCCGGCTTCTACATCCAGGACGAGACGGGGTACGTCTGGGTCCGGCCCAAGGGCGCCGAGATTGAGCTGCTCTCGCTGTTCTCGACGTCGGCCTGCCGCGGTGAAGCGCTCTACCATGAGAAGGGGCCGTCCGAGGCGATCGACGATTCGACGGGACGTCGCCGGTACTTCGAACGGGGCATGCCCATCGGCACGCGCTTGTTCGTGCGCGGTCGCGCCCGCGAACGCACGGACATCGTCGCGGCGGAGATCGCCGAGGACCCGCGCGCGGAGATGTTCATCATCAGCCCGCGCAAGGAGAGCGACCTCAGCGCGGGCCGCGAAGGGGCCTACTGGACCTGGTGCGTGCTCGGCGGTCTGCTGGCCGTCGTCGCCACCTGCCTGCTCGCCGGCGCCGAGGTGGGCTTCCGCGGCGCCGCGGCGTGGTGGGGCGGCTTCGCCTACCTCCTGGCGTGGATCGCCGGTTGGGTCTGGATGGTGTACAATAGCCTGGTCAGCCTGCGGCTGCGCGTCCAGCAGGCCTGGTCGCTCATCGATGTGCAGCTCAAGCGGCGGGCCGACCTCATCCCCCCGCTGGTGGGCTGCGTCCAGGGGTATCGCGACCACGAGGCGCGGCTGCAGACGGCGATCGCCGCGCTCCGCGCCCAGGCCGCCGTCGGCGGCCGTCCGCAGGCCCTCACGCCGACCTTGCTGGCGCTGGCCGAGGCTTATCCGGAGCTGCAGGTGCGGGCGTCCTTCGGCGAGCTCCAGCGCAACCTCGTGGAGACCGAGCAGCGCATCGCGCTAGCGCGGAACTATTACAACGACAGCGCCACCTTCCATAATACCCGCCTCGAGCGCGTGCCGGACCGCTACGTGGCGAACTTGCTCCGGATGAAACCGGCGGCCCTGTTCGCCGCGACCGGCTTCGAGCGCGCCGCGGTCGGCGTGAAGTTCTGATCAGGCACCCCGGGGGGCCTTTTATACAAGGGTTTTACGATAGGCACGCGGCGGATTAAGGTCTCGCTTATCCGGCGCGGGGCGGGCAGGATAACCCATGGAACTGGATACGGTCGCGATCGTCGCCTTTTCGGTCGCTGGCCTTGCCCTGTACCTCGCCTTGGAGGGCGACCGAAAGCGCCGGCTGCTCGATGACACCCCGACCTCCAAGGCCCTGGGCGTCTTTGTTGGCGAGGTGGAACTCGTGGGCCAATGCACCCGCCAGGAACCCTTGCGGAGTTACCTCGCGGATAAGCCCTGCGTCCAGTATAACTGGATGATCGTCGAGCACTGGGAACGGATCACGGTGGAATTCACCGAAAAGGGCATCCCCTACCCATCCAGCGTGACCGGCTCCTCGCTCGTGGCCTCGGGCGGCTCGCTCGTCGGTTTTTACCTGCAGGATGAGACCGGCTTCGTCTGGATCGAGCCCGCGGGGGCCGAGCTCTCCTCGCGGGTCATCCTCAATCGCGACATCGACATCTCCGACCCGATGTATTTCGATAAGGGTCCGGCCGAGAAGGTCCTGGGCTCGACCGGGCGGCGGACCTTCACCGAGCACGCGCTGCCGATCGGCACGACGCTGTTTATCCACGGTCGCGCGAGCGAACGACCGAACATCGTCGCGGCGCAGATCAAGTATGAATCCCCCGCCGAGTTGTTCATTATCACGGACAAGACCGAGAGCGCTGTCGTGGCGAACATGTCCTGCGCCTCGTTTTGCTGGAACGTCTTCGGGACCGCGGCCACTTTCTTCGCCTTCGTGGTCCTCTTCGCCGGCTGGAGCCTCGTCGCGCCGGCCGTCGAGGCCTTCCTGCATATATTGGACGAGGGTCGCCCGTTCTCGATCGCCATGGCCCAACTCGGCTGGGCCACGCCCGCGAGCCTCCTGCTGGGGGTCGTGGTGTACCAGCTGGGTCGCGGGCTCCTCTGGTCGTGGATGGTCTTCAATAGCATCATCGGGCTCCGCAATCGCGTGGCCCAGGCGTACTCGCTGATCGATGTCCAGCTGAAGCGCCGTGCGGACCTGATCCCGCGCCTCGTGGCTTCGGTGCAGGGTTTCCGCGAGCATGAGGCCGCGGTGCAGGCCTTGGTGGCCACGGCGCGGGCGCAGGCGGGGACCGGCCCGCTCAAGGCCCTCGCCCCCGGGCTGCTCGCCATCAGTGAGAACTATCCGGAGCTCCGGGCGGAAGCGACCTTCGCCTCCCTGAGCAAACTCTTGATCGAGACGGAGGACCGGATCGCCCTGGCCCGTGGCTACCATAATAGTATTGCGACCTTCTATAACACCCGGATCCAGGTGGTGCCGGATCGGTTGCTGGCGGACTTCGTCAAGATGAAGCCCGAGGCTTTGTTCGAGGCCGAAGGTTTCGGCTACCACCCCGCGACCGTCGCGTTCTGATCAGGCCGACCAAGCGTCGCGCCCGAGCAGGTGCGAGCAGAGGCGATGCGCGGACCAGAGGCCGTCTTCGTGGAAGCCGTAGCGTTGCCAGGCCCCGACGAAGTGGACGCAGGCCGCCGGGCGGGCGTTGAGCCCGGCGACCTCGCCCTGGGCGGCGACGGCCTCGAGGGAGAAGAGGGGGTGCGCCGTCGGGATCGAGCACAGCACCTTGGCCGGTTCGATCTGTTCGGGGTAGTTGATCGTCACCACGAAATCTCCCTTGTCCGTCAGCCCTTGCAGCGAGTTCATCCAGTAGTGCGTCGACGTCGCCCGCTGGCCGTCCTTGGTCCACGTGCGGTAGTTCCAGGAAGAGCGGGCCTTCGGTGCCCGGGGGAGGGGGCCCACGTCGGTGTGCACGATTGCCGTGTTCTGGTTGTACGCGAACGCGGCGAGAATCAGGCGTTCCTCGGCCTCCGCGTCACGAAGCAAGGCCAGCGTCGTCGGAGCGTGCGTCGCGAAGATCACCCGGTCAAAGCGTTCCTCGCCCTGGTCGGTCGTGACGACCACGCCGCCGCCCTCGCGCCGGACCGCGGTGACGCCTTGGCCGAGCCGGCGGTCGACCGGATGCGCTTGCAGCAGGGCTTCGACGTAGGTGCGCGAACCGCCCTCGAGGGTCAGCCACTGGTGTTGGGTGTCGAGGCCGAGGAACCCGTGGTTATGGAAGAAGCGCATCAGCGCCGCGGCGGGGAACCCCAGCATCTTCTCCGCCGGCGTGGACCAGACCGCGGCGGACATCGGGATCAGGTAGAGGTCGAGAAAGTCGTGCCCGAGGCCCTTCTGGGCACACCAGTCGCGCAGGGAGGTTGTCTCGGCCGCCGCGGTCTGCCATTCGGTCTTGGCGAGCCGGTTGAAGCGGTTGATCTGTAGGAGGAGTTTCCAGAAGCGCAGGCTAAACAGGTTTTTCCGCTGCGCGAAGAGGTGGTTGAGCGAGCTCCCGCACCATTCCAGCCCCGTGGGGTCGTGGCGGACCGCGAAGGACATCGAGGTAGGCTTCGGTTTCACGCCGAGTTCCTTGAATAAGCGACAGAGGTGCGGGTAGGTCACCTCGTTGAAGACCATGAACCCGGTGTCCATCGGGAGCGGGCGTCCGGTGCCTGGCTCGGTGACGTCGATGGTGTGGGCGTGGCCGCCTGGCCGGGTGTCGCGGTCGAAGAGCGTGACGTCGTGATGCGCGGCGAGGAAGCGCACGCAACCCAGTCCGCTCACGCCGGAGCCGAGGATGGCGATCCGTTCACGCACGCGTCGACAAGGACTCGGTCGGCGGGCGCGCGGCCTCCTCGTACACCGAGGCGGGCACTCCCTTGAGGCCCCAGATCAGGCCCATCCACGACAGGAGCTTCAGCAGGTAGTACGTGGGGTCGAATTCCCACCAGTAGAAGCCCTGCTTCGTCGTGGCCTGGTAACGGTGGTGGTTGTTATGCCAACCTTCGCCCAGGGTGATGAGCGTCAGGATGAAGGAATTACGCGACTCGTCCCCGGTGGTGCGGAAGCGCTTGGTGCCGAAGACATGCGCGAGTGAGTTGATGCAGCCCGTGCCATGAAAGAGGACCACCGTGGAGATGACGCCCCAGACCAGGAGTTGCGGGCCATTGGTGTCGTAGCCGTGGGCGCCGAGCCAGGCGCCGACCCCGTAGATCGTGAGCCCCGTCAGGGCCGGCACGAGGGTGTCGAAGCGGTTGAGGAAGACCAGTTCCGGGTATTTTGCCAAGTCCGGGATTCGGGCGTAGTCGGTCGGGAAGTTTTTTTTGGCGGTGATCCAGCCGACGTGCGACCACCAGAAGCCGTCGACCACCGGCGAGTGTTTATCTTCCGCTTCATCGGAGTGCAGGTGGTGGTGACGATGGGTGCCGGCCCACCAAAGGGCGCCCCGCTGGACACTCGTCGCGCCCCAGACGGCCATGACAAATTGGAAGGCCCGGGAAGTGCTGAAGGTCTTGTGGGAGAAATAGCGGTGGAAGAAGCCGGTGATGGCGAACATCCGGATGAAGTAGAGGCCGACGGCCATCCAGACCGCGATCGGGCTCACCCCGACCCAAATGACCGCGAAGCAGACGAGGTGCATCAGCACGAACGGGATGCTCCGAGGCCAGTCGACCTGCTTGGGGGTGCTCCGGAGGGTTTCGGCCCCCTCAGGGAGGTAATCCGAGTCAAACCAACGGATCAGCGACCGGAGCAGGCCGGTCGCGCTGGCTGGGACGGGGGGGGAGGGCATCTGTGCCGAGTTAGGGGGCACTTGCCGGGTTCGCAACTGCTTTGACCAGTTTAACCCTGGGGCACAGAATGGCACGGTCGGTAGACAAACCCGGCCCCTTGCCTCGCTCCTAATCATACTCCCCCGCATGATTGATGCCCATGCCGATCAAGATTGGCGGGCCTGGTTCGCCGAGCACGGCGCCCGGCTCCGGCTCATCGCACGCCAGTGGACCCGTTCGGAAGCGGATGCCGACGACGTCGTGCAGGAGGCATTTGTACGCTTTTGGAAACACCAACGTCACCTGCCCGGCGACCCGAACGCGCTGGTGGTGACCTCGATCCGCCGTGCGGCCCTCGACTTATTGCGCCGCACCGACCGCCGCTCGGGGCGCGAGCAAGCCGTCGCGGCCGAGGCCGAGACCATGACCTGGTTCGAGCCCGAGGCCGACCCGTGCCAGCAGGCCTTGATCCAGTCGTTGGCTTTGCTGTCGGCCGAGCAACGCGAGGTCGTCGTCCTGAAGGTCTGGGGCGAACTCACCTTCGACCAGATTGGTGAAAAATTACAGGTTTCGCCAAACACCGCCGCCTCCCGGTGGCGCTATGCCATGGAGGCCCTTCGTAAACACATCACCGCCCGCGCCCATGACTGACCCAGATCACGACCTTACCTCGGCCCTCGCCAGCCTCCGCCCGCGGCCCCCTGGTCCCGCCGTTACCGCCGCCCTCGCTCGCGAGCTCGACCCGCCGGCCGCCCGGCGCGGCGTCATCCTCGCCTGGTCCACGGGTCTCGCCGCGGCCGCCGCCCTCGTGCTCGGCCTTTATCTCGGCGTCGCCCCGGCCGAGGCGCCTGCGCCGTCTTACCAGTTGGTCCGTGCCGAGCAGTCCCCGGCCAATGTCGAGGTCCTCCGCCCCGTCCGCTTGGACGATGGTTCCTTCGCTCGACCGGTCCGGGTGCGCTGGGATAGCACCACCCAGTGGGAGGACCCCCGTTCGCGGACCCGCTTCATCAATTTCCGGCCGAACGAGACCACGACCTTGCTTCCGTTGGAGACTTACTGAACAAATCTGTCGTCCCGCGCCGCCTTTATGCTGAAACCCCGTACCGCCATGAACATCCCCCTCCACATGCTCCTGCTCGCTGGCCTCGTCGCCCCGTCGGCCCTTTCCGCGCAGGCCACGTCGGCCGCCCCGGTCGCGGCCGAGACCCCGGCTGACATTCAGCCATACTCCGGCCTTAACCTCGGCTACCTCTCCGAGAAGGCTCGCGCGGCGACGCAGCCCGTGCTCCCGGCCGGCATCGGTGTGCTCGTCGGTTTCGTCGACCCGACCGGCCCGGCCGCTAACAAGATTGAAGAGGGCGACATTCTGACCCGCCTCGACGACCAGATCCTGATGAACTCCTCGCAGTTCCAGTCGCTCGTCCGCCTGCGTAAGCCGGGCGATACCGTGAAAGTCACCTTGGTCCGGGGCGCTGAGGTCCAGGTCGTCGAACTCAAGCTCGACGGCCGCGTGCCCAAGGCTTTCGCCGCGCGGCCTTCCCCGGTGCGCAGTCTCGTCAAGCCTGCGCCCGCCAACTCGGCGAACCCGGGCCTCGGCGGCGGCGGGCGCGCGTCCATCACCATCAACGGTCAGCCGATCGAGATCGACCTCAACCATGGCGGGACGGTGCAGGCGGGCCCGGGCAATGTCGTCGTGATCGGGCCCAACAACGCCCAGTTGCCGCCCGAGGTGATCAAACGCCTCGAAGAGATGCGTGCCCGCGGCCTCCCGATCCCGTCGCTCGACCCGTCGGGTACGGTCGCCGGCGGTGGCACGGTGGTCGTCGAGCCAGGCGTGAGTTCCTCGACGTTCTCCAAGAGTTTCTCCTTCAGCCTCGGCACTGGTTCCGGTCACGCCTCCAGCTCGGTCGCGTCGGATCAGGATGGGACGGTCTCGCTCGAGGAGAAGGACGGCAAGCGCCATGTCACGATCAAGGACCCGGCCGGCAAGGTCCAGTTCGACGGCGCCGTCACCACGCCCGAGCAGCGGGCCGCGATGCCCGAAGAGGCGCGCCGCCGACTCAAACTGGTCGAGGGTAATGGTTTCTCGATTCCGGGTTTTCCGAATGGTCCTGGCGTCAACCCGAAGGCCGACGGTGCGGCCAAGGGTGGCGTCGCCCCCGCGGAGGAGAAACCCAAGAAGAAGCGCGACCCCAAGGAAGGCGCGTGAACCCTGGAGCGCGATGAATGAAAAGGCCTCCCGGGTGGGAGGCCTTTTTGGTCACGGTTATTTCGCAGCGGGCGCTTCGCCCTTGGGCGGACCATCCGCAGGCGGTGGGCCGTCGAACGGCGGCGGACCATCGAACGGCGGCGGGCCGCCCGCCCCACCTTTACGCATGCCCGCGCCACCCTTGCCCTGGCCGGGGCCGCCCTTGCGTTGGCCTGCGCCACCGGCTTGGCCGCCCGTCTGTCCGCCGAGATTGGCGTGCGGGTCCATCTTCTGCTTGCTGAAGGACGGATCCGGCGTGCCCTTGAATTTACGCGGGATGAACGGGAAGTCTTCGGTCAGGACGTAGTAGTAAGTGCCCTTGGGGAACTCCGGGGTCACCCCGGTGCGGCCGCCGAACTCATCGAGGTCGCCCGAGCCGGCGACATACTCGAAGTCGAGCGCGTACGACCCGTCGGGCTTGCCGGTCGGGGTCTCCTTGCCGTCGCCACCCCGGTCGGCGGTCTTGAGGCGGTAGCTGCTCTTCATCTTCTTCAGCTCGCTCTTTGGGTCCTCGGGCTGCGCGTAACCATAGATCGCATACGCGGGGTAGCCATCGGCCGCCCAACCGACGTGCACCATCTTCTTCTCGCCGGTGGAGAGCCGCTCGACGAGCAGGGTGGGGAGGCCGTGGTAGTGGTAGGCGCCGTTGGGCTGGACGTGGCCGTGGTTCTCGTCGAGGCCGAGCCCGGTGGGGATGCGGGGTGTGGTGCCCATGGTGGTGTTACTCCGTAGTGCCTCGTAGTGCCAGGGGTTGGAGCGTTCGCCGTCGTTGTAGACCTCGGCGGTGCCCGGGTCGAAGACCACGCCGTTCAGGGCCACGCCCCAGGCGGACATCATCCGGCCGGTGGCGCCGCCTTTCGCGGGCTTGGGGTTGGCCGTCACTTCCAGGTGGTACTTCTGCTCGGAAATGGGGTTCGGGTTCCCCCGGTTGGGGAACTTCGAGACCTTGTGGTCGGGGATGCCGTTGGAATCGATCACCCGCTTGTCGCCCTTCACGGTGATGGTGACCTTGTTTTGGGCGGGCGGTTCGGAGTCGGCCTTGGCCAAGGCGGGGCCTTTGGCGGTCGCCGGGGCGTCGGCCGCGGTCAGGCCGGCGGTCAGGCCGAGGAGGAGGAGGGGGAGGAGTCGGGGGCTCATGGAGTAGGCTTATATTTTACGCTTTTACCCCTTAAGTAAAGGTTAAGAGACTCACGTCGGGTTGCCTTTTTAAGCGGTAAGGTTCTGGTGGAGGCATGGCTTCCACCACCGAACTCCTTTCCCGCGGCGTCGCCGCGATGAACGCCCTGGCCACCGTCTTCCTGCTCGTCGGCTACGTGCGCATCCGCCGGGGGGATCGGGCCGGGCACGGTCAGGCCATGGCGACCGCCTTCGTGACCTCGGCCCTCTTCCTCGCTCTCTACCTCGCCTCCAAGGTCCACCTGTGGGTGGCGCTGGGCAAGACCAACATCCTCTACCGCCCGGAGGTGGGCCTGACCTGGGATAAGCTCATCTATTATATCATTCTCTTCCCCCACATCCTCCTGGCGATCGCCGTGACCCCTTTCATCATCCGGGCGGTGATGCTGGCCCGGGCCGGCCGGTACGAGGACCACAAGCGTCTGACGCGCTGGGTTTTCCCGGTCTGGCTCTACGTCGCGGTCACCGGGGTCATCGTCTGGGCCTTCATGGAGTTCAGCGGCTCGCTTGCCACGGCCGCCGCGGCCGCCCGCTAACCCCGCCATTTTCCCCTCGCCCGTCGGGGGGATTCGGTTTCACTCGCGGGTCGTCATGGAGAGCGCCGAAACTTCCTCGAACCCGCAGACCGAGAAGCTCGTGCTCTGGGCCGTCTTCTTCCTTTTCTGCTCCGTGCTCGCGTTCACGGTTTCGACTTACTCCGAGGAGACCGAACGGCTCGAGGCCCTCGGTCTCTCCGAGCGACAGAAAAACAGCCAGCTCACCGCCCTAGAGCGGCAGCGCGAGCAGACCTCGCGTTACATCGAGCGGATGAGCCGCGACCCGGAGTTCGTCCAGGACCAGGCCCGGGAGCGGCTCGGCGTCGCCAAGGAAGGCGAGATCGTCATCCGCATCGAAGGCGGCGCGACCGCGGGTGCGCCGATGCAGGTCGTCGCCAGCGTCCCCAACCCTTCCGCGGCGGCCAAGAACCCGCCGGCGAAAGGCGCGGGAGCCAAGGATAAGGCCGCGCCCAAGGCCGCCCGCTGAGCGTCCTTGCTTGCCTGTCCGGCTTGCCCGGGGCATGGATGGGTCATGTCCGCACGGAAGAAGGCACAGGCAACCTGGGGCGGCCGGTTTACCGCCGGTCCCGCCGAACTCATGCTGCGTTTCGGCGAGTCCGTCTCCTTTGACCATCGCCTTTGGGCCCAGGATATCCGCGGCTCGAAGGCGCATGCCACGATGCTCGCCCAAGCCGGCATCCTGACCAAGCGGGAGCGCGACGCCATCGTGCGTGGCCTCGACGGTATCGCCCGGGAGATCGCCGCCGGCAAGTTCACCTGGAGCCGCGACCTCGAGGACGTGCACATGAACATCGAGAGCGCGCTCACGAAGCGCGTCCCGGCCGCCGCCAAGCTGCACACGGCCCGCTCCCGTAACGACCAGGTCGCCACCGACGTGCGTCTCTGGATCAAGGACCAGTGCGACGCCGCCGACGCGGCCCTCGTCTCGCTGCTCAAGACCTTGGTCAAGCTGGCGGAAGCCAACGCCGACGTGGTCCTGCCGGGTTACACGCACCTGCAGCGCGCCCAGCCGGTCTCCGTCGCCCACCACCTACTCGCCTACGCCGAGATGTTCGGTCGCGACCGCACGCGCCTCGTCGCCGCCAAGGCTTCGGCCAATTGGTGCCCGCTCGGCTCGGGCGCCATCGCCGGTACGACCCTCCCGATCCGCCGCGAGGTCACGGCGAAGCTGCTCGGCTTCGTCGACGTCAAGGGTCGCCCGCAGGTCACGCGCAACTCGATGGACGCCGTCGCCGACCGCGACCCGGCCACGGAGTTCTGCTTCGCCGCCGCGCTTTGCGGCGTGCACCTCTCGCGCCTCGCGGAGGATATGGTCCTCTGGTCTTCCGCGGAGTTCGGCTTCGCGCGCATGCCCGACGAGTTCTCGACGGGTTCGTCGCTGATGCCGCAGAAGCGCAACCCGGATTCGATGGAGCTGCTCCGGGGGAAGGCCGCCCGTTTCCAAGCGTCGCTCACGCACCTGCTCACGCTCACCAAGGGCTTGCCGCTTACGTACAACCGCGACCTGCAGGACGATAAGCCGCCGCTTTTCGACGCCGCCGACCAGCTGATCCTTTCGGTCGCCGTGGCCGACGCCACGCTCGCCGGCACGAAGTTCCATAAGGCCCGCTGCCTCGCCGCGGCCTCGGACCCCGCGCTGCTCGCCACCGACCTCGCCGACTGGCTCGTCCGCAAGGGTATGCCGTTCCGCCACGCCCACCACGCGGTCGGTCGCCTCGTGGCGCTGGCCGAGAAGTCCGGCGTGCCGCTCGACCAAGTCTCCGCTGCGGCCGCGCTGACCGCCGACAAGGCGTTCACGCAGGGCTGGCGCAAGGTTTTCAGTCTCAAGCGTGGTTTCGCCGCGCGCGAGAACACGGGCATGCCCGGCCCCAAGGCCGTCGCCCGCGAGCTCGCCCGCTGGAAGCAGTCGCTGCGCTAAGCGACGATGAACGTCAGCGTGCTGATTACCGCTTGCTTGACGGCAAGCCTCTCGCCTGGGCCGGCGGCCCTGTCGACGATCGAGGCGTCGCTTCGTTACGGTAAGCGCCGGACCTTCTGGCACACCCTCGGGCTCGCGATCGGCGAGACGCCGCACCTCTTCCTGTCGCTCTTCGGGACGCTTTGGCTGGAACAGCACCTGCCCTACGCCCAGCTGGTGATTGCCGGGGCTGGCACGGCCTACTTTTTTTACCTCGGTGCCGAGCACCTGCTCCGCCCGCGTTCGGCCTTGCCGGAGGCGGCCGGGCTCGAAGGCGGCGGCTGGCGGCTCTTTTGCCGCGGTGCCTGGGTGAACTTCTCGAACCCCAAGACCATCCCGTGGATGATCATCATCATCCAGGCCGCGGGCGTGCCGTCCGATGCGTTGGCGTGGTCGACGACGGGGGTCTTTCTGCTATGTACGCTGGGTTCGGAGATTTCGGTCATGAGTTTCTACGCGTTTGTCGGGGACCGGCTACGCGTCCGCCTCAAGGAGCCTGCCACGATTCGTCTCGTGGATCGCGTGACGGGCTTACTCTGGACGGTGATGGGACTGCTCATGGGTTCGCAGGTTTGGCAGCTCCTCAGGGCTTGAGCCCCTCGCCGCTCGGCCCATCCTGAGGGCATGCCCCGCTTACCACTACTGGTCACGATGCTCGGACTGACCTTGTCCGGGGCCGAGCCCGCGGCGGAGCCTTTCCGTAAGGTCGGGATTGTCGGGCTCGATACCTCGCATGTCGTGGCGTTCACCCAGACCCTGAACCGCGGCCCGAAGGTGGCCGCCGACGCCCCGAAGTTCGCGGGTTTCCGCGTCGTCGCGGCGTTCCCCCAGGGGGGCCGCGACATCGCCGCCAGCGTCGAGCGCGTGCCGGAGTACACGGCCAAGCTCCGCGCGCTCGGGGTTGAGATCGTGCCGTCGATTGAGGCGCTCTGTGCCAAGGTCGACTTCGTCTTGCTGGAGTCGAATGACGGTCGCGTCCACTTGGAGCAATTGAAGCCCATCCTGCGCGCCCGGAAGCCGGTCTTCGTCGATAAGCCGATCGCGGGCTCGCTCGGGGATGTCCTGCGCATGCAGGCGCTCGCCCGCGACGCGGGGGTCCCTCTGTTCTGCTCCTCGTCGCTGCGCTTCGGGGCTGGCACGGTCGCGGTCCATGGTGGTTCCCTTGGCGTGGTTCGCGAGGCGACGACCTTTAGTCCGGTACACCTCGAGCCCACGCACCCCGACCTTTATTGGTACGGTGTCCATGGCTGCGAAAGCCTCTACACGGTCATGGGGACAGGCTGCCGTTCTGTGCGGCGCGGTTTGACCGAGGACGGTAAGATCGAGGTGGTGGGCGATTGGGGGGATGGCCGAAAGGGTGTCTTTCAGGAAGAGAATGGCAAAGCCCGCAAGGGATACGGCGGGATCGCGCGCGGCCCGAAGGGCGAGGCCATCGTCGGCACCTACGATGGCTACGACCCGCTGCTCGCGGAGGTGGTTGCCTTCTTCCGCACCGGTCGAGCCCCGGTCTCCGCCGAGGAGACACTCGAGCTTTACACCTTCATGTCCGCCGCCGACGAGAGCAAGCGGCAGGGCGGCGCCGAGGTCAGGCTCGCCGACGTCCTCGCCCGCGCGAAAGCAGAAGTCGCGGGGCGCTAGGGAAGCAAAGGGGTCAGGGAAGCAAAGGGGTCAGGCCGTTAGTCGGGCCCCCTGTTAGTTTAAACGGCCAAAATCGGCCTCTAAACTAACAGGCTAGACGACGAACGGCCTGACCCCTTTGCCGCGGAAAAACCTCAGGGCTACGCGAAGCCGTGCTCCTTGAGCATGCGGGCGACGGCCTGGGGGAGGGCGGGGCGGAGGGCGGTGGGGACAGCTTTCTGTGCTTCGACGGTGCAATGGAGGTAGCCGAGCTTGCGCTCGGTATCCGCGCTGCGGCCGGCGGCCTCGAGCCAGCGTTGCAGCACGGCGGCGGCACGGGCCCACTCGGGCCAGTCGCTGTCGACGCCATCAGCGGCCTCGACCAACGTGCACAAGGCGCAACCACCCAGGAAGCGTTCGACCGCGGCGGCATCTTCGTGCCCAATAATCGTGACAAGCTTCTCGCGTTCGCGTGCTTCCATGGTCAGGTCTTGTAACCGAGCACCGGGCGCAGCCACTTCTCGGCCTGCGCGACGGTCCAGCCCTTGCGGGCGGCGTAATCCTCGACCTGGTCGCGGCCGACGTTGTCGACGTCGAAGTAGATCGATTTCGGGTTGCCGAAGTAGAGGCCGGAAACGGAAGCCGCCGGGTTCATCGCGAAGGTCTCGGTCAGCGTGCAGCCGAGGCGGTCCGCGTCCAGCAGGCGCCAGAGCTCGGCTTTCTCGGTGTGCTCGGGGCAGGCCGGATAGCCGGCTGCCGGACGACGACCGGCGTATTTCTCATCGACGAGTTCTTCGACGTTCAGGGCTTCGTTTGGTGCGTAGCCCCAGAGCGTCGTGCGCACCTCGCGATGGAGCCATTCGGCGCAGCCTTCCGCCAAGCGGTCGGCGAGGGCCTGAATGAGGATATGGCGCAACGGGTCCCGCTCCTTGAAGGAGGTGGCGTAGTCGTCAATCTCCTGGCCCGCGGTCACGGCGAAGCCGCCGAGGTGGTCGCCCGGGCCGGCGGACACAAGGTCGGCCAGCGAACGGCAGGTGTCGACGCGCGGGCGCTGACGCTGGTCGCGGAGAAAATGGAAGCGGCCGACTTTCTTGGCTTGAGCTTCGTCGCCGTAAATCTCGATATCGTCGCCGACGCGACGCGCGGACCAGAGACCCGCGACCCCACGGAGGTGGACGCGATGGCCGCGGATCAGGTCGTCGAGCTCGCCGCGAGCGGCGTCGAAGAGCTTACGCGCTTCTTCGCCGTACTTGGGCGACTTGAGAATCTGCGGGAAGGCGCCCTTCAGCGACCAGGTGATGAAGAAGGGCGTCCAATCGATGATCTCGGCCACCGCGGCGGGGTCGATACGCTCAAACAGCGTGACGCCGGGCAGGCGCGGGGCGGGCTGGACCGGGGCGGTGGTCACAAGCGGGCGCTTCCGGGCCTCGGCCAGCGGGATGACCACGGCAGGCTGCTGTTTCTCGTAGGCCTCGCGCAACTCGGCCTGCTCGGTCCGGAGGTCGCTCACGAACCCGTCGCGTTTGGCCGGGTTGAGGAGGTCGCTGCAGACCGCGGTGACGAGGGAGGCGTCGCCGACGTGCACCATCGGGCCGTCGTAATGCTGGGCGAGCTTGATGGCGGTGTGCTCCTTGGAAGTGGTCGCGCCACCGATGAGCAGCGGCGTGCGGATGTCTGCGCGCTTCAGTTCCTGGGCGACCGTGATCATCTCGTCGAGCGAAGGCGTGATCAGGCCGGACAGGCCGATGAAGTCAGGCTTCAGGCGTTGGGCCTCGGCCACGATCTTCTCGGTGGGGGTCATCACGCCGAGGTCGGTGACGGCGTAGTTGTTGCAGGCCAGGACGACCCCGACGATGTTCTTACCAATGTCATGGACGTCGCCCTTGACGGTCGCGATGAGGAAGGAGCCCTGGGTGGAGCCGCCGACCTTCTCCGCGGCCATGAAGGGCTCGAGGTGGGCGACCGCGGTCTTCATGACGCGGGCGGAGCGCACGACCTGGGGGAGGAACATCTTGCCCTCGCCGAAGAGCTGGCCGACGACGCGCATGCCGTCCATCAGCGGGCCTTCGATGACGAGCAGCGGCCGGCCCAGCTTGAGGCGGGCCTCCTCGGTGTCGGCGACGGCGTGGTCGTCGATGCCCTTCACGAGGGCGTGCTCGAGGCGCTTCTCGACGCCGAGGGCGCGCCATTCGTGCTTCTTGGAGACGTCGGCTTCGGTCTTGGTCGCGGCGAAGCGGGGCGCGGCCTCCATCAGGCGGTCCGTGGCGTCGTCGCGGCGGCAGAGGACGAGGTCCTCGACGAGCTCACGGAGTTCCGGGTCGATCTCGCTGTAGACCTCGAGCATGCCGGCGTTGACGATGGCCATGTCGAGGCCGGCCTTGACCGCGTGGTAAAGGAAGACGGAGTGGATGGCCTCGCGGACGGGGTTGTTGCCGGCGAAGGCGAACGAGACGTTGGACAGGCCACCCGAGGTCCGGGCACCCGGGCAGCGACGCTTGATCTCCGTGACGGCCTCGATGAAGTCGAGGGCGTAGCGGTTGTGCTCATTCATGCCCGTGCCGACGGTCAGGATGTTGGCGTCAAAGATGATGTCCTGAGGGTCGACGCCGGCTTCCTGCAAGAGGATGCCGTAGGCGCGCTCGCAGATGCGGATCTTGTCGGCGAGAGAGGCGGCCTGGCCGACCTCGTCGAAGGCCATCACGATCATCGCCGCGCCGTAGCGGCGGCAGAGGCGGGCCCGGCGGACGAATTCGGCGGGACCTTCCTTGAGCGAGATCGAGTTCACGATGGCCTTGCCCTGCACGCAGCGCAGGCCGGCCTCGATGATGTCGAAGTTCGACGAATCGATCATGAACGGCACCTTGGTGATGTCTGGCTCGGTCGCCGCCAGGTTGAGGAACTTCGTCATCGCCGCGGCCCCGTCGAGGAGGCCCGCGTCGAAGTTGATGTCGATGACCGTCGCGCCGGCCTCGATCTGCTGCTTGGCCACGCGCAAGGCGGAGCGGTAGTCGCCCTTCTCGATATGACCCTTGAAGATTTTGGAGCCGGCGACGTTGGTGCGCTCACCGACGTTCACGAAGGTGCCGGGCCCGCCGACGATGTTGAGCGCTTCCAGTCCCGCCAGTTGGAGCGCCGCGGTGGCGGTGACTGGCCGGCGGGGCGGGTATTGCTCGGTACGGCGACGGATCGCGGCGATGTGGCCGGGCGTGGTGCCGCAGCAGCCGCCGAGGATATTGACCAGCCCGTCGCGGGCGAAGGTCTCGAGAATGGCGGCGGTGTCCTCCGGACCTTCGGGGAAGCCCGTGGGGGAGAGCGGGTTGGGCAGGCCGGCATTCGGGTAGCAGGAGACGAAGGTATCGGCCTTCTTCGCCAGCTCCGCGATGTGCGGGCGCATCTGCTCGCCGCCCAAGGCGCAGTTCATACCCACGCTGATCGGCTGGGCGTGGCGGACGGAGTTCCAGAAGGCCTCGGTCGTCTGGCCTGTGAGCGTGCGGCCGGAGGCGTCGGTGATTGTGCCCGAGATCATCAGCGGCAGGCGGAAGCCGCGGGCCGCGAAGGCCTCGTCGATGGCGAAGAGGGCGGCCTTGAGCACGAGCGTGTCGAAGACCGTCTCGCACAGGAGGAGGTCCGCCCCGGCGTCGATCAGGGCCTCGACCTGCTCGCGGTAGGCGTCGCGCACCTGGAGGAACGTCACGTCGCGCTTGGCGGGGTCGTTGACGTCGCGGGACATCGACAGCGTCTTGTTCGTCGGGCCGATGGCCCCGGCGATGAAGGCGTCCTTGCCCGGGTTCGCGGCCTTGAAGGCATCGGCCGCCTCGCGGGCGACCTTGACCGCGGCGGTGTTCAGCTCGCGGACGAGGTGCCCCATCTCGTAGTCGGCGAGGGCGATGGACGTGCCGTTGAAGGTGTTGGTCTCGAGGATGTCGGCGCCGGCGTCGAGGTAGGCGCGGTGGATATCGCGGATGACCGCCGGCTTGGTGATGACGAGCAGGTCGTTATTGCCCTTGAGCTGGCTCGCGTGGTCGGCGAAGCGCGCACCCCGGTAGTCGGCTTCCTGCAGCTTCAGCTGCTGGATCATGGTGCCCATCGCGCCGTCGAGGAAAACGATACGCTGGCGGAGGAGGGTCTGGAGGCGCTCCCCGGCCGGGTTCAATGGTAGTCGCTGACGGGACATCGCCTTTACCGTGCGGGTTGCCGCCCACGGGTCAAGGCACGGGGCGGGCTAGTTCGTCATACCCGGTACGTCCGGCTTCTTGCAACGGAGCAGGTCCTGGGTGCGGTAGAGGACGATCCGCTTGCCCTCGAATTTCTCGTCGTTCCAGAGCAGGGGACGGAGTTCGAAGCTGAACACCGGGTTCAGGTGCGACTTGGCGGCCTCTTCCGCGGGGTCGCCGCCCTGCCAGTAGAGGATACCATTGGCCAAGGAATGCTTCTGGCCCTTGCAGAGGAGCTGGCGGGTGTTGTGGACGAAGGTGCGCAGGTCCGCCACGGCGCGCCCGGTCACGAAGTCGTGCTCGTGGTTCATCGTCTCGGCCCGGGCGTTCTTCACGTCGACGTTCTTGAGGCCGAGTTTGGTGGCGATGTCCTCGACGACCGTGATCTTCTTGCCGACGGAGTCGACGAGCGTGAAGCGCGCCTTGGGGTAGAGGACGGCGAGGATGAGCCCGGGGAAGCCGCCGCCGGTGCCGACGTCCATGACGCGGCAGCCATCCATGAGCTTGAGGAACTTCACCGCGGCGATGCACGGCGCGTAGTGGTGGCGCTCGAGGTGTTCGATGTCCTTGCGCGAGACGAGGTTGATCTTCTCGTTCCACTCGCGGTGCAGCGCGGCCATGGCCGAGAGCTGGTCCCATTGGGCGGGGGTGACTTCAGGGAAGAGCGGAACGAGGGCCTGCATGCGGAAGGGCGGTGAGCGTGCCGCGGTCGGGGCTGGAGGCAAGGATGGTTCAGCGCCGGGCCGGGGTCAGCGCCTCGCGGAGGCGGCCGATCTGCTCCAGCCGCGCCTGCACCGCGGCCCGCTCCTCCTCGCGCGTGGCCAGGTGGATGCGGGCGTTCCAACGTAGGTACTCCTTGGCCAGGTGCCGCCGCGCGGGCTCGAGTTCCCACTCGCGACGCAGCCCCAGCTCGCTCGCCAGCGCCAGCGTCGCCGGCGCCAACCCGTCGAGGACATCGCCCGTCGTCCGCGGCGCCCGTTTCCGTCCGCCCGCCGCCGCCTTGCGCTGGCCGCGGCGGACATGCGCCACGTAGGCGGCGAACTGGGCGACGGTCATCCCGAGCCCTGCCTCCGTCAGGGTGAGTTCGAGCCCGAACTCCCGGCCCACCGCGGTGAGAAAGGTCGCGGGGGCCGTTCGGCCGAGCGTCTCGCGAAGTGTCGCCTCTGCGGCGATCTTGCGCGGGGGCACGCGGGTGAGTTTGCCGAGGACCCAGGCGACCCGCTCGACTTCGCGGGCCCCGGTGGGGGCGGAGGGAATCGCGGCGCGCCGGCGGGGTCGTCGCCGCGGGGTCGCCGGCGACCGGCCGAAGGCCCACCACGCGGCGCCCAGCAGAAGGAGCAGGCCGGTGGCGGCCGTCGGCAGGAACCAGGTATCCACGTTCAGCCGAGCGTGACCTTCGCGACGTTGAGCGAACCGCGGCCCGCGCCTTCATCGCGCAATTCGATGACGAGGGGTTGGCCGGTGCCAAGGTCGCGGAACTCCGCGCGCATGATCCCGTTGAGGTCGTAGGCGAAGGTGACTTCGATGGCTTGGTCGGCCGGGCGGCCGGCGGGCAGGGCCATCTCCACTTCGGCGATGCGCAGGACCATGAGCGGGTCGTTCTCGGGAATCGCGGACTGCGTGACCTCGCAGGTCAGGACGCGTTGATCGGCCTCGACGGTATAGTAGGTCCGGGTCCGGGCCACGGGCAGTTTCTCGCCCTTGGAAATGATGATGCTATTCTCCAGCACGCCGTCGTCGTCGAGCGAGAGCGTGCCGTAGTAGTGCGGGGCGATATCCTGGAAGCTGATCTCCGCGGCGCGTCGGCGCTGGGCGGGCGAGAGCTTCGCTGGGTCGGCCTTATGCGCGGCGTAGAGCGCGGCGCCAAGGGCCACCGCGGTGTCGGGGTCGCGGAGCTGCGGTTCTTGGCCGAAGACGCGGCGGACGGCCGCTTGGACGCTGGGCACACGACAAGTGCCGCCGGCGAGGAAGACGCCGGCGAGTTCGCGGCGGTCGAGTCCGGCCCGTAGCAGCACGCCTTCGCAGGCCATCTCGGCTTGGGCGACGAGGCCCGCGATGGCGGCTTCGAATTCAGCCCGCGTCACCTCGACATGCACGCGACCGTGCTTGGCGGAACGGAGCGGGAGGCGGATGGCTTGCCGGGACGATAGCCGATGCTTGAGGTCTTCGGCGTCGGCCTTGGAGAACTCGCAATCGCCGGCGCGGAGCTCGTCGCCGGTTTCCGCCTGGAATTTGGCCGCCACGAGGGCGGAGAGCTTGGCATCGAAGTCTTTCCCGCCGAGCCGTTGCACGCCTTCGGTGAAGACGACTTGGACGGACATGCCCTTCGCGCGCACAAGGGAGACGTCGAACGTCCCGCCGCCGAAATCGAAGACCGCATAGAGGCCGTCGAGCGGTTGCTTTTGGCCGCGCGCATAGGCGAGGGCCGCCGCGGTCGGCTCGTTGATCATGTGCACCTGCGCGAAGCCCGCTCGGCGTGCGGCCTCGAGGGTGGCTTCGCGGGCGGCGTTGGTGAAGTTCGCGGGGATGGTGATGACCGCGAGGTCGACGGGGCCGTGGGCGGCTTCGGCGTGGGTGCGGACCTTGCGGAGCAGCAGGGCGGAGAGGTCGAGGGGCGTGACGCGTTGGCCGAAGACCGGGTGCGAGACCCCCGTGCCCATGTCACGCTTGAATTCCAGGAATGCGTGTTCGGCATCCTCGGCCATCGCGCGGGCTTCGCGGCCCACGACGACGTGCGTGGCGGTCTCGAAGCACAGGGCCGACGGGGTGATGGCCTCGCCTTCCCAGTCGCGGACGATTTCGGGGGCGCCGGACTCGTCGACGCGCGCGACGATGGTCGTCGTGGTGCCGAGGTCGATGCCGAGGAGGTGGGCCATCCGTAAGGTTTATATGAACGTAAGGGGAGTGCGGGGGAAGGCGAAACCCTTTGCGCTTCCCAGCGGGCGGCAGGTCTTTAGTAAAGGGGTCATGCGCCCCTTGCTGACCCTGCTGTGCCTGACCCTCGGCCTCGCCGCCGCCGAGCCCGCTCCCTTGGGCCCGATCGTCCAAGCCCTCGAAGTGAAGTGGCCGAAGAACCGGACCATGCATATCGTCTGCCATGGCCACAGCGTGCCGGCGGGCTATTTCGTCACGCCCATCGTCCAGTCCAATCAAGCCTATCCCGCCGGCCTGCAGGCAGGCCTGCGCGAGAGCTTCCCGAACGCCGTGCTCAACGTCATCGTCACCGCCATCGGCGGTGAAGCCTCGGACCGCGGAGCCGCGCGGTTTGAACGCGACGTCCTGGCGCTGCGTCCCGCGGTGGTGACGATCGACTACTCCCTGAACGACCGTCGTATGGGCTTGGAGAAGGCCAAGGCCAATTGGAGTGCCATGATTGTCGCGGCCAAGGCGGCGGGCGTTAAAGTCATTTTACTGACCCCGACGCCGGATCAGTCGGCCAAGCTCGATGACCCGCAGGACCCGCTGAACCTCCATGCGGAGCAGGTGCGGGCTTTAGCGAAGGAGCACGACGTCCTGCTCGTCGATAGCCTCGCGCTCTTCAAGGCCAAGGTCGCCGCGGGTACCCCGCTCAAGGACCTCATGTCGCAGGTCAACCACCCCAACGCCGCGGGCCACGCCCTCGTCACCGCCGCATTGCTGGACCTCTTCCGGCAGTAAGCCGCAGTTTGCTGTTTCCTTCTGCCGTTCCCTCTCCAAATCTGTCGCTCCTATGTTCCACCACGTCGTCTTCTTTTACCTGAAAAAGGGTATCACCGCCGCCCAGCGCGCGGAATTCGAGGCTAAGCTCCGCGGCCTCCTCGCCATCAAGTCCATCCATAGCGGCTACGTCGGCGTCCCCAGCAAGCATGCCGTCCGCCCGATCATCGACACCGCGTACGACTTCGCCGAGTTCTTCGTCTTCAAGAACCACGCCGACCACGACGCCTACCAGGTCGACCCCATCCACGAGGCCTTCATCGCCGACTGCAAGGCCTACTGGGATTCGGTGAAGATCTACGACTTCGAATAAGCCGAGGTCCGGATGACCGCATCAAAAGACCGCCCACCCGGGCGGCCTTTTTGGTTCACTTGGCCAACGGGCCGTCGTGCTTGGCGTGGAGGCGCTGCCAATAGTCTTTCCAATACTTGTCGTAGTAATCCTGAGCCGCGGTATCGATGTGTGGGAGTTTCTTCACCTTCGGGGCGGTGGTCGGGTCATAGCCAGCGAGGTGTCCTTGGCCGGCACGGAGGCGCGGTGACACGAAGCGCCAAGGGGTGTCGCCCATGACCTCCTTGCACAGTGCGGCGAGTGGGACGTCGTAGGCCTTCAGTTGATCGCGCGTGTGCAGTTGGTTGTGGTCGTGGTCCATGGTGCGGTTGGTGTCGAACCAGTCCTGCACGCCTTCGGCCCAGTATTCGGCGGAGTTCGTGCCGGCGTAGCATTGCTTGGGGCCACCGAAAACGATTAGCACCTTGTCGTCTTTCGTCACGGTGACCTTGGCGTGGCTGGGTTGGCCGTTCACGAGGATGTCGCCCCCAGCGAGGCACTTCGCCAAGAAAGCGCGTGGTTGGTAAGGGAAAGCGGTGGCTAACGCATCCAGTAGGCTGACGGGCGTGGCGCTCTGGACCCGACGGAAGCGTTGGGCGGCGTAGCCATCTTGGTAGCGTCCAGCTTGCTTGGACTGCTCGAAGGAGGCCTTCACGCGGGCGTTCTGTTCAGGCGTGAAGCCGGCGCCTTGGATGACATGGCCGAACTCATGGATGAGGATGCTCTCCGACTGCATGCCGCCCTCGTATTCCATCACATCCTCTTCCGCGAAGAGCACGACCTGACGGCCCTCGACGCGCGTGAGGAAGCCCCGTTGGCGCCAGTTGTAGAAATCGAGTTCCTTGCCGGTCTTGTCCGACGCGAACAGCGGGACGTCGGAGGTTAGCTCATCATGGGCGACGATCACGCAGAGGAGCTTCTTCGCGCGGATGCGTTCGG
This sequence comes from Verrucomicrobiota bacterium, assembly GCA_014193315.1. GTDB lineage: Bacteria > Verrucomicrobiota > Verrucomicrobiia > Opitutales > UBA953 > UBA953. Next base: position 110,617 of record BJHS01000003.1, read on the forward strand.
CGATTTCCGGGGCGATGGTGGCCATCACTTGGTTGAATTGGTAGGCCGCCTCGCGGTGCGTGTGGTCGGCGACCTTGCTGGAGGTGGCGATGAGGATGCCCTGCACCAGCGTGCCCTTACGGAAGAACTTCGGTTCGAGCTTGTATTCCGTGGCCTGCTCCGCCGTCAGGGTCGGCACTGGTGCCAAGGCAGCCGATTGGCAGCCCGAGACTAAAGCGAGCAGGCAGAGTGCGAGGGGGAAGCGCATTGGGGGAGATTGGTTTATCGTCTGACTTGGTCGATGGCGAAACCTCGGGTGGGGCTACGCATCTGTCTGCTGATAGGGCGATTGTAAACCTAGCCGCACTTCTGGCTTAACAATGGGCCGGGAGGGCCCTAGATAAAAGGGGTGCCGACTGCCCCTGCAGCTGTCCCGTCCGTCTTGGACGTCCTCGATGCCGCTGACCGGCGCTTCGGGTGGCACCCGTTCACCCAAATGCAGGAATACCAGGACAACCCCCGGCTCCACTTGGTCCGGGGTGAGGGTTCCTGGCTGATCGACGGGGAAGGGCGGCGCTACCTCGATGGGAACGCCTCGGTCTGGACAAATGTCCACGGGCATAACGACCCCGACCTCAACCGGGCCCTCCGTGAGCAGGCTGAGCAGGTCGCGCACGTCACCCTCCTCGGGCTCAACCACCCGGTCGCGACCGAGCTGGCCGAGGATCTCGCCGGGCTCACCGGCGGCGCGCTGCCCCGCTGCCTCTTCACCGACAATGGCAGCAACGCCGTGGAGGTCGCCCTGAAGCTCTCGTTCCAGTACTGGCAACTCGTCGGCCAGCCCGCCAGGCGCGGGGTAATCTCGATGGAAGGCGCCTACCATGGCGATACCTTCGGCACGATGGCCGTCGGCGACCGTTCGGAGTTCCACCGACGTTTCAACCCCTGGCTCTTCGCCGCGCAGACTTTCCCCGCGCCGACGCACTCCGAATGCGCCGGCCAGGTGGCCCGTTCCGACGCCACCGCCTCGCTGGCCGCGCTCCGGGCCATCCTGGAACGCGACGGCCCCACGACGGCTTGCCTGATCCTCGAACCTCGCGTGCAGGGCGCCGCCGGGATGGTCCAGCAGCCCGCAGGTTTCGTGAAGGCCGTCACCGAGCTGTGCCGTCGACATGACGTGCACCTGATCCTCGACGAGGTCTTTACCGGTTTCGGCCGTCTGGGCGCACTCACCTCCGCCGAGACCGAAGGCGTCGTCCCGGATTTCCTCTGCCTCGCGAAAGGCCTCGCCGCCGGCTACCTGCCGTTGGCCGCCACGCTAACGTCCGAGAAGGTATACGAGGCTTTCCTCGGCGCGTTCTCGGAAGGGAAGACCTTCTTCCATGGCCATACTTTCTCGGGCAATCCGCTTGGCTGCGCGGTCGCCCGTGCTTCGCTCTGCAAGCTGAAGCCGATGCTGGCCTCGGGTCAGGTCGCCGAACGCGCCGCGCTCCTCGGCAGTGAGATGGAGGCCGCCTTCGCCGGACACGTGCATGTGTGTACGTTCCGTCAGCTCGGTCTCACGGGCTCCGTCGAATTCAAGCCCGCCGCCGCCGATTGCTGGCCGACCGATACCCGTGCGGGTTATCGCGTCGCCCTCGCGGCCCGACGTCACGGACTCGTCATCCGCCCGCTCGGCGATTCGATCCTGTTCGTCCCCCCGATCTCCATCCAAGCCGACGAAGTGAAGCACCTCGTCCATGCCGTCCGCCTCGCGATGGACGAAGTCCTGCCCCAGTTAAAAGCCGACTAGGTCGGCACGCAGTGCCGACCCTACCTTTCCCCGATACTCGATACTCTAAACTCCATACTCTATCATTATGCCCAACCTCACCGAAGCCCGAGCGCTCTACGACCTGCCGCTCAACACGCTGATCTTCAAGGCTCAGCAAGTCCATCAGGCCAACCAGGATCCGGCCGGCGTGCAGCTCTGCACCCTGAAGTCGATCAAGACCGGCGCCTGCCCCGAAGACTGCGCCTACTGCCCGCAGTCGGTGCACAACAACACCGGCCTCGAGAGCGAAGCCCTGATGGAGACGCAGGCGATCCTCGCCGACGCGCGTAAGGCGAAGGCCGGCGGCGCGACCCGCTTCTGCATGGGCGCCGCCTGGCGACGCGTGAACGACGGCAAGCAGTTCGACAGCGTCCTGAACACGGTCTCGGGCGTGAAGGAACTCGGCCTCGAAGTCTGCTGCACCCTCGGGATGGTCAGCGAAGCCCAGGCCGCCCGCCTCAAGCAGGCGGGTTGCGACGTCTATAACCACAACCTCGACACCTCCCGCGAGCACTACTCGAAGATCATCACTACCCGCACCTATGACGATCGTCTCCAGACGCTCTCGAACGTCCGCAAAGCCGGCCTCGAAGTCTGCTCCGGCGGTATCATCGGCATGGGCGAGACGGTCGACGACCGCTTGAAGATGCTCGTCGAGCTCGCCCAGCTCGACCCTCAGCCCGACTCAGTGCCGATCAACGCCCTGGTGGCCGTCGAAGGCACGCCGCTCGCGGGCCGCAAGTTCGTCGATACGATCGAGTTCGTCCGCACGATCGCGGTCGCCCGGATCCTGATGCCGAAGGCGATGGTCCGCCTCTCCGCCGGCCGTGCCAACATGAACGACGAGACGCAGGCCCTCTGCTACCTCGCCGGCGCCAACTCGATCTTCCTCGGCGAGAAGCTCCTTACGACGGGCAATCCCGACATCGAGGAGGACATGAACCTGATGAAGCGTCTCGGCCTGCACCCGATGCACCCGGACGAAGCCCGTCGCATCCATCGTGGCGAACTCGCCCCGTCCGCCGCCAAGCCGGCCGAATGGCCGAGCGTCGCGGAATTCGCCGCGGCCAACGCGGCCGAAGAATCCTGCGGCAAGGGCGGTTGCGGCTGCAAGTAACATGGCCGTCGTCTTCGTCACCGGCAGCGACACCGGCGTGGGCAAGACCCACGTCGCCGGCCTGCTCGCGCGTCGCCTTTCCCGCGACGGTTTCACGCAGGTCATCAAGCCGGTGGAATCGGGTGCGGGCGCCGGTCGTCCGGACGACGCCAAGAAGGCCGCAGGCCAATGGGCCGAAGCCCACACGCTGATTTCCTTGCCCGCCCCGATCGCCCCGCTCGCCGCGGCGAAGAAGGCCCGCAAGCCGCTCGACCTCGCGCTGCTCCTCAGGCTCTACAAGGCCGTCCCGCATGCGCCGTGTCGCGTCGTCGAAGGCGCGGGTGGCGTGGCCGTGCCGATCGACCCCAAGGGCAAGGACTGGGCGGACTTCGCCGCCGCCATCCAGCCGACCGTCGCCATCGTGGTGGTCGAGGATCGCCTCGGCGCAATCAACCAGGCGCGTCTGGCGATCTCCTATCTCCGTCGCCGTTACGACGGGCCCATCGGCGTCTGGCTCAACGCGAGCAAGAAGCCTTCGAAGGAAGTCGCCGCCGCGAACCGCGCCGGTCTGGCCGAATCCTGGATTCCGTTGCTGGGCGAATCCGGCAAAGGCGAAAAGTCCGCCCGCTTCCACTTCCTGCCCCGATGAACGCGGCCTTGCTGCAGCGCCTGCGCCAGTCCCTCGCCCAGCGCGAGGGCTCGTCGTTGCGCCGCAAGCTGGCCGCCCGCGCCTCGGCGGATACGCGCGTCAACCTGGCCGATAACGATTACCTCGGTCTCTCCCGCGACCCCGCGGTCGTCGCCGCCGGCGTCGCCGCGCTCCACGAATGGGGCGCCTCTTCCTCCGCCTCGCCGCTGGTCACAGGCTACACCGAGATCCACCAGAAGCTCGAGCAGACCCTCGCCGCCTGGCAGGGCTATGCGCACGGGCTGGTAATGAACACGGGCTTCTCGGCCAATTCCGCGGTGCTCGGCGGACTGCCGAAGAAGGGCGACCTCATCCTCGCCGACCGCTTGGTCCACGCGAGCATGCTCGACGGCATCATGGCTTCAGGCGCCCGCCTTCGTCGGTTCGCCCATAACGACCTCGACGCGCTCGAGCTCATGCTCCACGAGGAGCCGGCCTTGGATGGCGTCATCTTTGTCGTCACGGAAAGCGTCTACTCGATGGACGGCGACAGCCCGGACCTGAAGCGTCTGGCCTCGCTGCGTAAGCGCTTTGGTTTCTGCTGGGTGCTCGACGAAGCCCATGCCACGGGTTGGTTCGGTTCTACGGGTTCCGGCCTGCAGGAAGCCCAAGGCGCCTTCGCCGCCGCCGATATCGTGGTCGGCACCCTGGGCAAAGGCCTCGGCTCCCAGGGCGCCTACGTGCTTTCGCATGCCCCGGAAGTCCGCGATGCCCTGATCAACTTCGCCGGCGAGTTCGTCTACTCGACCTACCTCGCCCCGTCCTGCGCCGCCGCCGCGCTCGCTGCGGTCGAGCGCGTGAAGGGGATGTCCGCCGAGAGGGCCGAACTCCACGCGCTCTCCCATGCCTGGCGCGACGGACTGGTCGAAGCCGGCTTCGCGGTGCCTTCGGGCGACTCGCCGATCATCCCGCTCATCCTGGGCGACTCGGACGTCACCTTGAAATACGCCACCGCGCTCCGCGCCGCCGGCTTCATGGTCTCCGCCATCCGCCCGCCCACGGTGCCCGTGCGTACCGGTCGGATCCGCCTCTCGCTCCGTCGAGGCCTTTCTCCCGCCGTGCTGTCCTCGTTTATCTCCGCCTTGAAGGGCGTCTCGTCATGAAGATCGGCTGGATCGGCGGCTGGGGTGTCTCGCTCGAGGAGATGAAGGTCATCGCGTTGGCCCATGCGCCTGACGCCGAGCACCTGATCTACCCGCCCGTCGTCGGCGCGGCGGAGAACCTGTCCGGCTGCGATGCCGTCATCGCGTGGTCGCTCGGCGCGCACCTCGTCCTCGAGGCCGGCGCCCGCGGCGTGAAGTTCCCGGCCAAGGTGCTGCTCTTCGCTCCGTTCACGTCCTTCTGCTCGGAGCACGGGAAGTGCGGGAAACATTCCGAGACCCAGGTGAAGTGGTTGCGACGCTGGATCGACACCGACGCTCCGGCGGCCTTGGCCGATTTCCGTAAGCGCGCGGGCCTCGCTCCGCTGGCCGGCGACGCCTTGCCCTACGAAAAGGAGTACCTGCAGGCCGGCCTGGACCTCCTGTCCCAACCCGCTGGCATCTCGCTCATCACCTTCGGACGCCAAGGACTCAATCCCGGCTGGGAAGCCTATGTCGGCGACCAGGATACGCTCCTGAATCCCGAGGGCGTTTGCCAAGCCATCGCGGGTTGTCATATTGTCGGGGGACTCGGGCATGACCTGCGCGAGTTCCTCGCCCCCTGACCCCATGCGTTTCGACGAACGAGCCGAGAGCTACGACGCGCATGCCGCTCCGCAGAAGCGCTTCGCCGAGGCGCTGGCCGCCTTCGCTCCGTTCCGTCGCGGCGTCCGCGTCACCGAACTCGGCGCCGGCACCGGCTTCCTGACCTCCGCCTTGCTCGCCCAAGGCGTGAACGTCGACGCCACCGATGCTTCGCCCGCGATGGTCGAGCTCGGCCGTCAGTCCGTACCCGCCGCCAACTGGTCGGTGCATAATGCTTTCGGTCCGATCGAGAAGGCCAGCGCGCTCGCCTCCACCAGCCTTCTCCATTGGGCGGCCGATCCGGCGGCGGTGCTCCGTCATTGGCGCGCGGCCTTGCCGGCCGGCGGCCGACTGCTGCTCGGGGTGCCGTGCGATCCTTGTCTCAACGAGCTACGCGACCTTATCGGCGAAGGCCCCGTGCGCTGGCGCGACGAAGCCCAGTGGCTCGCCTTGCTCAAGGGCGCGAAGTTCGACGTCCATGCGCACGGCGTGCTCGAGTCCGAAGAAATCTACCCGAGCGCCCTCGATTTCCTCCGGCACCTGCATCGTAGCGGCGTGACCGGCGACCCCCGTTTCTCGCCGACCGAGCTCAAGTCGCTCCTGCGGGATTACGACCGACTCAACGCCCGGCCCGACGGCGTCGTCGCCACCTGGGCGTGGTTGCTGGTGGATGCGACCGCGCGCGCTTAGCGCGCAGAGTGAGTTGATCCGTTGATCAGTTGGCCGGTTGGCAAGGGATACGGAAGGTAGGGATGCGATGACATCGCATCCGTTTGCATTAGGTAGGGGCGCCACGGCGTGGCGTCCGTGGGCGTAGGGTAGGGACGGCTCTCCGAGCCGTCCGTATGATGCCGGCGGGCTCGGAGAGCCGCGCCCTACCCAAAGCTGAGGCGGTTAGGCAGTGAAGGGGGTAGGGCGGTGATTGCCATCACCGCCGTTCGAGATCGGAGAAGGGGAGTCGTCGGGTCTTAGCTCAGCGCGATGAGGCCGCCTGTCCGTCCGCGAACGGGCGCGACGCCGTCGCGCCCCTACGCAATGCCGGCCGCCGCATGGTGGCCGATGGTAGGGGCAGGACTCCGTCATGACCTATTGATGCGAAAGGGCGCGGCGTAGCCTAGCCCCTACCTTTCGTTCACCATTCGGCGAACGTGCTGCAGCACCCCGTGCGGAGCGCTTTCCCAACCGCCATCCGCTAACCGCCAACCGCTACTACCTTGCTTATTCGAAACTGAACTCGCCGTCGGTCGACTCGGGCGGAGGGGCGTCGCCGGCGAGGATGGTGCGGACGAAGAGGTCGCGGTGCTCGGCGCACGGGCCGTGCGCGCGCAGGGCTTCGACGTGTTCGGGCGTGCCGTAACCTTTGTGCGTGGCGAAGCCGTATTGGGGATAACGCGCGTCCATCTCGACGAGCATCCGGTCGCGTTCGACCTTGGCGACAATCGAGGCGAGGGCGATGGCCAGGCTCTTGCCGTCGCCGCCCTTGACGGCCTCGTGCGCCCAAGCAAACGGCCGCAGGGGCAGTCCGTCCACGAGCACGAGCATGTTGCGTTCTTCGGTGCGTCCGAAGAGTTCGCCTTCGGTGCCGGCGGCTGGGAAGAGCGCGGCCAGCGGGCCTTGGGCCAGTTGCGCGATGCATCGGGCCATCGCCAGGCGCGTCGCCCCGAGGATGTTATGGGCGGAGATTTCGAGCACCGAGGCCTCCGCCCAGACGGCGTGCAGTTTGCCCTCGGCGGCCATCGCCGCGAGGCGTCCACGCAGTTCGGCCCGTTTCTCGGGCGTCAGCTTCTTCGAGTCGTTGGCTCCGGCAAGCCGGCGGAGCCAGCCCGCCTCGCCGTAGAAGCCGGCGTCGAGCAACACCGCGCCCGCCACGACGGGCCCGCAGAGCGATCCACGGCCGGCCTCGTCGACGCCCGCGATCCCCGGTCGGCCAGCCCCGCGCTTGCGGTCGAAGGATGCCAGCGACGCCATCGGCTCACTCCGCCTTCTTGCGGCGGAAGAAGGGCTTGGGTTCCGGGGGCTCGAGCCCGCGGGCCTCGTACGCCGTCTTGAAATGCATCTTCGCGAAGTTGATCAGGATCGCCGGGCCGAGGCGTTCGATCAGTTCGACCGCGGCGCGCTTGGCTTCTGCGCCCGAGCCCTTGGGCAGGTGGACCCCGCCGTCGGCCGACAGGCGGTCCAGTTCGCGCACGAACGCGGCGCGGGCGACGATCGAGGCCGCGGCCACGACCGGGTCGGACTCGGCCTTGGTGCGCATGCGCAGGTCGAAGGTGACGTTCTTGCGGGCGAGCTCCTTCTGGACGATGGGCTCTTCGGAGAACTGGTCGAGCAGGCCCCAGCTCGGGCGGTGGCCGTTCAGTTCCTCGTAGTTCTTCAGCGCCTCCTCGCAGGAAGTCGCATGCATCCAGCCCAGCAGGCGGTTTAGGTTTTTACCGAAGCGGGAATGCAGCACGTTGTACTTCGCCATGCGGGCGAAGGTCGTCTTCACCGCCACGCCCGGGGTGGAGCGGATCATGCGGTCCAGTTCGGCGATGGTCGGGTCGGTCAGTTTCTTGGAATCCTTGATGCCCGCCGTGATCCACTCGCGGACCACGTCGCCCGAGGCGATCACGCAGGCCGAGACCACCGGGCCGAAGAGGTCGCCCTTGCCCGACTCATCGAGACCGGCGTGTTCCTCGAACCACTCCGGGTTCAGCTCCTCGTCGTAGCCGAGGACCGCCTGGCCGGTGACGTCGGGCTCGAGGGTGAACTTCACGAAGTCCTCGGTGCCCTTACCGGAGATGACGCACTTCCCTGACTTGTAGTGCACGAGGTTCAGGTTCTCGCCCTTGAAGGCGAAGGCGGAGTGTTCGACCGGGAAGGAGACCCAGCCTTTGGCGACGAGGATGGCCCGGAGCTTCGTGGCCTGGGTGGCGTCGAGCTTGAGGGTGTGCATCGCCACCTTCTTCGGTTCGTCGTCGGAGTCCTGCTTTGCCTTTCGTGCCATGTCCTCCAAGGTCTACCGTGCGGTACAACCAAATCCAGCCCCATCCTATGCCGACCCCTGAACCAAAGCCTTTCGCGGCCGCCGCGGCGTTCCGGAAGGCCTTGTTGGCGTGGTACGTCCGGCACCAGCGTCCGCTCCCCTGGCGGACCGAGGTCTCCGCCTACCGCACCGTCGTCTCGGAGCTGATGTGCCAGCAGACCCAAGTCGCCACCGCCCTCCCGTATTTTGAGCGCTGGGTCGCCCGCTGGCCTGGCTTCACCGCTCTGGCGAAGGCGCACGAGGCCGAGGTTCTCGCGGCGTGGGCGGGGTTGGGCTATTACACCCGTGCCCGTCACCTCCTTGCCCTCGCCCAGCAGGTCGCGGGCCGCCCAGAGCCCCGCACGGCGGAAGCTTGGCGGGCCTTCAAAGGCGTCGGGCCCTACACCGCCGCCGCCATCGCGAGTATCGCGTTCCGGGAGCCCGTGGCCGTCGTCGATGGCAATGTGATCCGGGTGCTCGCGCGCGTCGCAGGTGTCCGCGAACGATTCAAGGACGGTGCCGCCGCCGCGAAGCGTTTCACCGGACTCGCCGCCGGCTTGGTCGACCGGCGGCGGCCCGGGGATTTCAATCAGGCGATGATGGAGCTCGGTGCCACCGTCTGCCGCAAGGCTGCGCCGGAGTGCGCGCGTTGTCCCGTCGCCCGATGGTGTCAGGCCCGCAAGGAAGGCGACCCCGCGGAGCTCCCTCGCTTCGCACCCAAGACCCGCCGGACCGACGAGGTGTCCCGGGGGCTGGTGAGCCATCGTGGTCGGGTCCTGCTCCACCGTGCCCCCGCCGAGGCGCGGCGCCTGGCGGGGATGGCCGAGTTGCCGACGTTGGCGCTGCTCGGCGTGGCGGCCCGAGGGGAGCCGGCGTTGGTCCGCCGGCGAGCCATCGGGTCCGTCACCTACGTGGAATCCCTCCATGCCTTGCCCGTTACCGCGGCCGACGTGCGTCGCTGGACCCGTGCGGCGAAGCTCGAATGGGTGCCCGTAGCGCAGCTCGCCGCGGTCGCGGTGACCGGTCCACACCTCCGCTGGTTAAACGAGTGGCTTAATCCACCCGGTCGGCCAGCGCGCGGCACACCGCCTTGAGCACCGCCACGCGGGCATGGCGCTTGTCGTCGCCCGAGACCACGATCCACGGGGCATGCGGGGTGTCGGTCCGCGCGATCATATCCTCGGCGGCGCGCAGGTTATCATCCCACTTCTTGCGGTTGCGGTAGTCCTCCGGCGTCATCTTGTGGCGCTTGTGCGGTGATTCCTCGCGGGCGTGGAAGCGCCGGAGCTGCTCTTCCTTCGAGAGGTTGATCCACAGTTTGAGCACCACGGCGCCAGCCTCGGCCAGACGGGCCTCGAAGTCGTTCAGCTCGGCGTAGGCGCGGGCCCAGGCTTGTTCCGGGGCGAAACCTTCGACCCGTTCGACCACCACGCGGCCGTACCAGGAACGATCGAAGATCGCAACGTGCCCGGGCTCCGGGGTCTTGGTCCAGAAGCGCCATAGGTAGTGGCGGGACTTCTCCTCCGGGGAGGGGGCGGAAGTCGGGTGCACGTGGTAGTGGGCCGCGTCGAGTTTACCGCAGAGCCGGCGGATTGCACCGCCCTTGCCCGCGGCATCCGGACCCTCCAGGACGACGACAGTCGCAATCCCGCGGCGAGTGGCCAAGCGGCTCAAGCGCCCGAGGCGGGCCTGCAGTTTGGCGACCTGCGACGAATACTCCTTCTTCTCCAAGGTGGGGTGAGCCGCCGCGCTCTCGAGCAGCCCGCGTGGCCGGCTGCCGGGTTTCTTCGCCTTGGCCGCCGGTTTGCGGCGGCTGGCTTGCATGAGTTGGTCAGCGATGGCCAGACCGGCGTGGAGGTCGCGATGCTTCGGTTCGCCGGCGGTGAGCACTTTCCAGCCCAGGTTCTTGCCCGCGCCTTGGACGCGGAGCGCGCGGGTCAGCGCGTACGCCTTCGGTTTGGCGAGCGTCAGGTCGGTCGGGTCGACGACCCAGCCCTCCGTCTCGGTGTCCTCCGCTTCGCGTGACCGTTTGCGGAGAAGTTTCTCCGAGGCATCGAGCCAGACCTTGGCCACGGTGGTGCCATCGGCGGCGAGCATCTCCTCGAATTGGCGCAGCGCCTTGAGTCGGGCGCGCAGTTGACCGTTGCCCAGTTTACCTTCCGCCGCGGCGATCGCGGTGCGCGTGAGCCAGTCGCTTACGACGATCGTGATTTGCCCTTGGGCCGGCACCTGCTGCCAATAGGGCCAGAGGAAGGGTCGGCCGGCGAGCGTCGGGCACCGGTCATCAGGGGCGCAGATCCGCACCGTCCGCGAGTCGAACCACTCCGTCAATTGGTTGGCCAGTTCCGAGGCGCCGAGCCGGTCGTTGCCCCCGATCACGATGACCGCCCCGCGGCGTTCGGTCGTGAGGCGGCGTTGCGCGGTCAGGAGCCGAAGGTGGAGGGCGGAACGGGCCCGGTCGAGTGCGCTGCGGGTGGGTGCCATCGGGGGGCGTCAGCGTAGCGGTCGACCCTCGGAAGGGAAGCGAGGACTGCGTGATTTCCCGGTGGCGCTCAATCCAGCAGTTCGCCGATGTCAGCCAAGTAGACCTGCCGGCCGCCGGCGTGGGCGGAGTCGAAGCAGAATTGGCGACCGCTGCGGCTCGCGGACGGGTGCGTGTCACATCGCCATTCGCCCGAGTAGGCCGGCGGGGCGGGGAACGCGCCGACCGGGACGCGACGGTTGGTCGGGACGTGGTAGAGGTACGGGCTCTGGAGGCGTTCCTTGCCTTGCGGGTAGGTATCGTTGAGCACCCAATCGCCGTTCGTCCCCGGCAGGTAGGTGTTATGGCCGTTGGCCGGCATGGCGTCCTGGCCGACGACCGTGACTTCGTCGGAGAGGTCTTTGAAGAGGTAGAAGCGCTCGCCGTGCGACGGGTGCCAGGCGAAGGCGAAGATGTGCCGCGGGTCACGCCAGACGAAGTGCGAGGTGCCGCCATTGGGGTCCAGCACGTGGATTTTACCGCCGTTGACGTCCATCGTCAGCGCACGCGTGCGGAAGCCGGCCCGATCGCCGGGGGTACGCCAGCGGTGGAGGAAGAAAAGGCGCGTGCCGTCGGTGTTGCAGAGCAGGTGGTTGAACCAATGCACGGAATCAGGCTTGAAAGCGGAGGCCGCCGGGCCCGTGAACGGCAGTTGCGCCGCGTCGGCGATCGAGAATAGCAGACGTTGCCGGCTCGTGGCGATGTCCAACCGCCAGATGCCCGTGTCGGCGGGCATGCGGACGAGCTTCCACGGGTCCCGGTCGGCACCGGTGGCGTAGCCATAGCCGGGGCGGGTGACGTCGAGCCGGGCGAAGTCGGGTGCGAAGGCGGTCCGTCCATCGGGGCTGAAGGTGTAGAAGGGGTGCGGTAGTGTGCGGGTGCGTCCGGACTTCACGTCAAGGATGCGGGTGACAAACCGGCCGTCCTCGCGGTCGTTCCAGGCCACGTCACGGTCCGATCCCGGGACCCACTGGAGCATGCAGCCTTGCTGCCAGTTCCAGGCGTGGGAACCGCCGAGGTCGGTCCAGCGGTCGCCGTCCTGCGTGTCGACCATCCCGACGCGGATCGAATCCGCCTGGGTTGGCGAGCGGCCTTCGAAACTCGTCTCATTCGCCAGCACGAAGCGATCGTCGGCGGAGAAGAGGAATTTGTCGTAGTAGCCCCGCCAGTGGAATTTCGGGCCGTGGGTGATCGGGCGGATGCGTGCCGTCCCCGGACGCGCGGCGCAGCCCGCGAGCAGGCTGGTGCCGAGCCAGGCGGCGCTGTGGGCGAGGAAGTCGCGCCGCTCCATCGCCTCAGCGATCCTCGTCGGCCAGCTTCTCCGCCGGGGGCAGCTCCCCCTTCTTCAAGGCGTCGAGCGTCTGCTGCAGGATACCCTTCATCTCGGAATCGGTCGCGGCCGCGACGGCCTTCTCCTGCAACTGCACGGCCTCCGCCTTGCGCCCTTGCAGCCAGCGGAGGCGGGCGAGGGTGTCGAGTTTATCGCCTTCCTTCTCCTTGCTCAGGGCCACGGCGCGCAGGGCGCACTTCTCGGCGAGGGCGAAGTTCGGCTTCTTGAGGAAAAGCGGGTCGGTGACCAGTTCCCAGGCGAGTTCGTTCTGCGCCTCCGCATCGTCGGCTTCCTCTTCGGCAAGCTTGGCCATCTGCGCGTAGATTTTGGAGGGGTCGCCCTTGGCCAGCGCGATCTGGGCGCCGACGGAATCGATGAGGTCTTGGCGTTCCTCGGCGGGGAGGACGGCCGCGGCGGCGGGGAGCGCCTTCTCGGCGGCGGCCCAATCCTTGCGCATCATCGCCTCGGCCAGCGCCTGCAACTTGGCCTCGTTGCGTGCCTGCTCCGGGTCAGCGGGCGCGGCGGCCTTCTCGGGCTTGGGCGTGTAGGTGCCGGTGATGATGTCTCCCAGCAGTTCCTCGTTCATCTGCATCGGGTGACCCTGCCAGACCAGTTTGCCTTCCTTGACGATGAAAGCGTGCGGGATCCCGTTCACGCCGGCGGCCTCGAGCCAATCCTTGATGAAGGCCTTGCCGCCGAGGGCGACCCGGTAGGACATCTTGGCGCCCTGTTCCTTGACGAACGCCTTCACGCGCTCGACGGCGGCGGGATCCTTCTCGGATTCCCAGACGTTGACGCCGGTGATGACCACGCCCTTCTTGCCCATCTTCTTGTGCAGGTCGTTGAGGTGCGGGATCGCGGCGACGCACGGGCCGCACCAGCTCGCCCAGCATTCGAAGACGTAGATCTCGCCCTTCTTGAATTCTTTCACCGCTTCGCCTTGGAGCATCGACTCCGGGCGCGCGGCGGGGGCGGGGTCGCCGACTTTCAGGCCGGCGGCGGAAAGGGTGGCCGTGAGCAGCAACAGGAGTAGGGCGCGCATGGGGGAGAAATAGGGGGAAGGGCGAGGGGAGGCAAGTGGGGTTGAGGTCTTCGTTCAGGCCTGCGGGGCGAACTTGGCCCGGATCGCCTCGACCACGGCCGGGTCGGCCAGGGTCGACACATTGCCAAGCTCCCGGCCCTCGGAGATGTCGCGCAGCAGGCGGCGCATGATCTTGCCGGAGCGGGTCTTGGGTAGATCGGGGACGAAGATGATGCGTTCCGGGCGGGCGAACTTGCCGATCTTGGCGTCGACCATCCCGTTGAGCTTCTTGGCGAGCTCGGCTTCGTTGACCGTCCGGGCCGCCGCGGACTTCAGGATGACGAAGGCCATGAGGCCCTGGCCCTTCAGTTCGTGCTTCACGCCGATGACCGCGGACTCGGCGACCGCCACGTCCTCGATGAAGATCGCTTCCAGTTCGGCCGTGCCGATGCGGTGGCCCGAGACGTTGACCACGTCGTCGACGCGTCCGGTGATCCAGAGATAACCGTCCTTGTCGCGGATGGCACCGTCGCCCGGGAAGTAATATTTGCCACCCCAGCGGTTCCAATAGGTGTCCACGTAGCGCTGTTCGTCGCCGAAGATGCCCTGCGTGATGCCGGGCCAAGGCTTGCGGATGGCGAGGATGCCGTGGTCGGTCTCGTTGCCGTTCTCGTCGAGGACGGCGGCGTCGACGCCGAAGAAGGGCAGCGTGGCCGAGCCGGGCTTGGTGGGCGTGCAGCCGGGCATCGGGGTGATCATGTGGCCGCCGGTCTCGGTCTGCCACCAGGTGTCGACGATCGGGCAGCGCTCGGCGCCGATGTTGCGGTGGTACCAGAGCCAGGCTTCCGGGTTGATCGGTTCGCCGACGGAGCCGAGGAGGCGCAGCGAGGAGAGGTCGTGCTTCTTCACCCACTCGTCGCCCCACTTCATGAAGGCGCGGATCGCGGTCGGGGCGGTGTAGAACACCGTGACCTTGTGATCCTGGATGATCTTCCAGAAGCGGCCGAAGTCGGGGGCGTCGGGCGCGCCCTCGTACATCAGGACCGAAGCGCCGTTGAGGAGCGGGCCGTAGACCACGTAGGTGTGGCCGGTCACCCAACCCACGTCGGCGGTGCACCAGAAAAGGTCGTCGGCCCGGAGGTCGAAGACGTACTTGTTGGTCGAGTAGGCGTGGACCATGTACCCGCCCACGCTGTGCATGATGCCCTTGGGCTTACCCGTGGAGCCGGAAGTGTAGAGCAGGAAGAGCATCTCGTTGGCCTCCTGTTGGACCGCTTCGCACTGGTCGGTGACCTGGGCGGCGGCCTCATGGTACCAGACGTCACGGCCAGCCTGCATGGTGCAGCCGGCGTCGGGCTTGCCCGGGTGGCGCTGGAGCACGAGCACATGGGCGCAGGTCGGACAATCCTTCACGGCTTCGTCGACCGTCTGCTTCAACGGTAGGAACTTCCCGCGGCGGTAGCCGCCATCCATCGTGATGACGGCCTTGGACTTCGCGTCGTTGACGCGGTCGCGGATGGATTCGGCGGAGAAGCCCCCGAAGACGACCGAGTGGACAATGCCGAGCCGGGCGCAGGCCAGGACGGCCATCGCCAACTCGGGGACCATCGGCATGTAGATCGCCACCGTGTCGCCGCGCCGGAGGCCCATGCCCTTGAGTACGTTGGCGAAGCGGCTGACCTCGGCGAGTAACTGGCGGTAGGTGATGCGGCGGACCTCGACGGCCTTGCCGTCGGCGGTGGGCTCACCTTCGTAGACGATGGCGAGCTTATCGCCGAGACCCTTGGCGACCTGCGCGTCGAGGCAGTTGTAGGCCACGTTGGTCTTGCCGTCCACGAACCAGCGGAAGAACGGCTTCTTGGATTCATCGACGACCTTGGTCCAGGGCTGGAACCAGGCGAGCTCCTTGGCCTCATCGGCCCAGAAGCCCTCGGGGTCCTGGATCGAGCGCCGGTAGAGGGCTTGGTAGCCCTCCATCCCTTTGACCCGGGCCTTGGACACGAAGTCGGCGGAAGGCGGGAAGACCTGTTCATTCGAGCCGAAACCTTCGGCTTGGGCCTTCTTGACGTCGTCAATTTCTTCGGAGCTCATGGCGGGGCGGTGGGGTCATCCATTTGAACGAACTTGCCCGCCCTTGGGCAATAAAAACCCCCTCTGGTGGGGTGGATTTGCCGCGGCCCCGGCAGGGTCAGATGCGGGCCGGCAGTTCGGCCAGCAGTTCGCTGAAGCCCGCGACCACGCGAACGCCCAGCCCCTCGAGTCGGGTCCGGTGCTGGTGCCCGTGCGCGACCAACACGCAATCAACGCCCATCGCGCGGGCCGACTCGGCGTCGTGGGCCGTGTCACCCACGTAGAGCACGTCCCCGGCGGGCAGGCCCAGGTCATCGAGGTGGCGGCGGGCGCGTTCCTTCTTGCTGCCTGCATGGATGTCGTCGCCACCGCAGGCTTTGCGAAAGCGGGAGCGGAGCCCGTATTGGCCTAAGGTCGCTTCCAGTAAGGTGCGTTCGTAGGCTGAGAGGACCGAATGCGAGCAGCCTTGCGCGCTCAGGCCATCGAGTAGGTCGAGCGATCCGGGATGGAGGCGGCACTCGAGCTTACGCGCCTCGTAGGCGGTCATGAAACGGACGGACATCGCGCGGAAGGAAGCCTCGTCGGGCGTGAAGCCAATTGCTTGGTAGACCTTAATCACCGGGAATTCAAAGATCTGGCGGTAGCGCTCGGGGTCGACGCTCGGGTGGCCATCCTCGGCGAGCAACAGGTTGAGCGAAGCGCAGCATAGCCAGGTGTCGTCGAGCAAGGTGCCGTTCCAATCCCACACCGCGTGCCGGTACTCGGCGAGCGGCTTACGCATGGGCGGGGACGAGGCCGAAGGCCTCGACGGCGACCCCGGGGCTGCAATGCGCATGATCGGGCGCCCGGCCAGCGAGCGGGAAGCCGTCCCACTCGACGGGCTGCTCGCTCCATGTTGTCAACTGCGCCAGACTCAGCGCGTAGGGTGCATGGTGGACCTGACCTCGCATGAGTCGTCCGCCCTGCAACGTGAAGAAGTTGTAACGTTCCGCCAGGTGGAACAGGCGCGTGCCCGGCGTCGCCGGCGTCGCCGGGGTGAGCGGCTTCCAGGCGTAACGGGCGGAATGGGCATGCCCCGCGCGCAGGCAATCGAGCGTCCAGCGTTCACCGAACGGGCGGTGCGTCAGCTGCGCATGGCGGTAGGGTAGCCCGAAGCACGCCCGCGCGAGGTGCACGGCGGGTCCCCGGTCGCAGTCGAGGGAAAGGAACCACACGCCGGGCTCGCCGGCGGCGTCGCGCACGTAGACGCGGACGTTGAGCTCGTTGAAGTAGGACAACCAAGGCAGCGCGGGTAGGCCAACGGGCCGCACCTCGTTCATCTGGAAGCCGACGATTCCGAGGTGGGTCTCGCCTTTGAAGCTATCCACCGTGAGGCCTGGTGGCAGCAGTCGCGCGACCGCGGCCGCCTCGACCCGCCAATGCAGGAAGAGCAGCTGATCCCAGCGTTGCCGCAGCACGGCACGGCGGTCCGGACGCCGGCTCGCGGCCAGCAGGCGGAGGGTGGCTGGATCCATCGCCCCACCATTTCGGGGCGAGGCCTCGGGGTCAAGCAGGCGGGTTATTTTCCGGCGCCGAACGGCGGGCGGGCGAGGTCGACCTGATAAAGCACCTGGTTGTAATCCCAGCGCGGCGTCGGCTGTTTGTTATTCGAGAAGGTCGTTACGTAGGTCCCTTCGAAGTGCAGCAGCGAGGAGTCCGCCCGGAAAGTCTCGGGATGTAGGACCGGGTTATAGAACGTGTAGTTGTCGTGGGTGGCGACCTGGCGGGCTTCGGTCCACGGCCCGGTCGGGCTGGGCGCGGTCGCCAGCCAGATCTCCCCGAGGAAGGACGAGGCCCCGCCTTTCTGGGTGAATAGCAGCAACCAACGCTTACTCCAAGGATGCCAGGCGAGGTCGCCGCCATGCGCCTCGACTTTTTTTCCCTCGGTCGTCAGCACCGTCCGGTCGGGGGTCAGGCTTTCCCAGGTCGTCGGGTCCTTCCACGCCTCGTAGGTGGCCGGGCAACGCAGGGTCGGGTAGGGATTGCAGAACAGAAGCCAAGGCTTGCCCCCTGCATCCGTCCATTTCAGCGCATGCCCGTCGGGCACTTTGGTTGGCTTGGGTTCTTCGGCAGACTTCTTCCAGAAGGTCAGCAGCGGCTTGAACTTGCCCGCGGCCGCATCCCATTCCACGAGATCCCAGCGATAGGCTTCCATGTTGCCTCGCACTTTGACCGCCGAAGCCACGAGGTGCTCGCGTCCCTGCGCATCGGGCAGCGTCGCCGCGCCCCAGACCCAGGTCGGGCCGTCGCCGGGGACCTCGGCCACGCCGCGGGGCGCACCGGCGGGATTGCGGAAGTAGTCGTAACTCACCTGCAGGGGCGGGCGTGTCGGCGGCGTGAAGCCATCGGTCGTCGCCGCGGAGACATTAAAAATCCCCAGTGGGTAGCGGGCGAGGTTGGTGTCGCCCCAGAACCAGTAAAGTTTTCCGTCGAAGCGGGCGGTCACCACGCTGTCGCAGCCAAGGACGCCGCTTTCCTTCCAGTCGAGGTGCTCGCCGAGTTTCTGGCTCTCCGCGAAGAGCCCGGCACCGGTGAGGCGACCCAGCCGACGGGCCGGTTGTGTCCGGTCTACTTCGATCCGCACGGTCGTGCCCGGGCGGGGGACGAACCGGACGCCGGCATACCCGAAGCCATCCTTCTTCACGCCGTACCCATGCCCGTGGACCTCGGCCCAGACCTCGTGCCCGAGCAACTCGGGTAAGTCGAAGGCGATCAGGCCGGCGTTATCCGAGACCAGGCGCTCGCCGTGGACCGTGCGGAGCTCGACCCCGGGGACCGGCCAATCCGTGCCGCGCTCGGTGACCTCGAGGCGGCAGGGGGCCGCGCTGAGGTGGAGCACGCCGAGCAGGAGGCCGGGAAGGAGACCGTGCGTTCGCATGGCCTACTTTCAGCCGCTTCACCGCCGGCATCAAGCCGGGCTTCCGCCTTTTCGCTTGGAGGCGGCGGGCGGCCGCCTTACCCCTTGGGGATGCTGAACGAAGCCAGCCAGCGCGAGTTGACGGACTTTGCCGAGTCCTTGGCCGACCTCGCCCGCGGCGTCCTCGCCGCGGCCCACGCCCGCCTCGAGACGGAGCTGGAGATCAAGCCCGACGGTACCCCGGTCACGGTGGCCGACAAGGAAGCCGAGCGGATCATGCGGGCGGCGATCAAGCAGGCGTATCCCGGCCACGGCATCCTCGGCGAGGAGTTCGGCCCGGAGAATACCGACGCCGAGTTCTGCTGGGTGTTGGATCCCATCGACGGCACGAAATCCTTTCTCTCGCGCGTGCCGCTCTACGTCACGCTCATCGGCCTGCGCCACCGCGGCGTGCCCATCCTCGGGCTCATCGATCAGCCCATCCTGCGTGAACGCATCATCGGCGACAACCACGTCACGCGCCTCAACGGACGCGTCGTCCGCGTCGCCGAGGTCCCGCTCGCCGAGGCCGTCGTCGTCTCGACCGATTTCGACAACGTCCGCCGCCTGCACAAGGGCGCGCGCTGGAACCGTCTGGCCGACTCCGTGGCGCATACCCGCACCTGGGGCGATGGCTACGCGCACCTGCTCGTCGCCAGCGGCCGCGCCCACATCGTGGCCGACCCCGTGATGAACCCCTGGGACCTGATTCCGGTCATCCCGGTCCTGCGCGGCGCTGGCGCCGTGGTCACCGACTGGCGGGGTGGCGACGCCCTGACCAGTGGTAACGTCATCGCGGCCGCCCCGGGCCTGCATGCCGAGGTGTTGCGTGCTCTGTACGATTAACGGCAGCCCATGGCTGCGCCTTCCCCGCCAAACTCTCGCCCCACCCGCCGGGCATTCTTGGCGGCCTTGGCTGCGGGGGGTGCCGGGCTTTCCGCGGCCGCCTATGCCCGGTATGCCGAACCCACCTGGATTGAACTCGCCGAAGTCCCGCTCGACCGCGCCCTGTTTCCGGCGCCGCCGGGTCTCCGCATCCTGCACCTATCCGACCTCCATCTAGGACCGCACGTCTCGCTGGCACACATCGAGCACGCCGTCGAACTGGGGCTCGCGCAACGCCCCGACCTCATCGCCCTCACCGGCGATTTCATCACGGGTCGCCTCAGGGAGGCCGCGGCCTACGCTACCGTCTTACGCCGCCTGACCGTGGCGGCTCCGACGCTTGCCTGCTTGGGTAACCATGACGCCATCGTGGCGGACGGTCCGATCGGCGAAGTCGCCCGGACCGCGGCGGTCATGGGCTTGCTGCGCGCCGCCCAGATCGACGTGCTGGTGAACGAGACGCGGGCGGTCGCCGTGCGCGGGGGCCGGCTGCAAGTCTCGGGTCTCGGCGACCTGTGGACACGGCAGAACCATCCGGCCCGGTGCTTGACGCTACGCCGCGGACCCGAGCGCGAGCCGCTCGCGCACCTGCTTTTGAACCACAACCCGGATGCGCGGGTCGCGGCGATGCCGTACCAGTGGGACCTCATGCTGTGCGGGCATACCCACGGGGGGCAGGTTGGGGTGCCTGGACTGGCCGAATGGCTGGCACCGGTGCGCGACAAGTCGCACCTCGAAGGCCTCCGCGAGCGGGACGGTCGGTTGGTCTACATCACCCGCGGGGTCGGCAATCTTTACGGCGTGCGCTTCTGGTGTCGGCCGCAGGTCAGCCTGCTCGTCGTCGGTTAAGCCTTCGGGTCGAGCCGGACCTTCAGCGAGCGACCGTGGGCGTCGAGCCGTTCCATGCGGGCGAACGCGTCGACCACGGAGGCGGCCTTGCGCAGCGAAGCCAGGTCGTAGCGCACGAGGCTGGTGCGGCGGAGGAAGTCGGTCACGCGCAGGCCGCTGAAGAACCGGCCAGTCCCGCCGGTCGGCAGGGTGTGGCTCGGCCCGGCGGTGAAGTCGCCCAGCACGGTCGGCGTCTCGTGACCGAGCAGCAGGGCGCCCGCGGTGGTGATGGCGGCGGAGAGCGCGTTGAGCTTGGACTTGGCGACCATGAGCTCGAGGTGTTCCGGGGCGACGAGGTTGGCGACCTCGGCGGCGTCCGCGATTCGATCGACAATCACGGCACAGACCATGTGGTCGAGGGCCAAGCGGATCTTGTCCCCATGGGTGAGCTGGGCTGCCTGCGCGCGGGCCGCGGACAGGCAGCGATCGACGAACTCGGCGGAGTCGGCGACGAGGTAGAGTTTCTCCTTGCCGGAACCGTGCTCGGCCTGGGCGCAGAGGTCGGCCGCGACCCACGCCGGCTTGGCGGTGCGGTCCGCGATGATCATGACCTCGCTGGGGCCGGGGAGGAGGTCGATGCCGACGACGCCGAAGAGCTGACGCTTCGCCTCGGTAACGTAGGCGTTGCCCGGCCCGAAGACCTTGTCGACGGCGGGGATGCTATCGGTGCCGAGGGCGAGGGCCGCGATGGCCTGGACGCCGCCGACGGCGTAGATCTCCTTCACGCCGCAGAGATGCAGGGCGGCGAGGGTGTCGGGGTTCATCTTGCCGTCCGGGGAGGGCGGGGTGCAGGCGCAGAGGTGGGGGACGCCGGCGACTTTCGCCGGGAGGGCGGTCATCAGCGCGGTGGAGACCAGCGGCACCTGCCCGCCGGGGATGTAGAGCCCGCAGCGGCGGATCGCGTGGTATCGTTCACCCACGGTCGCGCCGTGCGGGTTCTTCGCCGTCCAGCCCTTGGGCAGGGTGCGGCGGTGGAAATCCTCGATGCAACGCGCGGCTTCCTCGAAGGCCTTGCGCTTGGCGGGGTCGAGCCGGGCGGCCGCCTGCTCGATTTGGGCGAGCGGGACGCGCAGTTGGCGGACGTTGAGCTTGGCGTGGTCGAACTTCGCGGTGTGGTAAAGCACGGCGGCGTCGCCACGTTGCTTCACGTCGGCCACGATCGCGGCCACGGCCGAACGGATGTCGGGCGCGGCCTCCCCGTTGCCGATGAAGGCGCGGAGTCGGACGGTGAAATCCTTGTCGCTGGCCCGGAGGACGGGCATCGGCTTAGCGCTGGGGGAAGGCGAAGGCGGCGTCCGGCACCTCGTGGTTCACGACCACTTGGGTGTACTCGACCTGACGCACCTTCTTGCCGTCGACGAGGACGGTTTCCTTCTTGGTGAAGGCCACGCTCTCGATCCAGGTGACGTCGTCGACGACCTGGCGCTGCACCTTGCCGCCGGCCCCGACCATGTCGGAGGCGACGAGGTGGAAATCCTTGGCGTCGAAGTGGCGCAGCACCTTGAAGCCGCTCCGGTAGCTGTATTCGACGCTCTGAACCTTGGTGCCATTGACCTCGGACTCGCCCTTGTACTCGGCCTTGCCGGCGCCGGCTTCCGGGGTGCCGAAGAAGCTCAGTTCGTCGATGGCCATGTCCTTGAGGGTGCTCACGGATTCGTAGCGCATGACGCCCAACTGGGAGCGGCCACCGGTGACGAGTTCGGAACTCTTGGTCCAGCCTTCGAGGCCGTTGGCGCAGGTGATCGTCTCGGTGGAGTGGTTCGCGTTGTAGGCGAATTCGCGACGCTTGAAGGGGGTGGCGACCTGGACGATGAGGGAGCCGGCGCCCTTGCCTTCGGCGTCGGTGATCTTGGCTTCGAGGTGGAGACTCTTGATGCTCTTGAGGGCGCTGGGGTTTTTGACCATCGCGGCTTGGGCCTTGGCGATGACGTCGGCGGCGGTCAACGTGCCGGCGGCGGGGGCATCGGCGGCGAAGAGCGAGGTACCGAGCGCGAGGAAGGCGAGGAGGGGGCGAATCGAGGCCATAGGAAGGTCGATGTTGGTGGGGGCGGGACGGTTGGCAAGCCTCCGCAAAGGTTGAAAACCCCGGGTTTCGAGGCTTTTATGGGGAATAACGCCCCGGCCGCGATCAACGGCAAGCCTGCAAGAGGCCAGCCACGTCGCAGCGACCTTCGTACAAGGCCTTGCCGACGATGGCGCCCACGAGGTTCGGGTAGGCCTTGGCCATCTGGGCCAGACGGGCAACGTCTTCCGTGCCGGCGACCCCGCCGGACGCGATGACGCCACAGGGGCAGGTCTGGAGGACCGCTTCCAAGGAAGCCCAATTGGGGCCGGTGAGCATCCCGTCGGTGTCGATGTCAGTGTAGATGACGGTCGAAACCCCGAGCTCGCCCGCTTCCTTGGCGAACTCGGTGGCGCGCAAGGCGGTGACGGCGGTCCACCCTTTGACGGCGACCAGACCGTCCTTGGCATCGATCCCCACGGCGAGGCGGGGGCCGTGGGCCTTGGCCATCTCGCGGAGGAAGGCCGGGTCGGTCGCGGCCCGGGTGCCGATGACGACGCGGCTCGCGCCGGCGGCGTAAGCTTGTTCGGCCAGCCCTCGGTCGCGCATGCCTCCTCCGAACTGGATCTTCGGCCCGAGCGCGGCGATGCGGGTGAGCGTGGCGAGGTTGAGCGGGGCTCCGCCGAAGGCGCCGTCAAGGTCGACCACGTGAATCCATGCCGCGCCGGCTTGGGTGAATTGGACGGCGGGTTCGACCGGGTCCTCGTAGTAGTTCGTGCGCGCGTCATCGCGGCCTTGGCTGAGGCGGACGCAGCGCCCGCCGCGGATATCGATGGCCGGGTAGACGATCATGGGGCTCAGGCGCCTTTGCGGGCCTTGCCGGGGGCGGCCACGGTGACCTTGCCTTCGCCGCGGATGGCGGCGGGCGTGACGGTGAAGGTGGAGCCCGGGGTGGCCGCCGGTAGCGTGTACATGGTCTCGAGCAGCACGCCTTCGAGCACGCTGCGCAGGCCGCGCGCGCCGGTGCCCAGCGCCAGGGCCTTGTCCGCCGCAGCCTCCAAGGCCGCGGGCTCGAACGCGAGCGTCATGCCGGAAAGGGCGAAGAGCTTGCGGTACTGCTTGGTCGCGGCGTTGCGCGGCTCGGTCAGGATCCGGATGAGCGCGTCGCGGTCGAGCGGCTCGAGCACCGAGATGACGGGGAGACGCCCGACGAACTCGGGGATCATGCCGAAGGCGAAGAGGTCCTCGGGCTGCAGCCCCTTGACGATTTCCTCGGCGCTGAGCTTGGCCGCCTCGCTCTGGGCGGGGACAAAGCCGAGGGACTTGGAGCCGGCGCGCTTGGCGATGAGGCGGTCGAGCCCGACGAAGGCGCCGCCGCAGATGAAGAGGATGTCGGCCGTGTCGACCCGGATGCACTGCTGTTCCGGGTGCTTGCGGCCGCCCGCGGGCGGGACGTTGCAGACGGTGCCCTCGAGCAATTTTAGCAGCGCCTGCTGCACGCCCTCGCCGGACACGTCACGGGTGATCGAGGCGGAGTCGGACTTGCGGCCGATCTTGTCGATCTCGTCGATGAAGATGATGCCGCGCTGGGCGCGCGCGACGTCCATGTCGGCGGCCTGGAGCAGGCGCAGGATGACGTTCTCGACGTCGTCGCCCACGTAGCCGGCCTCGGTCAGCGTGGTGGCATCGGCGATGGCGAACGGCACGTCGAGCATGCGGGCCAGCGTCTTCGCGAGCAGCGTCTTGCCGGTGCCCGTCGGGCCGATTATCAGCACGTTGCTCTTGTCGAGTTCGACGTCGGCGAGCTCGCCGGCCTCGGCCGCGGTGGCGCGGCGCAGGCGGTCGTTGAGGCGCTTGTAGTGGTTATGGACGGCGACGGAGAGGACCTTCTTGGCATGGTCCTGGCCGATGACGTGGGCGTCGAGCTCCACGCGCAACTGCGTCGGGGCGATGAGTTTGACCGGCGCCAGCGGGTTCGTCGGGGGGCTTTCCTGCACGGCGGGTCCGTTGGTCGGCGCGGGGGCGGGCTTGCCGTCCTTGGAGCGTTCGCGTTCGAGTAGGCGTCCGCAGGTGCTGACGCACGCGTCGCAGATGCCGACCCCCCCGGGCCCAGCGATGAGTTTGCCGGCGTTGGCCGCGGGCTTGCCACAGAAGGAACAGGTCTCCGCCCGGTCGCCGGCCATGGGAATCAGGCGCGGCCCGGCTTGGGCTGCACGACGTGGTCGACGAGGCCGTAGGCCTTGGCTTGGTCGGCCGTCATGTAGAAGTCGCGGTCGGAATCGCGCTGGAGGTCCGCCGGGGTCTTGCCGCTGTGCTTGGCGAGGACGTGGTTGAGCGTGTCGCGCCAGCGGAGGATCTCCTTCGCCGCGATCGAGATGTCGGACGTCTGGCCGGTGGCGCCGCCACTCGGCTGGTGGATCATGATGCGGGAGTTGGGCAGGGCGTAGCGCTTGCCCTTGGTGCCGGCCGCGAGGAGCACCGTGGCCATGCTGGCGGAGAGCCCGACGCAGTAGGTGTTCACCTCGCAGGTGAGGAAGTTCATCGTGTCGTAGATCGCCATGCCCGCGGTGATCGAGCCGCCCGGCGAGTTGATGTAGATCGAGATATCCTTCTTCGGGTCCTCCATCTGCAGGAACAGCAGCTGCGCGATGATCGCGTTGGCCACCTCGTCGTAGATGGGCGCCCCGAGGAAGATGATGCGGTCCTTGAGGAGGCGGCTGTAGATGTCCCACGCGCGCTCCCCGCGAGCATCGCGTTCGACTACGTTGGGGATGATGTAGGACATGGGTAGGAGGTGGGTTCGACGGGTACTATACCCGGGACTCAGGCTTTCTCAACCTTCGCCTGCGAATCGCCGAGGACGAGGTCCAAGGCCTTGTTGAGCAAGGCGTCGCGGCGGATTTCGTCGACCCGGGCGCGGTCCTTGACCAACTTCTCGGGCGCGGTCTGGGAGGCGTAGGACGCGCTCATGAGGGCGGTCCCGACCTCTTCGCGGGTGAGTTCCAGCTTCTCTTCCTTGGCGATGCGACCGAGGACGACCTGGGCGCGAACCTTGACGGCGGCGGCCTTGCGGGCCTCGGCGAGAATCTCCTCGCGCTGGGTCTCGAGCTGCTCGGGCTTGGCGCCGTTGCGCATGCGGAGCTGGGCGTACTCGTAGAAGAGGCCGCTGGCGACGGAATCAACGGCGGAGTCCGGGAGGGCGAAGTCCAGGCCGGCGAGGAGGGCTTCGACGGCCTTCTCGCGGCGGGCTGTGGCGGCGGCCTGCTGCTTTTGGCCTTCGACGCCCTGGCGGACTTGCCCGCGGAGCTCGGCTTCGTCCTTCACGCCGATGGACTTGAAGAAGGTCTCGTCGAGCGCGGGCACGGTCTTGCGGCGGACTTCGCTGGCGGTGATGGCGTACTCGGCGGTCAGGCCGCGGAGGGCTTCGCGCTCATGCGTGGCTGGGAAGGTGTAGGTGGCCTTGGTGGCGTCGCCGGCCTTGAGACCGATCACGGCCTCCGCGATGGCGGGCACGGCGACGATCTCACCGGTGGCGCCGGCTTCTTCCCAGGTGGACTCGGCGGCGCCGTAGGACTTGGCCTCGGCGTCGAGCTCGGCGATGGCCTTGCCGCCGACCGTGCCGGCGTAGGCGATGCGGACGTAGTCGCCCTTGGCGGCGGCCTCCTCGGTCTTCTCGTAGTGGGAGCGCTGCTCGCGGAGCTTGGCGATGAAATTCTCTATGTCGGCTTCGGTGATGGCGAAGGCCTCGGCCGGGACCTTGACGGCCTTCCAGTCGGGGGTCTTGAATTCCGGGATCACGTCGACTTCGTAGCGGATGACCACGTCGGCGCCGGCCTGGATCGTGTCGTCCTTCTGGACGTCGGCGACGGTGTAGACCGTGAGGTTCTTCTCCTCGAGGATCCGCTTGTAGCCGTCGGACAGGAGTCGTTGGCTGACTTCATCGGCGATGTTCTTGCCGTACTTGAGCCGGACGACGGCCTCGGGCGCCTTGCCCGGACGGAAGCCCGGGAGGGCCGCCTCGCGGCAGAAGCCTTTGACGACTTCCTTGTCGGCCGCGGCGACCGTGGCGGCAGGGATCGTCACGGTGACGGAGCGGCGGGTCGGGTTGGTTTCTTGGATTTTGATGTCCATTGGTGGTAAAAGTCGGAGGGACCCGCGGCGGGATGGCCAAGGGGGAAAGGCGGAGCAAATAGAACTGCCCCGCACGGTCAACAGCGGAGGCTGGGCGCTTTCAGGCCCTTTCTGCTAATTTCTTCCGCAAACGGGGCAAGACGCACCGGGGGACGAAGGCCGCGGCCTGGCTGAGCTTATGGCGGGCGATGTCCTTCACGAAGCTCGAGGAGGTCACGAACTGGTCCTGGCTGGGCATGAGGATTACGGTCTCGATTTCCGGCGCCATGAGCCGGTTGGCGTGGGCGAGGTCGAATTCGAACTCAAAATCGCTGAATTTACGGAGACCCCGGATGAGGGCCGCAGCCTTATGGCGGTGGGCGAACTCCACGGTCAGGCCGTCGAGGATGCGGACTTGGACGTTGCGGATGCCCTGGCAGGCCTCCTTGGCCATGGCCATGCGCTCCTCGAGGGTGAACCACGGGTTCTTCGAGTCGCTGGGAGCTACCGCCACGATCACCTGGTCGAAGAGGCGCGAGGCCCGACGGAGCACGTCGAGGTGCCCGAGCGTGATTGGGTCGAAGGTGCCGGGGTAAACGGCGATGCGTCGGGGGCGGGCCATCGTTTTCCTGTTGCGACCGACTCTCGCCGCGGAACATCCTCACCGCAAGCCTGCATGCGTTTCCTCCGGCAACTCCCCAACCTCCTGACGGCCGCCCGGCTCCCCGCGGTCTTCCTGATTGCCCTTTGGACCTATTGGCAGGGGGTCTGGGCCAGCGCCGCCCTCGCCTTGTTCATCTTCGCGGCCCTGACGGACATCTTCGACGGTTGGATCGCCCGCAAACTGGGGGCGGTCTCGGACTTCGGTCGCTTGATGGATGCCTTGGTCGACAAGATCTTCATCCTCGGCCTGCTGGTCGCGCTGATGGCGACGGACTGCCTGCCGGTGCGTGGTTGGGATGATCAAGGTCAGTTGGTGGCGCCGACGGCGGCCGCCACGCTCTGGGCGGCGTTCGGCGTGGTGCTCATCCTGATGCGGGAGTTCCTTATCACCGGCCTCCGGCTCGTGGCGGCGGCCTCGGGTCAGGTCCTCGAGGCCGAGCGGCTCGGCAAGATTAAGACGTTCCTCCAGATCCTTGCGCTCGGCCACCTCATCGGGCTGCGTGCCTATGAGTCCCATTGGAAACTTTCCGCCCTCTGGCACCAGCGCTGGGAAGTCATCATCATGGCGCTCTTCTGGCTCTCCGTGGCCTTGACGGTCGTCTCGGGCCTCAACTACCTGGTCCGTCATCGTCGGCACCTTCCCGGTCTCTCCTCGTGATCGTCCAGCTCGCCACGCTCGGGCCGCTTGGTCGGCTGAAGGCGCCCGGCACGTGGGGGTCCGCCGCGGGGGTGCTCTGGTGGGCCTTGGTGGTGCGTCTGGCGCATAACAAAGGTTGGTACCACGAGCTCATCTTCGACTCGCTCGTCGTCTTGATGGGCATCCTGCTTTGCGGTGTCGCCGCGGCCATCATCGGCAAGAAGGACCCGCAGGAAGTGAACATGGACGAGTTCGTCGCCATGCCGCTGGTCTACCTGTTCAATCCCCTGGGGACGGCGATGCACGGCGGGACCAAGACAGGCCTATTGTTCATCCTGCTGGGTTTCCTGCTCTTTCGGCTCTTCGACATCACGAAGCCTTTCGGCATCAAGTCGTTGGAGAAGTTGCCGGGTGGTTTCGGCATCGTGCTCGATGACGTGATGGCCGCTTTCTACGCGAACCTCGTCCTGCACGGCATCGCCCGGCTTTGGGCGATCCTCTGATGTCCTTCCGCCACGTCCCAGTCGACACCGCGGTCGTCCGGGTGACCGGCGAGGATGCGGAGGCCTTCCTGCAAGGGCAATGCACCGCGGACTTGCGGGGCGTCGCCCTGACCGACGCGCTCTGGCTCAATCGTAAGGGTCGCGTGCTTGCGCACACGGTGGTCGTGCGGGAAGCCGACGGTTCGTTCCTGCTGCTGTGCCCGCACCTCCGGCCCGCGGAATTGATCGCGGTCGTCACGGCCAATGTCATCGCCGATGACGTCGTCACGACGGACGAGTCCACCCGCTGGGATCGCTGGATGATCTGGGGCGAAAGCACGCCGGTCGTTCCCGGTGCCCGGCTCTTCGCGACCCGGCGATACGGGGTCCTCGCGTGGGATGTGCTCGCACCGCCCGGGACGCGCCTGCCGGGCCCGGCAGGCGCTCTCCGCGAGATCGTCAACCGACGGGTCCTCATGGGCATCCCCGCTGTGCCGGACGACTGCGGGCCCGGGGAATTCCCCCAGGAGTGCGGCCTCGACGCTTGGGTGAGCCACACCAAGGGCTGTTACCTCGGGCAGGAGGTCATGGCGCGCATCCAATCGATGGGCTCGTTGCGTCGCATTCTGCGCTATGTGGAAGGCCCGGCTACCCGTGGGCAAGAACTCTGGATGCCCGACGGAAAAATCGTCGGGGTCGTACGTTCGGTCGCAGGCTGCGACGGCCTGGCGCTCGTGTCGGTCGACCTTCCTGAAGGGACGGTCTTCGGAGAACTGTGCCTCGGGGCCCCGGCCAAGATGCCAGGGCGCTGACCTATTTCCGTTTGCGGGCGAGGGCGGGGTCCGTATGATGGACGCCGATGGCTTCCTCTTTCCATTACCAGGACCCTTTTCCGTTGGGCGCGGACACCACGAAGTACCGCCTGCTGACCAAGGAGCACGTGTCCGTCGCCGAGTTCGCCGGCCAGCCGGTGCTCAAGGTCGCCCCGGAAGCGCTCACGCTCCTTGCGAATCAGGCCTTGCACGACATCAACTTCTACCTCCGCACCGAGCACCTCGAGCAGGTCGCCGCGATCCTCGCGGACAAGGAAGCCAGCGATAACGACCGGGCCGTCGCCCTCGCGATGCTCCGCAACGCCGAGGTCGCCGCCAAGGGCGTGCTGCCCTTCTGCCAAGACACCGGCACGGCGCAGGTGACCGCCAAGAAGGGCCAGCAGGTCTGGACCGGCGGCGACGACGCCGAGGCGCTTTCGCTCGGGGTCTACCAGGCCTACGCGCAGAACAACCTGCGCTACTCGCAGCTCGCCCCGCTCGACCTCTACACGGAGAAGAACACCGGCACGAACCTGCCCGCCCAGATCGACATCGCCGCGACCAAGGGACAGAAGTTCGAATTCCTTTTTGTCGCCAAGGGCGGCGGCTCCGCGAACAAGTGCTACCTCTACCAGGAGACCAAGGCCGTCCTCAACCCGAAGTCCCTCGTCAAGTTCCTGACCGAGAAGATGCAGTCGCTCGGCACCGCCGCCTGCCCGCCTTACCACCTCGCGTTCGTCATCGGCGGCACGTCCGCCGAGGCGACCATGAAGGCCGTCAAACTGGCTTCGACCCATTACTACGACGCGCTGCCCACCTCCGGCAACGAGCATGGCCGCGCCTTTCGCGACACCGTGCTCGAGGCCGAGCTGCTGAAGGTCGCGCACACGCTCGGCATCGGCGCGCAGTTCGGCGGCAAGTGGTTCGCCCTCGACGTGCGCGTCATCCGCCTGCCGCGCCATGGCGCCTCGTGCCCGATCGGCCTCGCCGTCTCCTGTTCCGCCGACCGCAACGCCAAGGCGAAGATCGACCAGGACGGTGTCTGGATCGAGCAGCTCGAGACCGACCCCGGCCGCTTCATCCCCGCCGCGGCGCGCAAGCATGCCGACGCGACGAAGGTCGTGAAGATCGACCTCAACCGTCCCATGGCGGACATCCGCGCCGAGCTCTCGAAGCATCCCGTCACGACGCGCCTCGCGCTCACCGGCACGCTCGTCGTCGCCCGCGACATCGCACACGCCAAGATCCGCGAACGCCTCGAGCAGGGCGAAGGCCTGCCGCAGTTCATCAAGGACCACCCCGTCTACTACGCCGGTCCCGCCAAGACCCCCGCCGGCCTGCCCTCCGGTTCGTTCGGGCCGACCACCGCCGGTCGCATGGACAGCTACGTCGAGCTCTTCCAGAAGCACGGCGGTTCGCTCGTCATGATTGCCAAGGGCAACCGCGGCGAGGCCGTCACTAAAGCGTGCCAGGCGCACGGCGGTTTCTACCTCGGCTCCATCGGCGGTCCGGCCGCCATCCTCGCGCAGGAGAACATCCGCAAGGTCGAGGTCATCGATTATCCCGAGCTCGGTATGGAGGCCGTCTGGAAGATCGAGGTCGTCGACTTTCCCGCGTTCATCCTCGTCGACGACAAGGGCCATGACTTCTTCCGCGACCTGCCCGGGGGCTGCGGCCTCTGCGGCCCCTGAGCCGTTGACGGACGCTGGCCGGGGTGTATCCAGAAAGCATGCCCCTCATGCTTACCCTGGCCGCATTTCTTTGTGCCGCCGAGCCTGCCTCCGTCGCCAAGCCAGCCGCCGAGCCTGTCTCCGAAGACACCCCGGCCACGCTCAAGAAAATTCCCGTCTATCCCAAGACAGTCGCCGTCCTCAAGGACGTCGCGTATCTCGGTGGCACGCGCAAGGAGAAGGCCGATATCTACTCGCCGCTCGACCACGACAAGGCCAAGCCGCTTCCCGGCATCATCGTCATCCATGGCGGCGGCTTCAACGACGGCGACAAGGCACGCGGCCGCGAACTGAACATCAGTGAGAACCTGACGCTCAAGGGATACGTCTGCATGAGCATCAACTACAAGCTACGCCGGATGCAGGGGCAGGTCACCTGGCCGCAGAGTTTGTATGACGCGAAGGCCGCCGTGCGCTACCTTCGCAAGGAGGCCGCGGGTCTCGGCGTGGACCCGGAGAAAATCGGGGTCATCGGCTGCTCGGCAGGCTGCAATCTCGCGATGATGCTTGCCACGACCGGGCTGGTCGATGGTTTCGACGCCGTGCCGGGCGAACCTTACCAGGATGTCTCCGCCCGCGTCGCGTGCGCGATTGGTTTCTACGGTGCCGTCGACCTCATGAATTACCACGACATGAAGATGTTCGCGAAGACCCGCGAAGAGGCGCCCGAGCTTTACAAGAAGGGGTCGCCGATCACCTACCTCGACGCCAAGGATCCGCCCATGCTCCTCGTCCATGGCACGGCCGACACCACGGTGCCGCTCAGCCAGAGCGAAACCTATCTTCGGATTGCCAAGGAAAAGGGAGCCCCCTGCGTGCTCGAGGTCATTCCAGACGCTCCGCATACCTTCGACTTGCAGCCCAAGCAGCGCGACCTCCGCCCGCTCGTCGCGGCCTTCTTCGATCAGCACCTCAAGGGCAAGCAGGCCAAATAAAAAAGGCGCCCGAGTGGGCGCCCTTTTTATTACGATCAACCGCCAGCTCAGGGCTGCTGGTTGTAGGTCGACTTGTCGAAGGCCAAGGCCGTCCAGAAGAAGAGGTCCGTGACCGGTAAGGCGAGGCCGAGGCCGAAGCCCACGCCCTTGCCGAAGCGTTTCGCAATGCGCTGGCAGAGCCAGACCCACCAGGAGGCGAGCAGCAGTCGGCAGATGACCTTCGCGCCCTTGTTGTGGGCCATGAGGAAGGGGATGACGAGTAGGAGCGGGAGTGTCCACCAGGCCGAGAGGCCGGCAATGCGGGTGAGGATCACGTGATGGTCGACGGGATGATCGCCTTCCAGCCCTGATGGCCGGCCTTCTCGAAGATCAGCCAGAGCCCACGGAGGCTGAAGGCGATGGCGGCGACCAAGGCGACGGCGAGAAAGCAGACGACGAAGATCTTGCCGTAGACTTCGGGTGGGACGTCGGTAGCGAGGTGGGAGGCGAACACAGGGGTGAGGTTCATGCGAGGTTTCTAGCACGACGCTAGGCCGCGTCCACGCCCAAAGAAAAAGGCGCCCGAGCGGGCACCTTTCCTGTAGGTCAAGCGACGGAATTTAGGCTTGGGCAGGCTGTTCGCCGACGTACTTAGAGTCGCCGAATCCGAGGATGAGCCAGAAGATCGGGGCGAGCAACGTGAGTCCGATCCTGAAGCCGACGCCCTGGCCGAAGTTGGTCGAGATGCGGTGGTTCACCCAGACGATCCAGACCAGGCAGGCAATTACGCCGAGGATGTGTATGTAGACGATGAGCGGAGTGAAGACCCAATACCAAGGAAGGCCGGCGACGCGGAGCAGTAAGATGACATTATAGATTGGAATCAGGACTGCCCAGCCCGGCTGGCCGGCCTTGGCGAAGACCTTTGACATGCCGATGACGATACTTATCCACACGAAAGGGAAGAAGATTAAGATTAGAACCCTGATGGCGACCATGAGGAACACCACTTCGATGTTTGATTCCATGAGGACGGGGATGAGTGTATTCATGAAGTGAATACGACTATCCCCCAAAGCGTTCTTCCTCCAGCCTAATCGTAAGCGTCGCCCGAGCGCTTACTTCTCCCACTCCAGCGCGCCGCGCTTGAACTCGTAGACCAGGCCGAGCACGAGCACGCCGAGGAAGACCGCGGTCGCCGCGGTGATGGCGATGCCGGCCGCGAGGAATTCGCGGTAGACCAAGGCCCACGGCACGAGGAAGACCACCTCGATGTCGAAGAGGATGAACAGCATCGCCGTCAGGTAGAACTTCACGGCGAACTTGGGGTGGGGCTTGCCCTCCATCGGCAGGCCGCACTCGTAGGCCTTGTCCTTGATGTAGTTGCCCTTGGCGCGCTGGCCGAAGAGGTGGCTGGCGGCGAGGATGCCGGCCGGGATCGCGAGACCGAGGGCGATCTGGATGAGGACCGGCAGGTAGGTCGAGAGGGACTGGGCTTCGGCGAGGACCATCGGAGACGGACACGAAAAAGCCCTCGCCGGGGGAGGCAAGGGCTTTTGCGGGGCAGGGGGCTTATTTGACCCCGGGTGGCGCGGAAACCGGGCCGAGCCCAGGGATGTTCAACGTCGGTCCCGCACCCGGACCCGGTTGGGCGGGCGGCGGCTCGACCGCCTTCTTGAACTCGGCGAGGGTCGCCGGCAACTGCTCGGCGAGCCACGGCGGGGCGATGAACTCGGCCTTTGCCGTCATCCCGTTGGACTTATGCTTCGGGTCGGAATGGGTCACGCGCATCCAGAGTTTGGGGCTTTCGTTCGGACCGGTGGCGGCGGTCTTGGCGAGGGTCAGCGTCACCGTCGCGCCCTCGAAGAGCACGAGCTGGATCGACCACGGCTTGGTGAACGCGGCGGTCGCGTCTTTGTCGCCCTTGGCCACGGCGTCGTTGGCGCGCAACGTCATCAGCACGTTGGTCATCTCCTCCAGCAGGCCGCCTTCCTTACCGCCGAACGGCTTGCCTTTTTCGGGGCGGGCGAAGGTGAGGGTGCCATCGGTCCAAGTGAACGTGAGTGACTTCAGCTCTTCCGGCTTGGCGGTGAACAGCACTGGGTCGAACCAATTGACCGGGTCGGCCTCGAGGAAGCCCGTGAAGTTGGTGCGGATCGCCTGGACGCCGCCTTGGCCGTCGGCCACGGTCGCTGCGGCGCCGAGCCCGTCGTCGGTCGCTTTGCCAAACGTCAGTTCGAAGGCCTTGCCGTCGGCACCGACCAGGCGGAGCGATGAGTCGAGGTTGAGCTTCTCGATGCGTTTCGGGTTCGTCGTGAGCACGCCGAAACTCTCCGCCTTTTGCAGCGAGCGGAAGAGCGGGATGAGCCGGTTCTCGAGGTCGGCCGGGAGGCCTTGTTTCTCCTTGACCACCCAGACCCCGTCGGCGCCCTTCTCCAAGGTCGTGGCCTTGCCGGTAGGTTTGAGGGTGATGGTCAAGCTCCGGGCGCCATCGAGCGCGGTGACGGTGAGCAGCGGGGACTTCGCTTCGCCAGCGCTGGCTGGTTCGCGGCTAAGCTGCAGGGTGAGGAGCGCGGCGGCACCCAGGACGAGGGCGAGCAGGAGCAGTTTGGTCGGACGCATGGTTTAGTTGGACTGGCGGCGGCGGCTGAGGAAGTAGGCCAGCCCGAGAAGCGCGGCCAGGAGCGGGCCGGCGAGGAGGTTGAACAGTTGCAGGCGACGACCGAGCGACGTCACCTCCTCGTTCGAGCGGCGGCGGATCTCGCGGCGGTCGTCCATGAACTGCTCGGCCTGCTTCTGCGCTTTCTCGATCTCGCGTTGGATCTCAGGGGTCACGATCAGCCCCTTGGAAAGGTCGCCGCCTTGGCTCTTGCCGAGTTCGAGGATGCGGGCGTTGGCCGCCTCGAGCTGCTTCTCGATCTCGTCGAGCTTGGCTTGGTAGTTGATCTGCGCCTTGCGGTTGAGGTCCTCGACGACCTTGAACGGGCGGAGCGCCGTGCCTTTCGTGCGCAGCGAGCCCAGGTCATCGTTGCCCACGAGCGATTCGACGGCGTTGAGCACAAAGGCGAGGTTGTCGTTGGCCGGCTCGGCCACCGTCTGCCCGCCAGCTTGGCGTTGGCGGACCGAGAAAGGGTCGAGCATGAAGTCGGCGTCGGCCACCACCAGCAGGCGGCCGGGCTTGGCGGACACCGCGAGGTGCGGGGCCACCGGTGCTTTCGCGGGCGGGGTGGCCGCGGGCTTGCCTTCGGCCGGCTTGGCCTCCTCGACCGGCGCACCCTTCGGAAAGGCCGAGGGGAAGGAGCCGCTGACGAGGGCGGCGAGCACGCGGGGCTTGCCGTCGGGACGGAAGCTGAGCCCGACTTTCTCAAAGGGACCGGCGTTGGCGGTGGTCGTGGCGACCGCCCCGACGGACGCGCCCTGGAGGGTGATGAGCGGCTCGAAGCGGACGCCCTTCTCGGCACCCGAAATGAGCGAGAGCGCCCCGGCTTCCATCAACTGCATCTCATGCAGCTCACTGGTCAACGGGGAGCTTTTCTCGAAGGAGTCCGGGCCGACGGAGATCGCCGGCGGGTACTGCACCGGCTCGCCGCGCGAGCCGCGGATCGGCAGGTTGCGGGTGAGGTCGCCGGTCACGGCTTCCAGCTCGACGTTGACGCCCCAGCCGCGCAGGAGCGTGGCGTCGCTGGCGGCGCCCATGGCCATCGGGGCCATCATGAAGGGCATCCCGCCTTGTTGGAATTTCTGGAAGCGCGAGAGCGGGTCGATCGCCGCGAAGACCTGGCCGCCGCCCAGCAAGAACTGGTCGACCGCGTAGGCGAGCTTGTCCGCGAGGTGGTGCGGGTGGAGGAGGACGACGACCGCGGTGCCGGCGGGGAGCTCGGCCGCTTGGTTGCTCAGCGTGATGACCTGGAAGGTCTGGGCCAGCTCGGCCAGGAGCACGTCGGCCGGGCCGGCTTGCGCTTCCTGTCCCGGCGGGACGTCGTTGGTGATGTTGAGCGTGTTGATGAGGACGAGCTTCGGGCGGTCGAGGCGCGTGACCGAGGCGATCAACTTGGACAGGTCGTATTCGAGGAACTTCTCGCGCGCCGGGTCGAGGTAGCCGACCGCCTTGACCGAGTCGGCCTGTTGGGCGGTGAGGCCGAGGTAACCCGTGCCTTGCGCGGTGCGGATGCCATTGAGGCCGTGGCGCTGCGCACGTTGCTCATCCTTGGTGTCAGGCTTCGGGTCGGTCAGGGTCAGGCGAAGTTTGCCGCTCGAGGCCGCGACGTACTGGCGAAGCAACGTCTCGACGCGGCGAGCGTAGCTTTCCCGGTAGGCGCCGAGCTTGACGTCGGCGCGGCTGACGAAGAACTCAAGCTTCACGGGTTCGTCGAGCTTGGCAACGAGGCGGCGGGAGGCCGGGGCGAGGGTGAAGGTGCGGTCCGCGGTGAAGTCGGCGCGGACGCCGACGACGGAGGAGAGGAGGTTCGCGAAGAACGCCGCGGCCACGAGGGCGAAGGCGGCGAGCAGGGCTTGGGGGCGGGACATGGCGGGGAGCGGCGAGGGGTTAGCGACGTTCGACGATGACGGTGCTCAAGCCCAGGCCGGCGAAGGCCAGCGAGAGGAAGTAGACCGTCGGCTGGAGGTCGAAGAGGCCGAGCGTGAACGGCTCGAGGTTGCGCCAGAGGCCGAGTCGGCGGATGACATCCACGGTCTCGTCGGGTAGCACGCCGACGAGCAAGCCGTCGAAGACGCCGTACCCGAGGAGGACCAGGACGAAGCAGGCGAGGAAGCCGGTCACGAAGGCGATCACCTGGCTGCGCGTCACGGCGGAGGCGATGGCGGCGAGGCCGAGGCAGGCGCCGGCGCAGAGCAGGGAGCCGAGGTAGCCGTTGGCGATCACGCCCCAGTCGGGCGAACCGAGGTAGCCGACGGTGAGGGCGATGGGGAAGGTGACCAGCAAGGCGCAGGCGAGGAAGAGCCAGGCGGCGAGGAACTTGCCGAGCGCGGCTTGCCACACCGTCACGGGCCAAGTGAGCAGCAGCTCAAGGGTCCCTTGGCGGCGTTCCTCCGCCCAGAGGCGGGCGCCGGCGGCGGGGGCGAGGAAAGCCCAGAGCCACGGCTGGTAGAGGAAGAAGCGATCGAGGTTGGCGGTGCCGGCCTCGTAGAGGTTGCCGACGAAGAACGCGAGAGCCATGGCGAAGGCGTTGAAGACCGCCAGGAAGACGTAGGCTAGCGGCGTGCGGAAGTAGCCGGCGAACTCGCGTCGGACCACGGCGGCGAACGCGGCGCGGCCGTTGGGGCGGGCCGTGGGGGTGGAGTCGGAAGGGGAGGTCATGACGGTTGAGGCTTAGGCGGTGAGGGTGCGGAACACCTGATTGAGGTCGGCCCCACGCGCGAGGAAGCGGTCGCGCGGCTCGTCGCAACGCAGCTCGCCCTTGGCGATGACGATGACGCGGGTACAGAGCTCGCCGACTTCCTCGAGGATGTGGGTCGAGACGATGACGGCCTTGCGGCTGGCCATGTCCTTGAGGATGCGGCGCACCTCGTGCTTCTGGTTGGGGTCGAGGCCGTCGGTCGGCTCGTCAAGGATGAGGGCGGCCGGGTCATGGATGACGGCCTGGGCGAAGCCCACGCGCATGCGGTAGCCCTTGGAAAGCGTGTCGATGTTCTGCGCCGCCACGTCGGTGAGGCGGCAGAGGTCGAGGGTGGCGCGCACGCGCTCGGCGGGGGCGTCGAGCCCGCGGAGGTCGGCCGCGAAGCGGAGAAACTCCCGGACGGTCATCTCGCCGTAGGCGGGGGCGCCTTCGGGCGAATAGCCAAGGTGGCGCTTGGCCTCGATGGGTTGTTCGGCGACATCATGGCCCGCGACGCTCGCGGTCCCCGCGTCGGCGCGGAGGTAACCGGCGAGCAGTTTCATGGTGGTCGATTTGCCGGCCCCGTTGGGCCCGAGGAAGCCGATCACTTCCCCGCGGTCGACCGCGAAGGAGACATCGTGGACGGCGCGAAGGGCACCGTAGGATTTGCCGAGATTCTTAGCTTCGATGAGGGCCATGGGGAAATCAGTTCTGCGGGGTGCCCAGCGCGGCGAGTCGGATGCCGGCCTTTTGTAGGCGGCCGCTGATGCTCAGGAGGAGTTTCTGGTTGAACTCGAGCTGCTTGGCCGAGACGGCGGGGAAATACCAATACATGACGCGGATGTTCACGGCCCAGTCGGCGAACTCGTGGACATGGACCAGCGGCGGTTGGCGGGAGTCGAAGCCTTCGTGGGTCGACACGATTTCCCGGATGATGCCGACGGCTTCCTGGATCTTCTCCGCCGGGGTGTTGACCTCGAGGTGCACCATGTTCTGCGCGCGGATGAACTCCCGGCGGGTGATGTTGACGATGGGGCGATTGGCGAGGTCGCTGTTCGGGATGGCGAGCCGCTGGCCGTCGACGAGGATCAGGGTGGTGGAGCGTAGCCCGAGCGCCTCGACGCGGCCTTCGTGCGAGCCGGTGTTGATCAGGTCACCCAGCGTGAAAGGCTGGTCGACGATGAGCATGACCGCGCCGAAGATGTTCTTCAGGGTGTCCTGCGAGGCAAACGCGATACCGATGCCGCCGGCGGCGAGCAGGCCGAGGATCGACTTCGACGTGTCGGCGTCGACGATGGAGATGGCCTTAACCCCGCCGACGAGCACGACGGTCAGCTTGATCACGGTCGAGATCATGGGCACCAGCACATCGTCGAGTTTGTTTTCGGTCTCGTCGGCCAGCTTCTGACCCCAGGCGATCGGCACCGCGACGAGATGGAAGACCGTGGTCGTATGCGCCAAGGAGAGCAGGAGGTCGATAGCGATGCTGGCCCCTTTGTCGTAGGTGTCGGGGATCAAGCCCGGGTTGAGGTGGTTGAACCAGAAAACGGTGTAGGCCGGAATCAGGATTTGGAGGGACTTGCCGACGGCGGTGACGGTCGCTTTGACGATGGGGCTTTGGTCGAACTTCGTGGCGATCCAGCCCAGCAGTTTTTTGGTCGCCCAGCCGACGATGATGGCGCTGGCGACCCAGCCCAGGGCGGTGAAGATGACGTTGGCTTCCTGGGCGACGGTGGTCTTCAGGGTGGTGGAGGCGGTAGGCGCGGCTTGGGCGAAGAACATGGCGGGGAAAGATAGGTGCTGTCCTATGTAGGCGGGTGCGGTCCCGATTTCAAGCGTCACCCTCCGCCCTATCCGCTTGATGCCCGGGCGGCCGCCCGCCACGCTGGGCGGACCGGAATGAGCGATTCGACCGAAAAAAAGCCCGCCAAGCTCGTGGTCTTGACCTGCGCCCAGCCGACAGGCCGCCTGCATCTGGGTAATTACCTCGGGGCGGTCCTTAACTGGGGCAGGATGCAGGACGACCACGATTGCTACTTCGGCATCGTTGACCAGCACGCCATCACGGTCCCCACCGTCCCGGCCGAGCTCCGGGATAACACTTATTCGTGCCTCGCCCAGTACGTGGCCTGCGGGCTCGACCCGGCCCGGAGCCGGCTCTTCGTGCAGTCCCATGTCATCGGGCATACCGAACTGGCCTGGGTCCTCGGTTGCCTTTGCCCCTTGGGACAATTGGAGCGGATGACCCAGTTCAAGGACAAGTCCCGCAAGCAGCAGTCGATCGACGCCGGCCTGCTTTTCTACCCGGTCCTGATGGCCGCGGATATCCTGCTTTATAACGCCGACCTGGTGCCGGTGGGTGAAGATCAGAAGCAGCACCTCGAGCTGGCCCGCGACCTCGCGGAGAAGTTCAACCACCGCTACTCCGAGACCTTCAAACTACCCGCCCCGTTTATCGCCAAGGTCGGTTCCCGCATCATGTCTTTGCAGGATCCCACCGCGAAGATGTCGAAGTCCGACCCGAACCAGGCGGGCACCGTCTATATCACCGACCGCCCCGAGGAGATTCGCAAGAAGGTCATGTCCTCCGTCACCGACTCCGGCTCGGAGGTCCGCGCCGGCGAGGACAAGCCGGGGATCCGCAATCTTCTGACGATCATGGCTGGCTGCACCGGACGCGACGTCGCCGCGCTCGAGGCCGAGTTCGTCGGCCAGGGTTACGGCGACTTCAAGCAGGCCGTGGCCGACGCGGTCATCGCCACGCTCGACCCGGTGCGCCTGCGCTACGAGACGCTGGTCAAGGACCGTGAGGAGCTTGGGCGCATCTTCAAGGCCGGCGCCGAGGCGGCGCAGGCCACCGCCTTCCGCACCTTGTCGAAGGTCCACCGCAAGGTCGGTTTCGTCGAGCGGCCGCGCTGAGCCTCCCCCTTTCCTCACCCCATACCCCATGAACCGCGACCTCCAGAAACTGCTTCAAGAAAAATGGTTCCTCGTAGCGGCCGACTTCATCGCCGTCATCGGCGTGCTGTGCATCGGCTTCAATCCCAAGGACGGCTTCGAGGCCTTCCTGGCGGTCGTCGGCATCCTGGGTGCCTCGCTCATCGTCGTGATCCCGGTGTTGAAGGAGGGCGGGGGCAAGGGTGAGCGGCAAGCCGAGCAAGCCCGCCTGCGCGCGGCGCTCGCCGAGGAGATCGACCGCCTCCGCGACGACATCCGCGCCACCGCCGAGACGGGAAATCGGCGCACCGGAGAAGTCGAGTTGGAGGCGCGTAAGCAGGCCGAGGCCGCGGCGGCCGCCGCCACGGCCATCGCCCAGCGGGCCTCCGCGGAGATCAACACCTTGAAGGCTGGCCTGGCTGAATTGGAGAAGAAGGTCGCCCTCGCCCAGCAGGCCGCCGCCGTCGGCGGTCAGGCGCAGGAAGCCCTCGAGGAGATGGGCGGAAAGGTGGATGCCTTGGCCGAGACGGTGCGTACCTCCTTGGCTACCGCGGAGGAGGTCGCCGAGGTCTTGGCCGAAATGAAGGCGGCGGGTCCCGGCGTGACCGCCGACGACCTCAAGGCGGTGCGCGATGAAGTGAAGAAGGCCGGGCAGAAGTCCGCCCAACTCGTCGATAAGTTAGCAGATCGCCAGGAAGCCTTGCACCTCGAGGTGCAGGCCTTGCGCGACCGTCCGGCCGCGCCGGCGCCCGCCCTGGCGTCCGCGGAAGAGGATGTCGCGGACGACGTCGCCGAAGAGGAGGAAGACGACACCGATGCCGATGGCGAGGTCGCGGTGGCGTCCGTCCCGTCTGCGGAGCTTGCCGATGAGCCTGCGGCCGCCCCGACGGTCCTTGCGGGGGGCACGGCGTTGGTCATCAATCTCATGATCGGCATCGGCAACAAGCCTTTCGTGCGGGGCAGTGGTCCGGGTCTCGGTACCGACAAGGGCGTGCCGATGAATTTCCTCGGTATCGGGCGCTGGCAGTGGGTCTGCCCCGATCCCGAGGCTTCCGCCACCGTCGAAGTCTGGAAGAACGACGAGGCTCCGCTCGGCGAACCGATCCACCTTTCCGGCGGCGAATCGGTCGAGCTCGACGAAGGTCATTTCACGGGTGCCTGAGGATGTGGACCGCGCTGGCCACTTGCGCCTGCTTGGCGGCGGCGGCGCCGGCCGTCATGCCTCCGTCCGCCCCGGCGCCGGCCGTGGCGGCCCCGCGCGTCTTCCTTAATGACACGCGGTTCGCCGTCGTCGTCGGCGAACGGCTCGAGGAGGTAAGTTTCGTTGCCAGCCATTTCGCCGCCTTTGAGCGCCACCTCGAGTTCGCCTATGGTCTCGCCCCATTGCCCCCGCCGAAAGCGCGCGTCGAACTGGTCGACCTGCCGGCCTTGGCCGATATCGATGTGCGCGTGCTCGCCGGTCAGGTGCTGGTTTCTTTGCGACTCGGGTCCGGTGAGGCCGCGCCGGTGCGCGCGGCCGAGGCCGCGGTGCGGGCTTGGTTATTGCGCGCCGCCTTGCTCGCTGGCGATCGCCCCGGTACCCCGGAGCCCTGGCTCGGTCAGGCCCTGGCCTGCGAGACCTTGGCGATGTTGCGCCCGGCGTTGGTCGACCTCTGGTATCGGGATGGCCTCCGCGAGGAGGCCGCGACCTTGGCGGACCTGCGGGCTGGCCAGGCGCCCGAGCGCGAAGCGTTTCTTTTTTGGCGGAGCTTGCGCAGCGTCAACCCGCGGGAGTCCGCTTTCCTGCTCGCGCGTTATGTCGCCGGGGGCACGACGATCGCGATGAAGGAGGCCGAGTGGCAGGCCTCCCGTTCGCAACTCCTCCTCCAGCGCAAGCCCGTCAGCCTCGGGCTCCGCGAGTCGGCGGAGGCCCTGGACGCCTTGACCCGTTTCGTCTTCGACCTTGGGCAGGGCGATGTGGCCCTCGATGGCCCGGCGCTCGTCCGGCAGCGCCAGTTACCCGCGGTGGTCACCGCGATGCGCGAGCGCCTCGCGCTGGTTCGCCGGGAGATCCTGCGCCAGAACCCGGTCCACGCCAATACTTGGCGGACCTTTGGGGCTTGGTTGGAACGCTTTGAGAAAGGGTCGCCCGCGGAACTCGATGGCTTGTGGGCGGAATTCTTGAAGGAGCGGGCCGGTGCCCGGG
The DNA here is from genome assembly GCA_014193315.1 of Verrucomicrobiota bacterium. GTDB lineage: Bacteria > Verrucomicrobiota > Verrucomicrobiia > Opitutales > UBA953 > UBA953. Next base: position 152,376 of record BJHS01000003.1, read on the forward strand.
TACTCGCGGCTGAGGTCGAGGCGGCCTTGGCGGCTCCACCCCCCAAGCAAGAAGGCCAGCGCTGAGGCTGGCCTTCGTCGGGAACGATGCGGCTGGCCGCTTAGCGTTGGTCTGGGGACTTCGGGAGCATCTGGTCCGCGAGGGTCACGCGGAAGAGACTCAAGGCCATCCAAAGGACGCTCGACAGGCATAGGGAGCAGTAGGCGGCGCCCAACAGGACGGCGGTCGCACCCGCTTCTTCCCACGGCACGTGCTTCTTGAGCACCGTCGTCATCCAGAGGAAGAAAATGACCGTCAGGACCACGTCGATGATGGCACCCCGGGTGGTGACGAGCTTGGGCTTCAGGTTATCCATGGGAGGGGACTTATTGGTGGGCTTCTGGCCTTACCTGTCAATCCCGCCCGCCGGGGAACCCTCCCAACCCCCCCCGTAGTCCATCTCCACCCTTGCCACATCTCCCGTCCCGTTCACTTTCTCCGCCCCGACGGGCGCTTGCGCCCCTCGCCCCTGCCCAAACGTAAAACATGGCCGAAGAGCTCAAGGATACCCTCAACCTGCCGGTGACCGACTTCCCGATGCGGGCCGGCCTGGCCGAACGCGAACCGGCCCGCCTCGCCCACTGGGAACGGCGTGGGCTCTACGCCGCCATCCAGGCCCGGGCCGCCGGCAAGCCGGCGTTCGTCCTGCATGACGGCCCACCCTTCACCAACGGCGATGTGCACATCGGGACGGCGCTCAATAAATTACTGAAGGACGCGATCCTCCGGTATAAGTCCATGCGTGGTTTCCGGACGCCGTACATCCCAGGTTGGGATTGTCACGGTTTACCGATCGAGCACAAGGTGATGAAGGAGCTGCAGGCGAAGAAGCAATCCTTGGACGCCCTCGGCGTCCGCAAGGCCTGCGCGGAATTCTCCGCCAGCTTCATCGAGAAGCAGCGCGGCCAGTTCAAGCGCTTGGGCATTCTCGCCGACTGGACCTCGGAGTACCGCACCATGGACCCGGCCTATGAGGCGGAGATCCTCGGCGGCTTCGCCAGCTTCATCGAGCAGGGGCTCGTCTACCGCTCCAAGAAGCCCGTGTATTGGTCCATCCCGTGCGAGACCGCCCTCGCAGATATGGAAATCGAGCATAAGGACAAGCGTTCCTTCTCGATCTGGGTCGGCTTCCCGGTGCCGGCGCCGGCGACCAAGGGCCTCGCCCCGGCGCACCCGCTCTCCGTCGTGATCTGGACGACCACCCCGTGGACCTTGCCCGCGAACCTTGCCATCGCGGTGCATCCGGAACTTGATTACGTCGAGGTCCGGCACGGCGACCGTTCCTACCTCGTGGCCGCCGCGCTGCGCGACGCCTTCGTAGCCGCCTGCGGGCTGGAGGGGGCCGTCGATGGCTTCCACGTCTCCGGTCGGGCCCTCGAAGGGCTCGTCGCCCGCCACCCCTTCATCGACCGCGCGTCCCCAGTGGTGCTCGCCGACTACGTCACGACCGACGCGGGCACGGGTTGCGTGCACACGGCGCCCGGTCACGGCCCCGAGGACTTCCAGACCGGCAACAAGTATGGCCTTGAGCCGTACTGCCCGGTGCTCAATGATGGCACCTACGCCGACGACGGCAAGGTGCCGGCTGCGTTGGTCGGCGTCACCGTGCTCGAGACGGACGGCAAGAACCCGGCGAACCTTGCCGTGCTCGAACTGCTCAAGGCCGCGGGCACGCTCCTCAAGGCCCAAGGCATCAACCATTCCTACCCGCATTGCTGGCGCTCCAAGACCCCGGTGATCTTCCGCGCGATGGACCAGTGGTTCGTCGGTCTCGACCGCGGTGACCTCCGTGCCCGCGCGCTCCAGGCGGTCGGCGATGTCAAGTGGATCCCTGCTTCCGGCGAGAACCGCATCCGCGCCGCCCTCGAGGGCCGGCCGGATTGGTGCATCTCGCGTCAGCGTTCCTGGGGTGTGCCGATTCCCGCTTTCAGTTCCGCCACCACGGGCGAGTCCTACCTCGACGCCGGGGTTGTCCGCCACGTCGCGAGCCAAGTCGCCCAGTTCGGCGGCGATTGGTGGTGGGCTTCGTCCGTCGAGACAATCCTCGCCGGTGCGCCCGTCCCGGCGACCTGGCCCAAGGACCTGCGCAAGGGTACGGACACCCTCGACGTCTGGATCGATTCCGGCTCGAGCCACCTCGCGGTCTGCGCCAAGCACAAGGACCTGCATTGGCCTGCCGACCTCTACCTTGAGGGCTCCGACCAGCATCGCGGGTGGTTCCAGTCCTCGCTCTGGACGGGCGTGGCCGTCAAAGGAGCCGCGCCTTACCGGGCCGTCCTCACCCACGGCTTCGTCGTCAACGAGAAGCGCCAGAAGATCTCGAAGTCCGACGGCAAGCCGCAGACGGCCGACGACTACGTCAAGAAGTACGGTGCCGACATCATCCGCCTGTGGGTGGCCTCCGAGAACTACCAGTCCGACATCCCGTTGTCCGACGCGATCTTCGAGCATGTCTCCAACCAGTACCGCGGCATGCGCAACTCGTTGCGCTACCAGTTGGGCAACTTGTTCGACTTCGACCCAGCCAAGGATGCCGTCCCGGTCGCGCAGCTCTCGGCCATCGACCGCTGGGCCCTAGTCGAGACCGCCCGGCTCGTCCGCGAAGTGACCGATGCCTGCGAGCGCAATGAGTTCCACCGCGCCGCGGCCGCCTTGGCCAACTTCACCACCGGCACGCTGTCGTCGACCTACCATAACATCGTCAAGGACCGCCTCTACACGTTGGCGCCCGCCGACCCGCTCCGTCGCTCGACCCAGACCGCGCTCGACTTGATCCTGCGCGCCTACCTGCGCGTCATCGCCCCGTTCGTGCCGTTCACCGCCGACGAGGCTTGGTCCCATCTCTTGGCCAAGACGGAGTACATCGATGAATCCTGCATCCACCTGCAGGATTGGCCCGCCCCTCCGGCCGACTGGGAGGATGCCACCGGCTTGGCCACTCATGCCGCCTTCGCCCGCGTCCAAGCCTTGGCCGTCCACGTCAACGTCCCCCTAGAGAAACTCCGGCAGGAGAAGAAGATCGGCCAATCCCTCGAGGCCGCCGTGGTCGTGACCGGTGACCCCGCCGACCCCGATTTCGCCCTCTTGGCTGGCCAAGGCGACGCTTTGGCCGAGCTATGGATCGTCTCCACCGTCTCCTTTGCGCCCCTCGCGGGTGGCACGTTGACCTTCCAGGTCGACAAGGCGGGTGGCGTCCGCTGCCCCCGGTCCTGGCGATGGGTCCCGGAACTTGTGGAGGCCGGTAAATTCGGTATGGTATCTCCCAGGTGCCGTGCCGCACTCCACGCCAAATACCCCAATCCCTAATTTCTCATGTCCAAGAAGCCCGCTCCTAAGAAAAAGTCGTCCGCCAAGCCCGCGGGCAAACCCGCCCCGGCCAAGAAGGTCGCCGCGAAGCCCGTGCCCAAGGGCAAGGCCAAGGTCGCTCCGAAGCCCGTGGTTCCGGTCAAGGCCAAGGCTGCCCCCGTCAAGCCTGCCGCCAAGGGTGGCGCTCCCGCCAAGGCCACGCCTGCCGCCAAGGTGGCGCTGGTCAAGGGCAAGTTGCCGCTCAAAGGCGGTAAGGCCGTGGAGCCGTCTTTCGTGGTCAACGAACCCAAGTCCGCCGGGGGTAAGCCCGCGAAGGGCACCAAGGGTTCCCGCGCCCCTAAGGTCGATCACGACAAGCAGAAGAAGCTCCTCGAGAGTCACCGCAAGGATCACCACCAGGAGGCCGCCACCGAGGCGCCGCCCCGGCCGAAGCTGCAGTTCTATACGGTCGTTGAAGTTCAGTCTTACCTCGCCGGCCGGAAGAAGAAGGGCATGAAGTTGAACCTCTGGGTCCCCGAGGAGGAGCGCAAGGCCCGCGAGAAGGCCGCCGCTGCCGCCCGTTCGGAGGATCACCGCACGCACAACGTCGCGGCCGCCTCGATTGCCGACCTCCTCGGCACCAACCCGTTCCGCAAGGGCTCGACCTCCGGCGACGAATCCAAGCAGGTGCCGGAGCGCTTCCGTCGCTACTACAGCTTGCTCGTCTACATGCGCGAAGCCCTCCAGAAGGGTCTGGCCTTCCATTCGGAGTCAGCCCTCAAGAAGTCCGGGAAGGATGACTCGGGCGACCTCTCCGGCTATTCCCAGCACCTGGCCGACGCTGGCACCGACACGGCGGACCGCGACTTCGCCCTCTCCCTCATCTCCAACGAACAGGAGGCGCTCAAGGAGATCGCCGACGCCATCGAGCGGATGAAAAAAGGTGGCTACGGCATCTGCGAGATCACGAGCAAGGCCATCCCGCACGCTCGCCTCATGGCGGTGCCGTTCACCCGTTACTCGCTCGAGGGGCAGAAGGAACTTGAGCGCAACCGTCGCGCGCACCGTCGCCGCGGCGGCAACCCGCTCGGCGAGCACGGCGAAGAAGTCGGCTTCGGGACCGGCGGTGGTGGCGGTGAGGACGACCCGAGCGATTCCTGAGTCCGCCATGGGCTCCCGGTTCCGACCGTACCTGACGTTCTGGGGTGTCGCCCTTGTGGCGTTGCTGTCGGACATCTGGACCAAGTTGCTGGTGGTCCGGCACCTGCCTTTTAACACCTACTTCCCCGACGTCGAGGGGGCCGGGCCCATCCAGGTGTGGTCGCGTCTTTGGATCGTCCATGTCGGCAACAAGGGCGCGGCTTGGGGGCTTGGTTCGGATCACGACGTCCGCCCGTTCCTCGTCTTCCTCGCCTTGGTCGTGCTCGGGTTCGTCTGGCGCTGGCGGCGACCGCTCCTGCGCGAGCTGCACGGCGGGCAGTTCGCCTTCGGTCTCTTCGTCGGCGGCACCCTCGGCAATGTGCGTGACCGCGTCTGCGGCGACCACGTCGTCGACTTCATCGACGTGCACCTGCCGTATTACCGCTTCCCCGCTTTCAACGTCGCGGATGCCTGCATCTGCGTTGGCGTCTTGCTCTACCTCCTCATGTCCTATCGGCAGGACGCCGAGCGCCGCGCGGCGCTCCTCTCGCATGCCGGCGACGGTCCGCCGCCGAGTCCATGAGCGTACGGTTCGACGTCGCGGCCCACCCGGGCGCGCTCGCCTACCGGCTGCTGGCCGGACTCGTCGTCCCGCGCCCGATCGCCTTGGTGACGACGGTCGACGCCGCCGGGCGCCCGAACGCCGCGCCCTTCTCCTTTTTCAACGTCCTTGGCACCGAGCCGCCGATCGCCGGTTTCGCCCCGGCGGACCGGGATGACGGTACGCCGAAGGACACGACCGCCAACCTGCTCGCCACCCGCGAATGCGTCATCCACCTGTGCGACGAGCCGCTGGCCGCGCGCATGGTCGAGTGCGCCCGCGGCTTGCCTCCGGGCGAGAGCGAGATCGCTCGGGCCGGCTTGACCACGCGCGCCGCCGAGCGCGTGCGGCCGCCGATCCTCGCGGAATGCCCCGTCGCCCTCGAGTGTCGCTTTCTCGATCACCGTCGCTACGGCGAGAACCACCTGTTCGTGGTCGAGATCCTGCTGGCTCACGTCCGCGATGGGCTCGCCGATCCCGCGACTTGGAAGGTCGACCCCGCCTATGCCCCGGTCGGGCGGATGCACAGCCCCGACGGGTACGTCCGGACGACCGACCGTTTCCGGCTCGAGTTCCCGCGGGACTGATCAGAGCCCTTTCGACAGGCGCTTCACCACGGTCGCGAAGTCGTCCGGCCGCGGGGCCTCGACGGCGAACTTCACGCCCCCGACCACGCCTTCGACCCGCGCCAGGCGGAGCAGTAGCCCGCGGTGCAGCGGCTTATCCTCGCCCTTGTTCAGGCGGCCTTGGCGGGTGGTGTCGGTGAGGGTGACGCGGCCGGAGCGCCCGTACTTGAGCTCGCCGGCGATCCGCAGGCCGGCCTCGGCCGCATGGACGCGAATCTGGTCCCGCCGATGGTAAGGCGTGTGGGCCGTCCAGATGCGCCAACGGCCGCAGGCCAGTCCCGCCTCGAAGCGCGTGGTCGCGAGTTTGCCATGCTTGTGCGAGACGACCGCGCGTCGTTCGGCGTCGTCCATCGTCAACGGGAGGTCGCACAGGCCGCCCGCTTCGGGCGCCTCCTCGGTGCGGGCGATGAATTCGAAATGGAAGACGAAGGCGCCCGAGCCGAGGGCTTCGCGCCACGCGGCGAGGTTCGAGGCGCGGTCGGCCAGCAAGGCGAGGCCGGCAACCTCGGGTTCGGGGCCGAAGACCGCGCCCGGTTCCTTGAGCCCCAGGCGGACCATCTCCGCTTTCCCTTGTTCCAATTGCAGGCGGAGCCCGCCCAGCAGGGTGGGGGCGTTATCCTGCCAAGGATGCTCGTCGAGCGCGACGCCCGCCGGTTTGTCGAGCACGACCCAGCCAGGGCCGGTCGCGATCACCGGGACCCGGACAGGCTCCTCGGCCAGTAGGCCGAGCGGGAAGCCGATCGAGGTGGGTGCATCCATTTCCGGGTACAAAAAAACCCCGGCGCCTAGGCGACGGGGTTGGTGAGGGTCTGCACCGGCATCACTTCTTGGCGGCAGCGAGCTTCTTCGCCAGGCGCGCCTTCAGACGGTTCGCCTTGTTGCGATGAATCACTCCGGACTTGGCGGCCTTGTCGGCGGCCGAGGCGACCAGGGAGGCGGTGGCCTGCTTGGCTTCAGCGGTGAAATCCTTCACGAGGGACTTGAGGCGGGTGCGGACGGACTTGTTGTGCTCGGCACGACGTGCCGTCTGGCGGATGCTCTTCTGGTTAGCTTTGATGTTGGCCATGTGAAGGAGTAGGGAAGCCGTGGGGACCCCCGTTAGTCAACGCGGATTTAAGGGATTCGGGCGACGGGAGCCGCCCTCCGAGGGGGGTAGGCATTGTCCTGCTGGTGGAAGGGGTGGGATTCGAACCCACGAACAGCGAAGCTGAGAGGATTTACAGTCCCCGACCTTTAGCCACTTGGATACCCTTCCGGCCTGCAGGAAGGGCATACTTGGCAGTCCGGTGGGCCTATGACAAGCGCTTTCCGCCCGCTGTTTGTGCGGAGGATTCGGCCCCCGTTTTACCCTTTAACTGGGGGGTAGTCCGGATAATATCCTCACCATGCCGCTGGCCCCGCTCATCGTCCTGATCGACGGGGATTGTCCGATGTGCCACTCCACGGCCATTTGGTTCGCCCGGCGTGATCCGGCGGCCCGGATGATTTTTGCGGCCAACCAAGGCGTGGTCGCACGTATCGCGGGTGAGCCTGCCGGGGGCGACACCCGCACCTTGGTGGTCTGGGACGGCTCCCGTCGGTTGGTTCGCTCCGGGGCGGCCTTGACCATGCTCCGGTCCCTCGGTGGCGGTTGGGCGCTCGCCGCCCGCGGCCTGGCCTGGATCCCCGCCGGCTGGCGGGATGCCTTTTACGATTTCATCGCCCGCCATCGCCGGCGACTCCCGGGGCAGGCCGCCGCCTGTACGCTCTTGAGCCCCCGACACTTGGCTGAGTAGTCTACCGCATGCCCACCCTTCGACTCAGCCTCCTCTTCGCCGCCGCCTGCCTGATGGGTTGCTCCTTGGTCGATGACAAGCGCCGCCACGCGGACACCGAGCGCATGATGGAGGAGGACGCGGCTGAGCGCCAAGCCCGCCTGAAGGGCGAGGGGAAGTTGCGCCCCAAGGAGTTCGAGGTGGTCTCGAATAAGATGGGCTGGACGCGCACGGATGCCCGTGGCTTGCCGCCCCCGCCGACGACCGAGGAGCTGGAGAAGAAGGTCAAGGTGGCCGCCGGCAACTGAACTCCGCAGGCTTGCAAGCCTCCTCTGTCGTTCCACGCTGGCCTTGCCTCCGATGCGTTACGGTTATATTTTCACGCGCTTGGCCGAGATGGTTCCGGTCCTTTTGATCGTCGTGGTGGCGACCTTCTTCCTCGCCCATGCCGTGCCGGGTGGTCCCTTCGAGAAAGATAAGCGGATGCCGGCCGAGGTGAAGAAGCGGCTCGAGGAATACTACGGCTTGGACAAGCCGCTTAGCGCTCAGCTCGTCACCTACGTCGGCAACCTCTGCAAGGGGGATCTCGGTCCCTCTCTCAAGTACCCGGGTTGGTCCGTCAATGAGGTCATCGGCTCGCGGATCCCGGTCTCGATCCAGCTCGGCCTCAGCGCGCTGCTCATCGCGGTGCTCATCGGCATCCCGGTGGGCGTGCTCGCCGCGTCGCGACCTAACACGTGGCTTGATTGGGTGCCGATGGGGTTCACGTTATTGGGAATCTGCGTGCCCTCGTTCGTCCTCGGGCCGATCTTGGCCTTGGTCTTCGCGCTCGGGCTGGGTTGGTTCCCGCCTTGCGGTTGGGGCTCCCCGATCCACTTCGTGTTGCCCGCGCTGACTTTGGGTATCGTCACGGCCGCGCCGCTGGCACGTTTGACCCGCGGCAAGGTCATCGAAGCCGGCAACCAGGATTTCGTCCGCACCGCCCGCGCGAAAGGCCTCCCGGAACGCCGCGTCTGGTTCGTGCACGCGCTCCGCAACGGCATCCTGCCCGTCGTGACCTACCTCGGGCCCGCCGCCGCTGGCTTGGTCTCCGGCTCCTTCGTGGTCGAGTCGCTGTTCGACGTCCCCGGGCTGGGGCGCCTTTTCGTCTCCTCGATCGTCAACCGCGACTTCACGTTGATCCTCGGCACGACTTTGGTCTACGCGTTGGCGTTGCTCATCCTTAACCTTGTGGCGGACCTCGCGAAGGCCGCCTTGGATCCGCGGATCGCCCGCGGGGGTACCCGATGAGCGGGGCGGGTTCCAGCTTGGTGCCGACCGAGACCGGCTGTCAGCGCTTCCGCAAGGACCCCGCGGCGTTCTGGGCGGGCTGGTTCCTGGTCGCCGTCGGCGTGGCCTGCCTGCTTTCGCCCTGGATCGCGCCTTACGATTACCAGAAGCAGGACCTCGCGCTTGGGGCCGTCGGGCCGGGGGCCGGCCATTGGTTGGGGACCGATACCTTGGGGCGCGATGTGCTGTCCCGTTTGCTGCAGGGCGGGGCGGTCTCGCTGGGGGTCGGCCTCGTCGCCACCGTCGTGGCCTTGTTAGTTGGGGTGCTCTATGGGGTCGTCGCCGGCCAGTCGGGCGGCCTCGTCGAACGTGCCATGATGCGCACGGTCGACATCCTGAGCACGCTGCCGCTCACCCTCATCGTCATCCTTTGCATGTTCGTGTTCGGGCAGAATATCTGGATGATCTTCCTGGCGGTTGGCGGCGTGTCCTGGCTGACCATGTCGCGCATCATCTGCACCGAAACCGTCGCCTTGAAGAATCGGCAGTTCGTCGAGGTTTCGGTCGCGCTCGGCCAGTCCAAGTTCGGGGTCTTCAAAAAACATTACCTCCCGAACCTCAACGGCATCATCGCCATCTACGCCACGTTGACGGTCCCTGGCGTGATGATGCTCGAGGCCTTCGTCAGCTTCCTCGGACTTGGCGTGCAGGCGCCGATGACCTCGTGGGGTCTCATGATCAAGGATGGGGCCGACATCATGGAGGAGTGCCCCTGGCTACTCATCGCCCCGTCGGTGGTCTTCGCGCTCACCCTGCTCTCGCTCAATTTCGTCGGCGATGGCCTGCGCGACGCCTTTGACCCGCGCTCGTCCAAGAAGTGACGATGCCGCTCCGCCGTTACATCGTGGTGAAGCCCGACGGCTCCGAGGGCGCGGAGTTCGAGGTCGACCTGCCGTCCGAGGTTCCGGATTTCACGCAGCACCCCGCCACCGGGGAGGCTTGCCGGCGCGTCTTGGAGTCCCCGTCGCTGACCATCCGCTATGGCGAAGGCGCCATGAAGCAGTCGGTGAGCGACCAGCGGCTCGCCCGGGCGGGCTTCCAGCGACTCGAGAAGGACGGCAAGGGCGGCTGGACGAAGATCAACTAAGCGACAGGACGATCGCGACCGAGCCAAACGAAACACCCTGCCGGTGGGCAGGGTGTTTCGTCGTCAGGGTGGGGCGTTTCCGCCGTGGGGCTAGCTTCAGGCCTTGGCCGGCGTCGCGGCCGCCGCGCGGGCGCGCTTCACGAGCGACTTCGCGGTGTCCGAGGGCTGGGCGCCGAGCTTGATCCAGTGATCGACGCGCTCGACGTTGATGTTGAGAGGGATGGCCTTGCCGCGGGCGGCAGGGTTGTAGTTGCCGAGGACTTCGACGAAGCGACCGTCGCGGCGGATGCTCTGTTCGGCGACGACGAGGCGGTAGGTAGGCTCGTTTTTGGTGCCGAAGCGTTGGAGGCGGATGCGTAGCATGTTGGGTGGGAAAAGAGGAAGGTGGAAAAACGCAGGTGGCGGGGGGCGAGTCAAGCCTTCCCCAGCCCTTGGGCGGTGATTTTTAGCTCAGTCACCGGCGGGCGTGACCAAATGACTCGCGATAAGTCATTGTCTTGTAGCGGCTTGGCTTGTGTATTTCGGAAGTATGGTCCCTTGACCGGTGCGCTGAGGCACAAAAAACCCCGCCAGAAGGCGGGGTTTTTGGAGGGTAACCAGCGAGGGCTTACTTGGCGGCGACTTCGGAGGGCTCGAAGCGCTTTTCCTTAACCTTGGTGGCCGACTTGCCCTGGCGATCACGGAGGTAGAAGAGGCGGGCGCGCATGACCTGCGAGACGCGTTCGACCTCGATCTTCTCGATGTTCGGGGAGTGGACCGGGAAGGTGCGTTCGACGCCTTCGCCAAAGGACACCCGGCGGACGGTAAAGGTCGCGTGGATGCCGCCGCCCTTGCGCTGGATCACGATGCCAGAGAAAAGCTGGGTGCGCTCCTTGTCGCCTTCGCGAACCTTGGTGGAGACTTTGACGCCGTCACCGACCTTGAAAGCGTCGTGGCCACGGCTGGGCTTCAGCTGGCTTTGGGTGGCGAATTGAATGAGGGGATGGTTGCTCATGGCTGTGGTTCTTGGTCTTTTAGTAGGTCCGGTCTGCGTTGCTGAGTCTTCTCGATTTGCCTTTCCCGGCGCCATTTGTCGATTTCGGCGTGATTTCCTCCGAGGAGGACCGGGGGCACCTCGAGACCATCGTAAACGGCGGGTCGGGTGAACTGCGGAAAGGCGAGCAACTTGCCGTTGTAGCTGTCCCCCGTCAAGGAGTTTTCCTCCCCGAGTACCCCCGGAATCTGCCGGCCAAGGCAATCGACTAGGACGCAGGCCGGGAGGGTGCCGTTGGTCAGGACATAATCCCCGATGGAGACCTCCCGGGTCACTTTCCGGTCCCGGAAGCGCTGGTCGATGCCCTCGTAGTGGCCAGAAACGAGGATTAGGTGGCTTTTTTTTGCTAATTCGCGGGCTAAGGCATTGGTCAGCTGCTCGCCGTCCGGGCAAAGGTAGACGACTTCGCACCCCGGGGTGGCCAGGGCGTCCACCGCGTCGAAGAGGGGTTGGCAGGTCATCAACATACCCGGCCCCCCGCCGTAGGGCATGTCGTCGACCTTACGGTGCTTATCCATGGAGAAGGCCCGGACGTCGTGGGCTTTGAACTGGATCAGGCCTTTATCGATGGCCTTGCCGATGACCGATTCCTGAAGGAACCCGTCGGCCATGCCGGGGAAGAGCGTGAGGAGATCGATGCGGATGGCCACGGGAGGAGGTCGCCCATCCAACGGGGGGAGGGGCGTGAGGGCAAGCCGTCGGTGCGGGACTTACTTCTTCTTGCCGGCGCCGCGGAGGTCCATGCGGGTCGCGGGCTCGGCCGGGACGGGCTGACCGACCGTATCGACCGGGGAGGTGAAGAGGTAACGCCACACTTCCTCCTGGAGCGGCACGCCGTTGGCGTCCTTGGGCGGGTTCTTGCCGACCTGGACGAAGCCGTGGGCCTTGTTCGCGTCGCCTTTGACGTCGAACTTCGTGATCAGGCGACGGGAGTTGCCGTACGGTGCCTTCGCTTCGTCGGTGTTCACGATGGGCCCGAACTTATTCAGGCCCATGAGCAACCAGGAGCGCGGGTAGTGGTCGCCGGACCAGCCGCCGTCGAGCACGTGGCTGTAGCCAAAGAAGCGGTTGGCGGGCGTCGCCGAGGGCAGTGCCTGCCAATCATCAAGCTGGTCGCGCGGGCCGCAGAACATGACGATGCGGGCGCACTTCTGCGCGATGCCGAAACGGGCGGAGGAGGTGGCGCCGTGCGACGCGCCGGAGACGATGACCTTCTCCCAGTCGAGGCCCTTGCCGTCCTTGGCGAGGAAGTGGTCCCAGCGGCCCTGAGGGTTGGACTTCGCCAGCGCCTTCACGAGCTGGAAGGCGCGTTCCTTCATGCTGTCGGGCCCGGGGATCTCGATGGCCTTGCTCGCGTCGATCCCGGTGGTGGCCTCGAGCCGGATGTTGCCGAGGTGTTGGGAGTCGCCGGCGGGCTCGGTGTTCAGCTTGCCGAACCACTCGCGGGCGTAGGCCACCTGGATGTAGTGCAGGCCGTAGCTGTTGACTTTGTCGGCAAGCGGCTGGCTATGCCCCATGAGCCAGACGACGAGCTGCCCGCGGGGCGCGACGCGCGTGTCCACGTTCGCGTGTTCGGTGTCGGCAGGTTTGCCGGCGGCCTCGAGGACGAAGCCGACCTCCGGGTGCGAGCGGCAGCGCGGGTCGACCTCGCTGGCGCGGAGCGTGAGGCTGTAGGCCTGAGGCTTGGGGTCGGCGAACTGAAGGTCGCCGGCGGCCAAGGGGCTGGCGACCGCGGCCAGGGCGAGAAGGAGCGGCAGGGTCGGAAGGAAGCGCATAGGGGTAGGACAGCGATGGCCAAGTCATCGTTCCGTGGCAACCTTCCCCTGCGCCGACTTATTTCGGGAGGCGACCGTCGATGGAGTCCAGGGCTTCCTCCACCGTCTCCTTGGGGGCCCACTGGTGCCCCCCGCGAAACTCGAACAATTCCATCCTATCGCCGAACAGCCGCTTCATCCGCGGGCCTTCCGCGTAGTTGCTGTCTTTTTCGCCGAAGGTCGCGGCGAGCGCGGCGACTTTGATGCCGGCGACGGGCGAGGCGCCGTTGGGTCCGACCGGTGCGTAGCCCGCGCCTTGGAGGAGCAGACCGCCGAAGCCGGGGCGCAACCCGACAAAGACCGAGCAGGCGCGGGCGCCGCCGGACATGCCCGTGGCGACTTTCTTCCCCTCGGCCACGCGCACGCGTTTGACGAGGTCGTCATGGGCCGCGATGAAATTGCCGACGGTGGACTCCCAGTCGCCGTTGCGGGATTCCTCGAGCATCACGGCGATGTAGCCGTGCTGTTTGATCCAGTCCGTCATGTTGCCCATGGTCGCTTTGCCGCCGGGGGAGGCGATGAAGAGGGTCGGCCAAGCCTTGGTTGGGGCGGCGGCGTAGTTCGCCGGCAACCACAACTGGTAATGGTAGGGGTCCGTCCCGCGGTAGAGGCACGTGATGCGGGTCAGGCCACCGCTGGCCAGCGGGGCGTCCGCAGGGGTCGGCCGGGAGTCTTCCGTCGGCGCGCTCGGTGCGGGCGCGACGACCTTGGCGCCCGTGGTGGCGCTGCCGCTGGCGCCACCGCCGGCCCGCATCGCGGCCGCCGTCGCCTTGGCCTTTTCGGCGTTGGTCGCGGCGAGCGCCGGCGTGAGGGTGGCGAAGGCGAGCAGGAGGGGCAGGGGGCGCATCAGGGGGCTCAGCGTTTGCGGTGGCGCTTGAGGGCGCGCTCCTCGATCTTGGCCTTCGTCTTAAGGACGACCATCGCGATGGAGATGATGGCGAAGCCGGCGAAGATGATCTTGCTCAGCGTGAAGGCGTTGAAGCCCGGTGTCGTCTCCAGCGTCGGTTCGTCTATGTCGGAGACGAGGGGGTCCGCGTTCGGCGGTCCAGCCGCGGCCGGCTCGGCCGCGACGGCCACCGTCGGCGGGGCCAGCAACTTCAGGAATGGGTAATAGGCGCCCTCGAACTTGGCCGCGCCCTCGAAGGCGCCTTCGTAGGCGAGTTTCTCGCCGACGGCATGGCCGCTGCTCCGGATGATGGCGGGCACGGGCACGGGGACGTCGAGCACGAGTACCAGCTCGAAGCCGACGTTCTCGCGGTCAGAGCGGATGACCTGGACGTGGACCACGCGCGTGGCGGGCGAGGGGGTGGGCGTGGCCGCCGGTAGTCCGGCCGTCGGCTTAGGTTCGGCGGTGTCTTGGCGAATCTTGGACCGGAGCGCCTCGAACTCCGCCTGGTCTTCCTTGGACATGACCGGGTCCGCGGCGACGAGGCGGAGCGCCAGGAGGCAAGGGAGGAACAGGGCCGGACGCATGGTGGCCTATTAAGCGGGCGCGTCGGTCTGGTGCAAGCGCGAGCCGCCTGCTTTGCGGCTTGGAAGCGGCGAGGCGTTCCACCATTGCTGACCTCGTGCCGGTCGTCGCCCCCATCCTTGCCGTCGAACGCCTTCGCATCGCCCGCGAAGGCAAGGTAATCCTGCGCCGGCTGGATTGGCGCGTGGAGCCTGGTCAACACTGGGTCATGCTCGGGCCCAATGGTGCCGGCAAGTCGTCGCTGCTGGCTGCCTTGACGGGTTATTTCGCCCCGACCGCCGGTAAGATGGGCGTGTTGGGCGAGACCTTCGGTCGAAGCGATTGGCGCGAACTGCGGCGGCGGATCGGCCTGGCCGGCCCCGCGGTAGCGGCGATGATCCAGCCCGCGGAGCCCGCGTTGCATGTCGTCGCGGGCGGGGTCGACGGCTTGATCAACCTGTGGCGCGCGCCGCGCCCCGCGGTATTGCGCGTCGCCCGCGGCCTGTTGCGCCGGCTCGGGGTGGGGGCGTTGGCCCGCCGGCCCTGGGGGCACCTCTCCCAAGGTGAGCGGCAACGGGTCCTCATCGCCCGTGCCTTGGCGGCGAAGCCCGCCTTGCTCATCCTGGACGAGCCCTGCGCCGGCCTCGATCCCGCCGCGCGCGCCGACTTCCTCGCCTTGGTGCAGGCGTTGCCGCGGGTCGCCCCGGGGATCGCGTTGGTCCTCGTGACGCACCACGTCGAGGAGATCGGCGCGATTTTCACGCATGGGTTGCTGTTGCGTCGCGGCGTCGCGCAGGCCGCCGGCCCGCTGCGCCAAGTGCTGACGAGTCCCGCCTTGAGCCAGCTCTTCGGGCGCAAGGTCCGGCTCCGCGGTCGGTCGGGGCGCTGGACCCTGGCGTTGGCGTGAGCGGCCGGGACGCTTTCGGCTTCCCCTCGCCCCCCGCTTTCGCCTACCTCTGGGGCCGTTCCCATGCCTTCGCCGTTCGATCAGCTCCTGCCTCGGTACGATGCCGTCGTCATCGGGGCCGGCCTCGGGGGGATGACCGCGGCGAACAACCTTGCCAAGTTCGGCCGCAAGGTGCTGCTGCTCGAGCACCATTACCAGCTCGGCGGCCTCGCCACCTTCTTTAAGCGCGCCGGCGGCCACGTCTTCGATATCTCCCTCCATGGCTTCCCGCATGGGATGATCAAGTCCACGCGCCGTTACTGGACCAAGGAGATCTCGGACCGCATCCACCAGCTGAGCGATGTCCGTTTCATCAACCCCGACTTCGACGTCCGCACGACTTTTGACCGCGCCGACTTCACGCGTATCCTGATCGAGCAGTTCCGGCTGACTCCCGAGACCGTCGAGGCCTTCTTTGCGCACCTGCGCGAGATGAACTACTACGACAACGACCCGCGGACCACCCGTCAGCTGTTCGAGCAGTTCTTCCCCGGCCGGCCCGATGTCCAGCGCCTCCTCCTCGAGCCCATCGCCTACGCCAATGGCTCCACCCTCGATGACCCGGCGATCACCTTCGGAATCGTCTTCTCGAACTTCATGTCGAAGGGCGTGTTCATCTTCCAGGGCGGGACGGACACGATGATTAACCTGATGACCGCCGAGATGAAGGCCAACGGGGTCGACATCCGGCGCAACGTGCTCGTCGAGAAGGTGCTCGTCGAGAAGGACGCCGCCGGCCGCCGCCGCGTCGTCGGGGTGAAACTGCGCGGCACGCGTCTCGGCGAGGAAGCCGAGGTCGCCTGCGCCACGGTCGTCTCCAACGCCAACATCAAGGACACCGTCCTGAAGATGGGGGGCGCGGACGCCTTCGAGGCGCCGTTCCTCGAGCAAGCCCGCCAGGTGCGCGTCAACACCTCCTCCTGCCAGGTCTACATGGGCGTGCGTGAAGGCGAGAGCATCCCCCACATCGGCGACCTCGTGTTCACCTCCGCGGCCAAGCCGTTCTCCAGCCAGGAGCTCGTCGACTTCCACACGACATCGCGCACCTACTCGGTGTATTACCCGGATACCCGTCCGCACACCAAGAAGCCCCGTTACGCGATCGTCACCTCGATCAACCAGCAGTGGGACGACTGGGCCCATCTCTCCGAGGTCGACTACGCCGCGAACAAGGCGCGGGTCATCGAGGAATCCTTCAGGGGCCTCGAGAAATTCATCCCGGACATCCGTGCCAAGGTCGACCACGCCGAGGCGGCCACGCCGCGGACGGTCAATCGCTACGTCCGCCACGTCGGCGGCACCTCCTTCGGTACGAAATTCGAAGGCCTCAAGGTCTCGATGGCCCTGCCCGAGCAGGTCGGCGGCTTCTACCATGCCGGCAGCGTCGGCATCATCATGTCCGGCTGGCTAGGCACCATTAATTACGGAGTGATCGTCTCGGCCAAGGCCGACGCCTACCTGCGCGACCCGAGCGCCAACCCGCTCGGCGACGCCGCGGCGAGCGCCGGGGTCTGAGGGAAGGCAAGTTGATCGGTTGGCCAGTTGGCCGGAGGCGATGGCGCTCCGTCGGCTTGACGGGGGCCGGGGAATGGCAAGCCTACCCGCATGGCCAACGACAAGCCGGAGGCAGGCATCGCCCAGAAACTCGAGCACGGGCTCGAGTACTTCATCTTCGCCAGCCGCTGGGTCCAGGCGCCGATCTACGTGGCGCTCATCTTCGCCGCCATCGCTTACGCCTGGAAGAGCCTCCAGGAAGTGCTCCACCTACTGCAAGGGTTCGCGGCCGCGACCGAGAGTTCAATCATGCTGGGTATCCTCTCGCTCGTGGACATCTCGATGGTGGCGAATCTCGTCAACATGGTCGTGGTCGGCGGGTACGTGACGTTCGTGAGCCGCATCGATTTCGGTGATAACGGCGACCGGCCCGATTGGCTCGACCACATCAACGCGAACACCCTCAAGGTGAAGCTCGCGGGCAGTCTGGCCAGCATCTCCGCCATCCACCTGCTCAAGAGCTTCATCGACATCACCGCGGCCGCCACCGATCAGCCGATGACCGCCAACCACGAGAAGGTCATCCTCTGGCAGGCGATCATCCATGGCGTCTTCCTGGCTTCGATGATCCTCTTCGCCTGGGGGGAGAAGATGCAGCGTCACCACGTCGACTGACCGCGCCGTCCGCGCCTAACCGGCCCGGCGGCGCTTCGGCGTGCCCCGACCTTCGGAAATCCAGCCGATGACATGCCGCCGCCGGTCTTCGTCCCAGCGGTGGTGGAGGCGAAGGAACTAGCCTTGTTCATCGGGGCTGGTCTGGACCCATCGGTCGAGCGCGACCTTGCGGTCGTCCTGGAGCACCCGCACGGCGGCGGCCCCGCGTAGGTCCGACCGCATCCCGCGGCGGAGGAACGCGGGCATCAGGTGGCCCTCGGCGTACAGGTCGTCCCGCTCGACGCGCGCCACGCGGTCGAACTCCAAGGTCTGCATCGCTTGCTCGATCTGCGCGTAGCCCCGGAAGCGCAGGCCCAGGGCGGTATCGATCGCGGCATCGAGGATCTCGTGCTCGTCGGCCATCGGCATGCCCGCGTTCCAGATGAGGAAGTGGCCGCCGCTGTCATGGTAGCCGCCGACGGCATGCCCCATGAGCTGGCGACGCGGCCGGCGCAGGCGCTGCTCCTGGAGCGCGTTGCCCAACCCCCCAGGAGTTCCGCCACCGCGTCCTTGTCCGCCTGTCGGAAGTCGACCGTCAGCTGGTGCGGGCCGTCGCTCGACCAGAACGCCAGTAACACGTCGCCGTGGAGGCCCGGCCCCGTGACGCGGATGGCTTCGGGTTCAGGGAGGATAAACACGGTGCGGAGGGCGGGGTGGAGGAACGTCTTCAGCTCGAGGACGCCCTGCACCTGCTGGGCGTCGAGACTGGCGAGGAAGGCGCGGCGGAGGAGGGGGAGCGGGCGTGACTCCCGCCCCCGACCGGCCCGGTTCAGCTCGTGTGGTCGTCGGCGGGGATGCGCATCCCGTAGAAGCTCCGGTAGACGAAGACCAAGGCCGTGACGAAGATGGCGGCTCCCAGCAGCAGGCGGGCCCCGGTCGGCATCTTCACCGCGATCTCGACGGCGAGCAGGCCGAAGAGCGTGGTGAATTTGATGACCGGATTCAGGGAGACCGAGGACGTGTCCTTGAAGGGGTCGCCGACCGTGTCGCCCACGACCGTCGCCGCATGCAGTTCGGTGCCCTTGGCCTTGAGGTCGACCTCGACGATCTTCTTCGCGTTGTCCCAGGCGCCGCCGGCGTTGGCCATGAAGATGGCCTGGAAGAGGCCGAAGAACGCCATGCCGACGAGGTAGCCGATGAAGAAGAACTCGTCGAACAAGGCCAGCGACAGCGAGAGGCAGAAGATGACGATGAAGATGTTGATCATGCCTCTCTGGGCGTACTGGGTGCAGATCCGCACGACTTCCTTGGAGGATTCCGTGGTCGCGGTCGTGGCGTCAAGCTGCATGTTCTGCTTGATGTAGACCACCGCGCGGTAGGCGCCGGTGACGACCGCCTGCATGGACGCGCCGGTGAACCAGTAGATAACGGCGCCGCCCATCAGGAGACCCATCAGGGCTTCGGGGTGCACGAGGGAGAGTTTCTCCAGCACGTTGAATTTCGCGTTCAGGGCTTGGTGGTGCTCCTGCAGCATCATGATGATGCCGAAGACCATGGTCGTGGCGCCGACGACGGCGGTGCCGATGAGCACGGGTTTGGCGGTGGCCTTGAAGGTGTTGCCCGCCCCATCACCTTTCTCGAGTTGATGTTTGGCGCCGGCGAAGTCGGGGCGGAACCCGAAGTCCCGCTCCAGTTCCGCCTCGATGCCGGGCAGTCCCTCGATCTGCGAGAGTTCGTAGACCGATTGGGCGTTGTCCGTCACCGGGCCAAAGGAGTCAACCGCGATGGTCACCGGCCCCATGCCTAGGAAGCCGAAGGCGACGAGGCCGAAGGCGAAGATCGGCGCGGCGAAGGCGAACTGCGCCGGCATCAGGCCGACGATGGCGGCATGCCCTGAGAGCAGGTAGGCGCCTAACATCAGGCCCAGGATGCACAGGCCGGTCCAGAAGGCGGAGAAGTTGCCGGCGACCAGGCCCGAGAGGATGTTGAGCGAGGCGCCGCCCTTGCCGGAGGCCGTGACGACCTCCTCCACGTGGCGGCTCTCCGTCGAGGTGAAGACCTTGGTGAATTCGGGGATCAAGGCTCCGGCCAAGGTGCCCAGCGAGATGATCGTCGATAGCACCCACCAGAGGCCGCCGCCCTGCGCCGCGAGCAGGAAGTAACTGGCGAGGTAGGTGATCGCGATCGAGACCAGGGAACTGATCCAGACCAGGTTCGTGAGCGGCTGTTCGAGGTTGAAGTCCTTGGCTTGGCCCCAGATCGCCCGGCTGACGGCGTCGTTCAGCCAGTAGCTCAGCAGGGAGGTGAGGACCATCAGGATGCGCATGGCGAACAGCCAGATGATGAGCGTCGCGCAGAGCGCGGGCTTGGCGGCGAGGGCCAGGGCGAGGAACGCGATCAGCGCCACGCCGGTCACGCCGTAGGTCTCGAACCCGTCGGCGGTCGGGCCGACGGAGTCGCCCGCGTTGTCGCCCGTGCAGTCGGCGATCACGCCGGGGTTACGCGGGTCGTCTTCCGGCAGTTTGAAGACGATCTTCATCAGGTCGGCCCCGATGTCGGCGATCTTGGTGAAGATGCCGCCGCAGATGCGCAGCGCCGAGGCGCCGAGCGACTCACCGATGGCGAAGCCGATGAAGCACGGCCCGGCCAGGTCCTTTGGCAAGAAGACCAGGATGCCGATCATGAAGAACAGCTCGATGGCCACGAGCAGCAGCCCGACGCTCATGCCCGACTTCAGCGGGATGAGCAACGTGGCGAGCGGGTTGCCGCGGAGGGCGGAGAACGCGGCCCGGGAGTTGGCGACGGTGTTGATCCGGATGCCGAACCAGGCTACCCCGTAGCTGCCGAGGATCCCGAGCACCGAGGCCGCGAGGATCACGACGACGTCGCCCGCCGCCTTGTGTTCGAGGGCGCCGAAGTAGTACACCATGCACGCGGCGATCAGCACCCAGAGCGCGGCGAGGAATTTCCCCTGCTGCCAGAGGTAGGTCTTGCACGTACCCCAGATGATCTCCGAGACCGCGGCCATCGAGCGATGGACGGGCAAGGCGCGGGTTTGGAGGTACTGCCACCAGCCGTAGGCCGTCGCGAGCACGCAGACGGCGAGGCCGAGCCAGAGAATCTGGAGGCCGCCGAGGGACCCGCCGAGGAACGACGTCCCGCCGAGGTCAGGGATGTGGATGTCGGCTTCGCCGGCAAGCAGGTGGGTGGGGGCGGACAGCAGGAGCGCCGCCGCGTATCGCTTTACGTAGTTCATGGAATGGGGGGGCGGGAGGGTGACCGCGTTGCCGAGCCTAGGCTCGGCAATACGCCAGGACGAGCGAAAAACCCGCCGCCGCCCCCGTCATTTCCGGGCATAACCCGGCCCCGCTATTTCAAGAGGAACTCTTGGATAAAGAGGGCGGTCGCCAGGAACTGGAAATCATTATTGGCCTTCTTGACGAAGCCATGCCCCTCGTCCCGAGCCATCAGGTACCACACCTGACCACCGTGGGACCGCATGGCGTCGCGCATCCGCTCGGCTTCCGTCACGGGCACCCGCGGGTCGTTCTTGCCCTGCACGATGAGGAGGGGCGCCCGGATACGGTCGGCCTGGTTCGCCGGGGAGATCCGCTCGAGGAATTCGCGGACCTCGGGCTTGCGCTCGTCGCCGTATTCGAGTCGCCGATTGCCGCGGCGGTAGTCGGAGGTGTCGCGCAGGAAAGTCACGAAGTTGGCGATGCCGACGTTGTCGACGCCGCAGCGGAACCGGTCGGGGTAGGTCGCCAGGCAGGCTAGGCTCATGTAGCCTCCGTAACTGCCGCCGGAGACGGCCAGCCGCGTCGCGTCGAGGCGCTCCTCCTTGGTGGCCCAGTCCAGCACGGCGCCGATATCCTTCACGGAGTCCTCGCGTTTCAGGACGTTGTCCAGCGTGAGGTAGCGTCGGCCGTAGCCGGTGGAGCCGCGGACATTGGGGTAGACGAGGGCCACGCCCAATTCGTTCAGGTAATAGAGCAGGTTGCCGCGGTAGCCGGGGCGGGACTGGCTCTCGGGGCCACCATGGATGAGGATGACGGCGGGCCGTTTGCCCGGGAACTTCACGGGGTCGGGTTGGTACACCAGCGCGGGGATGCTCAACCCGTCGAAACTCGGCATCCGGACCACGCGGGGGGAGGGCACCACGATGGGCTGCTTGGGCTTGGTCGTTCGTTCGGTCCAGCGGGTGGCGGTGCCGGCGTCGAGGTCGACGGACCAGGCGTCGGCCGCGGTCTCCTCGCTGTTCAGGGAGAAGCCGAGTTCATGACTGCCCCAGCGCCACGCCAGCGCGGAGAGTACCCCGGCGGGGAAGGCGGGCACCGTCCGCTCGCGACCGTTCGTCAGGTCGCGGACGTGGAGCACCGACCAGCCTTCCTCGTTGCACGTGAACGCCAGCAAGCGGCCATCCGACGAGAGGGTGAGTTCCTCGGCGTCCCAACGGGGAGCGGCGCCGACCCGTCGCAGTTCGCGGGTCGCGAGGTCGAGCCGGACCACGTCGAGGAAATCGGACTCATGGTCGCTGAGCGCATAGACGGCCTGATCCTGGTCGCCGAACTGGGCTTGGACGAGCACGCGTTTGCCGGCCTTCGGGGAGACCATGGCTTTCGTCCCCGTGGCCACGTCGACCGTCCAGAGCCGGGTGTCCCCTTGGCCGTTGGCCACGCGCAGCAGGAGTTTCTGTCCGTCATCGGACCAATCCGCGATACCCCAGCCCGGGCCGTCGTTGCGGAGCAAGACGCGTTCCTCGCTCGGGTTGGCGGCGTTCACGACCACGATATCGCTCGCGCGGACTTCCCGGCGATTGGTCGCGTAGGCGATCCACCGGCCGTCTTTGGACCAGACTGGGTCGGTGTTGCGGGACTTGCCGTCGGTCAGGCGCAACGGCACCGCCTTGGGGTCGGCGGTATCGATCAACCAAAGCTGGTAATTTTCATTGCCGCCCTCGTCGACCGGGTAGAGCAGCTTGGCGCCGCCCGGTTGGAACGCCCCGTTGCGCACCGGCTCCGCCCCGCGGGTCAAGGCGATGCGCTTGCCCTTCGGTTCGGCCATGCGGTGCAGTTGCGTCACCTCACCGACGCGGGTCGTCACGACCGCTTCGCGCCGGGCGCCATGCCAGCCGCGGAAGCTCGCGCCCCCTAGGTTAAGGTAGGGCTCGACCTGGCTGCGCAGCTCGGGCGGGATCGGCGGGATCCCCTCGACGACGAGGTTCGGCGGGATCTCTGCGGCCACCGATAGCAGGAGCGACAGCAAGAAAGCGAAGGCGGGGCGGACCATGCCGCCTATCAAAGGAGGCGTGAGCCGGCGGTCGACCTCAGAAGATGGCTCGCCTCCGCAGGGACGCCGGCTAGGCCTAGGTCATGGCCTGGCGTTCCCGCCCCCTCCTTGTTCTTTGCTTTGCGCTGATCGGCGGGGGGGGCACCGCCGGCGCGACCCCGCCCGTGCCCCCGCCGCTGCAATTGGCACAGTCCCAGCGCCAGGCGGCGCTCCAGTCCGAGCGGGCGGCCGAGGTGGCGGCCCGGGAAATCAAGGCCGGGGACAAGTCCCTCCGTTGGCTGGAGCGGGAGTTCAACCTCGCCCCCGAGGGACAGCGCAGCCTGTGGATCTCGATGCACGGCGGCGGGGGCGCCCCGGCCGCGGTCAACGACCAGCAGTGGCGTAACCAAATCCGTCTTTACGCCCCAGCCGAAGGCATCGTGGTCGCGCCGCGCGCGCCGACCGACACCTGGAATCTCTGGCATGAGCCTCACATCGACCGTCTCTTCGACCGGCTGATCGAAGATTTTATCGCCCTCCGCGGCGTGCATCCGGACAAGGTCTACTTGCTAGGTTATTCCGCCGGCGGCGACGGGGTCTGGCAGCTCGCCCCGCGCATGCCCGACCGGTTCGCCGCCGCCGCGATGATGGCCGGGCATACCAACGGAGTGAACACCCTCGGCGTGCGCAACCTCCCTTTCGCGATGTTCGTCGGCGGCGCGGATGCCGCCTACCACCGGAACAAGGTCGTCGCGGAGAAAATCGCGGAGTTTGACCGGCTGCGGCAGGAGGATCCCGCCGGCTACGAACACCTCGGGCGCGTTTACCCTGGGCTCCCGCATTGGATGGAGCGCCAGGACGCGGAGGCCTTGCCCTGGATGGCGAAGTTCACCCGCGATCCCTGGCCCCACAAGGTCGTCTGGGTACAGACGGGCGTGACGCACGACCGCTTTTATTGGCTGGAACTCCCGATCGGGGCCGCGAAGCCCGGCCAGAAGATCGTGGCGACCGCGCGCGGTCAGGAAATCACCCTCGAAGGCGACGTCCCCGCGGGGATGACGCTGCGCCTGCGCGAGGGGCTGGTCGACGACCTCGCCCGGCCGGTCAAGGTCACGGTCAATGGCCGCCTGGTGTGGGACGCGATTCCCGCGCCCGCGACGCCGACCCAGCTGCGTGCCTGGTTGACGGAGCGCTTCGACCCTCCCGCCACGCCGACCGCCAGCCTGCGGCTTCCTTGATCATTTCCATGCGTACCGCCCTGCTCCTCGCCAGCCTCGTGCTTCCCTCCGTCGCCCGCCCCGCGGCCGTCGACGCTTTACCCGTCAGCCCGGCGGTACCCGCGGTGGCCCATCCCGCGGCGGAGGCTCCGGGCTTCGTCCCGTTGTTCAACGGCAAGGACCTCGCGGGTTGGCGCACGAAAGGCAACTGGGTCTATGACGTCGACGGCAGTGTCACCCTGAAGCCGCGGGCCGGCGAGACGGGTTGGAAGCGCTTCGACGCCTACCTCTTCACCGAGCGCAAGTACCGCTCCTTCGTCCTCGACCTCGAGTTCAAGATCGAGCCGACCGGCAACTCCGGCGTTTTCTTCCGCGTGGCCAATCCCCTGGATCCGGTCGACCACGGCATCGAGTTGCAGGTGCTTGATACCTACGGCTTGGCAAAGCCGGGCCACCACGACTGCGGCGGGATCATCCGCGCGATGGCGCCTTCGCGCAACATGGTCAAGCCGGCCGGCGAGTGGAATCGCTACACCCTCACGCTTAAGGAGGATCTGCTGCAGGTCGATTTCAACGGCGAGCGCACCATCGTGCTGGCGCTGGAGCAGTCGCCGATGAAGGACCGCCCGGCCGACGGGCACGTGGGTTTCCAGGATGAGGCCAAGCGGGTCTGGTACCGCGGCGTGCGGATCCGGGAGTTGAAGTGAGCGACCTTCAGCCGCGCCCGCGGAGGCTCTTCCACGGCGCCTGGTCGCTCACGTCGACCATGAAGGGCCCTCGGCTGGCGCCCGGCGAAAGGATTGCGAGGATCGTGGCGTCGGCGGACGAACTATTGAAAGTGGCGTGGACGATCCCGGCGGGGATGTGGGCGCTCTCGCCGGCCTTCAGGATACGCTTCTCCTGTTCGACCCATTGCTCCACCTCGCCCTTGAGGACGTAGATCATTTCCTCGAGCTCGGGGTGGGTGTGGAAAGCGTGGCCTTCGCCCGCGGGCAGGGTGGCCTCGCAGACCTGCAGGGCCTTGGCCTCGGTCACGCCGGGGCGGCAGAGCCAGTAGTTGGTGCGGCCTTTGTACTCCTCCTTGAAGGCGTCGGCCGGGGTCACGAAGCGCAGGGGTTTGCTCATGGGGCGACGGTGGCAAGCCTCCGCCCGCAGGGCAAGCATCCGCAACGGTGCGTTGACAGGAGGGAACCCTCGGGCGAAAAAGCTGTCCTTACCTCACCCCTATGAAGCCCCTGCACGCCCTCCTCCTCGGTACCGCCTTCCTTGGTGCCTCCGTCTTCGCCGCCGATGAGGCGAAGAAGCCCGCCGACGCCAAGCCCGCGGTCAAGGCCGCGGCCCCCAAGGTTCCCGCCCAGCCCGCCGATGTCGCCGCTCCGAAGGTCGGCAACGACGGCCAGATCCAAGGAGGCTTCGCCAAGTCGCATGAATCCTTCGTCGCGCTCGCCAAGAAGGGCGAGGCCGAGGTTGTCTTCCTCGGTGACTCCATCACCGCGGGTTGGGGTGGCGCCGGGAAGGAAGTCTTCAAGGAGTACGCCAAGTATAAGGCCGTGAACTTCGGTATCGGTGGCGACCGCGTGCAGCACGTCCTCTGGCGCGTCGAGAACGGCGAGTTTGAAGGCCTCAAGCCCAAGGTCGTCGTCCTCATGATCGGGACCAACAACGCCGGCGTCGCCGATAACTCGCCCGCGCAGATCGCGGCTGGCATCAAGAACATCATCGACGCCATCCATAAGCGCTCGGCCGATACGAAGGTGCTGCTCCTCGCGATCTTCCCCCGCGGCGCGACCCCGGCGGATGGCAACCGCGTGAAGAACGAGAAGGTCAACGCGATCATCGCCAAGCTCGACGATGGCAAGAAGGTCCACTACTTCGACATCGGGGCCAAGTTCCTCAAGGCCGACGGCACGCTGGAGAAGTCGGTCATGCCCGACCTCCTGCACCTCAATCCCGCCAGCTACCAGGTCGAGGCCGACGCGATCCGCGAGAAACTCGCCTCGCTCGTCAAGTAAGCCGCGGCGTCGGCGCCTTGCCCGAAGGCCGGTCCCGCGAGGGTCCGGCCTTCGTCTTGTCCGCCTACTTGCCCCAGTCCGGGGGCAGCCCGGGTAAGGTCGCGGTCAGGATCTCGTGGATCGCTTTGCGCTCCGCGGCCGGCAGGTGCGCGAACTCCGGCGCGGGCTCGGCGGCGAGCAGCCCGCGGGACAGTCGGCGGAGCACCACGGCGCGGAGTTCCTTGGGCATGGCTTCGAACGTGCGGGCGTAGATCAAGGGACTGCAGCGGTATTTGAACAGGCGGGTCCGGAGATCCAGGTCGCGCAGCGCGCGGTCGTGGTCGTCGGGGCGTCGGGTGCTCGCGTACGCCTTCTCGAACGAGCCCTCCCCCTGGATGCCGTCGGCGGGGAAGGCGGCCTCGCCTTTGCAGAGCAGGGCTTCGAGCACTTTCTCCGCCTGGCTATTCAGCACCACCAGGTAGGAGCCGGAAGGGGCGGAGTCGGCGGGGAGTTGGAGCAGTTCCCGCATCGCCGGCCAACGGTAGAGCGCGATGCGGGACTCTTGGTTGGCGGTACAGAGCACGTTGTGCACATGGATCTGGTGGTCGTGCATGAGCAACGCCACGATGTCGCTCGTCGCCCGGGGGTAGCGCGAGGTGTCGGGCCCGGCGGGCAAGGCGGGCGCAACTTCTCCGCGCAGCGGCGGCTCGTTGGTGAAGGCCTCGGCGGTCGCGGCGGTCACGTTGCCGCGATGCCGCAGTCCCGGGGTGCGGCCGGTCACATACCAGCCCCCCCAGCGTTCGTTCAAGGGCGTGCCAGGCTCGACATTAGCGCCGCCCGATCCGCTCAGCGTCTCGCCGGTCGGGTCGGGGAAGACGGACCGGGCGCGCAGCGAGGGGGTGTGGTCGTGGTGCGCATGGCAGAGCAGGCATTCTTGGCTACGGGCGACCAGCGGCTCCGTCTCCGGCTGCTGCGCATCGAGGACGTAGAACGTGGCACCGAGCACCGGGTCGAACACGGTGACCTCCATCGCCCCGCCCGGCACCCAGCCTACGTAGGCCTCGTCGGAGAAGTAGAGCGCCCTGGGGTTGCTCGGCGAGATGAGCTGACGCTGGAGGCTGGTCTTACTGAACACGAGCAACTGCGATTCCACCGGTACCTTCAGCTGGTCCAGGAGCCAGCGCAGGCGCCGCCGCGCCGGCCAGCTGCGAATCTCCTCCGCCTGCTTCGCCGCCGCCGCGTTGAGCCGGGCGACCGCGTCGACCGGTTTAGACTCGGAATAGCTGATCGGCGGATCCTCGAACGGTTCATGGTTCTGCGCTCGGCTGGCCCCCGGCAGCGTCAAAGCCGCGGTGAGCAGGCAGGCGGGGAGACGCACGAGCATGGTTTCATTCAAGGGCTGCCCGTCGCCGCCGCAAGCATCCCGCCCCGCGGGGCCGGGGTAGTAGCCCCGCTTGCCGCCCCTGTTAGGCGGCGGGACGCCGGCCGACCTCGCCGCGAATCTTCTGCAAGGCGAGGCCCTCGAGCTGGCGGACCCGTTCGCGGGTAACGCCGAGTTCCCGGCCGATCTCCTCGAGCGTCCACTCGTGGTCGGTCCCGACGCCATGACGCAGGCACAGGATGCGCCGTTCGCGAATGTCGACGCGTTGCAGCAGGCGACGCACGTAGGCGGCCTGGTCGGCGCATTCGGCCGCCCCCGCGGGATCGGTGGCGTGCTCATCCTTGATCCGGTCAGCCAGGGTGAGGCTGCCATCCTCCTCCTGGGGCGCGTCGAGCGACAAGCCGGTCTGCGTCAGCCGGCGCAGCTCGGTCAGGTGATCCGGCGCCCAGCCGAGTTCGACGGACACTTCGGTTTCGGTCGGTTCGCGGCCGAACTTCTGGACGAGCTCCGCTTCGACGCGGCGCGCCGCCGTGAGTTGCTCGTGGATGTTGCGGGGCAGGTGGACGGGGCGATGCCGCTGGCGTAGTTCGGCCATGATCTGGCTGTGGATGTCCCACGCGGCGAACGTGCTGAAGCGGATGCCGCGGTCCGGGTCGAACTTATGCACCGCCGTCATCAGGCCCGCGTTGCCGGCGCTGACGAGGTCGAGCAGGTCGTCCCGGCTGTGGGCGAAGCGCTTGGCAAAGTAGACGACGAGCCGCAGGTTGCGCTCCACGAACTCCTCGTAGGCGAGCTGGGCGGCCGGCGTGAGCGAGCCGTCAGGGCGGAGGCCGGCGCGCATGGCCCGGCCGAGTCGGCGTTCCCCGGTGGCGTCGAGTTTGTCGAGGCGGCAGGCGCGGCTCAGGTAGTGGCCCAGCCCGTCCGCCATGGTCTCGCCTTCGATGAAGGCCTGGGCCGCAAGGCTGGCGACCTCCGAGAGGGCTTCGGGGGTCGGGATGTCGGCGGGGGCGGCGAGGCGGGTGAGGTCCGTGGTGGGGAGGGTGCTGGTCGGGAGGCGGAGGTCTTGGAGGCGTTGGGTTTGGATCATGTGGAAAGGGGCGGGGAGGCTTCTAATAAAAAGTAGTAGGCTTACATAATAGGGGCCGGAAAAGGCCCTTTTCGGACCCGTGTTTACCTAAGTCTTTGTTCATCAAGAAAATCCTTTGCGTAGATTTTTTCGGGGCCCGGGGGCCGCCGGCCCCGCGGGGGTGGCTCGACCGAGAGACTACCCCCCGTCGGCGGCTTGTCAAATGACCGCGGCCCGCCCCCCGGGGGCCGCGCGCGGTTCGCAGAATAGGGTTTCCCCGGTTCCGCACTGGTCCCAACCTGCGGTATGCGCCTACCCCTGCTCGCCGTCGTGCTCGCATCCCCCCTGCTGGCTGGGCCCAGCAACCGTCTTCCCGGCGACCTCATCGAGGCGAACCGCGACCAAGCGGTGCCGGCCCGGCAGGATTTCTGGCGTCATGCCAATGGGCTCTGGAACCAAGCCCACCCGATTCCCGCCGACCGGGCGGTCTATAACTCCTTTGCTTGGCAGGATGACTTATTGAAGCGGGACCTGCTCGCGATCAACGCCGACTTGCTGGTCCAGAAGGATGCCAATGGCGACCAGCGCCGCCTCGCCGATTTCTGGCGGTCCGCCTTGGGCTTCGAATCCGGCCCGGCCGAACTGCCCGCGGGGTTGCGTGCCGTCTTGGCTGGCCTCGACGAGGCGAAGACCCCGCAGGCGTTGCTCGATGCGGCCGGCGCTCTTTACGCCGAGGGTACCGGCTCCTTCCTCGGGGTCTTCGCCTCGCAGGATAAGAAGGACGAGACCAAGGTCGCCCTGCATCTCTGGCAAGCGGGCCTTTCCCTGCCGGAGCGGGCGTTCTACTTCAGCGACGAGCCCGCCACCAAGCGCGTGCGCGACGCGTTCCCGGCCCATGTCGCCAAGATGCTGGGTTTTCTTGGCTACGATGCGCCCCGGGCCGCCAAGGCCGGCGCCGCAGTCCTCGCGTTTGAGACCAAGCTCGCGGAGGTCTCCTTGCCGATGGTGCAGCTCCGCAATCCCGACGCGCATTACCACCCGATGACCTGGGCGGAGATCGACGCCCTCACGCCCGGCCTGCGCTGGGAGGCGGCCGCCCGTCGCGCTGGGGCCCCTGCGGTCACCCGGGTCATCGTCGGCCAGCCCGACTTCCTGCCGGCGTTGGCGCGCATCCTGGCCGCCACGCCGCCGGAGGCGGTCCGCGACTACTTCCGCTTCCAGGCGATTTCCGGTTACGCTTCCGTGCTGAACGGCACCACGGCGGCGGCGGCGTTCGAGTTCGAGGGCGTCGTCATGACGGGCGCCAAGCAGCAACGGAGCCTCGAGGAGCGCGCCTTGAAGATGCAGGATGGCGCCTTGGGTGATTTGCTGGGCAAGGAATTCGTGGCCCGCCGGTTTCCCCCGGCCCAGCGCGAGCGTTTCCGCTTGGTCTGCGAGAACGTGCGGACCGCTTTCGCCGCCCGAATTCGTAAACTGGAGTGGATGGACGCCGATACGCAGGCCTGGGCCTTGCGTAAACTCGCGGCAATTAAACTACGCGTGGGCTATCCCGATAAATTCCGCGGCTATGAGGGCGTCGAGATCCGCGCCGACGGCCTGGCTCAGAACTTGGTCAACGTCAGACAGTGGTCGCGGGCGCGGTCGTTCGCTCGCGTCGGTGGTGCGCCCGAGCGCGAGGAGTGGGGTATGCGTCCCTACACGGTCAACGCCTACTACAGCCCGATGAACAATGAGATCGTGATGCCCGCCGCCATCCTCGCCGTCCCGACGTACGACGGGGCCCTCCTCGACGACGCGGTCCTCTACGGTTTCATCGCCTGCACGATTGGTCATGAACTCACGCACGGGTTCGATGATTCTGGCCGCCGGTTCGGTCCGACGGGCCGCCTGGAGCAGGGCTGGTCGCCACCTACGGAAAAGGGCTTCCGGGATCGTTGCGACTTGATCGTCGCCCAGTACGACAAGGAAGAGCCTTTGCCGGGGATCCGCGTCAATGGTAAGCTCACCTTGGGCGAGAATATCGCTGATATTGGTGGCGTCGAAATCGCCCTCGACGCTTTTCGCGCGACGGAAGCCTTCCGGTCGGGGCGCTTGATCGCCGGCCAGACGCCGCTTCAGCGTTTCTTCCTGGCCCACGCTTTCGCCTTCGCCGGCAACACCCGCGCCGAGACGCTCCGCAACCGCCTCCTCTCGGATACCCATTCCCCGATGCCCCAGCGCATCAACGTCGTCCTCCGCAACGTGGATTCCTTCCATGAGGCCTTCGGCACTCAGCCCGGCGACGCCATGTGGCTGGACCCGAAAGAGCGCGTCAAAATCTGGTGATCACCCCTATGCGCTCCCTCCTGTTTCTCTTCTGTACGCTGACGCTGGGGGCCGCCGAGCCGGCCTCACCGGCGAAGGCGCCGAATATCGTCATGATCATTTCGGACGACCATGCTTGGTTCGATTACGGGTTCATGGGGTCGACGGCCGTCAATACCCCGAACCTCGACAAGTTGGCCGCCGAGTCGCGCGTCTTCCCGCGCGGGTACAATACCAATTCGCTGTGCGGTCCGAGCCTCGCCTCCATCTTGACCGGCCGGCACGTCCATCGGCATGGCATCACCGGCAATGACCCGCTCGTGCCCGCCTCCGTCACCCCGGCGGCGAGGCAGGCCAGCCCCGCGTTCCTGGCGGGTCGCGCCCAGATGATTAAACTGTTCCAGCAGTCCCCGCATCTCCCGCGCTTATTGGCTGAGCAGGGCTACGTCAGCCTGCAGACGGGTAAATGGTGGATGGGCGACTACACGACCGGCGGGTTCACCGAAGGCATGACCAAGGGTGGTCGGCATGGCGACGTCGGCCTCGACATCGGCCGCAAGACGTTGGCGCCACTCACCGAGTTCATCACCCGGGCGAAAAAAGACGGTAAGCCATTCTTTGCTTGGTACGCGCCGATGATGCCGCATGACCCGCACAACCCTCCGGAACGCTTGCTGGCCAAATACCGCGATCGTTCGCCGACCCCGCAGGCCGCCCGCTACCACGCGATGGTCGAATGGTTCGACGAGACCATCGGGGACGTCCGGGCCCATCTCGAGAAGGAGGGGCTGACCCAGGATACGGTCATTGTCTACATCTCGGATAACGGCTGGATTCCGCGCACCGACAAGCCTGTGGTCGACTTTGGGCGTTCGAAGCAGTCGCCCTTTGACGGAGGTGTTCGCAGCCCGATTCTCGTGAGCTGGCCTGGCCACATCAAGCCGACCGTGGTCGCCGCTCCCGCCAGCGCCGTCGACCTCATGCCGACGCTCCTCAAGCTCGCCGGGGCCCGGGTGCCGGCCGATGGCGATGGGCTCGACCTACTGGACGATGCGGCGCTACAGGCCCGCCCCTTTGTCGCGGGACAGAATTCGACCCATGATATCCGGGAACTGGGCCGTCCGGCCGCGAGCCTGCGTTATCGCTGGCTCGTCGCCGGCGAGCTCAAACTCATCGTGTCGAGCGGCCTTAAGACCGGCGAGACGGCGAATGGCTCCACCGACGCCACCGAGCCACCGCGCCTCTTCGACCTGAAGACGGATCCCTACGAAAAACAGGACCTCGCCGCCGAACGTCCCGCGGAAGTGAAACGGCTCACCGCCCTCTTGGATGCCTGGTGGGATGGCCGCTGAGATTTTGTTTGGAACTATGCCGCGCTCTCGCCCTCATACCTTTACCCCCATGCGCCCACTGCTACCCCTCCTTGCTCTCATGTCCGCCTCTGCCTTCGCTGTTGATCTGACCTTCTACGTCGGCACTTCCGGGGCCACCTCCCAAGGCATCCTCCGCGCCACCATCGATGCCGAGAGCGGGAAACTTTCGACGCCCGTCGTCATCGCCGACGCGAAAGGGCCTTCTTACCTGGCCTTGTCCGCCGACGGCCGCACCCTCTACGCCACGGCCGAGGTCGCGGGCGGCGGCGTCGCCGCCTACCGGCTCACGCCCGCCGGCCCGGCCACCTTGCTCAACGGCGAGGACACCAAGGGCAAGGGGGCGACGCACGTCTCCGTCGACCAGACGGGCAAGTTCCTCTTCGCCGCCAACTATGGCTCGGGCTCGGTGGCCTGCCTGCCGATCAAGGCCGACGGCTCGCTCGCGGCCGCCACCAGTTTCCTCCAGCACGAAGGCGGCGGCCCGAACAAAGGCCGCCAAGCCGGTCCGCATGCCCACGGCATCTACCCCGACGCCGCCAACCGTTTCGTCTACGTGCCCGACCTCGGGACGGATGACGTCTTCATCTACCAGTTCGACGCCACCAAGGGCCTCCTGGCGCCGACCGCCGCCAAGTCTGGTCGCGTCACCCCCGGCTCCGGCCCGCGCCACCTCGCTTTCCACCCGCAGGGTGGCTTCGCCTACGTGTGCAACGAGATGGCCATGACCGTCAGCGTGTTCACGGTCGACGCGAGCACGGGCGCGATGAAGGAGATCCAGGTGCTGCCCACGCTGCCGACCGGCGCGGACGCCAAGGGCGCCTCCACCGCGGAGATCTTCTGCCTGCCGAACGCCCGCGCGCTCTATGTCTCCAACCGCGGCCACAACTCGCTCGCGGCCTTCGCCATCGGTACCGACGGTAAGCTTACCTCGCTCGGGCACACCCTCGACGTCCCCGCCGTCCCGCGCGGTTTCGGCCTAAGCCCCGACGGCCGCTGGCTGGTCTGCGCGGGCCAGAAGTCCGGTACCTTGAACGCCTATCGCGTCGACCTCGCCACGGGGAAGCTGACCGACACCAAGCAGTCCGTGCCCGCCGGCGCCGCTTGTTGCATCGTCTTCGCCCGTTAAGCCAAGGGTCGTCGTGATGAAGCCCGCCCTCCTCCTGTTCCTCGCCGCCTCGGCCTTTGCGTCCGCCGCCGAGGTCGACTTTGACCATGAGGTCATCCCCTTGCTCCGGAAGCATTGCACCGAGTGCCATGCGGGCGACAAGAAGAAGGGTGGGTTCACGATGAATACCCGCGCGACCTTGCTTGAAGGCGGCGAGAATGGCGCGGTGCTGACCCCCGGCAACGCGGCCAAGGGGCATCTCCTTGAAGCGATCGTCAGCACGGATCCCGACGTGCGCATGCCGCCCAAAGGCCCGCGGCTCACCCCGGCCGAGGTCGCCACCTTGCGGGGTTGGATCGGGCAGGGTGCCCGCTGGACCGAGGGCTTCGCTTTCAAGCAACCGGGCTACGAGCCGCCGCTTAAGCCCCGGGTCGTGAACCTGCCCGTTGCGCTCGAGGGCCGGAGTCACCCGATCGATCGCGTGCTCGATGCCTGGCTGGCCGAACACAAGCAGCCGCGCCCGGCGCGCGTCGACGACGCCACCTTCCTGCGCCGCGCCTCCCTCGACCTCGTCGGGCTCTTGCCCAGCCCGGCCGAGACGCAGGCTTTCCTCGCCGACCCCGCGGCCGACAAACGCGCCCGGCTGGTCCAGGCGTTGCTCGCTCGGGACGTCGATTATGCGGACCACTGGATGGTCTTTTGGAATGACCTGTTGCGCAATGATTACGCCGGCACCGGTTATATCGATGGGGGGCGCAAGCAGATCACGCCGTGGCTGTACCGCGCGCTCGTGACGAACAAGCCTTACGATCAGATGGCCCGCGAACTGGTCGCCCCCGCCGCCGAGAGCGAAGGGTTCGCCAAGGGGATTGTCTGGCGGGGGGCGACCAGCGCCGGGCAGAAGCCGGAGCTACAGTTCGCCCAGAGCGTCTCGCAGGCGTTCCTCGGGATCAACATGAAGTGCGCCTCGTGCCACGACAGTTTCATCGATCGCTGGAAACTCAAGGATGCCTACGGTCTGGCCGCCATCTTTTCGGACCGCCCGCTCGAGCTGGTGCGTTGCGACATCCCTACCGGTAAGCCCGCCGCGGCCGCCTGGTTGTTCCCCGAGCTGGGTCAGGTCGATGCGACCAAGCCGAAGGCCGAGCGGTTGGGACAGTTGGCGGCGTTGCTCACGCATCCGGATAACGGCCGGTTCCAGCGGACCATGGCGAACCGCCTCTGGCATCGGTTGATGGGCCGGGGCGTCGTACACCCGGTCGACGCGATGCAGACGGCCCCGTGGAATCAAGACTTGCTCGACGTGCTGGCCAACCAACTACGCACCTCCGGTTACGACCTGCGGGCGACCTTGGCTTTCATCGCGACCTCCGAGGCTTACCAGGCGCGCGCCGAAGTGCTCGCCCCGACCGCTGATGACTCCGGCTATGCCTACCGCGGCCCCCGCGCCAAGCGGCTGACCGCCGAGCAATTCGTGGATACGGTCTGGCGCTTGACGGGCACGACCCCGGCCAAGATCGACGCTGGCGTGACCCGCGCCCCCGAGGGCGCCACCCCGGCGGCGTTGCTCGCTTTGCCGATCTGGTCGAATGACACGCCCAAGGGCCGCCAGCCGGCGGTCGGTGAGGCGCGGTCCTTCCGCCACGCGTTGACCCTCGCGAGCGCACCGCGCCGCGCGGCCTGCGCCATCACCTGCGACAACGCTTTCGAACTCTGGGTCAATGGGCGCAAGGTCGGGACCGGGGACGATTGGCAGACCCCGCAGACCTTCGACCTCACCCCTTTCCTTCGCACCGGCGCCAACGAAGTCGTGATCGTTGGCCGTAACGGCGGGAGCGCCCCGAACGCCGCCGCCCTCTGGTGCCAACTTTACGTGCAGCTAGCCGACGGCAAGGAGCTCGCTTTGGCGACGGACCGGACCTGGCAATGGTCCGCGACCTTGCCCAACGGACAGGGAGCGCTTTCCGTCGCCGCCGAATGGAAGCCGGTGGCCGTCATCGCCGGTACGGGATGGGCGGCCGCGGAGAAGCGCCTTGCCGACCAGATCGCGGCCTTCTCGGGCAAGGTCCTGTTGACGCCGCGCGCCGCGTTGATGAAGTCGGATTTATTGCAACGTTCCCTCGGCCGGCCCAATCGCGAGCAGATCGTCTCGATGCGTCCGAACGAACTGAGCACGCTCGAGGCCATCGACCTGGCCAACGGGGCCGCGCTCACCGACCTGCTCGCCCGGGGCGCGTCGAACCTCTTGCGTCGCCGCTGGGAGTCGCCCGACGCCTTCGCCCGGTGGGTTTACCTCTCCGCGCTTTGCCGTGAGCCGACCCCCGCGGAAGCGTCGGTGGCGCGCGCGTTGCTCGGCGGTAAGCTCGACGAGCAAGGCATGGCCGACCTGCTCTGGGCTGTCTGCATGCTTCCTGAATTCCAGACCATCCGCTGACCTCCATGCTGCCCGCCCACGCACTGCCCATCGACCCGTCCCTTCCGCCCGCCCTCCGGCGTCGCGAGTTCCTGCGACTCCTCGGCGCGGCCGGCGTCGCCACGCTCGGCATGGGCGCGCCCAGACTGCTCGCCGCCGAGGAGCCGGCCCCGGTCGCGAAAGCCGACGCCTGCATCTTGATCTGGTTGGCCGGCGGTATGGCTGCGCCCGAGACCTTCGATCCCAAACGGTACGCCCCTTATGAGAAGGGTTTGGAATATAAACGCGTGCTCAGCACTTTCCCGGCCATCCCGACCGCGGTCGATGGGCTGAAGATCTGCCAAGGCTTGGAGCAGATCGCCACGGTGATGGACCGCGCGACGCTCATCCGTTCGGCGGTGCAACCCGACCTCGGGAGCATCCTGCATTCGCGCCACCAGTTCCATTGGCACACCGGCTACGTCCCGCCGCAGACCGTGGCGTGCCCGCACATCGGGGCCTGGATGGCCCGGGTCCTCGGGCCGCGCAACCCGGTCATGCCGGCTTTCATCAACATCGGTCAGCGCCTCGAAGGCGTCGGCGAAAGCGAGGAACTCAAGGCTTTCACCACCGCCGGTTTCTTCGGCGGCGAGTTCGGCCCGATGAACCTGCCGTTCCCCGACGACGCCGCCACCGCGGTGCGTCCGCCCAAGGGCATGGACGCAGGGCGCTTCGTCAACCGCGACCGCGAGTTCCGTCGGTTGGTCGACGCCAGCCCCGACCGTGACCGCTTGGGCGACTTCCAGCAGCAGTCGATGTTACGGTCGATGGACAACGCCTATCGGCTGCTCAGCGCCAAGGAGCGGTCGGCGTTCGATCTCTCGCTGGAGCCGCAGGAGGCGCAGCAGGCGTATGGGGCGACCCGCTTTGGTCGCGGCTGCCAGCTCGCCCGCCGGCTCGTCGAGAATGGCGCTCGCTTCGTCGAGGTCACCACGGAGTACGTGCCGTTCTTCAACTGGGACACCCACGGCAAGGGGCACAAGACGCTCGAGGACATGCACCGCACGATCGACGGCCCGGTGGCGCAGCTCATCCGCGACCTCGAGGCTCGCGGCTTGCTCGACCGTACTTTGGTCGTGATCGCCAGCGAGTTCAGCCGCGACGCGATGATCGAGGGTCGGCCTGGCTCCAAGGCCGGCGACCAGTCCTTCCACCAGGGGACGACCATCGAAAATCCCGACCATTACGGCCTGCACCGCCACTTCACCGGCGGCACCAGCGTGGTGATGTTCGGCGGCGGCGTGAAGAAGGGCCACGTGTTCGGGGCGACCGCCGACGAGCGGCCCCTCGTGGCGATCAAGGACCCGTTGCCGGTCGAGGATGTCCATGCCACCATCTTCACCGCGATGGGCATCAGCCCGAAGAAGGCCTACGATATCGAGGGGCGCCCGTTTTACGCGACCGTCGACGGCAAGGGCAAGGCCGCGCCGATCTTCGCCTAGGCTGGCCGGAGCGCCCGGAGCTCAGGCGCATGGGCGCGGATCGCGGCGGTCAGGAGTTCGGCCGTGCGTCGCATGGCCTCGGCGAGCGGCATCGCCGCCGGCTTGATCGCCAGGAGCAGGTCGAACTGCGCCCGTAAGGCCGCCGAGTCGGCGATCGCACCCGCGACGCCGAGCACGGGCTTGCCGTGCGCCCGCGCGAGTCGGGCCACCCCCACGGGTCCCTTGCCCTGGAGGCTTTGCTCGTCGAGCCGACCCTCGCCCGTCACGATCAGGTCCGCCCGGGCCACGCGGTCGGCCAGCCCGATCTGGCCGGCGACGAGGTCGAAGCCTGGCGTGAGGCGTCCGCCGGCGAAGGCCATCAAGCCGAACCCGAGGCCGCCGGCCGCCCCTGCACCCGGTAGATCCCGCGGGTCCGTGCCGGTCGCCGCCGCCGCGAGGTCCGCGAGGTGGGCCAGGCGTCGCTCGAACCAATCGAAGTCACGCACGCCTTTTTGCGGCCCGTAGATGCGCGTCGCGCCGCGTGGTCCGAGCAAGGGGTTATCCACGTCGCAGGCGACGAGGACCTCGGCGAAACCCGGCGGGGCTGGCCGCAGGCGGTCGGCCGCGAGGAGCGTCTCCAGGGTCGGGATGAAAGGGGACCCGGCGCGTTCAAAGCGGTGGCCCAAGGCGAGGGCCATCCCGAGTCCGCCATCGTTGGTGGCCGAGCCGCCGATGCCGATCAGGATTCGTTCCGCGCCCAGGGCACGGGCGGCTTGCAACAGTTCGCCGGTCCCGCCGGTGCTCGCCCGTTCGGGGGCCAAGGGGAGGTCGGAGACCAAGGCTAGCCCGCTCGCTGCGCTCATCTCAAGGATCGCCCTTCGCTCGGCGGCGACCCAGCCGAACCGCACGGCCCGCGGCCGTCCCTGCGCGTCCGTCGCCCCCGTCTCCGCCCAGGTCCCGCCGAGGGCGGCGACCATGGCCTCGGTGGTCCCTTCGCCGCCGTCGGCGATGGGGCAGGTATCGAACTCGGCGCCGGGAAAGACTTCCGCGAGGCCTAGACGCAAGGCGGCGGCGACCTCCGGGGAGGGGAGGGCCCCTTTGAATTTGTCGCTCGCCAGCAGGATGCGCATCTTGGTTCGGGTTATGGAGGGGAAATGAGCGAGGGGAAAGGGGTATTTTTGCCTTCCTTTCTCTTTAACCCCCACTTGATTACTCCAAGGTTTATGCCCTAATGTTAAATGAGTTATCATACCTAGGCGTAACTTGAACCACCCCCCTGCCCATCCCCCATGACTTTTGCCATGCTCCGCTCCCGCCATCTCCCGCTCCTCGCCTTGCTCGCCGCTAGTCCGGTGCTTTCCGCCGCCGACGAACCCAGCAAGGAGGGCTTGGAGTTCTTCGAGAAGAACATCCGCCCGATTTTGACCGAGCATTGCTACGAGTGCCACTCGATCGAGAAGTCGACCTCCAAGGGTGGGCTAATCCTCGATTCCCGCGACGGCATGCTCAAGGGGGGCGACGAAGGTCCGGCGGTCGTACCCGGCAACACGGCGAAGTCCTTGCTCCTCCGCGCCGTCAGCTACACCGACCCGGAGTTTGCGATGCCGCCCAAGAAGAAGGGTGGTAAGTTGCCCGATGCTAAAATCGAATTATTGGAGAAGTGGGTGAAGATGGGGGCGCCTGCCCCCGTCGGCGCCGGCAGCAAACTCACCGGCTTGACCGCGAAGGCCAAGCAGCATTGGGCCTTCCAGCCGATCAAGGTCGCCCCCCTCCCGGAGGTGAAGAACAAGGCTTGGGTCAAGAGCCCCATCGACCAGTTCGTCCTCGCGAAGATGGAGGCCGCCGGTCTCCAGCCGAGCCCGCCCGCCGAGCCGGAGGCGTTGCTGCGCCGCATGTCCTATGACTTGATCGGCCTGCCCCCGACCGCCGATCAGGTCGCCACGTTCACCCGTGCTTTCGATGCCGCGGTCATCGCCGACGCCGGCGCCGCGCGCCGGGGCACCCCGGCCACCAACGTCGATACCATCGTCGCCAAGCAGGTCGATGCCCTCCTTGCCTCGCCCCATTACGGCGAGCGCTGGGGCCGCCACTGGCTCGACACCGCGCGTTATTCCGACACCCGCGGGCTCGCGGTCGACCAAGGCAAGAGCCTGTTCGAGGATTATCGCTACGCCTACGCCTGGACCTACCGCGACTACGTGATCGACGCGATCAACACCGACAAGCCCTACGACAAGTTCGTCATCGAGCAGCTCGCGGCCGACAAGATCACCGACGCCAAGCCCGACGACGCCCGCCTGGCCGCGCTGGGCTTCATCACCATCGGCAAGCGCTTCGATAACATCGATGACACGATCGACGAGCGCATCGACACCACGACCAAGGCCTTCCTCGGCTTGACGGTCTCCTGCTCGCGCTGCCACGACCATAAGTTCGACCCGATCCCCGCGGCGGATTACTACTCCCTGCACGGGATTTTCGCCTCGACCATCGAGCCTCTGCAGCGCCCGGGGATCACCTCCGGCCCGCAAGGGTCCGCGCTGAAGGCCGACTTCGAGAAGCGGATCAACGAGCTGCAGGCCGAGAGCGCCGCTGGTTATTACAAATACTTCAAGGACATGCGGGCGCGCTACGACCGCGAGATGGCGGGTCGCCTGATTGCCGCGACGATGAAGCGCGGTTCCATCGAGTGGGGTGACGTCAATGACAAGTACAAGCTGGAGACGCCGTTGCCCGACTTCGAGCCGATGCGCATCCAGTTCGACTCGCCGATCACCGGGCCGTTCGCCCGCGTCGCCGCCATCCCGGCGGCGGTCTTCGAGGAGCGGGCCGCGAGCGTCCTCGCCGCCGCCCTGAATGACCCGAAGCACCCGGTGAACCCGCTCATCGCGGCCGCCCTCCGCGGCCTCAAGCCCAAGACCCTCGACGACGTCGCCCTCGCCTACCAGAAGGCCTACAACGACAGCAAGGCCTCGCTCCTGGCCCACATCGATCGCTGCGCGAAGCCCGGCCACTCCAGCAAGCAGACCCCGGCGGCCATCGCCCAGATGGCGGCCTACCCGTGGCCGTTGCCCGACATCGAGGACATTCTGGAGAATGAGGAATGCATCGCGATGTTCGACACCCGCAAGTTCTGCGCCGATTGGCAGAACCGCCCGGTCTTCGGCGGCCAGAATAACCGCAAGCCGCTGGCGTATTTCCGCTGGGCCCAGATCAACGAGCTGCGCCTTTCCCACCCCGGTGCGCCCCGCGAGGCCATGGCCATCCAGGATGCCGCCAGCCCGCACGACAGCTATGTCTACATCCGCGGCGACAAGAACAAGCGGGGACCCGTCGTCCCGCGCCGCTTCCTCGAGGCCCTCACGGCGGGCGAGCGCCTTAATTTCAGCGACGGCAGCGGCCGGCTAGAACTCGCGAACTCCATCGTCGCCAAGTCCAACCCGATTACGCCGCGCGTGGCGATGAATCGCCTCTGGCTGAAGCATTTCGGGGAGGGTTTTGTCGCCACCCCTGACGACCTCGGGAACATGTCCGAGAAGCCCTCGCACCCGGAGCTGCTTGATTGGCTGGCGGATGATTTCACCAAGAACGGTTGGACGCTCAAACGGATGCACCGCCAGGTCATGCTGAGCGCGACCTACCGGCAGGACTCCAATCCCAACACCAACCCGCTGATCGCCAAGAAGGGCGGGGTGGATCCGCTCAAGGTTGACGCGGGTAATCGCCTGTTGTGGCGAGGGAACCTGCGGCGCCTCGACTTCGAGTCCATCCGCGACTCCATGATCCTGCTGACGGGCAAGATGAACCCGGCCGTCGGCGGCCAGCCCGCCAACATCACGGACGAACCGTACAGTTACCGGCGCAGCCTCTACGGCTACGTGGACCGCCTGCGCTTGAACGACACGCTCACTCAGTTCGACTACGCCGACCCGGACATGGCTAATTCCCGCCGCGGTTCCACCATCGTGCCGCAGCAAGCCTTGTTCTTCATGAACAACCCGTTGTCGGTCGAGGTCGCCCGTTCGGTCGCCGCGCGGCCGGAAGTCGCCAAGGCGATGTCCGAGGACTCCCGCATCAACGCGATGTTCCTGGCGCTCTTCCAGCGCCGCGCGACCTCCAACGAGATCCGGGTCGCCCGCGAGTTCCTGGACAAGCAGAAGGCCATGGCGATCGCCTCCGCCCGGTCGAGTGCCTCCGCCGGGTCGAACAAGACTGCGAATTCGACCAACTCCGGGGGCAAGAACGTCGCCAAGTCCACCTCGGGTAAGGATAGCAAGACGGTGGCTTCCGCCCAGGGGACGGCGGCCAAGAAGGGGGTCCCTGCCGTCAAGAAGGTCGAGGCGCCGGACGAAATGATGATGTCCGTGACCTCGGGCGGCGCGGAAGGTATCCTGCAGAATGTGGGTGAAAGTATCTCGCGTAACCCATTGACTCCCATCGAGTTATTGGCTCACGCCCTGCTGCTTTCCAATGAGTTTGTTTACGTGAACTGAGCGCCGTCGCCAGCCGTAAACGAGGGGGGCTGAAGCCCCCTCGTTTATTAAGGTTTGCTTCATCTACGGCTTGAAGTCCTTGGGCGCGGGTAAAGAATAATACCTAGGAATTACCCTCACAAATCCTCAGGGATATGTAACTTAACCTTCCCTGAGGTGTCTTACTCATATTTCCCAGCCATTTCCCTTATGCTCCTTCCGTTTCAACCCGCCCGCCCCGCTGCGCTCTTCCTCCTGCTCGTCGTCGCTGGTTTGTGCGGTCAGGAGATGAAGATGGAAGCGATGGCCGATGGTATGGCCGCCAAGGGGGCGGCCTCCGCGAAAACCGAGGCCGAGGCTAAGGTGGATCCCGCCGGCTTGGAATTCTTCGAGAAGAACATCCGGCCGATTTTCACCGAGCATTGCTACAAGTGCCACTCCGCGAGCGAAGGCGTCTCCAAGGGCGGCTTGGTCCTAGACACGCGGGCCGCCTTGCTCGCCGGCGGCGACCAAGGGCCGGCGGTCGTGCCCGGTAACCTCAAGAAGTCCTTGTTGCTCGTCGCGGTCCACCAAGGCGACCCCGAGCTCTCCATGCCGCCCCGCAAGTCGGGCCCCAAGCTCAGTGATGCGAAGATCGCGACCTTGGAGAAGTGGATTCAGATGGGCGCGCCTGCCCCCGTCGGCGGCGCGGCCAAGCTGACCGGTCTCTCGCAAAAGGCGCGCGACCACTGGGCATTCAAGCCCGTGCAGGACTTCCCCGTCCCGACGAAGCTCAGCAACCCGGCGTGGTGCCAGAACGAGATCGATGCGTTCATCCTGGCCAAGCTTGACGCGGCCGGCCTCAAGCCCAACCCCTCCGCCGACGGCGAGGCGTTGCTGCGTCGCCTGACCTACGACCTTCACGGCCTCCCCCCCACCAACGCCGAGGCCGAGGCTTTCGCCCGCGATTTCGACGCCGCCGTCTCCCGCGACGCCCTCTCCTTGCGCAACGGTCAGCCCGCTCGCTCCGCGTCCCTCGTCCTCGAGCGTACCGTCGATCGCCTGCTGGCCTCGCCCCGCTACGGCGAGCGCTGGGCCCGCCACTGGCTGGATACCGCTCGCTACTCCGACACCAAGGGGCAGCGCCGCGCCGGTGCTGAAGGGGATCGCTCCGCCAACGCCTGGACCTACCGCGACTACGTCATCGACTCGCTCAACGCCGACAAGCCGTACGACCAGTTCATCATCGAGCAGCTGGCTGCCGACCGTCTGCCGGATCTCGCCAAGGACGACCCTCGCCTGGCCGCGCTCGGCTTCATCACCGTCGGTAAGCGTTTCGACAACAACGACGACACCATCGACGAGCGCATCGACACCACGACGAAGGCCTTCCTCGGCCTGACCGTGGCCTGCGCCCGTTGTCACGACCATAAGTTCGACCCGATCCCGGCGGCCGACTACTACTCGTTGCATGGCATCTTCGCTTCGACGATCGACCCGATCGTCGATCCGGTCATCCGCGGCGCCCGCACCGCCCCCGCCGCCGTCCGGGCCGATTACGACAAGCAGCTCAAGGCCATGCAGGAGGAGAATGTCCGCGGTTATTTCAAGTACATCGCGGGTCAGCTGACGCTGTTGCACAAGGGCTATGGCGCCCGCGCCATGGTCGCGCTCGCGGGCGGCTCCCGCTCCGAGAAGGGCTACGACATACAGCAGAAGTACAAGGACAAGTATGTCGTCGACCGCGAGGTCGACGGTGCGATGATGATCCGCGCGGACTCGCCCGTCACCGGCCCGCTCGCCCGGCTTAAGCGCCTGCCCGAGGCCGATTTCGCCGCCCAAGCCCCCGCCGCAATCGCCGCCGCCCTCGCCGACAAGAAGCTCGCCGTGAACCCGCTCATCGCCGAGGCGCTGCGCAATCTCAAGCCGAAGACCCTCGATGAGGTCGCCTTCGCCTACGACGCCGTCTTCGCGAAGAACCATGGCGCTATCATCGCCCATCTCGAGATGCGGGGCCAGCCCGGCAAGCGGGCGGAGCAGGACGACAAGGCCATCGCCCAACTGGCCGCCTACCCTTTCCCGACCCCGAATTACGAGGAACTCGCCACGACCACGCAGATGACGGTGCTCGTCTCCACCCGAGCCTTCTGCGAGCCCTGGCAGTCGGCCCCGGCCTTCCCGAACGGCAACATGCCGACGCGCTTCTTTAAATTCGACGCCATCAACGCCCTTGACCTGACCCACCCTGGCGGCCCGGGCACCGCCATGACGGTGGCCGACAGTAATACGCCGCGTGACACCAACGTCTACATCCGGGGCGACCGCAACAAGAAGGGGCCCCTCGCCCCCCGCCAGTTCCTCGAGGTCCTCGCCGGCCCCGAGCGGCAGCCCTTCTACGAAGGCAGCGGGCGCCGCGAGCTCGCCGTCGCCATCGCCAACCGGACCAACCCGCTCACCCCCCGCGTCCTCGTCAACCGGCTCTGGCTGCACCACTTCGGCGCCGGCATCATTTCCACGCCCGATGACTTCGGCAATATGTCCGAGAAGCCCACGCACCCCGAGCTCCTTGATTGGCTCTCCCTGCGCTTCATGGATGAAGGCTGGTCCCAGAAGAAACTCCATAAGCGGATCCTCATGTCGGCCGCCTATCGGCAGTCGGCCAACCCGCTGGCCAACCCGCTCCTCGTCCAGAAGGCGGCCCTCGACCCGTCCAAGGTCGACGCCGGTAACAAACTCCTTTGGCACGCCAACCTCCGCCGCCTCGACTTCGAGTCCATCCGCGACTCGATGTTGATGCTCACGGGCAAGATGGATTCGACCGTCGGCGGTCGCCCGGTGAACATCACGGAGGACCCGATCAGCTACCGCCGCAGCATCTACGGTTACATCGACCGCGAGCGGCTCAGCGACCTGCAGTCCCAGTTCGACTTCGCCGACCCCGACATGGCCAACTCGAAGCGCGGCTCGACCATCGTGCCGCAGCAGGCCCTGTTCTTCATGAACAACGAGCTGTCGATTGTCGTGGCCCGCGCCGTGGCCGGTCGCCCCGAGGTGACCACCGCCTCCTCCGACGATGCCCGCATCGGTCAGCTTTACAAGATCATGTACCAGCGCTCGCCGACCGCCGACGAGATGAAGATCTCCCGGGAGTTCGTCCGCAAGGTCGCCGGCTACATCGACGAACCTGTCGCGAAGGCTAAACCCGCCCCCGTCGCCAAGGCCCCGAAGCCGAAGGCGAGCGAGCTGATGAACAAGCCCCTTCTGCCGTCCGCCCCGCTGGTCACCGTCCAGGCGCCCAAGACCAAGGTCAGCGGCGGCGTCATCGTCAACGAAGGCGTCAAGATCGACAAGCGCCCCGTCACCCCCTGGGAGATGCTCGCGCAGGCCATGGTCTGCTCCAATGAATTCGTCTACCTCAACTAACCCTTAGTCTCTACAACCAAACCAAAACACATCATGGAAATCCAAAACTGCACCAACAGCCTCCCGACGCCGAATTCGCGGCGCGAGTTCCTCCGCCAGACCGGCATGGGGCTCGGCACCGTCGCCTTCGGCACCATGGTCGCCGACTACCTCGTGGCGCCCGCCCACGCCGAGATCTCGGCCGACCTCAAGCCCCGCAAGGGCCCGCTGCCGGCCAAGGCCAAGCATGTCATCCACAT
This sequence comes from Verrucomicrobiota bacterium, assembly GCA_014193315.1. GTDB lineage: Bacteria > Verrucomicrobiota > Verrucomicrobiia > Opitutales > UBA953 > UBA953. The sequence continues at coordinate 197,319 of BJHS01000003.1, forward strand.
CTTCGCCGGTGGCGCCCCGTCCCACCTCGACACGTTCGACTACAAGCCGGGCATGAAGGCCTACGCCGAGAAGTCGACGTCCGGTCAGGGCGGCGTGATCTTCCCGACGCCCTTCGAGTTCAAGAAGTGCGGCAAGTCCGGCCTCGAGATCTCCGAGATCTTCCCGAAGCTCCAGGAGCAGGCCGATGAGATGTGCGTCATCCGCTCGATGCACTCCGACATCCCGGCCCACGGTCCGGCCGCCAAGCTGATGCACACCGGCTCGGCGATCCTCACCAAGCCCTGCCTCGGTTCCTGGGTCCTCTACGGTCTCGGCACCGAAAGCCAGGACCTCCCGGGCTTCGTCAGCCTCGGTGGCGGCGCCGATGGCCGCCAGTCCGCCTTCCTCCCCTCGATCTACCAGGGCGCGAAGACCTCCTTCCGTCCCGGTGCGCCGGCGAACAAGGTCATCGCCAACCTCCAGAGCGAGTTCACCACCGAGGAGGCCCAGCGCAAGCAGCTCGACCTCGTCCACCAGCTCAACGAGCGCCACATGCAGACCGTCCAGAAGGACGAGCAGCTCGAGGCCCGGATCGAATCGTTCGAACTCGCCTTCCGCATGCAGACCGCGGCGACCGACGCCTTCGACATCTCCAAGGAGTCGCAGAAGACCCGTGACGCCTACGGTAAGACCGACCTCGGCGCCAAGCTCCTCTGCGCCCGTCGCCTCGTCGAGCGCGGCGTGCGCTTCGTCCAGGTGGACGCGGGCGGTTGGGACCACCACACGAACATCTTCACCTCCGCGACGCGCACCGGCGCGACGGTGGACACCCCGGCCGCGGCGCTCATCGCCGACCTCAAGCAGCGCGGGCTCCTTGACCAGACCCTGATCATCTGGGGCGGAGAATTCGGTCGCACCCCGACCACCGCGGGTCGCGTGAATCAGAACTCCGGCCGTGACCACTGGTCCAAGGCTTACTGCTGCTGGATGGCCGGCGGCGGCGTCAAGGGCGGCATGCACTACGGCGAGACCGACGAAATCGGCGGCCAGGTCGCGTCCGACGGCGTCGACGTCCATGACCTCCACGCCACGATCCTCCGCCTGCTCGGCTTCGATCACACCAAGTTGACGTACCGCTACAACGGCCGCGACTTCCGCCTGACCGACAACTTCGGCAAGGTGGTCGAGAAGGTCATCGCCTAATCTCGGGCGAACCGGCCAAAGGGCGACCACCGCAAGGGGTCGCCCTTTTTGTTTTCAGGGGTTGCGAGCCGCGGCCGGTCGGCAAGGATACCTCCGTGGGACGATTCCTTGCCCTGTCAGCCTTGGCGTTCGTCGCCTGTTACCTGTTGGCGCGGACTTTGCCGCCGACGTCTTCGCCGGTAGCGCGCACGCCGCGGACCGGTAGTCCCCCTTCGGCGGCGCCCGCCCGGACCTTGGCCCCGCGCCCGACGGCGCCGGCCGGCCCTGATGCCTCGGTGCTGGTCGTGGCGTCGTTCGCGACCTTGGATTCCGCGCGCCGACCTTCCGCCGCCGACACGCATGCCGATCCCCGGACGGCCCGGGTGCCGACCAACGGGGTGGTCGGGGTCGATGCGTTGGGGCACCGGCAAGTGAAGTACGACAACGGGGTCACGGCGGATTCGCGCGTGGATCCGCTGGGCGGGGTCAGCACGCGTTTTTCCAATGGCGTCACGGCCGAAAGCCGGACCGACCTTCTCGGCGGGACGACCACCCGTTTTTCCAACGGACTGACCGCGAGTTCCCGGGTCGACGCGCTGGGTCATGTGGAGACCTCTTATTCCGACGGCACGCATGCCTCCACGCGGACGGATGCCTTGGGTAACCGCGTGACCACCTACTCGGATGGCCGCACCGAGACCTTGCGCCCCGACCCCCTCGCCCCAGCGCCCGCGGCCGCTTCCGATCGTCGTCCTCGCCGGCGTTAAACGGTGCTATTTAACGGAATAGGGCGCTTGAAAGCGGCCTGTCCCGGGCCTACCTTCCCACCTCATCACCCCATGAAACGCCTCTTCCCTTATCTGACCGCTCTGGGCGCATGCCTGTTGATGGTCGCCTGTGCGCCGACCCCGACCCCGGCTCCGGTCTCCGCTGCCTTCACCACTGGCCCTGGCTGGCTCGATTTCCCCGGCGGCAAGGGCCCGGGCGCCGGCAAGACGGTGGTCCTCCTGGCCGGCGACGAGGAGTATCGCTCCGAAGAGTCCATGCCGATGCTCGCCCGCCTCCTCGCGGAGCGCCATGGCTTCCACTGCATCGTCCTGTTCTCGCATGACGCGGATGGCACCATCAACCCGAACAATGGCGCCTCGCTGGGCAAGCCGGAGGCGCTCGATGGCGCCGACGCCCTGGTCCTCGGCCTGCGTTTCCGCAAGTGGAACGAAGTCGCCCTCGCCAAGTTCGACGCGGCGGTGAAGCGCGGCGTGCCGATCGTCGCCACCCGCACCAGCACCCACGCGTTCGCCGGTATCCCCAAGGAGAGCGCCTTCGGCGCTTATAACTGGAATAATAAAGGCGGCTTCGGGAAGAAGGTCCTCGGCGAGACCTGGGTGAGCCACTGGGGCAACCACAAGGGCGAGGCGACGCGCACCGCCGTCGAGCCCGGCGCCGAGAAGCTCGCGCTCCTCCATGGGGTGGGCGTCATTTTCGGCGACACCGACGTGTACGAGGCCTACCCGCCCGCCGACGCCCAAGTGGTGCTCCGCGGCGTGGTCCTTAAGGACATGGACCCGCAGAGCCCGCCCAGCGAGCGCGTGAAGAAGCGCTCCACCGACAAGCAGGAGCAGGGCGTGAACGGTCCCTCGATGGCCGTCGCCTGGACCCGCGAGGTCAAGAACGAGGCGGGAACGGTCAACCGTATCCTCACCACCACCATGGCCTCCGCCAGCGACCTCAAGGACGAGTCCCTGCGTCGCCTCCTCGTGAACGGCGTCTTCTGGGGCCTCAAGCTGGACGTGCCCGCCGCCGCCGACGTCACCCCGCTCGTCGAGTGGAAGCCCAGCAAGTATTCCTTCAACCTCTTCCACAAGGGACTGCAGGCCGCCGATTTCGTCGGCGTGCTCCCCGCTCCTGCTCCCGCTCCCGCGGCCGCGCCGGTGCCGGCGGCGAAGAAGCCCGCCGCGAAGTAAGCCGCCCGCCAGGCTCCGCCGAGGCGCCCCGCTGGGGCGCCTTTTTCTTTTAGGGTTTCAGCCCGCGGTTCACCAGCAACTGCACCAGCCCGTCGTTGTAGACGATGTAGGCGCCCTCGCGGCCGGTGGCGTCGCGCACCTCGATGTCGTCCGAGACGACAAACCAAGGGGCCTCCACGGTCTTGTCCTTGGCGACGAGGTCCATCAGGTCGTGGTCCGCCTTGCCCCCCGCGCGGCTGAACGTCGCCTTGAGGCGCGGGTTGCCGATCCGGAGCTGGCTGGGTTGGCCGTCGAAGCAGACCCACACGTGCAGCCCCTTGGCGTCGTCCGCCAGCTTCTCGAGCAGTTGGACGACCTTCTGCCGGGCGGCGGCATCGAGCAGGAAGCGCGTCTCCCCTTGGGCGTTCTTCTTGGTAGGCAGGCTGAGCCCGAGGTAATCTTGGCGGAGGCAGGCGAAGTTATTGGCGTCGACGGCCAAGCGGGCCTTCTCGCCCGTCGCCGCCGCGCGTTCCAGCAAGGCCAGCGGGCCAGATTGTTTCTGGACGTGGAAATCGCGGTCGGCCAGGTAGGAGCGGCGTCGATGGATGTCGCGCCGGTAAAGGTCGGCGTGCCGGGAGTCGACGAGACCGGACTGTTCCGCCAGCAGCAGGGCGCTTTCGATCGACTTCAACTCGCGGCTGTCGGCGACGTTGATCTTGGCGGAGATGCGTTCGAGGAAGGGGTCGGAAGGCTGGTCGCGCTTTTCCAGTTCGTAGCGGACCTTCTCGACGTGCTCGGTGATGCGCTGTTCCAACGCGGTCACTTCGGGCAGCGCCTGCACCGCGGTCCGCTGGTAGCGGCGGAGGAGCTTGAGCATTTCCTCCATCTGCGGGATAGCCTGACGGAGCTGGTGTTCCTTCGCCAGGAAGGGGTCGGCGTCACGTTGCGCCTTGCGGACTTTCTCCACCGTCTCCGAGGTGAGCTGGCGGAGTTTGGCGACTTCCTCCGAGGCGGCCTTCAGGATCCGGGCATCGGCCAGCCAAGGACGGACTTCCTCGGAGAGGAGTTCCTCGGCGATTTCCCGGGCCTTCTTCGCGACCTGCTCGCGGGCGCGATCGAGTTCGCCGCGGAGCCGGGCGACTTCTTCCTCCTCCTTGGTCAGCTTGGCCTGCAAGGACTGGACCTGCGACTCCAGGTTCGCGCCCAGCTTGGCGGCCTCTTGGAGGGACTTGGCGGCTTCCTCCCGGGCCTTGCGGATCTCGCCGTCCTTCGTCTCAAGTTCATTGGCGTGCTGGCGGCGAATCTGGCGGCCTTCATTTTCGCGCGCCGCCTTGCCTTGCGCGATTTCCTGTTGCAGGCGCCGGAGCGTGCGGTCGGCCGAGTCCAGGGCGTCGGCCGAGTCCAGGGGTTCCTTCCCCGGCGTCTCCACCAGCTTGGCGAGGATGGCCTTCCAGGCCTTCGTCTCCGGTTTGCCTGCTTGGGGTTTGGAGAGGGCGACCAGCCGGGCGAGCCAGTCGGCGGGGAGCGTCGCATCCTTCTGTGGGGCTTGCTCGTTCCAGAGCACACAGAGGAGGGCGGCGCGGGGGCCCCCAATCGCTGCGGCCAACTCATCAAGGTGCTCGCCGAGCTTGGCCTTGTCGCTTTTCAGCGTTTCTTGGTACCACGGGAGGTGCTCCGCGATGGCCGCGGCGTCCTGGGTCAGGTGGGCGAGGCGTTTCTGGAAGCGCCACTTGGCGTCGCGGAGAAAGGGCTTTCGGTGGATGTACCCGCCGGGGATTTTCTTGGCCATCGCGAGCAGCGGGCCATCCGCGACGTGGTTGAGGTCCATGACCAGTTGCTCGGAGAGGACCCGGCGCAGCGGCTCCAACACCTCGTTCTTGTAGGCAAATTGTCCCATCCCTCGAGTCTGACCCCTCGGCGAGCCTCCGCAAGGGGACATGCCGCTTTTTTCGGCTTACCCGAGGTCGGCGTTGTCGATCAGGCGGGTCGTCCCAAGGTGGCAGGCCACCGCCAGGATGGTCCGGCCCGGCGTGACCTGGTTCACCGGGGTCAGGTCGAGGGCATCCACCACCTCGCAGTATTGGGGGCGCAGGGCTGGCTCCGCGGCCAGCCTCGCCACGGCGGCGGCACGGACCCGGCCGGCATCGCGTTCGCCCCCGTCGACCAGCGCCCGGGCCACCGCCAGGGCCGCGGGAATCGCGGTCGCCTTGGTGAAGTCCGTCGGTGAAAGGTAGCGGTTACGCGAACTCAGCGCGACGCCGTTGGGTTCGCGGACGGTCTCGTGCACGACGATGCGGACCGGGAAGAGCAGGTCGCGGGTCATGCGGCGGAGGGCCGCCAGTTGCTGGAGGTCCTTGCGGCCGAAGACCGCGAGGTCCGGCTGCACCGCGTTGAAGAGCATGGCGACCACGGTCGTCACCCCGCGGAAGTGGCCGGGGCGGAATTCTCCGCAGAGTCCCTGCGTCACGCGGGTCTCCTCGACCCAGGTGGAGGCGCCGGCGGCATAGAAGTCCTCGGTCGCGGGGGCGAAGACCAGGTCGGCGCCCGCCGCGGAGCTCCCGGCGACGTCGGCTGCGAGGGTCCGCGGGTACTTGGCGAAATCCTCCTGCGGCCCGAACTGCGTGGGGTTCACGAAAACGGAGACGACCACGAAGCCGGCTTCGGCCTTCGCCTGGCGGATCAGGGCGAGGTGCCCTTCATGCAGGCAACCCATCGTCGGCACAAGGCCGACCGTCTGGTGGGCCTGCCGGGCGCGGGCGACCGCGGCGCGTAGTTCGGGGATGGTGTGGACGACCTCCATGCCGTCACCCTAGGCCGGTCGGCCGAAGGCGCAAGGCGCAGTTGTCGGCGGGCCCCCCGCCTGTCGTTTTGTTCATAGGAGCGAGCCATTCCTTACTTGGCAGTCGGGGGACGAACTCCAATGTCAGAACCCTCCCTCCTATAAGTCATGTTGCACTTCCCTAATGTCCCGGTCATCGAGTTCGAAGGATCGAAGTCCAAGAACCCCTTCGCCTTCAAGCACTACAACCCGGACGAGAAAATCGGCGGGAAGAAGATGAAGGATCACCTGCGCTTCGCCGCGGCCTACTGGCACGTGATGCGGAACAGCCTCTCCGATCCCTTTGGCGCCGGCACCGCCCTCATGCCCTGGGATGACGGTTCTGATTCCCTCGACAACGCCCTGCGCCGCGTCCCGGTCTTCTTCGAGTTCCTCCAGAAGTGTCAGATCGACTTCTACTGCTTCCATGACCGCGACATCGCTCCCGAAGGCAAGACCCTCACCGAGACGCATGCGAACCTCGCCCGCGTCACCAAGGAGCTGAAGGCGTTCCAGAAAGGCACCGGCAAGAAACTCCTCTGGGGTACCGCCTGTCTCTTCGCGCACCCGCGCTACGCGCAGGGCGCGGGCACCTCGCCTAACGCCGACGTGTTCGCCTACGGCGCCAGCCAGGTCCGCCACGCGCTCGAGGCCACCAAGGCCCTCGGCGGCGAAGGCTACGTCTTCTGGGGCGGCCGCGAAGGCTACGCCACGCTGATCAACACCGACATGAAGCGGGAGCTGGACCATCTGGCTGCGCTCCTGCACCTGGCTGTCGACCATGCGAAGAAGATCGGCTTCAAGGGCCAGTTCCTGATCGAGCCCAAGCCGCGCGAACCCTCGACCCACCAGTACGACTCCGATGCGGCTGCGTGCCTTAACTTCCTCCGGGAATACGGCCTCCTGAAGCACTTCAAGCTGAACCTCGAGACCAACCACGCCACGCTCGCCGGTCACCCGATGGAGCATGAGATGGAAGTCGCGATGGGCTCGCAGGCCCTCG
>BJHS01000004.1:0-15142 GCA_014193315.1 Verrucomicrobiota bacterium
CCCAGCCAATGTCCCCGAGCGACTTGGCATGTTTTTTCAGGATGAAGTGCAGGTTTACGCAGGCCTCGCCTATGCCTGAAGATGCGCAACCATAGATTTCGCTCACGGCTGGCAGGCATTTCTGGGTTAGTCGATCATTCGTCCCTGCCAACGAGTGGAATTCCAGCTCGGCCAGCTTGTAGCGACAGAAAAGGTGTCCCTGCCCGGCCCCGGCTTTCAGCCATTTTTTGGCGGTGGCGAGGTCTCTGGCGATTCCGTTGCCGTCCAGGTAAGCCAAGCCGAGTTGACATAAGGCTTCGGGCATCGCCGCCGCCGCACCTCGCCGCCAATGGGTCATATCATCCAAGGTGTTACGTCTGATGCCGTACCCGGTGAAGAGGTTGAGCGGGTACCCCGAAATCTTGGCTTCCATCCAGGAGAGTTCATGGCCGGACGTCGAAGCGGGGAAGCGAGGGTTGGGGCTGGGCATAAGGGTAGGTTTGTCCGGAATCTTTTGGATGTCTTTTATGGTCTGGTTTCTAATGCGTCGTCGGGTTATGCCAATTCCGATTCACCCAACTAGGAGGGGCAATCCAAAGTTTGTTTCTAAGACCATGTTAATAGGGTAACGCCTATATTAATCGGGTCTCACCCCATTAAATGACCTTTCCGGCGATGGTTTGTCGGGTTGCCGAGGTCACTGAGTTGGGCAGGGTATGATCGGGGACGGTTTGTGGAAACTACGGATTGGAAGGGAGATGACACTCGATACTACCGCCTCCTTCGTTTGGTTGGCCCAGCGGCTTAAACTAGGGAGTCCTGCCTATTTCGCCCGGGTCCTCTCCGAAACACGGGGTCAGGCTACTACGTGAGGGTCAGACTACTACATCGTAGTCTGACCCCCTGTTGTCTGTTGCATCAAGTTAGGGCTTTAGTCGTGGGGGCCGAGGGGTAGTTTGGTCGCTTGATGCGTTTCGCTTGGTTCATATGCCTCGTCCTAGGGTCGCTGGTGCTCCGGGCGGCGGAGAAGGCCGCGCCCGAGCCGAAGGTGACGTGGGCGGTGAAGGAGGGGGAGTGGGATGGCTGGAAGCCGGATGTCGTGAAGATGCGCGCGGCTCGTCCGATCCAGCCGCTCGCGGGGATGATTTTTTCCCAGCGGGTGCAGTGGAAGGCTTACCATGATATCAATGCTTCCTGCCTGGCGGACGGGCGGGTGTTGAATCTCGAGCTTAAAGGGGATGACTGGAAGAAGTTGGATGCTTGGCCGAAGGGGAAGGAGCTGTTCCTGTGCTACGACGAGGCCCGCGGGGCGAGCCTCTACGACCCCGAGTCCAAGGCTCACTTCCTGCTGCGGACCGCGCGGAACAAGGCCGGGGCGTTCTGCCACCCGATCGATGATTACCTGCCGTCCCTCGAGGCGAGCTCCACCTACGACATGATGTCGGCGGGGTATGAAGGCGTGCATCTGTGGCAGGCCGAGATCGACCGCTGCGTGAAGGCGGTGCTGGCGAAGAAGCATCTGCCGGAGAAGATCCGCAAGGAATTCATCGAGCTGACCGCCACGCGGATCCGCTTTTGCGAGCAGCAGGTCGCCTTCGGCGCGGCGGCGATCCGGGCCGCTATCACCGGCACCGCCGCGGGGCCGATGGTGGGCAACTATGCCGCTGACATCTATCGGCAGGCCTATTTCGCCCTGGCGCAGCTATCGGATAGCTACGATGCCTTCGGTAGTCCGCAGGAGAAGTGAGGGTGACACGGGGGCAAGCAGATGCAGTCAGGGTCAGTGACAGGGAAAGGAGTTTTGATGGTGCCTTTTAGGTAGGGCGCCGGACAAGGGTGGCGTGCGGGGAAGGGAATGGGTCGAGGGAGGCTGGACAAGTGGGCGGATTTGGCGGAAATCTAGCTGACCGTCATGACCGCCCCTGCCGCCCAAGGTGATTCGAACCCTGCCGCCTGGTTGAGCGTCGACCGGATCTTCGGGGCGGCGAAGGAGTTCCGCCCGGAGACCTGGGGGCCGGCGCATTGGCTCAAGGGTGGGCAAGCGTTCACAACGCTGGAGCTGTCGGCCGCTTTCAAGGACCACCCGCAGGCGGCCGAGATCAAAGACATCGTGAGCGTCGATCCGGCGACGGGGAGCCGCACGGTAATCGTCGCGGCCCGCGAGCTGCTGCCGTCCGGCGCGACGCGGCCACTGGAGATCGAGAAGTATGCCTGGTCCGAGGACACGACCACGCTCCTGGTCTTCACCAACGCCCAGAAGGTCTGGCGCGAGAAGACGCGCGGCGACTACTGGGTGTTGCACCGCCCGACGGGTTCGCTGCGTCAGCTGGGGGGCGCCGCCCCGGCGGCGTCGCTGCTCTTCGCCACGCTGTCGCCGGATGGCACCCGCGTCGCCTATGTGCACGCGAACAACGTCTACGTGCAGTCGCTGGCCGACCTCAGCATCACCCCGCTGACGACCGATGGCGGAACGCACCGTATCAACGGCACCGCCGACTGGGTCAATGAGGAGGAGTTTCACCTGCGCAACGGGCTGCGCTGGAGCCCGGACAGCCAGCACATCGCTTATTGGCAATTCGACACGACGGGCGTGAAGGAATTTCAGCTCGTGAACCTCACCGCCGGCAGCTACCCCGAGATCACCTCGATCGCTTACCCCAAGGTCGGCGAGGTGAACTCCGCCTGCCGCGTCGGCGTGGTCGCCGCCACCGGTGGGCCGACCCGTTGGTTTTCGGCGAATCCCGACCCGCGCAACCATTACATCCCGCGGATGGAGTGGACGCCCGATTCGCGGCGGGTACTCTTCCAGCAGCTCAACCGGCTGCAGAACACCAACCAGGTCATCGCTGCCGACCCGGTGACCGGGGCGACGCAGGAACTGTTCGTCGACCGCGATGATGCTTGGGTAGATGTCATGGACGAGTTTCATTGGGTCGACGGCGGGCGTCGTTTCCTCTGGTTGAGCGAGCGCGATGGCTGGCGGCACCTTTACTCCGTCGGGGTTGACGATGGCCAAGCGCGGCTGCTGACCCCGGGCGACCACGACGTCATCAGCCTCGTCGGCCTCGATGAAGCGCAAGGGCACGTCTACTTCATCGCGTCACCGGAGGAGCCCACGCGGCGCTACCTTTATCGGGCCCCGTTGGATGGCCAAGGCTTGGCGGTGCGCGTCACCCCGGCCGGTCAACCCGGCAGCCACGCCTATCAACTAGCGCCCGGGGCGCTTTGGGCCTTCCATTCATGCTCGCGTTTCGGGCAGCCCCCGACGATCCAACTCATCCGCCTGCCGGACCACGCCGCGGTGCGCCCGCTGGCCGAGAACACCGCGCTGCGGGCGAAACTCGCCGCGCTCACGCCAGTGCGTTCGGAGTTCCTGCGGGTTCCTTTGCCGGATGGCACCCTGCTCGATGCCTGGTGCCTGTCGCCGCCGGACTTCGATCCGGCCAAGCGTTACCCGTTGCTCGTCCACGTCTATGGCGAGCCCGCCGCCACGCTGGTCGTGGACCGCTGGAGCGGGGATAACTACCTCTGGCATGCCATGCTCGCCCAGCAAGGCTACGTGGTCGTCTGCATCGACAACCGCGGTACGCCCGCCCCGCGTGGGCGCGCTTGGCGCAAGTGCATCTACCGCCAAATCGGCGTCCTCGCCCCGGCCGACCAGGCCGCGGCCGTCCGCGAACTCCTCCGGACCCGCCCGTACCTCGACCCGGCCCGCGTCGGCGTGTGGGGTCACAGTGGCGGCGGCTCCATGAGCCTGCACGCCATCTTCCGGCATCCCGACCTCTACAAGGTCGCGATGGCCCTCGCGTTTGTGGCCCACCAACGCCTGTACGACACCATCTACCAGGAGCGCTACATGGGCCTCCCGGATGATAACGTCGAAGGGTTCACCGACGGCTCCCCGGTGACCCATGCCGCGGGACTCCAAGGTAAGCTACTCATCGTCTACGGCACCGGCGACGACAACTGCCATTACCAGAACTGCGAAGTCCTGGTGAACGCGCTCGTGCTGCGGAATAAACCCTTCTCGCAGGTCGCGTACCCGAACCGCTCGCACGCCATCGCCGAAGGCGAGAACACCAAGCGCCACCTGCACGCGACCCTCACGGACTACCTGCGGGAGCACCTCCCCGCGAACCCGCGCCCCTCTGCCTTCCTCCCATGACCTCCGTTTCCCAACGCCTCGCCTACGTCGCCGCCGGCATCCCCGCCACCCAGAGCATCATCTACTGGCGCATCGGCTTCTCCGTCGGCGACCAAGTCGTCCTGCTCGAGCTGCCCAAGGACGGCGGCTTCGAGTCCGTCCTCATCCTCCGCGACATCGAGATGGACCGCGCCCGCCAGTTCGCGCGCGTCGACCGCGTCGCCTGCCCGGCGGACTTCGCCCCGGCCGGCGGGCTCTCCGGCGATCGCGAGACCGCCAACGCCCAGGCCGCCGCCGAATGCCTCCGCCGCGCCGGCGTCACCCACGTCGTCGGCGACCGTTCGCTCCCGCTGCTCGTTGTCGATCAGATCCGCCGCGTCGGTATCGACGTCGCTTGCGACCCGGATCGCTGGGTTAACGCACGCCGCCAGAAGACGCCGGAGGAGATCGCCCACCTGCGCGCAGCCCAGCGCGTCACGGAAGGCGCCATCCTGCTCGCCTGCGAGACCATCGCACGGGCTTCGGCTCGGGCCGACGGCGTGCTGCTGCATGAAGGCTCGCCCCTGACCTCGGAGCGTGTGCGCACGCTCATCGACCGCTGGCTCCTCGATCAAGGCTTCGTTAACCCCAAGTCGATCATCGCCGGCGGGCCGGGCGCGGCCGACTGCCATTTCTACGGTTACGGCGAACTGCGCACCGGTCAGCCCGTCATCGTCGACATCTTCCCGCGCGACGGACGTACCCGCTACAACGGCGACTGCACCCGCACCGTGGTCCACGGCGATATCCCCGACGAGGTGAAGCGCATGCACGCCGCCGTCCGCGCCGCCAAGGCCGCCGCCGAAAGCGTCATCAAGGTCGGCGTCACCGGTGAGGCCGTGCACCGCGCCACCGTCCAGGCCATGCTCGACGCCGGCTACGGCTGGGGTCTGCCCAAGGCCGATTCCCCGCTCTCCTATTGCGCCATTACCCACGGTACAGGGCACGGTATCGGCATCGACGTGCATGAACCCCCGCTGCTCGACCTCAAAGGCCCGGCCCTGCTCGCCGGCGAAGCCCTCACCGTCGAGCCAGGCCTCTACCGTCGTGACATCGGCGGCGTCCGCATCGAGGACATGGTCATCGTGACCCAGGATGGCTTCGAGAATCTGAACCGGCTCGGCGATGAGCTGAGCTGGAAGTGAGGGGACGGTCAGCTGGCCGGCTGGCCAGTGGGCCAGTGGGCAAGGGAGGCAGAGTTGATCAGTTGATTGGTTGAATGGTTGGCCAGAACGCATGCTCGTCAGCGGGCGAAACGCCGGGTCTGGCTTCGCCTCACGACATGCCGGCAACGGGGTCAGGCACCATCATGCTTCGCATGCTGAAGCCAGACCCCATGCCGGCGGGCGACCGAGTACGGTCAGCGCTACCTCCAGGCACTGAGGAACGGGACGGTCAGCTCTTCCTAAGGGGCGGCGGACCAGCAGGGACGCCGGTCCCTAGCTGAGAGGCGCGGGGCGGGGCCGGCGGCTTACTTGGCCGCTTCGCCGAGCTTCTCCTTGAGCTCGGGGCGCTTCTTCAGCAGCTCCGCGCGTTCTTCGGGCGAAAGTTTCTCGAACCGTTCCTTCATCCGAGCCTTGAGCTGCTCCTGCTGCTCCGGCGTGAGGTTCTGGGCCCGCTCACGCAGGGCGCCCTTGGCCTTTTCGATCTTCTCGGCCGCTTCGGGGTGTTCCTTGAGCCAAGTCTGACGTTCCTCGGGCGTCATCGCCTTGAGCTTCTCGATTGTCTCCTTGAGCTCGGGGTGGGCCTTGGCGAATTCGGCCAGGCGGTCCTTGGCCGGGCTATCGGCTTCGCCGCTGGCTTTCGCCCGCAGGCCACCCATGGCCTGCTTGATCATCTCGGCGGCCTCCGGGTGCTCCTTCAGCCACGCCCGGCGGTCTTGCGGCGACATCGCCTCGAGCTTTTCGAGCTGCTCCTTCAGTTCCGGGTGGTCCTTGAGGGCGGCCAAGCGACCTTCGCTGGCCTCCGTTTTCGCCGGGGCGACGGGGGTGCGGCTGGGTTCAAACGGGCTTTGGCCAAAAGCGGCGGCGGCGAGCAGGAGGCACAGGAGGGAGGGTCGGAGGCTCATCGGGGTGTCGTGATCTAGAACCCCTCGGCGCACCCGAAAGTTGCAGGCCAGTTGTCGGGGTATGCCCCGCTTGGCCGCTCAGGGCCGATCTTTGGCGAACCGTTCGAGCCGGCGGCAGAGCTCGGCCTCGGTCGGCTGGGCGATACCATCGTCGATGGCCTGCCGGAGGCCTAGGTGGCATTGGTCGGCGACGTTGGGCATCAGTCGGAGCATGCGTGTGAGCTGCGGCGTCGTGAGTTTGCCATCCTCCAGTGGGAAATCGATGCAGAGCCGAATCTCGCCGTCCTCGGTGTCCATCTCGTAGTGCAGGATCTTGGTTTCCCAGTTGATCTGGTTGAGGGTCCGTTGGACCGCGGCGAGTTTGCGGGCGCTGCCTTTGCGGGGGAAGTAATAGGCTCCGGGCGCGAGGACCCGGACCAGTTCGCCCTCGTCCTGCAGGCTGATCACGAGCTCCAGGCTATGGTCGCCATCGGGCGCCTCGTAGAGCTCGGTGACGAAGCCCAAGCGGATCCGTTCGTCGGTGCGACGGTAGATCAACTGCTCCGCGTCGAGGCAGGCGGCGATTTCGTCATAGGTGGTCATGGGGCGGGACTTAGCCTTGGCGCAGCTCGGCGAGGGCGTCGCGGATGAATCGGGCGACGGCGTGGTCCGGCCCGTGGTGTTTGCCGAAGAGCGCGAGGGCTCGCCCGTACTCGCGGATGGCTTCGGCGGTGTAGCCCATCTTCTGGTACATCAGGCCCAGGTTCTTGATGACGTAGCAATTCTCGTCCTTGGTCGGGTGCCGGAGGGCCTCGCGGAGGTTGAGTTCGGCCTTGGGGAATTCCTCCAGGTGCACCTGGACAAACCCCAGGTTGTTATAGAAACGCTCCCGGGCCGCCGGGTCGTTGAAGTCCGGGTGCGCGGTCGCCGCGACCATCTCGGTCAGGACCAGCTCCGCCTCGGCGTAGCGCTTGGCCGTGATGAGCAAGTTCACCAGGTCATGCCGGAGCGACAGCACATCCGCCTGGTGCGGTGCATGGATGCGCAGGGCGTATTGCAAGCCGCGGCGCAAGTGGCGTTCGGCGCGGGCGACGCGCCCCTGCTTCAGGTCGTTGCCGCCCCAGGCCTGGAGGATGTAGGCCAGGTTATGGAAGTTCGGTTTCGCGCACGTCGACGACTGCAGCGTCGCTTGGGCGTAGGCGTGCTCGGCTTCGGTGAGGCGGCCCTGCTCCTGGTAATGGTTGCCCAGCAGGTAGTACATCTTGCCGGTCGCGACCGTCGCCCGTTGCGAGCGGTGGGTCAGCAAGGGCAGCGCCTCCTCGAGGAGGGCGCACCCTTCCTCGAGGCGCTTCAGACTGAGCAACGCCTCGCCAAGGTGCAGCATGAGCCGCGCCGCCGAATACACCGGGTAGGACGAGGACAGTTTGCAGACCCGCAGCCCTTCCTCGTAGAGGTCGACCGCCTCCGCGGCGCGGTCGTCGTGCAGGAGGAAGTTACCGAAGTAAAGCAAGGTCGGCCGGAGGATGGTCCGGTGCTCCTCTTGGGACTCATCGCAAAGCGCCACCGCCTCGCGGTACGTCCGTTCGGCCTCCGCTGGCTTGGCCTGTTCCGCCAGGCACTGCGCCACGTCCTGCAAAGCGTCGACGATCTCGGTCACCTCGCCCTTGGCTTGGCGTATCCGCACGCGGCGCTCCAGGATCGCCAGTTCCTCGGCCGGCTCATTCAGGGTCGAGTGCAGGCTGGCCAAGGCCAGGCAGGCCCGGTCGACCTCGGGGCTGTCCTCGCCCAGATGCGTCTCGGCGTAGGCCAAGGCCTGCAGGTATTCGGCCCGGGCATGCTCAAACTCGTCGGCCGTGCGGTACCGGTCGGCGGTACGGAGGCGCTCCTTGAATTCGGCCTGATGGGATGTGCGTTCGGACTCGCCCATGGGGATGGAAAGGTCGGAGCCTAACAGGGGATGAGGAAAAGGCAAGGGGAGGGTAGATGAGCTGGCCGGCTGGCCAGTGGGCCAGTGGGCAAGGGAGAGGATAAAGCTACGAATGGGCGGGGGCTGGGCAGGAAAAGGGGAAGGAGTTCGGTATGCGGAATCGAGTGCTGAGTCGAGCGGACCTGATACCGCTTATCGAGCGCTTCGCGCGGGCAGGGATAATCGTCCCTACCTGAGAGCCAGGGACGTGCGGCGGACCAGCAGGGACGTTGGTCCCTACATTAGAGGCAATCACAACACCCCTTGCCCACGTGCCAGCTTGCCCGCGTGCCAGCTTATATAAGTCTCCCATTTGCCTTTCCGGTGGGCTCGGGCTTGCTGGGGCATGGCCACCGTTCGGCTCCTCCTTGGCGACCAGCTCAATCCCGAGCACTCCTGGTTCGGGTCGGTCGACCCTGCCGTGGTCTATGTGCTGATGGAAGTCCGGACCGAGACCGACTACGTCGTCCACCACGCGCAGAAAGTCATCGCGATCTTCGCCGGGATGCGGCGGCTGGCGGCGAACCTGCGCACGGCTGGTCATCGTATGCGGTATTTCCGGATCAGCGATGCGGACAACCGCCAAGGCTTCGCCGAGAACCTCCGCACGGTCTTGGCTGAAGTCGGTGCGACCCGGTTCGAGTACCAGGAGCCCGATGAATGGCGGCTGGATGAGGCCTTGCGCGCCTTCGCGGCGGCCACGGGCTTGCCCGGCGGGATGGTGTCCTCCGAGCACTTCCTCGATGGCCGGGGCGGGGTCGCGGCCCACTTCCAGAAGGACGCCAAACGCTGGCTGATGGAGTCGTACTACCGTCGCATGCGCGTGCGCACGAAACTCCTGCTCGAGGCGGACGGCTCCCCGCTCGGCGGCGAGTGGAATTACGACAAGGAGAACCGCAAGCCCTGGAAGGGCACGCCCCCGCCGCCGAAGCCGTGGGACGTGCGCCACGACCACCGCGCCCTCTGGGTTGAGATCCAGGCCGCGGGCGTGCGCACGATGGGATCGCCGGGCGCGGAGGAGTTCCCGTGGCCGCGGGACCGGGCCGAGGCCTTGGCGCAGCTCGCCGCTTTCATCGAGCGGGGTTTGCCGGACTTTGGCGATTACGAGGACGCTATGCACACCTCTTCGGACCGCCTCTTCCACTCGAGGCTCTCCTTCGCCCTCAACGTCAAGCTCCTCGCCCCCCGCGAGGTGGCGGACGCTGCCGCCGCCGCGCACCGCCGCGATCCCGCCCGGTACCCCCTCGCCGCGACCGAAGGGTTCGTTCGCCAGATCATCGGCTGGCGCGAGTACATTCGCGGCGTCTATTGGGCCAAGATGCCCGGTTACGCCGCCGCCAACGGGCTCGGCCACAGCCTCTCCCTGCCCGCCTGGTTCTGGACCGGCGCCGTCAAGATGAACTGCCTCCGGCACGCTATCGCCCAGTCGCTAGATACCGCTTATGCCCATCATATCCAACGGCTTATGGTTATTGGTTCGTTCTGTCTTACTGCCGGAATTAGTCCCGCTGAGGTCGAGAAGTGGTATCTAGGCGTGTATATCGATGCCTTTCAATGGGTCGAGCTCCCCAACGTCATTGGCATGAGCCAGCACGCCGACGGCGGTTTCCTCGCCAGCAAGCCTTACTGCTGCGCCGCCAGTTATGTCTCCAAGATGTCGAACTACTGCGGCGGATGTCCTTACGACCCCAAGGACCGCACCGGCCCGCTCGCCTGCCCCCTCAACGCCCTCTACTGGGATTTCTGGCTTCGCCACCAGGACCGTTTCCTGAACAACCCGCGGGTCGGCATGGCGGTCCGCCAAGCCGCCCAGATGCCCCCCGCCGAGCAGGCCGCGATCCGCCGGAAAGCCGCCGAGCTCCGGGCGGGGATTGAGGGGCTCTGAACGAGCGTCCCGGAGGGCCGCCGGCTTCCCGGCGCAGTCCGCGCCTGCGGATTCACCCTGATCGGGGACGGTTTATGGGGCCAACCGCTAACCGCCAGCCGCTGATACCTGTCTTGGGCAGGGGTGAGCGGCCCTCTCAACCGCGGCTGACCGGGCCGGTCAGCCCTACCTGCGCCCAAACGCCAACCGCACACCGCCAATACCTGTCATGGGTAGGGCGGTCATTGCCATGACCGCCGTTCGCCGAGGGGCGTACCATCTGACGGGCAAGATCACCGAGTGCGATTAGCATCCATATCTGACCAATCTGACTATGAATAATAGCGGTGGATTTGTCAGATTTAATGCGAATAATCCCGCTTTCAAATCGCCATGCCTTCTGCGAAATTCGAGAAAAAGGCCACATTTGAACTTCTAGCAGATGCGATCGAGGTTCAGGTCCGTCAGGAGGGTTGGAAGGGGCTGTTGCCGTCGGGAAGAGACTTGGCCCAACAGCATAAGGTCAGCCTGCCTACGGTCCAGAAGGCCATCGCCTTGCTGATCGAGCGCAAGGTCTTGGTCAGCCGGGGAGGGAAGCGACGCGTCGGCGTGGTCGCCGCCTCTCCTCATCAGCGCGCCAGCGTAAAGTTCGAGCTCCTGGTGCTCTCCGCCAAGCCGCTGAGCTTCTATGATTCGACAATCGCGATGGGTATGGTACAGCTCGCCGAAGAGTTGAAAGCCCGCGGCGATGGTTATCGGTTCGTCGACCTGAGCGAGAAGGCGGGCGTTGCCCGTCGCAAGGCGGTGCATGCCGAGATGGTCAGGACCCGGCCGACGCACTGCGTCCTCATGTCGCCGGATTCGCACCTTTACCAAGGCGTCGCCCGGCACCCCGTCCGGATCGCCTCCATGTTCGGCAACCTCCGTTCGAAGCGGGTGCAGCGACTCGGCGTGCAATACGGTCCGCTGGTGGAGATCGCGGCCCGGCACCTCAAGGCCCTCGGGCATCGCCGCTTCTTCATCCCTTTTCTGGGCCGGAAAGTAAGGCTCAAGGTCTCGTTGGCCAATATCGCCCGCGTCGCCAAGGAGCAGGGGGTGGACCTGGACATCGAATATTCCGCCGAAGTGCCCACGCCGGAAAGGATCGAAGCTTCTTTGGACAAGGCGCTGGCCTCCGGCTGCACCGCGTTGCTCTTCCCGCTCTGGGATGACTTCCTTTCCGCCCTCGGCTATTTCGCCCGTCGCGGTCTCTCCTATCCGCTTGATGTCTCGGTGGTCGTGCTGGTCGGCACGCCCTCGGCCTTTTGTCTTACCCCGCCGATCGCCTGTTGCCTTAACCAGCCCGAGACGATCGCCCGCCAGATCCAAGGTTGGTTGGCCAGCGGCGGCATTGACTGGGACGCCTTCATGTCGGTCTTCCACCGCACGTGGCAGGTCGGCGGGTCCACCGGACCGGTAGCCCGGAGCGCGCGTCGATAGCCTGTCCTTTCATTTCTGACCAAGTGCGCTGACCACAAGCAGGCTTTGTTTTTTCGGGTGACTGACAAGCATAGTAATATGCCCCTTCGCCGTTCGTCGTGCGTCAGCCGCCGTTTTTTGATCGTCGCAGCCTGCCAACTGCTGACGCTTGCGTCTGCGCAGACCGCCCCGAATCCCGCCGTCGTCCAGCGTGAGCAGGCGACCCGGCCGGCCGCGCCGACCGGAGGCGTGCTGAAGCTGCGCTTGCCGTCCGAGCCGGACGTGGTGACCGAGGCGCTGCCTGTCCTGCAGCTCGAAGGCGTGCGGCTGCTCGGCAACAAGGTCATCACGATCGCGGAGATCCAGCCGCTGATCGACACGATCCTGGGCCGCAAGGTGAGCTACGCCGAACTACGCAAGGTCACCTCGGAGATCGAAGCCCTCTATCGTCGGCAGGGCTATCTGCTTTGCCGGGCTGTCCTGCCCGAGCAGGAGATCAAGGACGGCGTCATCTCCTTGGTGATCGTCGAAGGTTACGTCAGCGAATCGCAGGTCGCTTCGGAAGCCGCGCCCAAGGCGTTGGCCGGCCAGCTCGAACGCTACGTTTCGCCGATCCTCGCCCAGCGTCCTTTGCGGGCCGACCTGATCGAGCGGCAGCTGCTGCTCGCGGAGGATATCTCGGGCATCTCGCTGGAGAGCGTCCTGAGCAAGGGAACGATCCTCGGCTCGAGCCGCCTGACCGTCTCGGCCGAGACACGGGCGCGGGAGGTCACCTTCGGCGCCGACAATTACCTGCAGCGCTCGCTCGGCGAAGGCCGCGTCTTTCTCGATGTCCGGCTCAACGAGTTCGAGGACGCGGTCCGCCAGTGGTATTTCTCCGCTTCCGCCGCTTTGCCGAAGCCCGAAATGCTGACGTTCTACGCGGCCGGCCTGCGCCAGCCTCTGGGCGATGACGGCTGGATGATGACGCTCGGTGTCTTGCGCGCCGATACGCTGACCAGGCCCACGGACATCGGCGGCGGCAACACGGGCCGCGTCGATGGCGCCAGCACGAGCCTGACCGCCTCGCTCGTCTATCCTTTGGTGCGGAGCCGTCAGTTCTCTGTCTTCGCATCGGCGACGGTCGAGTCCCAGGATTCCTCCAGCTGGCTCGATTCCTCCGCGGGGACCACGACGTTGGTCTCGCGTGACGGGCTGCGCCTGCTGCGCCTCAAGGCCGAGGCCGTGCGCGCCGCGCCTGGTTCCTCCACGGTGGCCAGCGTCCAGGCCACGGCGTCCTTGACCCGTTCCGCTTCGGCGTCCTCCAGCAATCCGTCGGCTCCGTCCGACTTCAGCCACTACCGGCTTTCCGTCGTCGATCGTCGGCTGCTGCCCGCCGACTTGCTCCTCACCACGCGGGTCGAAGGCGTCTGGGCCAAGGACAGCCTCCCGGTGCCCGAGCAATTCGCGGTCGGCGGCGCCACGTTGGTCCGCTCCTTCCGTTCCGCCTCCGCCTACGGTGATCGCGGCCTCGGCGCCGCGCTCGATCTCGCCACCCAGCCGGTGGCCTATGGGATCGCGCCTTTCGTGTTCGGCGATTATGCCGTCACCCAGTCCGACCTGACCAACGCCTACCAGCGGTTCGGTTCCTACGGCGCCGGGCTTCGCAAAGAAGTCTCCGCCACCGGCCCCCAGCTGACCTTCGAGGTCGGCGCGGCCATACCTTGGCGCAACGACCAGTCGCCGGCGGCGACGGGCGGGGCGTCCGTCAACTACTTCGCCTCCCTGCAGGCCCGCTTCTGATTCTTATCTCCCATGAGCAAGACCCGACTCCCTTTCCTCTCCCTAGCCACGCTGCTGCTCGCCGCCAAGGTGATCGCGTTGCCCACGGATCCAACGGTCCGCTCCGGTTCGCTCGCCGTCGAGCGCACCGGCTCGTCGATGACCTTGCGACAGCAGACGGCGCGCGCCGCCGCCGATTTCGCCTCCTTTGACGTCGCCGCCGGTGAGCGGGTCACGGTCCTGCAGCCTTCCTCATCCTCGTTGCTGCTCGCCCGTGTCACGGGGGGGCTCCCTACGCGTCTGGACGGATATGTGCAGGCCAACGGCTCCTTGGTCGTGGCCAATCCGCACGGCGTGCTCGTCGGCGCTTCCGGCGTGATCGAGACGGGCAGCTTCGCCGCCGTCGCGCTGGAAGCGGATGGATCGCGGCTTGACGCCGGTCAGCTCGTCTTCTCCGCCGGGGCCGCCGGCGCCGAAGTCGTCAACGCCGGTCGCATCACCGTCGCCGACGCCGGCCTTGCCGCGCTCGTCGGCCCCCGCGTGGTCAACACGGGATTGATTTCGGCCCGCCTGGGCCGGGTGCAGCTCGCGGGCGGTTCCCGCGCCACCCTCGACCTGGCCGGCGACGGCTTTCTCCAGCTCGCCCTCGGTGACGGCGGCAGCGTGGAGCAGTCGGGCGTCGTCCGCGCCGAAGGCGGCCGCATCCTCATCACCGCCGACGCCGCGGCCGGCGCCCTCGCCGGCGTCGTGAACGTCGACGGGCTGGTCGAAGCCTCCTCCTTGGTCGCGCAAGGCGGCCGGATCACCCTTTCGGCGGCCGGCGGGACGGCGCGGGTCGGCGGCGAACTCGCCGCGTCTTCCGGCGCGGCCCGCGGCGGCGACATCGATCTCTCCGGCGGCGTCGTGATCATGGCCAAGGCCAAGGCGGATGTCTCCGGCGAGGCCGGCGGCGGCCGTTTCGTCGCGAAAGCCGCCGAGGCCATCTCGGCCGAAGGCGATTTCTCCGCCCGCGCCGGCGCCCTTGGCGGCGACGGCGGCTTCGTCGAGCTTTCCGGCCGCGAT
This sequence comes from Verrucomicrobiota bacterium, assembly GCA_014193315.1. Lineage (GTDB taxonomy): Bacteria > Verrucomicrobiota > Verrucomicrobiia > Opitutales > UBA953 > UBA953. The sequence goes on from BJHS01000004.1 coordinate 14,321, forward strand.
TCGGCGGACGTCGCCGGCGCGCGCGTCGACACCCGCGCCCTTGTCGGCCGCTGCGGCACCTTCCTGCTCGATCCGCTTACCGTGACCGTCGACGCCACGCTGGCGGCCTCGATCGTGAGTAACCTGGCCACGACCGACTTCGTCGTGCAGGCCGATAACAGCATCACGGTCAGCAGCGCCATCAATTACTCGGGCGCCCGCGCCGCGAGGCTCACCCTGGACGCCGGCACGGGCGCCGTGCACGCGGGCACAATCACCGTCTCCGCCGCCATCAACTCGACCGCCTCCGCGCTGACTCTCGTGGTCGACGGCAACGCCACCTTCAACAACAAGCCCTCCCTGAACGGCGGCCAGATCCGGGCGCAGGGCGCGGCCGGCGTCACGCTGAACAGCGGAAGCTGGAACGACACCCTGTTCACGGGGGTTTCCGCCCTCACCATCGGGGCCGCCACCTATACGACCAGCGCGGACGGCGCCCTGGATTCCCTTAAGCTCAACCATGCCTCGTCCGTCCTGGACGGCACCGGCACCCTGACGCTGGGCGCCTTGGAATGGACTTTCGGCGCGATGAGCGGAGCCGGCAAGACCGTCCTCTCGGGCAGCGGCTTGTTCACGGCCACGCCCAGGCACTTGACGGCCAATCCTCCTACTCTCAATCGTCGTCTCGACGTCTCGCAAGGCGCGACATTGACCTTGCGCGACGCCTCCGGCTATTCCGCGGGAAGTTATCTATACTTCTCCTCGAATACGGCGGTGCTCAACAACGCGGGCACCATCGAGATCCTCGGATACTCCACCTTGCCGTACGAGGTCAGAATCGGG
>BJHS01000004.1:15152-157160 GCA_014193315.1 Verrucomicrobiota bacterium
CGGCACCGTGAACAATCTGGCTACCGGCGTGATCCGCGCCGGCAGCGCGACGAACAGCAACACGATCGGCTTGCTGTCGTACCTGACCGCGTTCAACAACCAGGGAGGCACGCTGACCGTCGGCAGCGCGACCTCGGAGCTCCGGCTCGACAACGCGAACGCCTTCTTCGAAGGCGCGAGCACCGGTCATCTCAAGGTCACACTTTATTCCGGCAACGCCACCCTCCGGGACGGCGCCTCGTTGACGGCCATCACCCAGACGGCCGGCGCTACCAACTCGACGACCATGACGGTCAACGGCGCCGCTTCGATTGACATGCTGGCTTTGAGCCGGAGCGGCGCCCAGACCGCCTCCATCAACGGTACCGGCACCCTCACGTTGGGAGGACTCGATTGGACCGGGGGAGACATGACAGGTTCGGGGACGACCGTCCTCGCCCCGGGCGGTGTCTTCAGGGTCACGACCAAGGATTTGGGAGCGTATCCTCCTACTCTCACTCGTCGTCTCGACGTCTCGCAAGGCGCCACATTGACCTTGCGCGACGCCGCCGGCTATTCCGGGGGAAGTTATCTATACTTGTCCTCGAATACGGCGGTGCTCAACAACGCGGGCACCATCGAGATCCTCGGATACTCCACCCTGCCGTACGAGGTCAGAATCGGGACTGCCCCAGGCTACCAAGTCGGCACCGTGAACAATCTGGCTACCGGCGTGATCCGCGCCGGCAGCGCGACGAACAGCAACACGATCGGCTTGCTGTCGTACCTGACCGCGTTCAACAACCAGGGAGGCACGCTGACCGTCGGCAGCGCGACCTCGGAGCTCCGGCTCGACAACGCGAACGCCTTCTTCGAAGGCGCGAGCACCGGTCATCTCAAGGTCACACTTTATACCGGCAACGCCACCCTCCAGGACGGCGCCTCGTTGACGGCTTTCGCCCAGACGGCGGGCACGAACCCGACGACCATGACGGTCAACGGTTCCGCCAGCATCGGCATGTTCAAGCTGAGCAAGCCCAGCGGCCAGGATGCCACTGTCACCGGGCCTGGTACGCTCACGTTGGGAGGACTCGATTGGACCGGGGGAGACATGCGGGGCAATGGCAAGACCGTGCTCGCCGGCAGCGGCTTGTTCACGGCCACGCCCAGGCACTTGACGGCCAATCCTCCTACTCTCAATCGTCGTCTCGACGTCTCGCAAGGCGCGACATTGACCTTGCGCGACGCCTCCGGCTATTCCGCGGGAAGTTATCTATACTTCTCCTCGAATACGGCGGTGCTCAACAACGCGGGCACCATCGAGATCCTCGGATACTCCACCTTGCCGTACGAGGTCAGAATCGGGACTCCCGGAGGCTACTACGCCGGCACCGTGAACAATCTGGCTACCGGCGTGATCCGCGCCGGCAGCGCGACGAACAGCAACACGATCGGCTTGCTGTCGTACCTGACCGCGTTCAACAACCAGGGAGGCACGCTGACCGTCGGCAGCGCGACCTCGGAGCTCCGGCTCGACAACGCGAACGCCTTCTTCGAAGGCGCGAGCACCGGTCATCTCAAGGTCACACTTTATTCCGGCAACGCCACCCTCCGGGACGGCGCCTCGTTGACGGCCATCACCCAGACGGCCGGCGCTACCAACTCGACGACCATGACGGTCAACGGCGCCGCTTCGATTGACATGCTGGCTTTGAGCCGGAGCGGCGCCCAGCCCGGCTCCATCAACGGTACCGGCACCCTCACGTTGGGAGGACTCGATTGGACCGGGGGAGAGATGACAGGTTCGGGGACGACCGTCCTCGCCCCGGGCGGTGTCTTCAGGGTCACGACCAAGGATTTGGGAGCGTATCCGCCTACTCTCAGTCGCCGTCTCGACGTTCCGCAAGGCGCGACATTGACCTTGCGCGACGCCGGCGGCTATTCCGGGGGAAGTTATCTATACTTCTCCTCGAACGCGGCGGTGCTCAACAACGCGGGAACGGTCGAGATCCTCAGTTATAGCACGCAGCCGTACGACGTGAACATCGGCACGCCCGCGACCGACAGACGATACGGGACCTTCAATAATCTCCCGGGAGGCTTGATCCTTGGCGGCAGCGCGACGAACAGCAATACCCGCGCCGTCCTCAGGGGCATGATTTCGGTCAACATCGCGGGCGGGACGGTGACCGTCGGTTCGCCGACCAGCAGGGTCGATTTCCGCGCCAACTACGACGTCGTCCTTTCAGGATCCCTGCTTCTCAGTCCCGGTGTCGTGCTCGGCAATCAGGGCAGCGGTTACAGCCCCGTGCGTGTGACGGGTCAGGTCGGCGCTGTCGGCGGCGTCGGCGCGACCGCCATCAGCATGGGCGCGGGCGAGTTCGTCCTGGATGACGGCGGGAGCGTCAGCGTGCTGGAAGTGACCGGTGGCACCGTGAATGTCGGAAATTCTCCGACGCCTTTCACCGAAAGCGCCTCGGTCGGAGTCCTGAAGCTCGCCGGGGGCACGGTCACCGGTCCCGGGATCCTGCACATCACCGAGGCCCTGGACTGGACCATGGGGTCCTTCACGGGAACCGGGTGCACGGCCTTGGACAACGCCGGCACGGCGAATTTCATCACGACCTACTGGAACGACCCCGTCGCCCCCTTGATCGACCGTGAATTCGTGGTGCCCGAAGGCGCCACGTTGAAGATCCGCCGGCATGCGAGCACGGCGAACTACAACAGCATATTATTCGGACCTACGGCGCGACTGCGGATCGAGGGGACGCTGGAATTCCCCGCCGGCGACTTCAACAAGTCCGTCATCCTGGACCGCGGTCCTTGGGGCACCCAGGCTTCGGGCGGGACGCTGGAGGTGTTCGGCGGCACCGTGAACGCCTTCGGGGCGATGTCGGTGACATCCAACATCAAACTGGACGCCCGCAACGCCAAGATGGGGACCGACGCCGGCGCGAGCATCGTCTTCGCCGGGGCGCAGGAGAACGTCATCAGCGGCATCACGCAGCTGGATGCCGGCGTGACCTTCGCCTCGACGCTCTCGAACACTTTCACCGGCCGCATCAGTTCCTTCGACGGCGCCGGGGCGGTCGCCTTCAAGGTCAACGCCTCCCCCGACACGATCACGCACACCATCGGAGCGGCCGGCCTCGTCGTCGACTCGATGTTGTTCGAGCGGAGCATCGTGGCCGGGGGCAATCTCTGGGTCACGGGCACCCTTGATTGGCGCAACGGTACTTTCCAGAACACCGGCCGGATCGTCTTGCCGGCCGGCGCCACCGCCGAGATCGGGACGGTCGCCAACGGGACACCCAGGCTCAACGCCGAGCTCGTCGTCGCGCCTGGCGCCACCGCCAACCTTTGGCGAAGCCTGTGGTGTGCCCCCCTCGGGAAACTGCGGCTCGAAGGCCAGCTGAACGTCTCGCGGCCGCCCTCCTATACCGGTTCGGCCTGCATGTACAATACACTCAACAATGCGGGCCAGCAAGAGAGTGGCGGGCAAATGATCGTCGCTGGCGGAACCGTGTTCGTCCAAGGCGGCCCGACCACGGCCGCCGCGGCGAATCTGGAGGTCCTAATCAACACCTCGGTCCAGGACGGGATCCTGCGTAACGGACCCAACGCCAAGACTTACATCGGCAAGGGAAACGCCGACACGAACTCCTGCTCGGTCGCCGGCCTCAGCCAGCTGGACGGAAGCGTGATAATCCTTACCTCGGGCGAGAAGACTCTTTCGGGTCGCATCACTTCCTCGGCCGGCGCCGGTAACCTCGCCTTGCTCATCGGCCGAGCAGGTTTTACCATCGGCGCGCAAGGGCTCGAGGTCGACTCGATGCTGATGTCGAGCACCCCGACATCACCGGATTACCCCGACATCACCGGAGGGGACCTGACCGTCACCGGCAATCTGGATTGGACGGACGGGGCCATCAGGACTTCCAGCGGCGGCAGGCTCCTGCTGCCCTCCGGGGCTCAGGCCATCTTGAGGTGCGGCTATGTGCTCTCGATCAACGAGTCCAGAGGGAACATCATCGGTCGCAACATGGTGGTCTCACCTGGCGCCACGGCGACCTTTCAGCTCGAGGCGTCGATGCGGTCCGGGCCGAGCGCAGCTTTCTATCTCGGCTACGGCGCCGAGCTGCGCGTCGAGGGCAGCCTGCTTTTCACTTCCCTCAGCACCGCCGGCCGGTCCTTCATGATTTCCCCGGGCTCCGCCTACAACAACTCCACCGGTGGTTCGATGAAACTCTACGGAGCCCAGGTCGAAGTCCAGACCGCCGGGGCCAAGCCGGTCATCTATGTTCCCGTGGAAGTCCGCAACTCCGTCATCAAGACCGTGCCGACCTCCTGGTTCGGGCTCTACGGCTCCGGGCATGTCTTCTCGGGAGTCAATCAACTGGACGAAGGCCTGAAACTGACGCACCCCTACACGACCGTGACCCTGAGCGGCACGATCACGTCGGCGGACGGCCCTTCGGCCGTGGCTTTGCTGGCCGACCAGGCCGGCACTTTCACGATCGGCTCCGCCGGTCTGGTCATCGATGCCCTGACCTTCGACGCCGGCGTCATCGACGGGTCCGGCGACATCTGGGTCACGCGCCAGCTCGTGGCCGGCATCACCTACGACGGCATGAATCTCAAAGGTGCGGGCAAACTCTACTTGGTTTCCGGTGCCACGGGTTCGGCCAAGGGACTCGGCCGTACGCTGATCAATGAGGCCGGCAGCACGCTCAGCTTGGGCAGCGTTTACACGAGCTCCCCCTTCAACCTGGTGAACAAGGGCACCCTGGTGGTCGACCAGATCCAGGTCCAAGGCCCGATTGGCTCCGCCGCCATGACGGGTTCCTCCATCGTCAACGAGGGGACGATCCAGGTCCGCGGGACTACCGACACTGGGTTCCAGCTGCCGCTCTTCAACGCTCCGTCGGGTCAGCTCACCTTGGCCAGCGGCGCCACGGCCAAGCTGCAGCTCTTCAAGGGCTGGCTCAACCAGAACACCGCCTACCCGCTCACCACCGGCACCGTAGCTCCGGGCTACGTCGTTTCCGGTACCAATCCCTCGACCTTCCAGACGGCGGTGACCTCGGTCGCCGCTCCGGCGCCGGTGCCGGCCGGCTTCACTACCAGCGTGTTCACGCCGACCGCCCCCGCGCTCGTGAATCCGGTCTCTCGCGTCCTCGCCGTCCCCGTGATGGCCAAGGCGGCCTTCGTTCCCGATTCGCACTCGTCGTTGTTCAGCCCGTCCATCCTGACCATCTCGACCGCCGCCGACTCCGAGGCCTGGACGGGAGGCACCTTCCGTCTGGATAGCGGTTCGGGCACGATCAACATCAACACGCTCCTCGCCGCGCTCGCCAGCGGGACTCCGCTGACGATCTCCTCGAAGGGCAGCATCGTCTTCGACACCAATCTCTCCTATCTTGGTTCCGTCGCCGGCTCGCTGCAGCTTGCCGTCGATACCGCCGCCGGCAACCGGCAGGGCTTCATCCAGCTGCCGGCCTCCCTGGCCTCGGCCGCGGCCCCGCTGACGCTCGGCTTCAATGCGCCGGTCGCCGTGAAGTCGACGGGCAGCACGATCGCCACCTCCGGCGGCGCGATCTCCTTCGCTTCGCCGCTGGGCGGCGGTTCGTCGCTGGCGCTTTCCGCCGGCGCGGGCGCCGTCAGCTTCGCGTCGGCCGCCACGGTCGGCGGCTTCACGAGCTACGCCGCCGCCACGTCCGGTCCGATCACCGGCCTGACCGCCGCCGCCGCGAACACGACGTTCAGCGGCGCGCAGAATCTCTCGGGCGCGTTGAGCGTGACCGGCGGCCTGACCTTGAGCGGTGGCCTGACTGCCGCCGGCGCCGTCTCCGTGAGCGGCCAGCTGGCCGCCACGGGCTCCGCCTCCATCGGGACCGTCAACGGCGCCATCAGCCTCAACACCGTCACCGGACCCGGCTCGCTGGCGCTGTCCTCGGGCACCGCCGCCATCAACGTCGCAGGCGACATCTCCTCGCTTGGCGCGCTCTCGTTGCAGACGGCGGGCGCCACCGGGAATGTCACGCTCAGCGGGACCTTCGACGTCGGCGCGCTCAATGTCCTCGGGGGAGGGCAGGCCGTGCTCCTCGGCGGCGCCCAGGGCCTCAGCAGCGCGACCTCCGCCACCTTCGCCGCCGGCGTGCCCGTCACCTTGGGCGATCAGTCCGGCGACCGCTTCTCCTTTGTCGGGGCTCTCGCCTCGCCAGGCGCCACCGGCGTGACCGGCATCGTCAACGCCGGCTCCGCGCAGCTGGGCGGTCTCACGCTCGCCGGCTCCGTGAACACCTCGGGCAATCTGTCCACCGGTACGCTCACCCTTGCCGGCGACGCCGTCCTCGGCACCGGCACGGGTCTGCTTTCCACCGGCGCGATCGCCGGCGCCACGCACGCGTTGACCCTCTCTTCGGCGACCGGGAACGTCACCGTCTCCGGCGGCCTCTCCCAGGTCGGGGCGCTCACGTTACAGGCCGTCGGTTCGACCGGTGTCGCCACCGTCAGCGGCGTCGTCGACCTCGGCTCGCTCACCGTCGCGGGCGGCACGGCCAGCCTGCTCGGTGGCAACAACGGCACCTCCGCCATCGCGGGAGGCGTCACCGTCGCCAATGCCGGCGTGCTCTCCCTGGGAGACCAGACGGGCGACACCTTCGGCATCGTCGGCGCCATCGCCGGGGGCGAATTGCGTCTAGCCGGCGGAGCGACCGCGTCGGCCGCCAGCGCCTCTCTCGGGGATCTCCGTCTCGGCGGCATCCTGCAGCTCGGCGGCATCCTGAACGCTTCCGCCGTGACCTTGACCGGCGACTCGTTGCTCCAGGCCAGCGGTAACATCACCCTCGCCAGCGTCACCGGCGCCGGCCACGACCTCACCGTCTCCGCCGCTTCCGCCAACCTTGTGGTGTCCGGTGGCGTGTCCGGCGTCGATGTGCTGACCTTGCTGCCGCTCAACTCGGTGTCGGTCACCGGGTCGCTGGCCGCCCAAACCGCGATCCTGGGCGACAGCATCTCCGTGGGCTCGGCCGTGTTCGGGTCGACCCAGTTGTCCGGCGACCTCAGCGGTACCGGCGGGAATATCTCGCTGGGTGCCGTGACTTTGGGCGCCGATTCGTCCGTGCTGACCGCGGGCGGCGATCTGAGCCTCGGCTCCGTCACCGGCAACGGCTATCGCCTCATCTTGGACGGCGCCGCGGGCGACGTCACGCTCGCGGGCGGCATCAGCGGCCTCGCGATGCTCCAGCTCCAGTCGCCGACCTCGACCGGCGACGTCACGATCGCTGGCGCGGTGAACCTGACCGACCTGCTGATGCAGGGCTCGGGCTCGCTCGCCTTCCTCGGCGGTAACGCCGGGGTCACGACCCTTTCCGGCAACATCAGCCTGGCGCAGACCGGCGGACTCCGCTTCGGCGATCAGGCGGGCGACCAGTTCAGCCTCAATCCCGGTGACCTGATCTACGCCGGAGCCCTGACCTTGGGCGGGGCGCTTTCCCTGCCTGCCGGGCAGATGCAGGTCGGCTCGTTGAGCCTGGCGGCCGACGCTTCGATTGTCGCCTCGGGTCAGGTCAATCTCGGTTCCGTCGCGGTGGTCGCCAACGGCCATGACCTGACGGTGACCGCCGGCGGCTTGCTCGCTTCGGCGGGCGTGACCGGCGCGGGTGACCTTACGCTCTCCGGCGCCCTCGGCCAGAGTCTCAGCGGCAGCTATCTCGCGGGCGGCACCATCCAGTTGGGCGCGGCCGATACCGTCTTCAGCGGTGACGTCGTGCTGCGTGCCGCCGAAGCGGACTTCACCGGCCGTCTGTTGGCCGCCGCCTCCCCCAATGCGGGATCCCTCGCCTTCGAGCCCGCACCCGCAACCGCCGACATGGCGATCGGCGGCACGGCTTCCACCGCGGCCTTTGACCTCACCGCGGCGGAGATGGCCCTCATCGGCAATGGCTTCACCTCGCTTCGCTTCGGTTCCTCCGCGGGTTCCGGCGTCCTGACCGTGGCCGCGCGGCTTGCTTTCACGGCGCCGGTCTCGTTCGTGTCCCCCTCGGGCAGCCTGGTGCTTTCCTCCTCGCTCACCACCGCGGGACAAGCCTTGTCCATCGACGCCGCCCTTCGGATTTCCGGCACGGCTTCCATCGACACCACCTCCGGGGGTGCCTACTCGGGCGGCAGGCTGTCGGTCGGCTCCATCCAAGGCGCCGTGGCCGGTCCCTCGCATCTGACCCTCGATACCGGCAGCGCCTCGCTCACGTTGGGCGCCGTCGGCAATCTCACGCCGCTGGATTCCCTGACGCTCGCCTCCGACGGGCTCACCACGGTCGGTCAGGACATCGCCGTGCGCGACCTGCTGCGTTTCGAAGGACCGGTCGCCTTCGGCGCTTCGGCGGTGCGCCTCACCGCCAACACGATCGAAGCCGGCGCGGCGGCCAGCTTCGTCGGAGCCTCGACCGAACTCACGCTGGCTTCCGCTTCGGGTCTGCCGGTCCTGGTGGGAGCTTCGACCGACTCCGGAGCCGGCGCCTTCGACGTGACCTCGGGCCTGCTGGCCAAACTGGCCGATCTTGGCTCCGTCAAGATCCTCGGCGGCAGCGCCGCGATCACCGTCGCTCAGCCCGTCACCGTCGGCGTGCCGCTGGTCCTCGCTACCACCGGCCTCACGGACATCTCCGCGGCGGTCGGCCTGACCGGCGACGGCGCGCTTACCGTGACCGGGGACCTCCGTCTCAGCGGTTCCGTCACCGGAACCGGCGCGGGCGCCATCCGTGTCCTCGGCGACCTCGATGTCGTCGCCAATGCTTCGCTTGTCACGGCCGGCGTGATTCAGGTCGGTTCGGCCGGCACCTCCGTCTCCGGCGCCGGCGTCCTGACCCTGGGCGGAACGGACGTCGATTTCCTCGGGTCGACCGGTGCGCTCACGCTGGGCGGGCTGATTGTTAATGCCGGCGACCTCACGCTGGGTTCCTCCTCCGCGGACATCGTGCGTCTCGGCGCCGGCGGACTCGTCGTCAAATCGGGCTCGACGGATCTTCGCCTAGGCCAGCTCTACTCCGCTGGCGACGTCACGGTCGGCCGGCTGGTCGTGCCCGGAGCGGTGACCATCAACCTGGCTGGGTCTGACTTGCGTTCCACCGCGGTCGACATCGCGCCGCCCGGCCGCCTGACCATCAGGACCTCCAACGGCGACGCCGCGCTGGGAAGCCTCTCCGCCTCGGCCGGTGGCGGATCGTTGCTCGTCGACGCGGGGCAGGGCTCCGTCTCGTTGGCCTCGGCTTCGATGAGCGGTCCGGCCATCGCCACCGTCGACATCACCGCGGGTGGCGGCACGCTCGGTCCGCTCCGGGTCGCCGGCGACATCGACGTCACGTCCACCGCCTCCTCGGGTGCCGGTCCGGTCATCGCCGGCCTTGGCAGCGTCGGCGGCGACATCCGTCTGTCCGGCTCAAAACTCAGTCTGTCCGGAACGGTCGCGACGCCTGGTCTCGTCACCGTGTCGGCTGACATGGCGGTGTCGGGAACTGCCGGGGTGCTACGCGCCGCTGACGTGATCCTGACCGGTGCGATCACGCCCGCGACCGCCTCCTCGGTCCTCACGGTCGCTCCTTACGTCCCCTCCTCCGCCATCACCTTGGGCGGCGCTGGTAGGGGTGGCTTCCATCTCTCGACCTCTGACCTCGCCTCGATTGGCCCAGGCTTCGCCTCGGTCATCTTCGGCGGCCCCGGACAGTCGGGGAATATCGACGTGCTCACGACGCTTGCGCCGCAGGCGACCCTCTCGTTGCAGACCACGGGTATGACGAATCTTCCCTATGCCGTCGTCACCAGCGGCGGCGCGGGCTTCGGCGTCACCGGCGCTTCGGTCGTTTCGGCGGATATCACCACCGCCGGCGGAGCCATCGCCTTGCTGGGCCCGACCCGGGTGCTCACCGGGGTGACCTTCGACACCACCGCCGGCGGCACCGCTTCGGCCGGGGGAGACATCACCCTCGGCGCCCTCACCTTGGTCACGACATCTCCGACGGCGAACACCTTCACCATCAAGGCCGGCGCCAACGGAGATCTCGTCTCCGGCGACATCCTGCTGCAGAATTCGACGGCCACCGACGTCCAGCTGAAGATTCTTTCCGGTCGTGATGTCACGGTCGGCGAACTCCCTGACGCGCTGGGCATCGATTCCCAAGCGACCGGTGTCGCGAACGGCCTGCCGGCCACCGGCGCCGATCCGCAGCTCGCGTCGGCGGCTCGCGTCCTGCGAATCCCGACCCGTTTGATCGAAGGAGTAGTTACGTCTTATAACGGCGTGCGCTCCGCGATCAACGATCAGGTCAGCATGGGTACGCAGGAAAGCACCCGTCTGTCCCGGAGCGCCGTCTCGGTCGTGACGGTGGCGCCGGCCGCTTCGGCCCCCGCGGCGATACCGGCGCCTACGGCGCGCATACCCGTCCTCCAAGGCGTGGTCGCGTGGGTCGGCGAAGGCGCCCGTACCGAACAGGGCGGCGGAGGCACGGGATCGCTCAAGCTCGTCGACAACCTTTCCGTCTCCGTCCAAGGCGGCACCGGCGTCATCAACTACGAAGGCGTGAGCATCAGCATCGGAGAAGGCACCGTCGTGAGGAAGTCTTCGGCGCCCTGAGGATTCGCCGGGCATCCGGTCTTCCTTAGTCCGCCCGGCCTCCGCCGGTCGGGCCAAGGGATCGTGTCAGCGTCGGGTGGGGTGAGCGCCCTCGCTCAATCGCGCTTATCCAAGGTTGGTCAGCCCTGCCAGCGCGAGGGAGCCGCGAGGGTGCACGTGAGCACGGTGACACGGGGGCACGTAGAGATGGCAGGGGTATGGGGGTGGCAGCGACGAGGGCAGCACACGGTGCTACCCTACCAATAATACCCAGCCTTCGACGCTGCCCTCGACCCTCTACCCAATTCTGCTCCAAAGCACCTTGAGGTAACGGCCTTCGGGGTGGTTGGAGACGTTGGGGTGGTCGCCGCCCGGTCCGGTGCGGTCGAAGATCTGGAGGCGCTTCTGGTAGCGGTGGGCGGCCTTGCTGACGAGGTCCTCGAAGGCCTCGGCGGACACCAGCCCGGAGCACGAGCAGGTCACGAACAGGCCGCCCGGGGCGACCAGCTGCATGGCGAGGACGTTGAGGTCGTTATACTTCTTGAGTCCCTCGGCCTCGAACTCCTCGTCGCGGCTATCGACGAACTTGGGCGGGTCGCACAGGACCAGGTCCCAGGTCTTGCCGTTCTTCTGCATCTGGCGGATCCAGGTGAAGGCGTCGGCGTGGACGAATTCGATGCGCGCGTTGTTCAGGTTCGCGTTGCGCTTGGCCATCTCGATCGCCTTCTCGTCGAGGTCGACCGCGGTCACCTCGGTGGCGCCCGCCCGTTTCGCCGCGATGGAGAAACCGCCCGTGTAGCAGCACAGATCGAGCACCCGCAGGCCCTGGGCCAGGGCGCCGAAGCGACGGCGGTTGTCGCGTTGGTCGCAGAAGAAGCCGGTCTTGTGGCCTTCGGCGAAATCGACCTCTTGGACCATGCCGAACTCGCGGATCTTGACGAAGCGTACGGCCGACTTCGGGATGTCCGAGGGCATGATGCCCTCGACGCGGGCCACGTGGGCGTCGACCTGGACGATCTCGCGCTTGGTCCCGACCGCCTCGTGGAGGAGGGGGATCCAGCGCGGCAGTCTGCGCATCACCGCGTAGGATGAGACCTCGATGGAGAGCACGTCGCCCAGGCGGTCGACGATCAAGCCCGACAGGAAATCGGCGTCGCCGTTGACCACGCGGTACGCGTCGGTGTCGGCGTCGAGTTTGAGCACGTCCTTGCGCAAGGCGGCGGCCCGACGGAGCGCCTGCTCGAACCAGGCATCATCCGGCTTGCCGGGGGTGTTCTTGAGGATGCGCAGCGCGATGGGGGCACCCGGGTTCCAGAACCCGTAGCCAATGAAGGACCCCTGCTTATCGTAGGCCGAGACGAGGTCGCCTTGGCGGGCGTCGGCGGAGACATCGCCCACCATCGAGCGGAACACGTTCGGCTTGGACGTGAACGTCTTGAGCTGCACCCATGGCTTCTCGCGCGCGACGGGCGCGGGGATATTGGCAAGGCCACCCAAGGAGTCGGACATGCCGAAAGGTTCAGGCTTGGACTGGACTTGGCAAGCCCCGCCCTTGGCGGGGTCGCGATTAAGCGATGAAGCTGCAGATATACTGGCAAATCCCCGAGCCCACCGTGATCGTGAAGCCGGACTTCGGGGCCACGTAGAAGTGCGTCCCCGCGGCGTAGGTCTTCTCTTCCTTGGAGCCGTCCTGGATCACGACGCAGGAGCCATCGGTGATCTCCATGTTCTCGGCCTTATCGGTGCCGAAGTGGTAGGTGCCGGCGTAGATCAGCCCCACCGTCTTCTTCGCGCCATCGGCGGTGAGGAGGGTGTGGGAGACGACCTTGCCGTCGAAGTAGACATTGGCCTTGGCGATCGCGGTGACGTTTTTGAATTCCATGAGACGGATTTGCTAAGGGGATGGGGACGGAGGGTAAAGGGGAAAGGGGGGGGAGGGTAGAGGGAGTAGGTGGTAGGGAGTAGGTATCAGGGATTGGGTAGCAGGAGAGACGGGACGGGGCAAGCAGGCCTCGCTATGCTGCCGCCCAGATTTTGCCCCATGATGTCAAATCGCGACACCCACTCCCCGCTCCCCAACACCCAGCACCTAACCCCTAATCCCTATTACCTACTTCGTCTTCACCACCTGATAATAAGCGATCGGTCCAAGTAACTCGCGGCCGTCGAGAGTCTTGGCACCGGTGAGTTTGATCTCGTGCACGAAGCCGGCGCGGACTTCCTTGAGGGGGAGCGTGAGGACTTTACCGTCGGCGCTCAGCGACCAGGCGGATTCGAGGGCGAGCTCGTCGACCTTCGGCGAGCCGTAGGTGGAATGGTACTTGTAGCGGAAACTGCGCAGCGCCGGGACGAGCGAGGCCTTGGCGAGGGGGGCGGTGAAACGCACCTCGAAGCCGGCGGTGGTCAGGTGCACGGTCTCGATCAGCGGCGGCAGGGTCTTCGGGGCCTCGATGCGGACGATGCCGTTGTTGCCGGCCCAGGAGAGGTGCGTCTTGCCGACGTGCAAGGCGCCGTCCGGGGCGAAGGCCAGCCGGTGGTTGCCGTTGCGCAGGGTTTTGGTGTCGAGGAACGGGATCATCGCGCCCTGATGGCCGCCGCCGATATCCTCGCCGACGAAGCGGACGAGCCGCGCGGCGTTCATCTCTCCGAACACCACCTGGCCGGCGAGCGCGCCCCACGACTTCGGGAACACCGCCGGTTGGGTCGGCGAATTGGAGAGCTCGCCTTGGATGAAGATACCGCCGGGTTGGGTGCGCAGCTTCTCCAGCTCTGGGACCGGCAGCGCGAGCGGGTCGCCTTTGTCCCAGCCCGGAGACCAGACCAGCGAGGCGGGGTGGCCGTTGAAGGAACCCTTGGTCACCACCTGCAGCGGGCTGCTCCCGCGCCAGTCCCCCTGGTTGTCGTTCACCAGCAGGCGACCTTGCCCGTCGAACCCGATGCCGTCCGGCGACCGGAAACCCGTCGCGAAAAGCTCAGCCGGCCCCCGGCCCCCGTCGGCGATCCGTACGATGCAGCCCCGGTAGGGCACGCGGCCATACATGCGGCCGGCACCGCCGGTCTTGCCGCTCGCCAGCTGTTCGCGGGTGGCTTTGCCGATCTCCGACCAGGCGCCGCGAATCTCCTTGAAGATGCCCGCGCCGGAGGACGCCAGGTTGAGCGAGACGTAGAGAGCGCCATCGGGGCCGCGGGCCGGACCGAAGGCGAACTCATGGTAATTGCCGGTCATCCCGAAGCCGTCCCAGAGCGTGCGGTAGCGGTCGGCCTTGCCGTCGCCGTCGGTGTCCTCGAGGCGGGTCAGTTCCGGGCGCTGCATCACGAGCAGGGCGCCTTGGCCGTCGGGCAGGAGCCCCAGCGGCTCGTGCAAGCCCTCGGCAAATTGCTTCCAGGCGCCGTCGGGCTGGCGGATGAAGACTTCGCCGCGGTGCAGAGCCACGGCCAGGCGGCCATCCTCGAGGAAGGCCAAGCCGCCCACCTGGTCATCCAGGCCGGCAGGCAGGTCGACTTTGGAGAGCGCGAAAGCCTCGGCCCAGCCATCCTTGGCCGGCTCGGTCGCCGACTTCTTGGCTGGGGCGGGATTCGGCGCGGCCACGGCCGCCGTGAGGAAGAGGAGAGAAGTGATCACGGCAGGCGGACGGAGAGGGTGAAGGACTTGGCTTCGGCCGGAGTGAGCGTCAGCTGGCGGGTCGCGGCCTTCACGACCGAGCCGGTGGCGCAGGTTGTGGCCTCATCGAGCGGTAACACGACCGGTTTGGGCGTCGTCACCTCGAAGCGCCGCGCCAGGCCCGCGCCGTCGGCGACAATCGTCTCGCGGAACTGCGCCCCGTCGCGCTCATACTCGAAGGTCGGCAGGCCGGTGGCGTCGACCGTGTAGCCGCGGAACTTCACGCGTTTCTGCAGGGATTCGTCGGCCGGTAGGGACCAGAGCGTCTTGCCGAGCAGGGCCGCGGTGGCCTTGCCGTTGCTCTTGTAGTAGGCCCAGCAGTCGAGGAAATCGCCGCGCCAGACCGTGCGCAGGCGGCAGTCGCCGGCGTCGAAGCAGACGTTGAGGTCACCGGGCAGGGCGACCGCGATGGCCGCGGGGCCAACATTAGGTAGGAACATGCGCTGAATCTCGGGCCGGCGGGCGGGGCGAGCCAGCGGATCCTTGGTGATCGCCGGCTTCTCCTTGAGACCGACGGAAGCCGTCAGCATGTGCTCGCGGATCGCGAGGAGCTTCTCTTCGCCGAGGTGCGCCATCGACGGCATCTCGATGACGTTATTGCGCTTCTTCTGCGGCTTGATCGACCACTCGACGAACTCCTTCGGCCTCTTCGCGTAGAGCTTGGAGATCTCTATCAACGACGGGCCGACGACCATCTGGTCCGGCAGGTGGCACGCGGCGCAGTTCTGCTCGTAGAGCAGTTTGCCATCCTCGGCCGCCGCGGCGAAGGCGGCGCTGAGCGCGAGGAGAGGGGTGATGAACCAGCGGGGCATGGGGTGGGGGCGACAGGGTTAAGGGATTAGGGAATAGGGTATAGGAAGGGGGAGGCAAACCAGGAAGGGGATAGCGGTTGGGGGATAGTGGTCTTGTCAGGTAGGGACCAGCGTCCCTGCTGGTCCGCGGCCGAAACGCGGGGTCTGGCTTCGCCTCGCGACAAGCCCGGCAACGGGGTCAGGCACCATCCCGCCAAGCGGGCTGAAGCCAGACCCCATGCCGGCGGCCGACCGGGGACGGTCAGCCCTACCTGCGAGGCAGCAGGGACAGGGTCAGGGGCAGCTTGAGACACATTGCTTGTCTGCATCTACTGACCCTGCCCTTGTCCCTGAAATTTCCTAACCGAGCCCAAGCCCTGGCCCGAGCCCCAGCTCTTAACTTAAATCAACTTCAACGGGGGCACCGCTTCGCCCTGCTGGCGCTTGCGGATGGACTCGAGGTACTCGTCCTTGAACTTAGGGACGGCGGACTGGACGGGCCACGCGACGGCTTCGCCGTGGGCGCAGATCGTGCGGCCGGCCACCTGGTTCGCGATGTCGAGGAGGAGGGGGACGTCGGTCTCGAGGCCGCCGCCGGTCGTGATGCGTTTCGTGACGCGGGAGAGCCAGAGGGAGCCTTCGCGACAGGGCGTGCACTGGCCGCAGGTCTCGTGGGCGTAGAAGGCGTTGAGGTTGGAGAGCGCCTGGATCATCTCGACGGAGTCATCGAGGACGATGGTGCCGCCGGTGCCGAGGCCCGTGCCGCAAGCGGCGATGCTATTAGAGTCGAGGGGGATGTCCTCCACCGCCCAGTCGAACTCGGTGCCGTTGGCGAGCTTGCCCTTGAAGCGTTCGCCGATCTTGAGGATCTTGGTGGAGGAGCCGCCCGGGATGATCGCCTTGATCTTGCGTCCGTCGAGCGGGCCGCCGCAAAGGTCGTGGAGCAGTTCGCCGAAAGTGGCCTTGCCGGCTTCAATCTCGTAGAGGCCAGGGCGCTTCACCAAGCCGCTGACGCACCAGATATGCGTGCCGCTGTCGCCGGGGATACCAATCTTGGCGAACTCCGCGCCGCCAAAGGCAATCACGTGCTTCACCTGCGCCATCGTCTCCGCGTTGTTGACGATGGTCGGGCAGTTGTAGAGGCCGAGGACGGCGGGGAAATACGGGGGTTTGATGCGCGGGTAGCCGCGCTTGCCTTCGAGGGATTCGATCAAGCCGGTCTCTTCGCCGCAGACGTAGCAACCTCCGCCGCGGTGGATGATGACTTCGCAGGAGTAGCCCGAGCCGAGGATGTTCTGGCCGAGGAAACCCTTGGCCTTCGCTTCAGCGATCGCCCGCTCGAGGATTTTGGCGCCGTGGACGAACTCGCCCCGGATATAGATGAAGGCCTGCTTGGCTTGGATGGCCCACGCGGTGATCGCGATGCCTTCTAGCATCTGGTGCGGATCCTGGTAGATGATCTGGCGGTCTTTGTAGGTGCCGGGCTCGGATTCGTCGGCGTTGACGACGAGGTAGATGGGCTTGCCCGACTTACGGTCCAGGAACTTCCACTTCATCCCGGTCGGGAAGCCGGCGCCGCCGCGGCCGCGCAGGCCGGAGACTTCGACTTCCTTGCACACGTCCTCGGGCTTGAGGGCGACGGCTTTCTTGAGGGCTTCGTAACCGCCGTGGCGCAGGTAGCAGTCGATGTCGACCGTGTACCCCGGCTGGCGGAGGTTGGCGTAGATGAGAGGGCGTTCGACGGCGGGCATGTCGCTTAAGGATCGGGAGATTAGCCGTTCCACTCGGGCGTGCCGGGGACGGGAGGGTTCTGGCCGTAGGACGGATCCTTGAGCGTGGCCTTGAGCTGGGCGGCGAACTGGCCGGCGTCTTCGGGCTTCACGTTCTCGTGCATCGCGGCGTCGACGTGGACGACCGGGCCGCAGCCGCAGTCGGCGATGCATTCGACGAACTCCAGGGTGAAGTCGCCGTCGGGTGAGGTCTCGCCTCGCTTGCAGTTGAGGGACTGCTCGAGGTTCTCCATCAGCGCGTAGGAACCGCGCAGGGCGCAGGAGAGGGTGCGGCAGACGCGCACGTGGCGGCGGCCGATCGGCGACTGGCGATACATCGGGTAGAAGGTGACCACTTCGAGCACCTGCATCGGCGTCACGCCGACCTGTTCGGCGACCCAGGTCATGTCTTCTTGCGTGATGTAACCGCGGTCTTCCTGCACGAGGTGCAGGAGGGGCATCGTCGCGCTACGCTTCTGCGGATACTGCGCGATGATGGCGGGGGCCTGGGCGAGCGTCTCAGGCTTGAGCACGCGGGCGGGGGCGGAGGAAGCAGGGGATTCGTGCATGGTGTTTAGCGGTCGCATTCGCCCATGACGAAGTCGAGCGAACCGAGGATGGAAGCGACGTCGGTGAGGAAATTGCCGGGGACGATGGCGGGCAGGATGGAGAGCGAGACGAAGCTCGGGCCGCGGATGCGGAGGCGGTAGGGGACGCCGCCGCCGTGGGAGACGACGTAGAAGCCCAGGGCGCCCTTCGGGTTCTCCGCTTCGAAGTAGACCTCGCCGGCCGGGATCTGCGGGCCTTCGGTCACCAGCATGAAGTTCTGGATGAGCTCCTCCATCTTCGTCATCACCTTCGCCTTAGGCGGGAGGAAGATCTTCTTCGCGTCCTCGGCATACCAAGCGCCGCCGGGCATAGTCTTCACGACTTGGCGGACGATCCGGACCGACTGGCGCATCTCTTCCATCCGGACGAGGTAGCGGTCGAAGCAGTCGCCCTTGGCGCCGACGGGCACGTCGAAGTCATACTGCTCGTAGCCGGAGTAGGGTTTGTCCTTGCGGAGGTCGAACGGCACGCCGGACGCGCGGAGGTTCGGACCGGTGAGGCCGTAGGCGAGCGCCATCTCCTTGGAGATCGTGGCGATGCCTTCGGTGCGCTCGAGGAAGATGCCGTTGCGGGTGAGGAGCTTGTCGACCTCGTCGATCGTGCGTTCGACGCCGTCGCAGAAGGCCGAGACCTTGGCGAGCCAGCCGTCGGGGAGGTCGCGCGTCATGCCGCCGATGCGGGTGTAGCTGGTCGTGAAGCGGGCGCCGGTGAGCTCCTCGAAGAGCGAGTAGAGCTTCTCGCGCTCGTTGAAGGTGTACATGAACACCGTCCAGGCGCCGGTATCCATCGCGTAGACGCCGATGCCGAGGAGGTGGGACGAGAGGCGGGCCATCTCGCAGGTGAGCACGCGGATCGCCTCGCAGCGGGCGGGCAGCTTGAGGCCGGCGAGCTTCTCGACGGCAATCGCGTAGGCGACGTTGTTCGCGATGGGCGCGAGGTAGTCTAGGCGGTCCGTGTACGGGACGAACTGGTTGTACGTCATGTTCTCGGCGATCTTCTCGTCGCCGCGGTGCAGGTAGCCGATGACCGGGTCGCACTTCACGACCTTGTCGCCGTCGAGCTCGAGGCTCAGGCGGAGCACGCCGTGCGTGGCCGGGTGGGAGGGGCCCATGTTGAGGGTCATGTTCTCCCCGCGCAGTTCTTCCGAACGGGCGGCGACGTCGCCGATGGAGATTTCCTTGGTGATCTTCACCTTGAATCAGGCTTTGGGTTTTTCCTCGGTCCAGGACTGGTCGAGCGCGGAGGGTTCGCCTTCGGAGAGCTTGCCGCCGTGCGAGACGAACGGGCCGCCCATCATCGGGGCGGGCTCGACCTTCTGGCCGGTGACTTCCGCGACGTCGGCGGCGGGGAAGGGGACCTCGATGCCGGCGAGCGGGAAGTCCTTGCGGAGGGGGTGGTAAGGATACGCCTCCCACATCAGGATACGGCGCGGGTCCGGGTGGCCCTCGAAGACGATGCCGAACATGTCGAACGCCTCGCGTTCGTGCCAGTTGGCGCCGGGGTGCAGCGAGGAGACGCTCGGGACGCGGTCGTCGACGGCGTCGACGTGCAGGCGGACGTATTCTTTGCGCGTCGTGCTGAGCAGGTGGAGGACGACGCCGAAGCGCGTCGGGCGGTCCGACCATTCGGCGCCGCAAAGGTCGGCGAGGAGATCGAAGCCTTGCTCATCGCGCAGGAAGCGCACGGCGGCGAGGAGGTCGGCGCCTGCGACGCGGAACGTCGGCATATCCTTGCCCGCGAGGTCCTGTGAGGCGGGGAAGCGGGCGAGAAGGGTGGCGGCGTCCATGTCCGTGCTCAGCTGACGATCTTGGTCTCGACGGTGCGGCCGCGGAAGGTGCGCCGGAGGGAGCCGCCTTCGTTGCGGATCTTCTCCTGCAGGAGCATCATGCCGTCGAGGAGCGCCTCGGGGCGGGGCGGGCAACCGGAGATGTAGACGTCGACCGGGACGATGTTGTCCACGCCCTGCAGGGTGGCGTAGGAGCGGTACATGCCGCCGGTGGAGGCGCAGGCGCCCATCGCGACGACCCACTTGGGCTCGGCCATCTGGTCGTAGATGCGGCGGACGACCTCGGCCATCTTGTAGGTGACGGTGCCGGCGACGATCATGCAGTCGGCCTGGCGGGGGGAGAAGCGCATGACCTCCATGCCGAAGCGGGAGATGTCGAAACGGGAGCCGCCGGAGGCCATGAGCTCGATGGCGCAGCAGGCCAGGCCCATGGGCATCGGCCAGACGGAGTGACTCCGGACCCAGTTCACGACGGCGTCGGCACGGGTCACGATGACCTCGCCCTCGACCTTGCTGTTATACCCGAAATCGGATTTGACCATGGTGGTTCGGGCGGAAGGTAGAAGAGCCCCCCTAGGGAGCAAGTGAGAAGGGCGAAAAAGGCGTTATTACCGCTTCTAATCGGGGTTGTATGGTCTCCGCAGCGGGCCGCCGGTCGTTCGGCCCCATCCCTCTCGCCCTCCGCCGTGGTTTTGCCCTAGAAGCGGGTATGCGAAGTCTTGTCTACCTCCTCGGACTGTTGGCCGGCCTTGTGGGCCTTTCGGCGGACCCCGCCCCGATCCGGGTACTCGTCTGGGATGAGCGCCAGCCCGAGCAGAAGAAGGCCTACGACGGCGGGTTCCTCGGGGATGCCATCGCCAAGCACCTGGCGAGCCTTCCCGGGCTCGCGGTGAAGTCGGTCAGCCTGAACTCTCCCGAGCAAGGCCTCGGCGAGGCGACCCTGGCCGAGACCGACGTCGTCATCTTCTGGTGCCACCAGCGTCCGCTGGAACAGGATGACGTCCGGACGGAGGACTTGGTTCGCCGGGTCCTCTCGGGCAAGACCGGCTTCGTCGCCCTCCACTCGGCCCACTGGGCCAAGCCGTTCGTACGGCTGATGCAGGAGCGCGCCAAGGCCGATGCCGTGGCTGCGTTGCCGGAGGCCGAGCGGGCCATCGCCCAGTGGGAGTACGCCAACGAGAAACCCTACCGCATCATCCCGAAGAAGGGAGCCGCGGCTACGCCGAACGTCCAGAAGGTCGGCGCGGTCTGGCGCCTCACGCTCCCGCAGTGCGTCTTCCCCGTCTATCGCGCCGACGGTGCGCCGTCACATGTCACCACCTTGCGGCCGACGCACCCGCTCGCCGCCGGGTTGCCGTCAAAATGGGATATCCCGCAGACGGAGATGTATGGCGAGCCCTTCTGGGTGCCGGTCCCGGATAGCGTGATCTTCGAGGAAAAATGGGACAAAGGAGAGCATTTCCGGAGCGGCTCGCTCTGGCGCGTCGGGTCGGGCGACGTCTTTTATTTCCGCCCGGGTCATGAGACCTACCCGGTCTTCAAGCAGGCGGAGAACCTGCGAGTGCTCGAGAACGCGGTGCGCTGGATGGGTGCCGAGATCCGCCGCCGATGAGCCGGCTCCTGTTGCTGCTGCTGGGCGCGGCCGCGGTGTCCGCGAATCCGCGGCCCCCGAACATCCTGGTCATCCTCGCCGATGACCTCGGCTACTCCGACCTAGGCTGTTACGGCGGTGAGATTCCCACGCCGAACCTTGACCGGCTCGCGCAGGCCGGCGCGCGCTTCGAGAAGGTCTACACGTCGGCCCGCTGCTGTCCGACGCGCGCCTCGCTCCTGACCGGTCTCCACCCGCACGAGGCGGGCGTGGGCGATTTTGTCAGCGCCAAGCCGTCGCCCAACCGCGGCCCCGCCTACACAGGCCACCTGCTCGACGACAACCTCACCCTCCCTGAGCTCCTGAAGCAGGCCGGCTACAGCGCGTGGATGGTCGGCAAGTGGCACCTGGGCTCGCCCGGGCCGATCCAGCGCGGCTTCGACGCCTATTATGGCTTCAAGAACCTGCAGGCGCATTCCAACGACCAGTGGGAGCCGGCCGACTACGTCCGTCTGCCCGCCGGCACGCCCGCCGAGCTCGCCTACGAGGCCGGCAAGTTCTACGTCACCGATGTCTTCACCGACTACGCGCTGGAGTTTCTGCGTCAGGCGCGCACGACCCGGGAGAAGCCTTGGTTCCTCTACCTCGCGCACTCTTCCCCGCACTTCCCGGTGCAGGCGCCCAAGGCGTCGATCGACCGCCACCTGGCGACCTATCGCCGCGGCTGGGATGTGCTGCGCGCCGAGCGCTTCGCGCGCATGCAGGCGCTCGGGCTCATCGCGGCGGACGCCGTGCTCCCGCCGCTTTCGCTCGTGCCCGTCGAGGCGGATGAGGCCATCGCCAACGGGTTCTCGGGCAAGCCTAACCCCGCGTGGGACAGCCTCCCGGCCGACCGCCGCGAGGACCTGGCGCGCCGCATGGCCACCTTCGCCGCGATGGTCGAACACGTCGATCAGGGCGTCGGGCGGATCCTCGCCGACCTCGAGCGGAACGGCGAACTGGCGAACACGCTCGTCGTCTTCACCTCCGACAACGGCGCGTGCTACGAGTGGGGGCCGTTCGGCTTCGACGGGCGCTCCCGGGCCGGGCGCACCGACCTGCACGCCGGGGAAGCCTTGGCGGGCATGGGGCAGGCCGGCACGCATTCCTCCTATGGCTCCGCGTGGGCCAATCTCGGCAACACGCCCCTCGCGATGTACAAGCACTTCTGCCACGAGGGCGGCATCAGCGCGCCGCTGATCGTTTCCTGGCCGGCGGGGTTGAAGCCCTCGACGGCGTGGATCCGTTCGCCGACGCACGTCATGGATCTGTGGCCGACCGTCGCCGCGGCCACCGGGGCGACGGTGCCGCGGGAGCGCGCGGGGAAGCCCCTCCGGTCCGTTTCCGGCCGTTCGCTCTTGCCTGACCTGCGCGGGGAAGCGGTGCCCGAACGCGGCATTCCGACCGCGCACGAAGGCGCCCGCGGCTACCGGCTCGGCAACTGGAAGGTCGTCTGGGGCAAGCGCCAGAGCGCGCCGGTCGCGTGGCAGCTGTTCGACCTCGCGAAGGACCCGTCGGAGCAGCGCGACCTCGCCGCCGAGCAGCCGGCCAAACTCAAGGAGCTGGCCGACGCGTGGATGGCCTGGGCCAGGCAGGTCGGCGTCCAACCGCGTTGATCTTTTCCTTCATGAAGCCTCTCCTCCTGCTGTTCCTCCTCACCGCCTGGCCGACGTGGTCGCGCGCGGAACGCCCTTACTTCGGCGCCGAACCTGGCGCCTTGGAGAAAGCCCGGCAAGCCCTTGCCGCCGGCGACCCGGTGCTCGGCGGGGCCTTGAAGAAACTCAGGCAGGACGCCGAGAGGGCACTCCTGATCGCGCCGGGCACGGTGACGGAAAAGCAGAAACTGCCTCCCAGCGGCGATGCCCATGACTACATGAGCCTGGCGCCCTATTTCTGGCCAGATCCCGCGCAGCCGAAGGGCTTGCCGTACCTGCGCAAAGACGGGGAAGTGAACCCGGAATCGCGGGACCTCGCCGCCAACGACACCCTGCGCCTCCGGGCTTTGGGCACGACCGTGGAGACGCTCGCGCTGGCCTATTGCTTCACCGGTGAGGAGAAGTACGCCGCGCAGGCCGCCCGGCACCTCCGCGTCTGGTTCCTCGCGCCCGCCACGCGCATGAACCCGAACCTCAGGTTTGCGCAGGCGGTCCCGGGCGTGAACGATGGTCGCGGGACGGGAATCATCGAGGCCCGCGGTCTGGCCGACGCGGCGGACGCGGCCATCCTGCTGCTCGGTTCGAAGGCGTGGACGCAGGACGATCAGGCGGCCTTGGAGCGCTGGGGCGAGCAGTATTACGACTGGTTATTGCGCAGCAAGAACGGCCAGGATGAGCGGGCCGCCAAGAACAACCACGGTACCTGGTACGACGTGCAGGCCGTCCACTGGGCGTTGGTGCTCAGGCGGACCGACGAAGCCAGGGGCATCCTCGCGCAAGCGGGGACGAAACGCATCGAGATCCAGATCGAGCCGGATGGCCGGCAGCCTTTGGAACTCGCGCGCACCGCGTCGTTCAGCTACGCTTGTTTCAACCTGCGCGCCTTGTCCGATCTCGCCCTGCTCGGCCGCCATGCCGGGGTCGACCTGTGGGCCTACCGCTCGCAGGACGGTCGCTCGCTGCGGGTGGCGTTGGATTACCTGATGCCTTATCTGGGCGCAAAGCCCAAGCCGTGGCCGGGTCAGCAGATCCACGCCAGCAATCCGGATGACATCCTGCCCGCCCTCCGGCGCGCGACCTTGGCCACGGGCGTGGCGGCCTACGAGGCAGTGCTCGCGCAGTACCCGGAGGTCACCGGCAAGCGTTTCCAGCTGCTCGCGCCGCGCTGAGGCTTACTTCGCCCAGCCGACCATGACCGCGCCCCGGTAGAACAGGTAGCCGAGGGTCAGCGTGATCGGGATGGTGAGCACCCAGGCCCAGACGATGCGCCCGACAAGCCCCCACTTCACGGCGTCGAAACGCTTGGTCGCGCCCACGCCGAGGATGGAGGTGGAGATGACGTGCGTGGTGGAAAGCGGGATACCCATTTCGGAGGCGCCGTGGATCGTGATCGCAGCGGCGGTCTCGGCGGCGAAACCGTGCACCGGCTGCAGTTTGACCATCTTGTGACCCATCGTGCGGATGATTTTCCAGCCGCCGGCGGCGGTGCCGAGGGCCATCGTGACCGCGCAGACCACGATGACCCAGTAGGGCGCATGGTCGACGACCCCCTTGGCGTTGAGTTCGGGCTTGATGGAGGCCGCCCAGGCGGGCGCGTGGGCCGGGTCGAAGGCGCCCGCGGTCACGCCGACGATGAGGGCGAAGGTGATGATGCCGACGGTCTTCTGGGCGTCGTTGGAGCCGTGCGAGAAACCCATCATGCCGGCCGAAAGCAGCTGCAGTTTGCCGAAGGATTTCTGGACCTTGCTCGGACGCATCGCGAAGCGGACGATCAGCATCGTCAGCAGGACCATGAAGAGGACGCCCAGCGTGAAGCCGATGAACGGCGAGATGAGCATCGGCTTGATCAGCTTCGGCCACAGGCCGACCGTCTTGCCGCCCACGGTGTCGGACCAGATCAGCCGGCCCCATTCAAGGTGGGATTGGCCGAGCACGCCTCCGCACAGTCCGCCCACGAGCGCGTGGGAGGAGCTGGAGGGGATGCCGAACCACCAGGTCAGGAGGTTCCAGACGATGCCGCCCATCAGGCCGCAGGCGATGGCGAGCTGCGCCACCTGGAACTCCGCCGAGACGTTGATGTAGCCCGAGTAGATCGTCTTGGCCACCGCGGTGCCCCAGAAGGCGCCGACGAGGTTCGTGCAGGCCGCCAGCATGATCGCCTGCCGGGGCGTGAGCACGCGGGTCGAGACGACCGTGGCGATGGCGTTGGCCGCGTCATGGAATCCGTTGATGTATTCGAACACCAAAGCCACCAGAATGACCACCATCATCAGGACGAAAGGATCCATGGCCGGAGGCGGGGCGCGGGCTTAGGCGTACTTGAGGGCGATCTGGAACACGACCTTGCCGGCGTCGCGGCAATGGTCAATCGCGCGCTCGAGGAGCTCGTAGATGTCCTTGAGGACGACGACTTCCTTGGCGTCGACGTTGCCTTGGTAGAGGTCGCGCAGGAGGCCCACCATGAGGCGATCGGCGTCGCCCTCGATGGTCTGCAGGGTCTCGTAGTCGTCCTGGATCTCCTCGACGTTGGAGAGGCGGCGCAGCTTGCGCACGAGGCTCGCGGTGACCTCCGTCGCCTGCTCGAGCATGCGGACCTGCTTGTCGACGATGTCGGTCGAGAACTGGGAGGGGCAGATGGCGAGGCGCTCGCCGATTTTCTCGCAGGTCTTCGGGATCTTGTAGAGGGCGTTGGCGAGGGCCTCGATGTCCTCGCGCTCGAGCGGGGTCACGAAGGTCCGGCAGAGCTCCTGGGTGATCGAGAGGCCGATGCGCTTGTCGTTGCGGCGGGCCACGACCAGCTCGGTGAAGCGTTGCTCGAAGTCCGGCTTGCCGACCTGCGAGTAGAGCTTGGAGAGGGACTTGGCGCTTTTCGCGGCCTCGTCGGCGCTGGCTTCGAGCAGCTCGTAGAACTTTTCATCCTTACCGAGGACCTTCTTGAGGAAGTCTTTCATGGGGTGGTGGGGTGAGGCGTTCAAAAACCGCCCGATAACCTGCCGCAAGCACGGTTTGTCACAGTTCTGTAACAATCTTAACATCATGTTGTTACAAGTGTTACGATTGTGTTACGGAGTGGAGGGGGATTAAGGAGTGCTGAGTCGAGTGCTGGATCGAGTAACGAGTGCAGAGTCGATGGATGGCGCCGCAGTGGGCACGTGGGAATGGTGACACGTGGGTAAGGGAGGCAGAGTTGATCAGTTGATCGGTTGAATGGTTGGCCAGAACGCACCGGGTGTCTCTTAGGTAGGGACCAGCGTCCCTGCTCGTCCGCGGCGAAACGTGGGGTCTGGCTTCGCCTCACGATATGCCGGCGATGAGGTCAGGCACATCACCGCTGCGCGGGATGAAGCCAGACCCCATGCCGGCGGCCGACCGGGACGGTCAGCCCTACCTAGGTGGTAGTCGCAACTTCCCTTGCCCGCGTGCCAGCTTGCCCACGTGCCCGCTGACTGGTCCTACCTTCCTTCTAGGAACTTGCGGATCTCGCCGGCGAGTTTGGCGCTCACGCCGGCGACCTCCGCGAGTTCCGCGTCCGTGGCCTTGCGCAGTTTCTGGATGCTGCCGAAGCGAGCGAGGAGGGCGGCCTTGCGCTTCGGTCCGAGGCCCGGCATCTCGTCGAGCAGCGACTCGCGCAGTTTCTTGCTCCGCAGTTCCGCGTTGAAGGCGTTGGCGAAGCGGTGGGCTTCGTCGCGGATGCGCATGAGCAGGGCGAGGCCCACGTCGTGCCGCGGAAGCCGCAGCTCGCGCCCTTCGGGGAAGACGATCGTCTCCTCGCGCTTGGCCAAGCCGATGAGGGGTGGCGGCGTCAAGGCGGCCTCCCGGAAAGCCGCAAGCGCCGCGCCCACTTGCCCGAGGCCACCGTCGATGATCACGAGTTCCGGGAAGGAACGCCCCTCCTTGGCCAACCGCGCGTAGCGCCGGCCGACCACCTCGGTCATCGAGCGGAAGTCATCGTTGCCTTCGAACGACTTGATCTTGAAGCGCCGGTAGCCTGATTTGTCGGCCTGACCATCGACGAAGCGCACCATCGACGCCACCGCGAGCGTCCCAGAGATGTGGGAGATGTCGAAGCACTCCGCCGTCGTCGGAGGCCGGGCCAGACCCAGCGAGGCCGCGAGTGAGTCGAGCGCCCCGGACTCGTCGCGGCGGGGCAGGGGGTCGTCGCGGAGGAAGCGCCGGGACTTCTCGGTCGTGCGGCGCAAGGCATCCAGCAAGTCGCGGAGCTCGGCGGCTTTTTCGTAGTCGCGCGCCGTCGCCGCCGTGCGCATCTCGACCTCGAGTTGGTCGGCCCATTCGCCGGCCTTGCCTTCGAGGAACCCGCAGGCCGCCGTCACGCGGGCGGCGTATGCCTCGGTGGTGACCTCGTTCGGGAGCTTTTGGATCTGCGAGCGGACGTCGCCGTAGAGTCGCCAGCGCCCGTCGGGCAGGAGCGTCGGGAGGGTGTCGCCCAGGAGGATGCCGAACTGCTTGCGCATCTCGTTCAAGGTCCGTCGGACCGCTTGCTGGTGGGGGAAGGGGCCGAAGTAGCGGCTGTTTTCGGTGGTCCGGACGCGGACGATCCGAAAGCGCGGGATGGGGTCGCCCAAGTCGACCCGGACCTGGGGGAACTGCTTGTCGTCGCGGAAGAGGATGTTCCAGCGGGGGCGCCAGCGCTTGATCAGCTTGCCTTCGAGGAGGAGGGCCTCGGTTTCGGAGCGGACCTCATGCCATTCCAGGTCGACCACGGTATCCATCATCGCGGCCACTTTGGGGGTCATCCGCTGCCGCGGCATGAAATAGGAGGCCAGCCGTTTCTTGAGGTCTTTGGCCTTCCCGACGTACACGACCAGGCCGGCGACATCCTTCATCAGGTAGACCCCGGGGGTGTGCGGCGCACGCCGTGCCTTCGCTTTCGGCGAAAGTTCTTCCCGGTCGGTTTGCATTTTGGGCGGAGGCCCTTAAGCCTGCTCACCTGCCCCCGCCCCGCAAATGGAAACCTGTAAAAACCCCGCCCGCCAGGTGCTCGTGATCAACATCGGGGACGAATTGCTGGATGGGATCCGGGAAAACGGTCACCTGCTTTGGTTGGGTGAGCAACTGGCCCGGTGCGGCCTGCCTATCACCCGTTCGGTGGTCGTGCGCGATGACGCGTCCGAAATCGCCCGCGAAATCGGCCAAAGTTGGGGCGCTTACGACTTGATTGTCACCACTGGCGGCATCGGGCCGACCTCCGATGATCACACCCGCGAGGCCGTCGCCGCCGCCTTGGGCGTCCGCTTGGGTCCGGTGCCTGCCGCCGAAGCCGCTTTACGTGAACGCTTCGCGCTCATTGGCCGCCAGGTCGCCGCGGCGGACCTCTCCCAGTGCACCGTGCCGCTCGGCGGCGAGAGCCTGCCCAACCCGCGCGGCACGGCCCCCGGCGTTTTCTTCCACCGCGGCCGCTCCGCGCTTGCCATGCTGCCAGGGCCCTCGCTCGAGCTGCGTCCGATGTTCGAGCACGAGGTCATCCCGCGGCTGCAGGGCATCGGTTGCGCCTGCCAAGGCGAGGCCTACATCCAGGTTCGCACCTTTGGTCTTGGCGCGGTGCCGTTGGAGCAGGTCGTGCGCCCGCTGCTGGCGCCGGAGATGGTGCTGACCTTCGGCACTCACAACGGGGTGGTCGATGCGCGCATCTCCTCCGGCGGCAGCGGTGCCACCGCGGAGCACTTGCTCGAGCTCGCCCGGCGCATCCGCGACACCGTGGGCCACGACTTTGTCTGCACCGGGCATTCCTGCCTCGCCACCATCGTCGTCGAACAGCTCCGCTCGATGGAAAAGACCGTCGCGCTCGCGGAGTCCTGCACCGGCGGCTTGTTGGCCGACGCCTTCACGGACGTCCCCGGTGCCTCCAAGGTCTTCGCCGGTTCCGCCGTTTGTTACACCAACGATGCCAAGATGGGGATTCTCGGGGTCCCGGAATGCCTGCTGGCTCAGCATGGCGCGGTCTCCGCCGAGTGCGCCGTCGCGATGGCCACCGCCGCTGCCGAGAAATTTGCATCGGATTACGCCTTGGCGGTGACGGGTTACGCCGGGCCGGGTGGCGGGACTGACGCCGACCCGGTCGGCACCGTCTACTTGGGGTACGCCTCGCCCACCGGTGTCTGGTCGCGGCGGGTCCACCTTCCCGGCGACCGGGCCCAGGTGAAGCTTCGGGCCGTCAATACCGCGCTCGACCTCATGCGCCGCAAGTTGAACAAGTACCGCGTCGAGGATTTGATGCACGGGGCGTGAGGGTAGGGCGGGCG
Source organism: Verrucomicrobiota bacterium (assembly GCA_014193315.1). Classification (GTDB taxonomy): domain Bacteria; phylum Verrucomicrobiota; class Verrucomicrobiia; order Opitutales; family UBA953; genus UBA953. The sequence continues at coordinate 43,905 of BJHS01000004.1, forward strand.
CAGGCCTGCCCAGGGCCGGGGTCAGGGCTTGGTGATGCATCTTGGTAGGGCTGACCGTCCCCGGTCGGCCGCTGGCATGGGCTCAGACTTTAGCGTGCGCCTCTGCCCTATCCGCCAACCGCTAACCGCTAGCCGCTAACACCTCTCGGGGCCGTCTTTAGGCCTGCGCATGACAAAGGATTGCCATACGGGGGGAGGTGGGGAGATTGGCGGGGATGCCCGGGTATCTCGCCATCGTCGCCGGCAAAGACGAATTCCTCGTCGATCGGGACGCGCGTGCCTTCTACGACCAAGCCCGTGCGGCCGCCGGGGCGGAAGCCGACGCTGAGATCATGGCGGGGACGATCCTGCGGGTGGACGACGCGACTTCGATTGAGGCGCGTTTCGTCGAAACGGTGAACACCCGTTCGATGTTCGGCGGCAAGCGCGTCCTGTGGTTGCGTAACTTCAACTGGGTCGCCGATACCGTACAGTCTCGTTCGGAGGAGGTGAAGGCGTCGCTCGCTCGCCTGCTGGAGGCGGTCACGGAGGCGGAGCCCGACGTCGCCATCGTGATCTCCGCCACGCCTTACGATGGTCGCCGCAAGGACCTGGCGAATCTCAAGTCTGTGGCCCAGGAGTTCGTCTTGCATTCCCCCGCGGCCAAGTCGCCCTTCGGTGGCGATGACCCGCAGGCGGAGATGCAGGTCGGCTTGGCCACCCAGCACCTAAAGTCGCTCGGGGTGAAGTTCGACCGGGCCGTGCCCGAGGCGATCGTGGCGCGGGTGGGGCAGTCGACGCGTCTCGTGCTGGTCGAGTGCGAGAAACTCGCGAACTACGCCGGCCCCGGTGGTGCGCTCACGGAGGCCGACGTCCTTCTGCTTGTCCCGCCCTTTGGCGATGGCGATTTCTTCGAGCCGATCGAGGCGCTGGCGGCCCGCGACCTGAAGTGGGGCCTTGCGTCGCTCGACCGTTATTTCTTCAACGAGTCCTCGGCCCGCCCCCTGCTTTCGGCGCTGCAGAACCGCCTGCGGCTCCTCATCCAGATCCGCTGCCTCGTCGATTCGGGCGATTTCCGGGTGACCACGGCGGGTCTGTCCAAGGGGCAGTTCGAGACCGCCAGCGGCCGCCATGGCCCGACCTTCGGCTCGGCGGCCAAGTCCTCCGCCAACCTATTCTCCCAGAACGTCTGGTACATCAGCAACAAGGTCGCTCCCGCGGCCGCCCGCTATTCCTTGGCCGAGCTGGTGGATCTCCAGCTGGCCTGCGCCGACTGCTTTGACGCCTCCAATCGCGGCGAGGACGAATCCTCCGTGCGCGCCTTGTTCCTGCGGGCGCTTGCCGTCCGCCGCTAGTCCTGCTATAACCCTTCCGATGGAATCCGACTTCGTTCCCAACGTCCTCGCCGATCGCTACGCCTCCCCGGCGATGAAGGCCATCTGGTCCACCCGTGGCCGGGTCATCCTGGAGCGCGAGTACTGGATCGCCGTGATGAAGGCCCAGCGCGACCTCGGGCTCGACCTCCCCGCCGAGGCCATCGCCGCCTACGAGCGCGTCAAGGATCAGGTCGACCTTGAGTCCATCCGCGTCCGCGAGGAGACCACCCGCCACGACGTCAAGGCGCGCATCGACGAGTTCTGCGCCCTGGCCGGCCACCAGCATGTCCACAAGGGGCTGACCAGCCGCGATCTCACCGAGTCCGTCGAGCAGCTGCAGGTTTTCCGTTCCCTGCAGTTGATTCGCGCCAAGCACGTCGCCGCCCTCGCCGCCCTGGCGCGCCGCGCCGTCGCCGACCGCGACGTGCTCATCGCCGCCCGCACGCACAATGTCGCCGCGCAGCCCACCACCGTCGGCAAACGCTGGGCGATGTTCGGCGAGGAATGCCTCCGCGGCACGGCCCAGTTGGACGCGGCGCTCGGCGCCTTCGCGGCCCGCGGCCTCAAGGGCGCGGTCGGCACGCAGCTCGACCAGCTCACGCTCTTCGCCGGCGACCTCGCCAAGGTCGCCCAGCTCGAGCAGCGCGTGCTCGCGCACCTCGGAATCCCGCATGCCCTCGGGGCCGTCGGTCAGGTCTACCCGCGCTCGATGGACCTCGAGGTCGTCGCCGCCCTCGTCTCCGCCGCCTCCGGCCCGTCCTCTTTCGCCCGCACCCTGCGTCTCATGGCCGGTCACGAGCTCGCCAGCGAGGGCTTCCTGCCCGGTCAGGTCGGCTCCTCGGCGATGCCGCACAAGATGAACGCCCGCACCTGCGAGCGCATCAACGGCTTCCTCGTCATCCTGCGCGGGCACCTCGCCATGGCCGCCTCCCTCGCCGGCGACCAGTGGAACGAGGGCGACGTCTCCTGCTCGGTCGTGCGCCGCGTGCTCCTGCCCGACGCCTTCCTGGCGATTGATGGTCTGCTCGAGGCCTTTCTCACCGTGCTCGGCCAGATGGAGGTCAATCGTCCGGTCATTGACCGCGAATCGCGCCACTACCTGCCTTTCCTGCTCACCACGACCTTCCTTATGGAGGCCGTCAAGGCCGGCGCCGGTCGCGAGGAGGCCCACGAGGCCATCAAGGAGCACGCCGTCGCGGTCGCCCGCGACCTGCGAGCCGGCAAGACGGAGCGTAATGACCTCGTCGACCGACTGGCGGCCGACGCACGCCTCAAGTTGCCCAAGACCGTCTTGCTCGACGCGGTGACTAAGGCCGGGGAGTTGACCGGCGCGGCCGGGGCCCAGGTCGATGCCTTCGCCGCCCAGGCCGCCGCCTGGTCCGCCAAGGTCCCGGCATCGGCCCAGATCAAGCCCGGACGCATTCTCTGAGGGTTTCCGCGGTCGCGAGGGCGGGGGAGGGTTTTCCGTGTTGCCAAGGGGCGGGGGGCTTCCCACAACCCAATTTTCAACCTGTTCCCTCCCATGTCCTCCCTACAAGGCAATCTCCTCGTCGCGCAAAGCGGCGGCCCCACGCCCGTCATCAACGCCAGCCTCGCCGGAGTCATCGCCGAAGCCCTCAACCATGAGGACGATATCCCGGAAATCTATGGTGCCTTGAACGGCATCCAGGGCGTCCTGAACGAAAACCTGGTCGACCTCGCCGCCGAGTCCCAGCAGACCCTCCGCGCCCTCCACCACACCCCCGGCGCCGCCCTCGGCACCTGCCGCTATAAGGTCAAAAAGGCCGAGGACCTCGACCGCATCCTGCAGGTCTTCGAAGCCCACAACATCCGCTACTTCCATTACATCGGCGGCAACGACTCCCAGGATACCGCCGCGAAGATCGACGCCCTCGCCAAGGAGCGCGGCTACGAGCTCCGCGTCATCGGCGTGCCGAAGACCATCGACAACGACATGCCCCTCACCGACCACAGCCCGGGCTTCGGTTCCGTCGCCAAGCACATCGCCCTGACCGTCCGCGAGATGTCCCTCGACAACGCCGCCATGGGCCAGAACGACTTCGTCTCCGTCCTTGAGGTCATGGGCCGCAACGCCGGCTGGCTCGCCGCCTCCTCCGTCCTTGCGCACCGCCGCGACAAGTCGGACGACAAGCAGGTGAAGAACACCCATTACACCTGCGCCGCCCCGCACATCGTGCTGCTGCCGGAAGTCCCGTTCAACGCCGACAACTTCATCAAGCGCGTCGAGGAAGTCCTCAAGAGCAACGGCCACTGTTTCGTGGTCGTCTCCGAAGGCGTCCAGGACGAGGCCGGCAATTACCTCGGCGCCGACACCTCGAGCACCGACGCTTTTGGCCATGCCGTGCTCGGCGGCGCCGGCGAATCCCTCCGCAACCTCGTCGAGGAACGTTTTTCGGGCGTCAAGGCTCGCGCCTCCAAGCTGGGCATCGCCCAGCGCTCCGCCTCGCACAGCGCCTCCAAGACGGACGTCGACGAAGCCTTCCTCTGCGGCGGCGAAGCGGTCAAGGCCGCGGTCGCTGGTGAATCTGGCAAGATGGTCATCCTCACCCGCTCCGAGAAGGAGAACTACGCCGTGAAGACGATGCTCGCCCCGCTCACCGAGATCGCCAACGGCGTGAAGGCTTTCCCCGATAAGTGGATCGGAGAGGACCGCATGTCCATCCACCCGGACTTCGTGCGCTACGCCCTGCCTCTCATCCAAGGTGAGCTTCAACTGCCTTACGAACAGGGACTTCCGCGTTACGCACAGCTCTCGGCGATCCGCGTCCAGCGCCGCCTCGAGAAGTTTGTTTCGGCCTAAGCCGAGCCTTAAAGTTATTCACAAGAGCCCCTGCCACTCGGTGGGGGTTCTTTGTTTTTAAGGGGTTGCCTCCCCCGGGCGGTCAGGTAGGTTATTTACCCCTACCCCAACTAGGTAATTATGTGTATCTCTCCGCGGAATTTCTGTCTCCTGGCCCTCGGGTTCCTCCCAGTGCTTGCCTTCGCCGCGTTGACCAACGGCAAGGTGCAGGTCGGCATCGTCAAGGATGAGGCCTACCTCTACGATAAACAGGGCAAGAAGGAGCCGCTCAAGAGCGCCCGTGTCTTCCAGGAAGGCTTCCGCGTGGAGACCACGGCGCAGAATACCGTCGAGCTCATTCTTTCCAACGGCTCGACCCTGATTGTCAGCCCGGACACGCTCCTTGAGGTGAAGACTTTCCGACAGGTCGTCTCGAACCTCATCGTCGAAGGGGAGTACCAGAAACTGGACAAGGAACCCAGCCCGTCGATCACCGAGATCGAGGTCATCCGGGGTAAAGTCATCGGCGAGGTGCGTAAACTCAACCCGCAGTCCTCTTACACGATCAAGACGCCCGTCGGCGTTGCGCGCATTCGCGGCACCATCTACACCGTCGAGTTTGCCGACAACGGCAAGGGCACCGGCACGCTCAATATCGCCTGCGTTCGCGGGTCCGTTGAGGCGACCGTTTTTGCCGCCAATACTGGCCCGATCGCGGTGAAGCCCGGCGACAATCTTTCCGTGCAAGCCCCGGTGCCGAAGCCGGTGGAAGCGCCCAAGCCCACCGAAGGCACCAAGCCGACCGAGGGCACGAAGCCGACGGAAGGGACCACGCCGACCGAAGGTACCGCGCCCGCCGCCCCGGTGGAAGCCCCTCCCGCACCTCCTCCCGTGATCACCTTGGCCCCGATGAATTCGGCCCAACTGGGTAGTGTGGCCACCACGCTCGCCACGGTGAGCTCACTGGACCAAGGCGTCGCCGCCACGGTTAAGAACATGGCCGATAACGCGCCGCCGCCCCCGCCGCCCGCCACCCCGGTCACCACGACCAATGCGGATGGCACGACCACGACGACCACGCCCGCGCCGGAGATCCCTCCTTCCAAGCCTTTGACCCCTCCGACGACCCCGACGAACACCAGTTCCGGCGGCGGTACTTCCGCGGCCGATACGGTGCAGAAGGTCACCGAGACGGTGCAGAAGACCGTCGAGAAGCAGACTCAGACCAACCCGTCCCCGACCGGCGGTTAAGCGTCGAATCATGACGCCCCCCCCCTGCGGACCCGGCCTGGTGCCGGGTCCGTCGTTTGGAGGGGTATCCTGCATTTTCTCCTCTCGCTTTGCCGGGGGTCATCGCCATCCTCCGACCTTATGCCCATCGCCGGAAAGCTCATCACCTTGGAGGGAGGCGAAGGGGCCGGAAAGTCCACCCAACTCGCTCGCTTGGCCGAGCGTTTGGAGGCCGGTGGTTCCCGCGTGCTGCGTTTGCGCGAGCCTGGTGGCACCGCCTTGGGTGAGACCATGCGCGATGTGCTCAAGCGGCCGGGCTCCGTCATCGCCCCGGAGGCCGAGGCCCTGCTTTTCGCGGCGTGCCGCGCCCAGTTGGTCACGGAGGTGATCGCCCCGGCGCTTGCGGCCGGCACCGTCGTGCTCTGCGACCGTTTCATCGACTCGACCGTCGCTTACCAGTCGGGTGGCCGCGGGCTCCCGCGGTCGGCGGTCGAGGCGGCGAATCGCTTGGCCTGCGGCTCCCTCCGCCCCGACCTGACGTTCCTGCTCGATCTCGATCCGACGCGTGGCCTGGGCCGCGCCTCCATCCGGGACCATGGACGCTCGGATCGCTTCGAGGCCTTGGGCGAAGGGTTCCATCGCCAAGTCCGCGCGATGTACCACGCGCTCGTCCAGGAGGAGCCGGCCCGGTTCCGCGTGCTGGATGCCGACCGTTCCCCTGACCTCATCTCCGAGGAAATCTGGCATGAAGTCCAAGCTCGCTTCGCCTGAAGTCGACGACCTGCCGGCCCTCAAGGTCCTGCTGCGCGCCCGCGCCGAAGGCCGGATGCCCCACGCCGTCCTCCTGACCGGCGCCGATGGCGAGGTGCTCGCCCGCGCGGCGGAGCGGTTGGCCGCCATCCATCTCGGCGTCGACGACCCGCTGTCCCATGCGGATTGCCGCGTCCTCCGCCCGGCCAAGAAATCCCGTCGCATCAACATCGACGCCACGCAGGAAGTCGTGGCGGCGCTCCGCCTCACCTCGGTCTCGCCCCATCGCGTGGTGCTCGTGCACGAGCCGGATCGTTTCATGTCGGAAGGGGCCAACTGCTTTCTCAAGACGCTGGAGGAGCCGCCCGCCGGCACCTTGATCGTGCTCCAGACCGCGAACTACTACCGCGTGCTGCCGACCATCCTCAGTCGTTGCCTGCGTTTTCACGTCGGGGGCGAAGCGCCCGCCATCAAGGATCCCGCCTGGGGCGATTGGTTGCGCGAGTTCGACCGTCTCCTCGGCAAACTGGCCGGCCCGACTTTGCCGCGGACCTCGGAGATGTTCATCCCGGCCTACGCGCTCTGCGCCCGGTTCGAGGTCCTGCTCGAGCTCTTCGTCGATGAGGCCCTCAAGCAAGCCCCGCCGCCCCCGCCGGGCGATGATGACGAGGAGGAGGCCGAGATCGCCCATGAGGAATCGATCCGTCGCGGTATCCGCGCTCGCTTGCTCACGGCCATCGAGGAACGGCTCCGGCTCGCGGGCCGCCAGTACCCCGGGTGCCTTTCGCAGATCGCGGCGGCCATCGACCTGCTCGAGGAAGCCCGCGCCCGGCTGGAGCTCAACTACCAGGTCCTCGCCGGGCTGGAGCAGTTCTTCCTCCGCCTGCTCCGCCTCTTCGCCCTCCGCGCCCGCGCCTGACCTTTCTTTTATGCGTTCTTTTCTCGCCCTCCTGCTGGCGCTCCCTTTGTCCGCCGCCGATGACGCCCGCCGACCCGAGGTCGACCGCGCGATCGCGCGCCTCTCGCCGACCATCGTGCGCATCGAGGTGATCTCGGAGGATGGCTCGGAGGGTCGGATGCTCCGCCAGCATGCGGTCGGTTCCGGGGCGATCATCGACGCCGAGGGCCGCGTCATCACGAACTACCACGTGGCGGGGCGCGGTGCCACGTTCCTCTGTCGCCTCGCCGACCGCGAGGAGCTGCCCGCGACCTTGGTCGGCGCCGATGCCATGACCGACGTCGCGGTGATCCAACTCGACCTTTCCCGGCGGCGCGCGAAGACCCCCTTGCCGGTCGCGGAATTCGCCGACTCGGACCGCGCGCGCGCGGGCGACACGGTGCTCTCGATGGGGTGCCCCGCGGGCCTCACGCAGTCGGTCACCCTCGGCATCATCGCCAACGACGCGATGGTCATGACCCGTTTTGTCGGCGCCATGAACCTCGACGGTGAATCCGTCGGCGAACTCGTCCGCTGGTTCGGCCATGACGCGGTTATTTTCGGCGGCAACTCGGGCGGCCCCTTGGTGGACACCCAGGGACGCATCGTCGGCATCAACGAGATCGGCGTGGGCAGTCTGGGTGGGGCCATTCCGGCCAACACGGCGAAGGCCGTGGCCGCGGAACTCATCGCCCATGGTCGCGTGGCCCGCGGTTGGCTCGGGCTCGAGGTCCAACCCCTCCTGCGCTCGTTCTCCGCCCGCGACGTCCGCGGCGTGCTCGTCCGCTCCGTCTTCCGCGACTCCCCGGGGGCCATCGCTGGCCTCCGCCAAGGCGATGTCTTGACCGCCGTCGCCGGGCAGGCCGTGCATGCCGATTGCGATGAGCAGATGTCGACTTACCACCGCTTGGTGGCGGACCTGCGCGCGGGCCGCGAGATCAAGGTGGACTTCACCCGCGAGGGTACCGCCCTGACGGCGACCTTGGTCCCCGCGGAACGCCCGGCGAACATCGCCCGCGAGGCCGAGCTGGCCTCCTGGGGGCTGACCGTGCGCGACCAGACGCGGCTGTCGGCCTTGCGGGCCAAGCGCCCCAATCAGGACGGCGTGGTCGTCGATTCGTTGCGCCCCGGTGGTCCGGCCGCCGAAGCCAAGCCGGCCTTGCTCGAAGGCGACCTCATCCTGTCCGTCGCGGGTCGGCCGGTGAAGGATATCGCCACCTTGCGCGCCGTGTCCCGCGACCTGCAGAAGGCGAAGACCGAGCCGGAGGCCGTGCTGGTCGCCTTCGTGCGCGGCACCGCCGAGATGATCTCGGTCGTGCGCGTCGGACCCGAGGTCGATGCCACCATCGCCCCACGGGCCGCCCGCCCTTGGGCCGGTTTCGCCAGCCAGGTCTTGACGGCCGAATTGGCCAAGGCCTTGGGTCTCAAGGGCAAGGCCGGCATCCGCGTCACGCAAGTCGTGACCGGTTCCGTCGCCGAGCAGGCCAGCATGAAGGTCGGCGATCTCTGGTTCAAACTCGATGGCAAGGTGATCGCTGCCCGCCGGCCCGAGGACGCCGAGGTCTTTGGCGCGCTCATCCGCGAATACCCGGTCGGCGCGGAGGTCGAACTCGAGGGGCAGCGCGATGGCCAACCGCTGAAACTCACGCTTAAGTTGGCGGAACGTCCGGCGCCCGCCGCCGAGTTGCCGACGCTCAAGGAGCCCCGTTTCGGTTTTTCCGCCCGCGAGCAAGGGTTTGACGACAAGGCCGCCCGGCAAGGGGAGGGCGACTTGCGCGGGCTGTTGATTTCCAAGGTCGAACGTTCGGGTTGGGCTGACCTCGCGGGTTTGCGCGGGGGCGACTTGCTGCTTTCGATCAATGGTCGCCCGGTGCCCGACCTGAATGCTTTGCGCACGGGGCTTGAGGCGCTCGCCAAGGAGAAGCCCCGCCATGTCGTCCTGCAGGTCCGCCGCTCCATTTCCGGCGCCTTCCTGGAATTTGAGCCGGATTGGAACGCGCTCGAGGCCGCCAAATAACCCCCCAGACTCCCCCTATGAAAACACTCATCGCCCCCCTGCTGGTACTACTCGCCGGACATCTCCCGGTCGGCGCCGCCGATCAGAAGATCGAGGAGACCGCCCGCCGGCTCTTCAAGTCCCACGCCGACGCCGTCATCACGGTGCGCGCCACGGTCGCGCTGACCATGACCGCCGGGGACGCCCCGTCGCAATCGCGCGACCAGAGCGTCGAGGAACTCGGTACGGTCGTCACGGCCCAAGGCCTCGTGGTCATCTCGGCCTCCTCCATCGACCCCGCGACCGCCATGGACGGACGGACCGTCAACATGCGCGGCGCCCCGGTCAAACTCGCCGTCACCAGCGAGGTCAAGGAAGCCCGCATCATCTTGGCCGACGGCACCGAAATCCCCGCCACCGTCGTTTATAAGGATCGCGACCTGAACCTCGCTTTCTTGGCCCCCGAGGTCGGTGCCGAGGAGGCGAAGGACGCTCACTTCACCCCCATCGACACCGCGGAGGAGCAGGCGCTCGGGGTGCTCGACGAGGTTGTCGTGCTCTCCCGTCTGGATAAGTCCATGGGCCGCGCCTCCGCCGTCGAATGCGATTTTGTCCGCGCCGTGATCGCCAAGCCGCGCCGCTTCCTTTCCATCCACCTAGCCCAGGCCGGTCTGCCGGTCTTCGCGCTTGGCGGCAAGTTCGCCGGATTCACGACGGTGCGCTTCAGCAGTTCCGGCGACGCCGAGGGGATCGCCGCCTCGCCGGTCGTTCTGCCGGCGAGCGACGTGCGCAAGGCCATCGCGGCCGCGCTGGCCCGGCCGGCGCCCGCCCCGAAGAAGTGACCTGCCGCCTTCCCCCGCGGAAACCTTTCGCCATTCGCACGCTTTAATCTACACCGATGTCCCCGGAAGAGCTCACGCCCCCCGAAGATGAGGAGGATAAGCGGCTGATGTCGCTGGTCGCCTCGGGGGACGATGAAGCCTTGCGGTTGCTGGTGCATCGCCATCACCCCCGGTTGGTGGGTTACCTGCGCTCGGAGGTCGGTTCTCAGGCCACCGCCGAGGAGCTGGCGATGGAGGTCTTCATCCGGCTGCATCGGGCGGCCAGCCGGTGGCGCCCCGAGGCCAAGCTGACCACCTACCTCATCCATATCGCCCACAACCTCGTCTTGAACGAATGGCGGCGTCGCGGGCGTAAACCGACGAGCGCCTTGGACTCGACGCCGGAGCCGGGGGACCAGAGGCATGATTCCGCCCGGCGGGTCACCGAACTCGATGAGGCGTTCCGTAAGGCCGTCGACCTGCTGCCTCCCGAGCAAAAAACCGCCATCCTCCTCCTGGTCCAGCAGGAGATGCCTTATGAGGAGATCGCCGTGGCCATGGACGCCCCGGTTTCCTCGGTCAAGACCTGGATTCACCGGGCCCGGACCCGCCTGCGCGAACTTCTGAAAGACTATTATGGCCCAGCCTAACCCTTGTAACTTGCCCGCCTCGGCGGGGTTAAACCTATGAACCAACCTATGAACCAGCCCGCCGGACATGACTTCGACCAAGACCTCGCCCGCGCGTTGGCCCAGGATCGGGCCGTGCCTGTGCCCGGCTTCGCGGCCCGCGCCGTGCTCGCGATCCAAGCCGACCGGCGCCGTCGTACCGTCCTGCGCTGGGGTTCGGCCTTGACCACCGCCGCCGCGTGTTTCCTCGCGGTGTTCGTCTTGCAGGGCGGCCCGGATGACGCGCTCGCCCAGCGCGCACGCGCCTTGGCGGCGAGCGACGAGTCCGCCCAGCTCAGCGACATTCTTGGTTTTGCCGACGAACTTTCCGTCCTCACCCCGGTGATCGACCGTCATTCGGTCGTCGACGTGCTGATCAACCCCGACCTCTGATCGCCATGCGCTTCTTGCTTTGGCTCGGGCTGGTCGGTTTTGCCACCGTGGGTGCCGCCGAAGGTGACACCCCCGTGCGTCCCGCGGGGACGTTGCCGCGGACCGGCGACCCGTTGCCCTCCCTTGAGGAGATCCAGACCATCCGGAAGATCATGGAGCTGCAGCCGGAGCGTCTTTCGCGGATCCGGGTTGCCATCGAGAAATTGGAGCGAATGTCGCCCGATGCCCGGGCCGACTACGCCACCCGCCTGGCCAAGTACGAGCAGGCGAGCCCCGAGGACCGCCCCAAGCTCATGAAGGAGATGCGTGAGCGCGGTTTCAGTTCCCGCTTGCTCGAACATCACCTCAAAACCCTCTCCCCGGACAAGGCCAACGACGAGCGTACGCGCTTCTTGGCCCTTAGTCCCGAGGATCGGCAGGAATACGTCCATAAGCTCGCCGAGAAATACGCCGGTGAACTCGGCAAGGGGAAGGGCGACAAGAAGGAAGACGGCAAGCGCCGGAAGGATGACCCCGTGGCCCCCGCCCCCGACGCCGCGAAGTAGGCTTAGGCGCCGAGGTCTTTGATCCAGTCGGCTTGGCCGTGCTTCCAGCGGTCATGTGCCCAGAGCCAGTCCGCGCAGGCCTCGTCGGTCGAGCGCAGTCGCGCCTCGAGCCAGGCGTTGGCTTCACGCGTCAGGCCCACCGCATCGCTGGCGCTCAGCGCCGCCGTCCGGAGTTCGCAGCGCCAGAAGCCAGTCCGTTCCGCCCAAAAAACCCGCGTCGCCGCCTTGTGCCGCTGCGCGATTAGGCCGGGGAGGTCGGTCACCGCGGCGGGGCGGCCAAGAAACATCAGGCGGGAGCCCGACACGGTCGTCTGGTCGAAGAGCACGCAGCTGATGCCGCCTTCGCGGACGTTGCGCATGACCCGTCCGAAGCCCTCGCGGCGGGAGGCGAGCTTCATCCCGAACCGCTCGCGGGCCTGCTTCACCCAGGCGTCGGCCGCCGGTTGGTTCAGGGGGCGATAGAGCGTGACCCAGGGGCGGGCACCCAGCTCGGGGGCGGCCAAGGTCACGGCCGTCATCATCTCCATCAACGTGAAGTGGGGTACGAACAACACGGTGCCGCCGACATCGGCTGTCACGCGGGCCGGGCCGGTGAGCAGGCTGGGCGCCACGGTCACCCGCGCCCGGACCTCGGCGGCGGTCAGGCGCGGCGAGACGATGGAGAATAGCCCCATCTCCGCCGCCCGTCGGCAGGATAGTTTGCCGATTCGCCGCACCCCCGCTTCGTCGCGGGCCGGGAAGGCAGCGCGGAGGTTGCCGCGCACCACGCGGCGACGCAGGAGCCAGAGTACCTCGCCGAGCAGGGCGGCGTTGGCGCGGGCGAAGACCTCGGGGAGGCGGGCGAGGAGCCAGGCGTAGGTCGCGATCAGGGCCCGCATGCGCTTAGCCCGGCCGTTGTTCGAGCCGCAGGATCTCGCTGATATCGGTGACGAGGATCACGCGGCGGCCGAGGTCGTCGCGTGCGAAATACTTGTCGGGCTGGCGCACCAGGTCGAACGGCTCATCCGGGAGGTTGTCCTCGTCGAACTCCATTTCGTCCACCGCGTCGATGTCGTCGAAGATGTGGGACCGGCGCAGCGGCTCGCCTTCGATGAGCATCGCCGGGTTGGAGAGCGTGCCGTTCTTCAGCAGGTTGACGAAGAGGCAGGGGTAGAAGTCGCCCGCGTAAGGCTCGAGGAACTCGTTCACCCACTGCCCGGGTACTTCCCAGCGGCGGTTGAGCGCCACCACGTCGGAGAAGTGCACGCAGGGCTCGAGCCATTTGGCCACGTCGGGGTGGCGCTGCGTCAGCGGGCAGTCGACGACCGTCACGATGCGCTGCACTTGCCAGCCCGCGGTGGGCAGGATCCGGTGCAGGGCCTCCATCTGGTCGACGGCGGAGGAACCCCCGTGCGTGATGAGGATACCCGCGTCGGCCTCGCCTGGGGAGGGTAGGGTGGTGGCTTGGGCCGCGAAGGTCCACGTGTCGACCGCACCGGTCTCAGCCTCCCGGGACTCGCGGAAGGTGCGGATGACCTTGCCCTCCGACCAGCCGTTCTCGGCGAGTTCGCGGGCGACCGCGAGGCGGCCGGAGCCGCGGAGGCCGAGGATCACGATGAGCGGCTTCATGCCTTGCGTCCGCAGCGGCCGAAGGGGGCGTTCTGACCGCGGTCGCGCAGCCAATGGTCCACCGCGACGAGCGCGGCCATGGCTTCGACGATCGGCACTGCGCGCGGCAACACGCACGGGTCATGGCGGCCCTTGGCGGTGAGTTCGGTCGCGCGGCCATCGGGACCGACGGTCCGTTGCGGTTTCAGGACGGTGGCGGTGGGCTTGAACGCGACGCGGAACACGACGGGCTCACCGTTGGTGATGCCGCCCTGCGTGCCGCCCGAGCGGTTGGTCGCGGTCCGGATGCGCCCGCCCTTGCGGACGAAGGTGTCATTGTGGGCGCTGCCGCGCAGGAGCGTGCCGGCGAAACCGCTGCCGAGCTCGAAGCCCTTGGTCGCCGGCAGCGAAAGCATCGCCTTGGCGAGGTCGGCCTCGAAGCGGTCGAAGACTGGTGAACCGAGGCCGGCGGGCAAGTTCTCGATGACGCAGCAAATCACGCCCCCGACCGAATCGCCGTCGGCGCGTGCGGCCCGGATGAGCGCGTCGATCTTCGCCGCGGTGGCCGGGTGCGGGCAGCGCGTCGGCGTGGCCTCGACCTGCTTGAGCGTCGGGGTCTTGGCGGGCGCGGGCATGCGGAGATCGGCGACGCTCTCGACCCACGCGGTGATGCGGGCGCCGCAGGCGTGCTTCAGGACGGTCTTGGCGACGGCGCCAGCGGCGACGCGGGCGGCGGTCTCGCGCGCGGAAGAACGGCCGCCGCCGGCGATGGCGCGGATGCCGTACTTGGCGTCGTAGGTGAAGTCGGCGTGCGAGGGGCGGTAGGCGACCTTCATCTCCGCGTAGGCCTCCGACCGCTGGTCGGTGTTACGGATGACGATGGCGATGGGCGAACCGAGCGTGAGGCCGTCGGGGGAGATACCCGAGAGCACTTCCGGCGCGTCGCCTTCCTTCCGCTGGGTGACGAGGGCGCTCTGGCCTGGTCGGCGGCGGGCCAACTCGCTCCGGAGGAAGGCCAGGTCGAAGGGCACGCGGGGCGGGCAACCGTCGATGACCACGCCGAGGGCGGGGCCATGGCTTTCGCCGAAGGTGGTGATCCGGAAACTGTGGCCGTGGATGTTGCCCATGGGAGATGCTTAAAAAAGGAACGCCGCCGAGCCAGTGGTGGCCGGGCGGCGTCCGGGAGCGGGTCCGCCCGTCGCTTAGCGGCGGAGGTTCTGGGAGATGATCGAAATCAGCTTCTGGCTCTGAGGCAGGTTGCCGAAGGCGCCGTGCTTGACGGTCACGGTGGTGAAGGCCTGCTTGGTGATGGGGTCCTCGGCCTTGGTGACGTCGACCTTGATTTCCAGGTCACCGATGGCGCGAGCGAAGACGGTGACACCCAGGAGTTCGTTTTTGGCCCCGCGTTCGTCGGTCTCGCCCATGCGCTTCATGTCGGGCTGGGAGTCGATGGCGCGCTTGACGGCGTTGAAGACGGCCTCGGTGTCGGTCGTGTTGTACTTGGTCACCAGTGAGCCGGTGACGTTGGAGAAGGTCGCCTCGCGGGAGTCCGGGTTGTCGACACCCACCAGGGTGTTGCAACCCGTGACGGTGAGGGCGGTGGCGAGGAGGGCGAAGGAGGCGGCGAGCTTCATGGTTCGAGGACGGTGGTTGAGTGGTCACAGACAAAGCACAGCCGGGGCTCCAAGGCAATCAGTTTCGCCCCCCGGCAGGCGCCCGGGCGGGTCGCCAAATCGTAATGGTTTAGCGGATACAATTGGGGCGGGGCCGCCGCCGGTCCCCCTCGGTGAAGGGATCGAGAGCCAGGTCGGCGCGGGGTACGACTTGGCTGTTTTTAAGCATATTTCATAAAACTATCACTGTGAATAACTTACGATTTTAGGATTGGATTCATTCATTTGGTCTAATCCGGGGTGCTGTTAATAACAAAATGGGGCAAATTTCTTGACCAGTGGGGGCTAGTGGGGAAAAGTGGGTCGATAGGGGGCTTTACCCCACAAAATGTCCAATGGCACTCACATCGGTCTCTTCACCGGCATCCATAACGGAAAGCTGGACGAGAAGAACCGTGTCACCATCCCCGCGGCCTGGCGTTTTGAAGGCGGCGGCGAGACGAGTTTCCTCGCGATGTTCCATCCCGCGCTTGGCTCCATCGTCGTCTTCCCGCCCGCGATGGTGCGGCGCATCTTCGACGCCGCGACGCAGGTCGCGGTGAGCGATCCCGACAAGATGGACGCGCTGAGCTTGCTCGGCGAGAATAGCATCGAGGTCGCGTGCGACAAGGCCGGCCGCATCACGCTCAACGAGCATGTCGTCCGCCAGGCCGCGCTCGCGCGCGATGTCGTGTTCCGCGGGGGCTTCACGACGTTCCAGATCGCCGCGGTCAACCCGCCCAAGACGGACCGCGATTCCGCGCGTACCCAGGTCATCCTGCGCGCCCTCCGGGAACTGGGGATCTGAAGTTGTATCCAAAAGTTACTTACACAACTCACACCTTATTCACAGCCCGCATGACCAGCCACGTTCCCGTCCTGCTTGAGGAGTGCCTCGCGCTCCTTGACCCGCGGGACGGGCGTGCTTACTTGGATTGCACCTTCGGCGGTGGCGGGCACACCGCGGCGATCCTGGATCGCGCCCCCGGCTGTACCGTCGACGCCCTCGATCGCGACCCCGCGGCCGCCGACCGGGCGGCCCCGTTGCTGGCCCGACACACCGCGCGCCTGCGGTTCCATACCGAGAACTTCCGTGACCTCGACCGCGTCGCCGGTGACTTCGATGGCGTCCTGATGGACATCGGCGTCTCCTCGTTTCAGCTGGACGAAGCGGACCGGGGTTTCTCCTTCCGCCACGACGCGCCGAACGACATGCGCATGGACACCCGCTCCGGCCGCAGCGCCGCCGAGTTCCTCGAGCGCGCCGACCGGCAGGACCTGGTCCGGGCCGTCCGCGATTACGGCGAGGAGCCGCGCTGGCACCGGGTAATCACCGCCATCGAGCAGGCCCGGGGAACCGGGCGCCTCGCCCGCACCGCCGCGTTCGCGGCGCTGGTCGCCGAGGCGGCCCCGCCGGCGCCGGGCCCGCGCGGCGCGCATCCCGCCACCCGTACCTTCCAAGGGGTCCGCATCGCGGTGAACGACGAGCTCGGGGCGCTCGCCGAGGCCTTGCCCAAGGCGTTCGCCAAACTCACCACCGGCGGCGTGCTCGCGGTCATCTCCTTCCACTCGCTCGAGGACCGGATGGTCAAGCGCTACATGAACGGTGTGGCCGGTCGCCCGGTCGACCGCGACGACAACACCCTCCAGGACGACCGCGTCAAGCGCGCCGACCTCCTCACCCGCAAGGCGGTCCAGCCCTCGGACGCCGAACAAGCACGCAACCCCCGCAGCCGGTCCGCCCGCCTGCGCGCCGTCCGGAGGATCGCCGCATGAGCCAGCGCCGCCTCCTCACGTGGTTCTTCCTCGTCGCGACCTTCTTCGTCGCGGCCGTCGGGACGATCAACGTCATCCGCCTCCGCATCCGCGGGGACGCCGTCGGCATGCAGATCCAGCGCCATGAACGCGCCTCCGCCGAGACCAAGAAGGAACTCGACAGCCTCAAGCGTAAGCGCGACCAAGGGCTCGACACCCTGCAGCTCATCCAGCGGGTTGGCGAGGACTTCAAACCCCCGACGCCCGAGCGCATCCTGTGGGTCCGACCTTATCCCGCGGCGCCCGCCACGGTCCCCCTCCTCACCCAGAGCCCGCGGACCGCGGCGCTCGATATCGCGTTCCGCCCCGCTGCGGAGCAGGGAGGAAAGAGCCCGCGATGACCCTGCCCCACGCCAGCCGAATGCGCTACCGTTCGCTGGCTTGGGTCGTGTCCGCCTGCTTTCTGGCCGTGCTCACCCGGCTGGTCTGGCTGCATTGGGTGGATGCGCCCGAGCTGCGTGCCGAGGCGATGCAGGCCCGTCGGGTCCGGCAGGAACTGCCGTGCCGCCGGGGCGAGATCCGCGACGCGCAGGATAACCTCCTGGCCGTCTCGGAGGATGTCTGGGACATCGGCGTCGACCCCGTCTCCCTGGACAAGAAGGACCTCGCCCGTACCGCCGAGGTGGCCGTCGCGCTCGGGGCCCCGCTGCTCAAGGTGATGGAGGCTTTCAACCCGCCCCTGCGGCTCGATGGCGAAGGCGTCGAGCGCAAGGTTCGTTGGGTTGTCCTCGCCCGGGAATGCGGCGAGGAGACGGTCAAGCGGATGAAGGCCCTGAATATCAAGGCGCTGCGGGCGGAGCTCAAGTACCGGCGCAGTTACCCCAAGAACGCCCTCGCGGCCCATGTGCTGGGCTTCGTCAACAAGGAGGGCGAGCCTGCCTCCGGGATCGAGCGCGTGATGCACTCGCTGCTTTCCGGCCAGAAAGGCTGGATCGAATCCGAGCGTGACGGCAAGCACCGGGAGATCGCGAGCATTCGCATCCGCGAAGTGGCTCCGGTCGACGGTAGCAACGTGGTCCTCACCCTCAACAGCCTGGTGCAGAAGACGTGCGAGGACGCCCTCGCGGCCGCCGCCGCGCGCTACAACCCCAAGGGGGGCATCATCATCGTGAGCGAGCCGCGCACCGGCCGCATCCTCGGGCTGGCCAACTGGCCCACCTTCGACCTCAACCTTTTCTGGGACGCGAAGGCCGCGCCGATGGATAGCCAGCGTAACCGGGCGGTCTCCGACGTCTACGAGCCGGGTTCCGTGTTCAAGATCGTCTCTATCGCCGGGGCGTTCGAGGAGCATCTGATTACGCCGAACTCCGTCTACGACTGCGGCGCGACGCAGGTCCCCTACAAGGGGCGCATGGTCTCCTTGCCCGCGGATTCCCATGCGCTCGGCGTGGTCGATATCCGCACGATCGTGCGCGAGTCCTCCAACCGCGGCACCGTGCAGGTCGGCATGCTTTACGCGGAGCGCCAGGGCGAGGACCGGTTCTTCGGTCTGATCAAGTCCTTCGGTTTCGGTGCGCCGTCCGGACTGATCACCGGCGCCGAGGTCCCCGGCCTGCTCATCTCGCCGCAGTCGAACCAGTGGGCTTCCGCCATCTCCCGCATCCCGATGGGCCATTCGGTCAGCGTCACCGCGATGCAGATGCACTACGCGATGTCGGTCATCGCCGCGGACGGGCTCCTGATGCAGCCGCAGCTCGTGCTGCGCGTCGAGGATCCCAAGACCCGCCAGGTCGTGCTCGCCTACCCGCCGCGCTCCCGCGGCCGGGCCATCAGCGCCCGCACCGCGGGCGAGGTCGCCACGTTGTTACGCGCGGTCTGCGGCAAGGGCGGCACCGCGCCGATCGCCGACATCCCGGGCTACGAGGTCGCGGGCAAGACGGGCACCACCCAGAAGATCATCAACGGCAAGTATTCGACGACGCACCACGTGGCTTCCTTCGCCGGTTTCTTCCCCGTGGGCGACCCGCGCCTGGCCATCACCGTCATCATCGACGAACCCCAGGGCGAGGGCATCGCCTACGGCGGCAAGGTCTCCGCCCCGATCTTCCGCGAGGTCGCGGAGAAATGTATCCGTTGGCTGGACCTCCCGCCCGTGAGCCCCCGATGACCCCGCCCCCCGCGATGCCCCTCCCCGCGATGGAACGCCCGACTTTCCAGTCCTTGCTCCAAGGCCTGCCCTTGCTGGGTCGGTCCGGTGATTGGCATGCGCGCGTGAACTGCGTCGTCACCGATAGCCGCCGCATCATCCCCGGGGCCTTATTCTTCGCCTTGCCGGGTCGCCGCGCGGACGGCCATGCCTTTCTCGACGACGCCATCGCGCGCGGCGCGGCCGCCATCGTCTCGGGCCAACCGGTGTCCGGATTGCCCGCCGTCGCGGCCGCTCAGGTCGCCGACCCGCGGCGGGTACTCGCCGAGGTCGCCCGCCGCTTCCACGGCCACCCCGAGCAGGCGCTCCGCCTCGTGGGCGTGACCGGGACCAATGGGAAGACCACCGTCTCGACGCTATTGCGTCATCTCCTCCAGGAGGGCGGGGAATCGTGGGGCCTCGTCGGCACGGTCCGCTACCACCTCGGTCGCCGGTCGATTCCGTCTTTTAAGACGACGCCGGAGTCGGCCGACCTCGCGGGTTTCTTCCGGCAGATGGCGGACGCCGGCTGCGTGGGCGCTTGTCTGGAGGTCAGCTCACACGCGTTGCACCAGGATCGCGTGCACGGTTTCCGGTTCGAGGTGGCGGCCTTCACGAACTTGACCCGCGATCACGTCGACTACCATGGCGACCTCTCGAGCTACCTGGACGCCAAGACCGCGCTCTTCGACGGCCGCACCGGGGAAGCCCCGGGCGTGGCCGTGGTCAACGTGGACGACCCGAGCGGGCGCGTGCTCGCCGAGGCTTGCCGCCGCCGCGGCCCGACCCTCACGTTCGGCCTCGCCGCGGACGCCGACCTGCGGGCGACGGATCTCGCGCTCGACACCGCTGGGGCGGCTTTTGCTGTCCGCTGGCAGGGACGCACCCAGCGCTTCACCTCGGCTTTGCCCGGCGATTACAACGTCTCGAACGTGCTTTGCACCCTCGCGATGGCCGCCGCCCTGGGCCGCGACCCGCTCGCGCTCGCGCCGGCGCTGGCATCCTTCCCCGGCGTCCCGGGTCGCATGGAACGCGTCGAGGCCGGCCAGGCCTTCCCCGTCTTCGTCGACTACGCGCACACCGACGACGCCCTCCGCAACGCGTTGCGCATGCTGCGCGCGATCACGCCGGGCCGCGTCCTCTGCGTCTTCGGTTGCGGGGGCGATCGTGATCGCGGGAAGCGTCCGGCGATGACCCGGGCGGTCGCCGACCTCGCCCACGGGTCGTGGGCCACGGCGGACAACCCGCGCAAGGAGAGTCTGGACCGGATCTTCGCCGACATGCGCGGCGACTTGGGCCCGCTGCCGACCGTGGATTTCGTGCCCGATCGCCGCGATGCCATCGGGCGCGCGCTGGCCGCCGCCCGCCCGGGCGATTGCGTCGTGATCGCCGGCAAAGGGCACGAGACGACCCAGGAATTCGCCGACACCGTGGTGCCGTTCGACGACCGTCAGGTGGTCCGCGAGATTCTCGAAGCCAGGAGGGGCGCTTCCGCGTGATGCCCACCTTCGCCGCCGCCGACCTCGCCGCCTGGACCGCCGGGCGCTGGACGACCGCGCCCGCCGCCGTCTCCGGCTTCGGCACGGACACGCGGGCCTTGCGCCCCGGCGACGCCTTTGTCGCGATCCGCACGGACCGTCGCGACGGCCACGATTTCCTGCCCGCCGCCCGCGCCCAAGGCGCCGCTTGCGCCTTCGTCAGCCACGCGGTGGCCGATGCACTGCCCCAGCTCGTCGTCGCCGATGCGGCCGCCGCCTTGCGCGCCGCCGCCGCCGCCTGGCGCCGACGTTTCACCGGTCCCGTCATCGGCGTGACCGGCAGCGTCGGCAAGACCTCCACGAAGGACCTGCTCGGGGCGCTGCTCGGCCCGACCGCCTTCGTCACCGAAGCCAACCTCAATAACCTGCTGGGTGTCCCGCTGATGCTCCTGCGCCTGGAGCCCGCTCGGCACCGTTTCGCCGTCATCGAGGCCGGGATGAGCGTGCCGGGAGAACTCGGCGTGAGCGCGGAAGTCATCCGGCCCGACCTCGCCATCGTCACCGCCGTCGCCCCGGTCCATCTCGAAGGCGTGGGTTCGCTCGCCGCGGTCGCACGCGAGAAGGCCACCTTGGTGGCGGCCTTGGCCGAAGCGGGTCGCGGGATCCTGCCGGCCGCCTTGCTGGTCTGGCCCGAGTTCGCCGCGCTCGCGAGACGCTGCATCGCGGTGCGTTTCGCGGGTGAGCCCGCCCCGGCCGTCCCGCCCGCCCGCTTGGTGGAAGCGCGCCTCGGCGAGGAAGCCGGGCGTCGCCTCCTCTTCCTTGATGGCGAAGTTTTCCCGCTTGGGGCGGTTTCCGACGGCCTCGCCCGCAACGCCGCTTTGGCGATCGTCGCCGCCCGGGAAGTCGGCGCCGACTTGCCGGCCCTGCGCGCGGCGCTTCTCGCCTGGTCGCCGCCGGTGGGGCGGGGCAGCCTGCATGTGGTCGGGGCCCAGACTTTCTACGTCGACTGCTACAACTCCAGCCCGGCGTCGCTGCTGGACGCGGCGCGCTGTTTTGACCGCCTCAGCGCTTCGTCCGCGCGCCCGCGTCTCTGGGTCGTCGGCGGCATGGCCGAACTGGGCGCAGATTCCGCCGCCCTGCACCGTGGCTGCGCCGCCGAGTTGCCCGTGCGCCCCCAGGACACGGTCGTCGCCTTCGGCGGCGATGCCGCCCAGGTGCTCGCGGGCTTGCCCGCTGGTCCGGGACCCCGCGTCGTCGCCACCTCCCTCGAGGCCGTGCGCGCCGCCGTCGCCGCGCACCCGGGCTTCGTCTTCGTCAAGGGAAGCCGCTCCTTCGCCTTGGAGCGCGCCTTGCCCGCCGCGCTCGCCGCTCACCTGACGTTCCACTAGGACATGCTTTACCTGCTCAAGAATCTCGAATCCATCTGGGGACCGTTCCGGCTCTTCGAGTATATCTCCGTCCGCGCGATTCTCGCCGGCTTCACCGCGTTGGCCTTGGGGATGCTTTTCTCCGGCCCCATCATCCGCGCGCTGTCCCGCCTGCGCCAGCCCGAGCGCTCGAAGGAACTCATGGGCGAGCTCGCCAAGGAAGGCGGCAAGGTACCGACGATGGGCGGTCTGCTCATCGGCGCGGCCATGATCCCCGCGGTGCTCCTCTGGGCCCGTCCCAATGTCCTCGTCCTCGCCTCCCTCTGGTCCCTGCTGGGCATGGGCTTGGTCGGTTTCATCGACGATTGGCTGAAGGTCCGTCACGGCAGTTCCGACGGCGTCTCGGCCCGCCAGAAACTCGCCGGCCAGGCCCTCGTCGCGTTGGTGGCCATGGGGATCGTGCTGCTCGACCCCGCCTACCGTGACAGCTTTTGTGAGGTCTGGTTGCCGGTGCTGAAAGCGCCGGTCTGGTCGGTCAAGTCGGCCGGCCTACCGTTCCTGGCCTGCGCCGGGGTCGCCGGGCTCTTCTTCATCCTCGTCTGTGTTGGTGCCTCGAACGCCGTCAACCTCACCGACGGCCTCGACGGCCTCGCGATCGGCTGCGTCCTGATCACCACGCTCATTTTCGGGGGGGTCGCCTACCTCGCGGGTCATGCCGTCTTCGCCCATTACCTGAACATCAGCCTGGTCGCCGGCGCCGGTGAACTGGCCGTGTTCTGCGCCGCGCTTGTCGGCGGCGGGGTCGTCTTCCTGTGGCACAACGCGGCCCCGGCCGAAATCTACATGGGCGACGTAGGCGCGCTCGGTATCGGCGGCGCGCTCGGCGCGGTGGCCTGCCTCATGCATCAACCGTTCCTGCTGGCCATCGTGGGCGGCGTCTTCGTGCTGGAGGCCCTCTCCGTCTTGCTCCAAGTGGGTTACTTCAAGTACACCGGCGGTCGGCGGTTGTTCCTGATGACGCCCATCCATCACCATTTCCAGAAAATGGGCTGGGCCTCGACCA
Organism: Verrucomicrobiota bacterium; assembly: GCA_014193315.1. Classification (GTDB taxonomy): domain Bacteria; phylum Verrucomicrobiota; class Verrucomicrobiia; order Opitutales; family UBA953; genus UBA953. The sequence continues at coordinate 66,487 of BJHS01000004.1, forward strand.
AGGTCGTCGCCCGCTTCTGGATTCTCTCCTTACTTTTCGGCCTGCTCGGCCTCCTGTCTCTCAAGCTGCGATGAGCGACTTCCCCGACAGCCTCAAGCGACGCCTGGTGCGCCCGGCCGCCATCCTCGGCGACGGGGTCAGCGGCCGCGCGGTCGCGGCGACCCTCGGGGCCGCGGGTTTCGCCTCGGTCATCTACGATGCGCAAGGCGGCAATCCGGTCTTCGGTCCCGACGAAGCCGCGCGCCACGACCTGCTCGTCTACAGCCCCGGCTTCCCCCAGTCGCACCCGTGGCTCCTCGCCGCCCGTCGCGCTGGGTTGCATTGCCTCACCGAGCTGGATTTCGGGGCGATGCTCTGGACGGGCGTCGCCATCGCCATCACCGGCACCAACGGCAAGACCACGCTCACCGAGTTCCTCTCGTTCGCCCACAAGCGAGCCGGGCAGGACGCCATCGCCTGCGGGAACGTCGGTCTCCCGTTCACCGCCCTGCACGCCACGGTTTCCAACGGGTCCTTCCTGGCGGTGGTCGAGGTAAGCTCCTTTCAAGCGGAGGACTTGCGGCACTTCTCGCCCGAGGCGGTGCTCTGGACTAATTTCGACGAGGATCACCTCGATCGCCATGGCGAGCTCGAAAGTTATTTCCGGGCGAAGTTCCGCCTCATCGAGCGCATGCCGCCCGGCGGCGTCCTCGTCGTCGGCGAATCGGTGGTCGCGGCCGCCCGCGACTTCGGGATCGAACTTCCGCCCGACGCGTTGGTCGCGACGCGCGCGGAGGTCGCCACCACCATCCCCGCGGGTTCCGCTTTTGAGGCCTGGCCGCAACGGGAGAACTGGGCCCTCGCCGTCAAGTATTGGCAGGCCAAGGGGCTGCCGTTCCGGCACCTCGAGGAATCGGCGCGGCTTTTTCGTCCCGCCCCGCACCGCTTGCGCAAGGTCGCCGAAGCCCAGGGGGTCGAGTATTGGAACGACTCGAAGGGGACGAACTTCCATGCGGTGTACGCCGCGCTTGAGCAGTTCGACGTGCCGGTCCGCTGGATCGGCGGGGGCAAGTGGAAGGGCGGGGACCTCCGCCGCTTCGCCGAACGGCTCGCCCCGCGCATCGAGGCCGCCTACCTCATCGGCGAGACGGGACCCGAGTTGCAACGTCACTTCGCGGAGCTGGGTCGTCCGGCCCGCTGCTTCGCCGGACTCCAGGATGCCGTCGTCGCCGCCGGCAAGGAGTCGCACGGACCCACCGCCATCCTGCTCAGCCCTGGCTTCGCCAGTTTCGACCAGTTCCGCGGTTACGCCGAACGCGGTACCGTCTTCGAGCGCGCGGCCCTCGCCCTCGCCCACCGGGCCTGATTTTCACCAATAACCCAAACACCCAACCCATACCACCCATGCGTCCACTCATCACCGTCACCGCCGTCGTGCTCTTGCACCTTTGCGTCATCGCCGTCCTTGTCGGCGTCAATGGCTGCCGTAGCACCACCGGGCTCGAGACCGACGGCGAACCGGTCGCCTACGCCTCCGGCGGTCGCGTCGGCGTCGCCACCCCGGCGCCGGTCGCGGGCCTCCCGCTCTCGACCCTCGCGCCCGCGCCGGTGAGCACGACCACCCCCCGGCTGGCCACGCCCGCCCCGACGAAAGTCACCCCGATCACCGCGGTTGGCGCGGGCGGCGTCCACGTCGTCGTCAAGGGCGAGGGCCTCTTCCTCGTCGCGGCCCGCGAGAAGGTCAGCGTCAAGGACCTCTGTGCGGCGAACGGCCTGACGTTGAACGCCAACCTGCAGCCGGGTCAGAAGCTGAAGATTCCGGGCCCGGGCACCGCCGCCGGCAAGACCACCGTTTCCCCGCCGCGCTCGGCCCCTGGCGCCAAGCCCGCGACCTCGCCGGCGCCGGCGATCGATTTCGCCCCGCTGAAGCTTGCCCCGGTGGGTACCCAGCCCGCCGCGCCGGTGTCCGACGCCCCGGCGGCCGTCCCCGCCAAGAAGTAACCCTCCGTTCGGTCCGCCCGCATGATCATCAAGGTCAAACAGGAACCCCCCGTCGCCCTCGCGGGCGCCGCCGTGGGGATCGTCCTGTTAGCCTTGGGGTTGGCCGTGTTCGGGCTCGTGGTGCAGTACAGCGCGGGCATCTCGCTCTCCGCGAGCAACCGCACGGCGGCCTTCGAGCGTCAGTTCATCTTCCTAATTCCCGCGCTCCTGGGGGGCTTTCTTTGCTATCGCCTCAACCTCGACCGGGTGCGCGAGTACCGCTGGTGGATCCTCGGCGGCGCGTGCTTCGCGATGCTCGCGGCCCGCGTCCCCGGTATCGGGGTCTCGGTCAACGGCTCCTGGCGCTGGATCGATCTCGGCCTGATCCGCCTGCAGGCCTCGGACCTCGGTAAGCTTGCGCTCGTCTTGGTGCTCGCGGACCTGTTGGCGCGCATGCAACGCCATACCCTCGGGGCGAAGTTCCGCATCTTCCAATTCTCCTCCCGCGAGCCCTATGTGTTCACGCCCGCGGGTTGGCGGGATTTCCGCGAAGGTTTCCTCAAGCCGGGCGCGGTGGTCCTCGGCATCGCCGCCTTCATCGCGCTGGGACCCGACCTCGGCACTATCCTGCTCTGCGTCGCCGTGGGTGGTATCATGATGTTCATCTCCGGGGTCCGCTGGAGCTACGTGCTGCCCACCCTGCTGATCGGCGCCACCGCCCTGACCATCCTAATCCTCAACTGGCCCAATCGTCTCCGCCGGTTCGTATCCTTCATCGACCCGTGGCAGAATCGCGGCGACGAGGCTTACCAACTGTTCGAAGGCATGATGGGGTTTGGCGTCGGCGGGTTGACCGGCAAGGGCGCGGGCTTCGGTCTGCAGAGCCGCGCTTACCTTCCCGAGGCCCATACCGACTTCGTGCTGGCCGGTATCGGCGAGGAATATGGGCTGATCGCGACCAGCCTCGTCGCCGCGACCTACCTCGCGATTTTCTACCTGGGCTACCGCGCCTTGCGCCAGTCGGCGGACCTCTACCGGCTCAACGTCGGCCTGGGGGCGTTGCTCTTTCTGGTGGTCCAGGCGTTGGTCAACATGGGCGTGGTGACGGGCTTGCTGCCGACCAAGGGCATCTCGCTCCCGTTCCTCAGTTACGGCGGTACGAACCTCGTGATCATGGCTTGCATGGTCGGGCTCGTCCTCAACTGCATCCGCGCGGCGGCGCAGCCGGTCTTCACGCCCAGGGAGGCCCGCGCATGAATCGGGTGCTGCTCGCCTGCGGCGGGACCGGCGGCCACCTCGCCCCCGGGATCGCGTTGGCGCAGCGGTTGACCGATGAAGGCCACGAGTGCCTCTTGATCGTGAGCAGCAAAGCCGTCGATGCGCGGATGACGGCCAACTACCCGCGTCTGCGCTTCGTTCCCGGTCAGGGCCGCGGTTTTGGGCCGGGCTTCCTGGCCAAGCTACGCTTCTTCCCGGCCTTGCTGGGGGCGGTGTGGTCCGCGCGCACGTTGCTCCGCGCTTTCAAGCCCGACGCTTTGGTTTGTTTCGGCGGTTTCATGAGTGTCGGCCCAGCCCTCGCCGCCCGGTTGGGCGGCATCCCGGTCCTCGTGCACGAGGCCAACCGTCGTCCGGGCAAGGCGGTGCGGTTGATCGCCCGTTTCGCCCAATCGATCCATCTACCGGCGGGCGTGCGTCTGGCCGGCCTGCCGGCGGGTCGTCAGCATGATTCCGGTTACCCGGTCCGCGCCGAGATGCGCCCGCTCGCGAAAGAACTCGCCCGGCGCACGCTCGGGTTCCCGTCCACGGGGCGCTTGCTCCTCTTCACCGGTGGCAGTCAAGGCGCGGCTTCGCTCAACCGCTGGGTCGAGTCCCACCTGGACGAACTCGCCGCGCGCGGGATCCATGCGCTCTGCCTGACCGGCCCCGGGGGCCGTGATGAACGCGTGGAGCGGGCGGGTGTCGTCATCCATTTCCTGCCGTTTTGCCACCAGATGGCGACGGCCTATTCTGCAGCCGACCTTGCGGTCACCCGTGCCGGTGCTGGCACGTTGGCGGAACTCGCGACCTGTCGGACGGCGGCCATTCTGGTCCCGTTCCCGCATGCCGCCGACGACCACCAGACCGCGAATGCGCTGCAGGCCGCCGAAAGCGGCGCCGCGATCCTCCTGCCCGAGCGCGAACTCGGGCGTCTGGGAGAGGTCGCCTTCGGGTGTCTCGCTGACAACGCCGCGCTTGCGGCGATGCGCGATGCGCTGGCGCTCGCCGACGCGGCCAACCATTGGGAGGAGCTGGCCCGCGAGACCATCGAGTTAGCCCAAGCCCGCGCCCGGAGGGTCGCCTTGGCATGAGCGTCGCGGCCGCCACCTCCGCTTGGATGCTCGGCGCCTGCGGCATGGGCGTCGGCCCGCTCGCCATCTACCTGAAAGGGGAGGGGTGCGACGTCTCCGGCTGGGATGACGCCACCGGTAGTCCCATGGAAGTGCACTTGGCCAACGCCGAGATCCCCTTGTTGCGCGACCCCTGGGCCGCTGGGCGCTTCCCGCTGGTCGTCGGCCGTTCCAGCGCGGTCAAGCCGGGCCACCCCGCCCTCGACCTCGCGACGGCCAAGGGGGTCCGTCAATTGCGCCGCGGGGAACTGCTCGCCGAGCGCGTCGCCCACCGCCGTTTTGTCGCGGTTTGTGGAAGCCATGGCAAGACCACCACCTGCGGGATGATTGTCGCTGCGCTTGCGTCCGCCGGGGCGGACTTCGGTTATGTGCTCGGGGGGCTTTTTCGCGATCCCGCCTTCCCGCCCGCGCGCGCCTCCGCCACCTCGCCTTGGGTCGTCGCGGAGGTCGACGAGAGCGATGGCACCATCGGCGCCTTTTCCCCGGATGTCACGGTGGCGGTGAACCTCGATTGGGATCATCCCGACTACTACCGCGACGAGGCCGCGCTCGAAGGCGTGTTTCGCGCGTTGTTTGAGCGCACCCGGACGGCCGTCGTGATTCCCGCCGGTAACGAACGGTTGGAGCGGCTCACCGCCGGCCTGAAAGTTCCCGTGCTCCGCGTCGGCCTCGAGGGGGATTACCGGGCTCGACCCGTCGCCGGCGACCAGGCGACCTCGGTCTTGGAACTGGGCGGCCGTTTCCCCGCCGGGCCGGTGACCTTGCCCGTCGCCGGGACGTTCAATCGCGCCAATGCCGCGATGGCCCTGTCGGTGGCCCATCTTGTCACGGGTGGGTTGGCCGCGGAGCCGATGGCACGCTGGCGGGGCATTCGCCGCCGGCAGGACGTCCTCTTCGAAACCCAAGGCTTGCGCGTGCTCGCCGATTACGCCCATCACCCGACGGAAATCGGGGCGCTACTGCAGTGGGTCCGCGAGACGCACCTCGGTCGATTGGTCGTCGTCTTCCAGCCCCACCGGCATACTCGGACGCGCCAGTATGCGACGGAATTCCGCCAGGCGTTGAACGTGGCCGACTACGCGCTCGTGCTCCCCGTATACGCCGCCGGGGAACCCGCGCTCGAAGGGGGCGGCTCCGACGCCGTGGTCGCCGGCTCGGCCCATCGCCTCGTGGCCGATCGCCGCGAGCTGGCGCCCTTGCTCGACGGGCTTTGCGCCGGGCAGGACACCGTGGTCGCCTTCGTGGGGGCCGGCGACATCGAGCGCGACGCCGAAGGTTACGCCAAATCATGGCGCCGCCGCGGCGCCGAAAGCCTCTCGCGCGACCTACCCGAACTCGTCGCCGGGAAACTTTCCCCCGCCGCCAGTTTGCGCGCCAATGAGCCGCTGGGGCGACGCACCACCCTCGGGGTCGGCGGGGTGGCGCGTTGGTATGCGGAACCGGCGACCGTCGATGACGTCGTGACTTTGCTTCGCGCGGCGGCCGAACTTGACCTCCGCTATTTCGTCCTCGGTCGCGGCTCGAACCTGCTCGTGCCGGACGAAGGGTATGACGGGCTGATCATCCACCTCGACACCGACCACTGGGGGCGGCTGGAAGCCCTCGGTGAAGGCCGGGTCCGCGTCGGTGGGGGCGTCCGGCTCAAGGAGCTCTGCGGTTGGGCCGCCCGGGAGGGCCTGACCGGCTTCGAGTTCCTCGAAGGCATCCCGGGCACCGTCGGGGGTTCCTTGCGCATGAACGCCGGCGCGATGGGCGGTTGGATCTTCGACGTCGTGGAATCCATCGAATGGCTTTCGCCCCACGGTCGGGTCCGGGCCGCCCGCCGCGATTGCTTCGACGCCCTCTACCGCGATTGCCCGCAATTGCACGGCGGCGTGGTGCTTTCGGCCGTGCTGCGGGCGACGGGGAGCGCCGAGCCCGAGACCATCCGCCTCCGCATGGACGAGATGGCGACCCGCCGCCGCGCCTCGCAGCCGCGCGAAGCCAGCGCCGGCTGCGTCTTCCGTAATCCCGAAGGGGATAAGGCTGGCCGGCTCATCGACCAGGCGTCCCTGAAAGGCCGGTCGGTCGGTGCCGCCGCGGTCTCCCCCGTCCACGCTAATTTCCTCGTCAACGGTGGCGGCGCGACGTCCGCCGACTTCTTGGTGCTCATGCGGGAGGTCCGGGCGGGAGTCCGGGCGGACACCGGCGTCGAACTGCAACCGGAGATCATCGCGCTCGGCCGCGAATGGAAGGACCTGCTATGAGCCCCGAACGCGAAATCGTCGTGCTATGCGGCGCCGTCTCGCCTGAACGCGACGTTTCGCTACGCTCTGGCCGGGCCGTCGCCGGGGTGCTGCCGGGCTCCCGACTCGTCGAACTCGACGTCAATGCGCTGCCCGAGTGGCTGAACGGCGAACGCCACGTCGTGCTGTCGGTCATCCATGGCGACTACGGCGAGGACGGGGCGGTGCAGGCCGACCTGGCCGCCCGCGGGATCCCCTTTGCCGGTTGCGATGCCGCAGCCAGCCGCCTGTGCATCGATAAGGTGGCGACCAAGCAGGCGATGCGCGCCGCCGGCGTGCCCGCCATCCCGGAGGTCGCCTTCACCGGCGAAGCCCGGCCAGCGGCCGCTGCGCTCGTCCGGGAACTCGGGCCCCGCGTGGTCCTGAAGCCCGCGGACAAAGGGAGCAGCGTCGGGCTCTTCGTCTGTGCGGACGAGGCCGAGGTCGCCGCCGCCCTGGCGGCAATCCCCGCGACCGGTCGCTGGATGGCCGAACGGCGCCTGAACGGTCGCGAACTTTCGGTCGGCTTGCTCGAGGGTCGCGCGATGGGGGTGGTTGAGATCGTCCCCCTGACCGGGGTCTATGATTACCGGAATAAATACACCAAGGGTTCCGCGGAGTACCGTTTTCCGGCCCCGCTCGAGGCGCCGACCACCGCGGCCATCCAACGGGCGGCCGAAGCCCTCTTCGCCGCCGGCGGCTGCCGCGACTTCGCGCGCGCCGATGTCTTCCTCGAGCCCGATGGAAACTTCTATTTCCTCGAGATCAACACCATGCCGGGCATGACCGAGACCAGCCTCATGCCCAAGAGCGCCGCCTGCGTCGGCCTGGACTTCTCCGCCCTCGTGCGCCGCATGCTGGCTCCGGCTCTGCAACGCGCCCGCGGCGTCCGCCTCACCTGATATGAGTATCTTCCGTCGACTTTTCGGTAAGCGCCCTGAGACCTTCCCCGGCCCGAAGGACCGCGACTGGCGCGCCTTGGTCCCGCAGGATATCAACCGCGTGCCCGGCGACGCCATCGGCCGGCGGCGGGCCGTCCGGTCGCGCCTGCCCGTGGTGCTGGCCGGCCTCTTCTTCGCGACCCTCGGCGGTTTGGTCTGGTATGTGATCGACGAGGGCGCGGGCATCCCTGCCGCGACCGCCGGCGGCATCAAGTTCAAGACCGATGGCCTGCTCGGCACGGATTATGTCCGCAAGGTCTTGCAGGCCCACCCGGAAGGCGCGGGGCGCGATGTGCGTTCGATCAAGGAGGAATTGCAAAAAGACAACCAGGTCCTCGCCGCCGATGTCAGTCGCGGGATGGACGGCGTGATGAATGTCCGTCTCACCGAGCGCAAGGCCGTCGCCCGCGTCGTCGTCACGCCGCCGACCGGCCCGATGGTCGTCCGGTTGATGGACCCGGCGGGCGTGACCTTCGCGGGCACCGGTTATCCCCCCCCCGCGGTGCGCGGGCTGCCCGAGATCGTCAACTACCGCTCGACCGGCTCGGGCGACGCGATGGTGATCGAAGGCGCCGAGATCGCCGGCCCGTTCCTCGCCACGGCGATGAGCGAACGCTACCGGGCCTATTACAACCAGTGGGCCGCGCTCTCCCTCGCCGATTGTTTCGGCGAGCATGAGGACGCCCCCGGCTCGAGCCTGCGGGTGTTGCTGCGCCCAGGCAGCCAGCCGGCCGACCGACCGGCGCTGACCGAGATCGTCTTCTCGACCGCCAAGTGGCGGGCGGAGTTCGGCATCCTCAAGGCCCTCGACCTCGAGGCCTTGCTGCGCCGACCGGACGCCACCGCCGCCGCCTACGTGCTCAAACTCTCGATCCAGAATCGCACCAACTCCAAGCCCGTCCCCGAACCCCGCCTCGTCCCTGTCACCCGATGAAACCCAAGTCCAAGCCCCTTCCTTCGCTCATCGCCGTCATCGACGTCGGGACCCATAAGACCGTCGCCCTCGTCGGCCAACTGATCGACGGCAAGGCGCGGATGCTGAGCTACTCCGAGCGGCGCACCGACGGGGTCGTCAAGGGGACCGTGACCGACCTCGAGAAATTGCAGCGTTGCGTCCATGAAGTCGTCAACGACGTCGAGCGCGGTGCAGGGCGGGCGTTGGAGGAAATCTACCTTTCCATGTCCGGGCCGGCGGCCGAGGGCGAGCGCGTCAAGGGTATCATCTCCGTCCCCGCCGCCGACAATCGCGTCACCCGCCAGGACCTAAGCGACGCCGTGGCCTCGGCCAAGCGGTTGGAACCTCCGGCGGGTCGCGCGACGATTCTCTACATGCGGCAGCCGACCATCCTGGACAACCGTCCGGTGGTGAACCCGGTCGGGATGACCGGCCGACGGCTCGAGGTCTTGTTCTGGCGCGTCACGATGGACGAGGCGAACCTGCGGTTGCGCGTCGGGATGGTGAACGCGATGAGCATGATGCTCCGGGATTTCATCCTTGCTTCCCATGCCGCGGCTTGCGCCGTCGCGACCGAGGCGGAGAAGCAGGGCGGGGTGCTCCTCATCGACATGGGCGCCGGGACCACGGATTGGATCCTCTACTACAAGGAGCATATCCTTTGCGCCGGCTCGATCCCGGTTGGCGGCGAGCACCTCACGAACGACATCAGCGTCGCGTTGCGCGTAAGCCGGGAGACGGCGGAGGACCTCAAGCAACGCTTCGCTTCCGGGGTTCATCGGGAGAACGACCTCAACCAAACCATCTGGAAGGACGGCGACCGCGGTTTGGGCGACCAGCAGTTCAACCGTGGCACCATCACGAAAGTCAGTTCGTTGCGGTACCAGGAGACCCTAGAGTTCGTGCGCAAGGACATCCTGCGCCAGCTGGACCAGATCTTCCCGGAGCACCCGACCAAGCTGGACCAGCACCTGCTGCCTTCCGGCGTCATCCTTACCGGCGGCTCGGCTAATCTCCAGGATGCCACCGAGGCCGTCCAACTCGTGCTCGGGCTGCCGGCGCGCGTCGGGGTGCCCGCGTTCGAGGTCGAATCTTTCCGCAAGCCTGAGTACGCCGGGGTCGTCGGGATGATGACGGCGGCGATCACGGACGCGCCGGTACCGGTGCGTCGCCCGCGAGGTTTCCTCGCCACGCTCCGCGACCTCTTCCGTTTCTAAGCATGGAACGCGCCCCTTCCATCCTCTTGATCGGACTAGGCGGCGCGGGCTGCTCCATGGTGTCGCGTCTCGCCCCGGCCTTGCCGGCGGAAGTGCAGGTGCTCCGGGTGGATACAGACGCGCGCTCCGTCGCCGAGGGTGGCGCCGGCGCGGCCTTGCAAGTCGGCCGCGCCCAGACCCGCGGGATGGGGACGGGGGGCGAGCCCGCCCTCGGGGCCGTCGCCGCCGAAGCGGAAGAAGCCGCCTTGCGGCGTGCCTGCATCGGCCCCGCCTTGGTCGTCTTGGTCACGGGACTCGGCGGTGGCACGGGCAGCGGAGCCGCGCCCGTGGTCGCGCGGGTCGCCGCGGAAGCGGGCGCTACCGTGCTCGCCTTCGCCACCATGCCTTTCTCCCATGAAGGGGAACGCCGCATGCGTCAGGCCAACGAAGGTGCCATCGCGCTCGGGCAGAAGGCCCATGGTCTGGTGTTCGTGCATAACGACCTTCTGCTGCAGCAAGTTTCCAACGAGGCACCGCTCTCGGAGACATTCGCGGCCGCGGACGCCTGGGTCGGTGGCGCCCTGCGCGCGCTGGCGGCGGCGTTCGAGCCGGGGGCCTTGGTGCCCGTCGACCCGGTCGCCTTGCGGAGCATTCTGGCCAGCCCGGGCTCACCGACCCTCTTCGCCTATGGTGTCGGGAGCGGGGCGGGGGCGGCCCTGCAGGCGGCGCACGCCGCGGGGAGTTGCCCGCTCGCCCATGCACCGGGAGCGGTCACCAAGGTCGCCGCGCTTTTCGTGTACGTCGCGGGCGGTCCGACGATGACTTCTAATGACGCCTTCGAGGCGGTCGGCGCCGTTCGACAGCGTTTCGGAGGGGAGACCACCACGCTGCTCTGCGCTCGGATCGTCCCGGACTTCGGCGACCGCGTCGAAGTCTCCGTCCTAGGCGCGTCCTTGCCGTTCCCCAAGCCTGCGCCCAAGGCGCGCAAAGGCGCCAAGGCGGCCGATGCGGCGCAACCCTTGTTCGGTTTCGCCACCGAGGAGACGATACGACGCGGTCTGTTCGGCGGCACGCCCATGACCTTCATCGAAGGCCAGGACGTCGACGTCCCGACCTACATCCGCAAGGCCGTCCGCTTGCCGGGCGGCTGAGGAAAGTCGCTTCCCGGTTGCGCCCGTCGGCCCCGCTCCTAACTTGCCAGCCATGCCCGCCTACGATGTCGCCGCCCTACGCCGGGACTTCCCAATCCTCGGGCGGACCGTGCATGGCCGCCCGCTGGCGTACCTTGATAACGCCGCGACCTCGCAGAAGCCCACGGTGGTGATCGAGGCGTTGACCCGCTATTACTCCGAGCATAACGCCAACGTCCACCGCGGGGTCCATCTCCTCAGCGAGGAAGCCACGACGGCCTACGAGGCCGCCCGCTGGTCCGTCGCCCGGTTCCTCGGCTTGGCGGACGGCCGCGGCTGTGTCTTCGTGCGCGGCGCCACCGAAGGTATCAACCTCGTGGCCGAATGCTGGGGTCGCGTTCACCTCAAGGCCGGCGACGAGATTCTCCTGACGCAGATGGAGCACCATGCGAACATCGTGCCTTGGCAGGTCATCGCGGAGCGGACCGGCGCCAAGGTCGTCGTCGCCCCCGTCACGCCGCGCGGGGAGATCGACCTCGTCGCCTTCCAGGGGTTGCTCTCGCCTCGCACCAAGCTCGTCGCCTTCGCCCACGTCTCCAACGCCCTCGGCACCGTCAATCCCGCCGCCGCGCTGACGCGACTCGCCAAGGCCGTCGGCGCCACGGTGCTAATCGACGGCTGCCAGGCCGCCGCCCACTTCAAAGTCGACATCCCGGCCCTCGGTTGCGACTTCTACGCCTTCTCCGGCCACAAGACGTTTGGCCCGACCGGCATCGGCGTGCTCTGGGGGCGGCCGGAACTGCTCGACGCCCTACCGCCGTACCAGTTCGGCGGCGACATGATCCGTAAGGTCGACTTCGCCGGCACCACCTTCCGCGAGGCCCCCGAGCGTTTCGAGGCCGGCACCCCGGACATCGCCGGCGTCCTCGGCCTGGCCGTCGCCTTGGAGTATTTCATGCCCCGCCAGCCCGTCGCGCATGCGCATGAGCAGGCCTTGCTCGCCGCCGCGACCGCGCGCCTCCGCGCCATCCCGGGGCTGACCATCGTCGGCGAAGCTCCGGAGAAAGTCGCCGTGCTCTCGTTCAATATCGCCGGCGGCCACTCGCACGACATCGGTACCTTGCTCGACGCGGACGGCATCGCCATCCGCACGGGGCACCATTGCTGCATGCCGCTGATGAAGCACCTCGGCATCCCGGGGACGGCCCGCGCCTCCTTCGCGTTCTACAACACGATGGAGGAAGTCGAGCGCCTCGGCGCCTCGCTCGAGAAGATCCGGCGGATGATGGCCTAGTCCAGCAGCTGGCCTTCCTTGAGCAGGATGGCGCGCAGCTTGGCGTAGTCGACGTCCTGGACCGCCAGTCGTCCGTCGATGGCGAGGGAGGCCGCGGCGCCGGCGCTCTGGCCGAGAATCATGAAGACCGGCTCCATGCGCGACGAGCCGAAGGCCGGGTGGGTGGAGGAGATGACCGTGGGGACGAGCAGGTTGACGCACTCGGTCTTCTTCGGGCGGATCGCGCGATAGCTGATGCGGTAGGGCTTGGGCACGGCGTAGTCGAACTGGCCGTCGAGGCCGACCATGTCGCCCTGCCAGTTCAGCTGGGCGGCGGTGATCTCCTCCGGCTTCGAGGTGCGCAGATGGGTGATGTGCGCGTCCTTGGCCGTCTTGTAGATGATCCGGCGCACGACGTGCGAGTCCATGATGAAGCTGCCGAGGCCGACCGAATCCTCGACCTTGGTCTTTCCGAGGCACTCGTGTTCGGTGGGCACGTTGTCACCGCGGAGACGGCGACCTTCTCGCACGTAGAGTTCGTGCGGCCAGCCGGCGGTCTCCGGGAAGTCCTTCTTCGGGGGTCCGAACTGCGCCACGCGGGCGCGGAGCTCGGCCGGGATGCCCGGGTCGTTGGCGAGGAAGTAGAGGTAGCCCTGCCGGTAGTTCACATGGTCCTGTAAGATCCGTTCACGTTCCTCGTAGCTCCCTTCGGCCCAGCCGAAGCTGCCGCCCACGTAGTCGAGCGAAACCGGTCCGGCGCTATTGCCGTTCTCGAAGACGAGCTTCGTGAGCCGGTCGCCTTGCTTCTCCACCTGCGCGAGGCGGTGTTCGAAGAAGACAGGGACATCAAGGTCGGTGAGCATCGTCAGGAAGAGCGTCTCGACCTCGGCGGGGCTTTGGACCTGCTTCTTGAAGAAATCGAGGAAGACCGTCTTGGCCATCCCGCCGATGGATTCCTTCTTGCCGTAGTCCACGTCGCTCAGGCCGGAGGAAGACATCCCGCCGACGTGGCGGCGGAAGACGAAGATGCCGACGGACTTCCCCATCTTCTTCGCCTGGTAGGCGGCGGAGACCGCCGCGGGGCTGGCGCCGTAGATCACTACGTCGAAGTCGTAGGTCTTCGGCTCGGCGACCTTGGGGACGGGGTAGTAATACTTCAGGCCCGGGTTAGGGTTCGTCGGTCGGGGGAGTTCCTTGGCGAGCAGGCTGGCCGTGAGCGTCGCGGTCAGGACGAGGAGGCGGGAAGGGCGGAGCATGGGGGAGGTGATGGCCTCTAATCGACGGGCAATAAAAGCCAATCCGGCACCTAGCCTAGGGGTGCCGGTGTCGGATGGCTTGAATCCTCCGAGGTCACGTCGCCCCTGCGTTCGTGCGCCGGATTACGTCGAGGATGCCCTGGATCTCCCAGTTACGGGCCGGTCCTTCCAGTCCGAGGAGCTGGCGGGCTTCGCGCACATCCTCCGGGTGGTTGCCCGGCGGCCAATCCATCCAGACGTCCGCGAGCGGGGCGCGCGGCGCGGTCAGCAACGGCAGTAGCGCGTTGATGGCCAGGGTGTCCGCGCGACCGTCCGGCAGTACCCGGCAGAGAATCTCGTCGATCAGCCGACGGCGATGGCCGGGCAGGGGAACCGTGGGCAGGTCCGCGCCCCAGGCCTTCAGTTCGGCGCGCCAATCGGGACGCAGGCGGTTGAGTTCGAGGTATTGCGCCAGCCGGCGGTAAGGGTGGCCCGCCGGACGCAGCCCGCGCAGACGCCAGCGGCCGCACTTCTCCATGTAGAGCCCGTCGAGCCCGAGCAGCAGCATCTCCGCGGGCGCATGGCTGCGGGCCAGCTCGCACATCGGGCCCCGGTTGCCGCCGAGCCCGAGCGACTCCATCACCAATTCATGGCAGGCGGCCTCCCAGCCGACTTCGCGGATCCGCTGCCTGGCCAGCCGCTGTTTCGCCGCCCAGCGAAGGTTGGCCCGGCGCCGCAGCCCGCGGGTCAGTTCTTCCTCCGCCGTGCGGACACGTCGGGCCACCTCGCCCGCCCGGCCGCGCAGTTCCAGCAAGGCATCCTCCTCGGCAAGATCCTCGAGGTCACGCGGCAGATGCGGGAGTAACACGACGGCCTCGGGCTCATGGCCGCTCGCCGTCCGCACCGTGCGCAGGCCGGGAAGCAGCACCGCATGCAGCACGACTCCGCCGAAGCGCGGGTCCTTCTGGTGCCCGTGCGCTTCCCAGTCCGCGCAACGCAGGTGGATCTCGACGTCCCCGCGCACCCGGTGACCGCCCACCCGCAGTTCCGCGCCCAGGAAATCAGGCCCCGCCCCGCGGTTCCAATCGCCCGGGCTCACGACCTCGACCGTCGCTCCCGATGCGGCGGGCATCGGGCCGCGCACCTCGCCGGAGGCCCACAGCCGTTGGATCGCCCGTTCGCCGATGGCGAAGGGGCCGTAAGGACCCTCGATTTCCTCCACGCGATTGCAGGTGCTCATGCGTGGAGCCAAGCCGAACTCTTGGCGCAGGGGAAAACCGGAAAAAGACCAAGGGTAATCCTCCGAATCCGCTTGAGAGGAACCCCCGGCGACCTTTGAATCCTGCGCACGGAGAGGTGGCAGAGTGGTCGATTGCACCTGACTTGAAATCAGGCGAGCCGCAAGGCTCCGAGGGTTCGAATCCCTCCCTCTCCGCCCGAAGGGTGGGGAGGGAGGGATGAGAACCCTTGGGTTCGGCGAAGGCCGCTAGGCCGAGCAGGCAATGCCGTAGGCATTGGGCCGACAGGCCCGGAGCGCAGCGTAGTCAATCCCTCCCTCTCCGCCCGAAGGGTGGGGAGGGAGGGATGAGAACCCTTGGGTTCGGCGAAGGCCGCTAGGCCGAGCAGGCAATGCCGTAGGCATTGGGCCGACAGGCCCGGAGCGCAGCGTAGTCAATCCCTCCCTCTCCGCCCGAAGGGTGGGGAGGGAGGGATGAGAACCCTTGGGTTCGGCGAAGGCCGCTAGGCCGAGCAGGCAATGCCGTAGGCATTGGGCCGACAGGCCCGGAGCGCAGCGTAGTCAATCCCTCCCTCTCCGCCCGAAGGGTGGGGAGGGAGGGATGAGAACCCTTGGGTTCGGCGAAGGCCGCTAGGCCGAGCAGGCAATGCCGTAGGCATTGGGCCGACAGGCCCGGAGCGCAGCGTAGTCAATCCCTCCCTCTCCGCCCGAAGGGTGGGGAGGGAGGGATGAGAACCCTTTTTAAAGGGCTAGGGTCAGGGGCAGGAAAGGCATCGGGTAGGGCTGACCGTCCCGGTCGGCCGTGAATCTGTCGGCTTAGCGGCGGACGAGTAGGGACGCTCGTCCCTACCCGCGCGAAGCGCGCCTGAAGTGGCATCAGTTACCCTCGATCCAGCACTCGTCGCAGCACTCGATTCAGTACTCCGTGATCTTCCTCTGACCCTGACCCTGCCTCTCATTTGACAACGCTCGCACCCAGGGCAGACCGCCGGGTCTCCACGCATGCCCCGAAACAAAAACTATCCCAAGACCTTGCCTGAGGCGGTCGAGTTCTGCCTCAAGCGTCTGCCGGTGAAGACACTCGAAGCCTTGCTGCAGCCGGCGACCGACGAACAGGATCACCACTTCGGTCTCGGGATGTGGGTCCGCAACAACCTCGGCCTGTGGCAAGGCAACGGGGCCTTGCTGGAGGCCATTCACGCCTGGCATCCCGATGATGCTTCCGGCCCGATTCTCGACGCCTTGGTGGCCTTTCTCCGTCAGCATAAGGACTGGAAGCTCCGCCGTCGGCTGCTTCGTGCGCCGAAGCCGGACTCAGCCCCCTGATCTTGGGCTAACCCTCGCAAGGAGCCTTTCCCCTTGTCAAGGGGGGGGGTGCCTTTAACTCTCATCCCATGGGCACCCCTCCCATCGGATCGGCCTTGCGGCGCGGTCGGCTCCTGGGCCGCTCGGTCTGGCTTCTCGCGGTCGCCGCCCTCGCGTCGGCCGATGATTTTAGCGCCCAGGTCCGCCCGATTCTTCAGGAGTCCTGCTTGGACTGTCATTCGACGAAGAAGCAAAAGGGGGACCTCGATCTGGAGCGTTTCACTTCGTTGGCTGAGGTGAAGCGTGACCCAAAGGTCTGGGAAGCGGTCGCGGAGCAGGTTGCCTCAGGGGAGATGCCCCCGAAGAAGGAGAAGCCGCTCGCCGGGGCCGCCAAGCAGACGCTGCTCAATTGGACGCACGCGACGCTCGAGGCCATCGCGTTGGCCCAGGCCGGCGACCCGGGCCCGGTGGTCCTTCGTCGTCTCTCGAATGCCGAATACACTTATGCGATGCGTGACCTGACGGGGTTGGCCTCCCTTGACCCGGCCCGGGAGTTCCCCGTCGACGGTTCCGCCGGCGAAGGCTTCACGAATGTCGGGTCCGCGTTGGCGATGTCCCCGGGCCTCCTGGCTAAGTACCTCGACGCGGCCAAAGAAGTCGCGCAACACGCCGTACCGTTGGCCGATGGCATCGCGTTCTCCGCGAAGACGACCAAGCGCGACTGGACCAACGAGAAACTTGCCGCGATCAAGGCCTTCTACGCCCGCTACAGCGGGACGGCCAAAGGGGAGAGCCGCCTCGTGCAAGGCATCAAGGTGGACGTGACCGGAGGGGAGGGGCGCTTGCCGCTGGCCCGCTACCTCACGGCCACGTTGATGTATCGCGAAGACTTGCGCACGGGCACGAAGTCGGTCGCGCAGTTGGCCGCGCAACTCGACCTCAACGCCAAGTACCTCGGCCAGCTCTGGGCCGTGCTCAATGACCCCAAGCCCTCGCTCTTCCTCGAACCGATCCGAGCTTCGTGGCGTCAAGCCCAGCCGGCCGACGTCCCGGCTTTGGTGGCGGCGATCAATGCGTGGCAGGGCTCGCTCAGCCGGTTCGGTGCGATCGGCCATATCGGCAAGGTCAACGGCCCCGCGGGCTGGCAACTGCCGGTGAATCCGTTCGTCGCGGCGGAGGACTTCCGGGTGATGGTCCCGGAAGGTGTCGCGCCCAAGGCTTATCTGGTCTCGCTCGCCCTGCTTGCGGACCAGCCGTCGGGTAAACTCACCTGGAGCAAGGCGCGCGTGGTGGTGAAGGGTAAGCCCGACATCGCCGTCGCCCTGCCGGTGGCCCCCTTCAGCGGGGTCATTGAGGTGACGCTGCCGGGCGGACTGCCCAAGGGAGCCGAATTCTTGGTCGAGTGCCGCCTGGCTAAGGATGTCAGCGAGGGGGCCTGCCTGCAAGCGAGGGTGCTGACCGCCCCGCCGCCCGCGGCGCTTTCGTTGGTCCCGACGCAAGCACCGATCAACAAGAAGAAAGGGGGCCTCTGGAGCGATGGCGAGGGCGCGATGGGCTTCGCCGCGCCGTTGCTGGCGGCGGAAGGTGGCAAGGTCCGGCAGGAGCTGCTCCGCGCGGCCCAGGAATTCCGCGAGGTGTTCCCCGTCGCGCTCTGTTATGCCCGCGTGGTGCCGGTCGACGAAGTCGTCACCCTGACCTTGTTTTACCGCGAGGACGACGTCCTCCAGCGGTTGATGTTGGACGAGGCGGCCACGGCCGAATTGGACCGCCTCTGGGCGGAGTTCCATTTCGTGAGCCAAGACGCCCTTCAACTGGTCGAGTCGTTCGACGCTTTGTACCAATTCGCCACCCAGGATGCCAACCCCAACGCCTTTGAACCGCTCCGTGAGCCGATCAAGCGCCAGGCGGCGGAGTTCCAACAGGCATTGCTCGCGGCCGAACCCAAACAAGTGGAAGCCGTCGTGCGCTTGGCCGCCGATGCCTGGCGCCGGCCGCTGAAGGACGGGGAGGCCGACCAGCTTCGCGCCCTCTACCGCGACCTCCGCCGGCAGGACCTCCCGCATGACCTCGCGGTCCGCCGATTGATCGCCCGCGTGCTGGTGTCCTCGGCTTTCCTGTATCGCGGGGAGAAGGCCGTCGCCGGCGAGAAAGCCGCCCCCGTCGACGATTGGGAACTCGCCACCCGGCTCAGCTTCTTCCTCTGGTCCTCCGCCCCCGACGCGGAACTGCGGGCGCTCGCCGCCGCCGGCAAGCTGCATGAGCCCGCGGTACTGTCGGCACAGCTGCGCCGACTGGTCCAGGACGGCAAGGCCGCGCGGCTCGCCCGTGAGTTCGGCGGTCAGTGGCTGCACGTGCGCGACGTCGCCAGCCTCGATGAGAAGAGCGAGCGCCACTTCCCGACCTTCCTGTCCTTGCGGGGCGCGATGCAGGAGGAGGCCGAGCGCTTCTTCGCCGACTTCTTCCAACAGGATCGCCCGGTACGCTCGCTCCTCGATGCCGACCACGTGTTCGTGAACGGCCCGCTGGCTCGTCACTATGGACTCAAGCCGGTGGGCGAAGGCTGGCAGCGGATCGACGGGGTGCGGGCCCAAGGTCGCGGCGGCATTCTCGCTTTCGCCGCCACGCTCGCCAAGCAGAGCGGCGCCTCCCGCACCAGCCCCATCCTGCGCGGCAACTGGCTGAGCGAAGTTTTGCTGGGGGATAAACTCCCCCGTCCGCCCAAGGGCGTCCCGCTCCTGCCCGAAACCGCCCCGCCGGGCCTGACCGAGCGTCAGTTGATCGCACAGCATAGCCGCGACCCCGCGTGCGCGCGTTGCCACGACCGCATCGACCCGTTCGGGTTCGCCTTGGAAGGCTTTGATGCCATCGGGCGGGCCCGGGCGACGGATGCCACCGGCCTGGCGATCGACACCCGTGCCGTCTTGCCGGGCGGCGTGGCGGTCGATGGCTTGAACGGCCTGCGCGATTACCTCGTCACGCAACGGCGCGACGATTTCCTCCGTCAGTTCAGCCGCAAGTTGCTCGGTTATGCCCTCGGGCGCGCCGTGCAGCTTTCCGATAAGCCTCTGATCGACGCCCTGGTCGCCCGGCTCCAGACCGGCGAAGGTCGCATCGGCGGCGCGCTGGAACTCATCGTGCTCAGCCCGCAGTTTCGCGACGTCCGCGGCCGTGACTTCAAAGCCACCCCTTGACCTTATGAACAAGCATCACTTCGGCCGGCGCACCTTCCTCCGCGGCCTCGGCGTGACCATGGCGTTGCCGTGGCTCGAGTCCGCCAATGTCTGGGGCGACGAGCCGAAGAAGGACCGGCCCGCCAGCGAGGCGCCGGTGCGCATCGCCACGCTCTTTTCCGGTAACGGCTTCCACTCGAAGGAATGGTGGGCGAAAGGGGAGGGTGAGGGCATGGAACTCGGCAAGGTGCTGACCCCGCTGAAGGACTTCCGGACCAAGCTGCTCTTCGTCAAGGGTCTCTACCATGAGGAGGCCCGCAAGGGGAACATCCACAGCTCGCAGACCGGCAACCTGCTCTCCGGTGCGCCCATCACCTCGGGGGGAGAGATCCGCTCCGGGACCAGCTTCGACCAGATGGTCGCGCAGACCTACGGTCGCTCGACCAAGGTGCCGAGCCTCGTGCTCGGCTGCGAACGCTCGTTCCCCGGGGTGCACAAGAATTACTCCATGCTCTACAGCTCGCACATCTCGTGGAGCTCGCCGACGACCCCGACCCCGCTGGAGATCTACCCGGCCCTCGCCTTTGATCGGCTCTTCAAGGACGCCGCCGCGCCCGGCGACCGCAGCGTGCTCGACGCGGTGCTGGGCGAGGCGGGAGACCTTCGCCGTAACGTCAGCCAGACCGACCGTCAGAAGCTTGATGAGTACCTCGACTCCGTGCGCGACGTCGAGAAGCGCATCGAGTCGGCCGGCCGCCGGGGCGAATTGCAGGGCTGGCGTCCGACGCTCGACCGCCCGGACATCAAGCGACCCGCCGACGGCATCCCGCAGGATATCGCGGAGCACATGCGCCTCATGTGCGACATCTTGGTGCTGGGCTTCCAGACCGACACCACCCGCGTGACCACGCTCAAGCTCAACAACGACCACAGCGCGCTGCGCTTCCCCCATATCACCTCCTTGCAGCAGCCCGGCCACGGCATCGATTACATGATCCACCACCTTCTGTCGCACTCCGACGGCCAGGACTGGCTCAAGATCAACCAGTTCTTCATGGAGCAGGTCGCCTACCTGGCCCGCAAGATGGAGGCCATCCAGGAAGGCCCGCGCACGCTGCTGGACAATACCATGTTGATGCACTGTTCCAGCATGATGGCTGGCGCGAAGCACGACAACGACCAGCTTCCCGTCATCCTGCTCGGTGGCGCTGGCGGTCGCTTGCAGGGAGGACGCGTGTTGGATTACAGGGGTAAGCCTGATCGCCAGCTTTGCCGCCTCTTCCTGTCCATGATGGACAAGGTCGAAGTCCGGCCGAAGACCTTCGGGGACGCGACCAAACCCTTGGAAGAGGTCTAGGTCGTTTCCCGGAAACCTTTTCAACGGGCCAGTGTCCTAGCCCGATGCCGCTTCGTCGTACCCTCTTCCTGCTCGCGTCCGCCTTCGGTGGTCCCTTGGTCACGGTCGCCGGTCCGGCCGCCACCGCTCTCCAACCTTTTGTCGAGAAGCATGAATTAGCGGGCGCGGTAACCCTCGTGGCGGACAAGGAGAAAGTCCTCTCCATTGAGACGGTTGGTTTCGCCGACATCGCCGCCGGCAAACCGATGACCGCCGACACCCTTTTCTGGATCGCCTCGGAGTCCAAGGCGATGACCGCGGTCGCCGTGCTGATGCTGGTCGACGAGGGGAAGCTGGCCCTGGATGACCCGGTGGAAAAATACCTGCCGGAGTTCCGTGGTCAGATGGTCGTCGCGGAGAAGGACGGGGCGCATGTGCTGTTGCGCAAGCCCGTGCACCCGATCACCCTGCGGGAGGTACTCAGCCACACGAGCGGCCTGCCGTTCAAATCCGCGGTGGAGGAGCCGACCCTCGATGGGCTTCCGCTCGCTGTCGCGGTGCGCAGTTACGCGATGAGCCCTTTGCAGACGGAGCCGGGGACCAAGTACCAGTATTCCAACGCGGGGATCAACACGGCGGCGCGCGTTCTCGAGGTCGTCAGCAAGCGGAAGTACGAGGAGTTCATGCAGCAACGCCTCTTCACCCCGCTTGGCATGAAGGATACGACCTTCTGGCCCACCGCGGAGCAGGTCGACCGTCTCGCGAAGACCTACCGCCCGACCAAGGATAAGGCGGGTCTCGAGGAAGCCCCGCTGGGTCAGTTGATCAAGCCGCTGACCGATCGCGACCACCGCTTCCCGATGCCCGCCGGTGGTTTGTTCTCGACCGCTCGCGACACCGCCCGGTTCTGCCAGATGCTCCTCAACCATGGTGAACTGGGCGGACAGCGCTACCTGAGCGAAGCGGTCTGGAAGGAACTCACTTCCCGCCAGACCGCGCCGACGATCAAGGAAAGCTACGGTTTCGGTCTCACCGTCGGCCCGGATGGCTTCGGTCATGGCGGCGCGCACGCGACCAACATGGACGTGCGGGTGAAGCCGGAACTGGTCCTCATCTGGATGGTCCAGCATGCGGGCTTCCCGGGCGAAGGCGCCAAGGCGCAAGGCGTCTTCCGTCAGTGGGCGACGGAGGCTTACGGCCAGAAGTAGGTGCAGGCCGGGGCTTGCGCCGCAGGCCAGGGCGTGCACCCTCGTGCCATGGTCTTGCCGCCAGCTTCGCCCTTTGCACCGCCGCGCGGCCTGATCCGGGTTTTGGTCGGCGAAGTGAAGGTCGTGGGCGTCTGTCCGGAGGGCGGCGTCCTGCTCTGCTCCAATCACCCAAGCTACCGCGATGTTTTCTTGTTCGCCTTGGTCCGGCCGGGCGCGCGGTTGCTTGTCCACCCGCTCGTTTTCTCGTTCCCATTCCTGAAGCGCTGGGCGACCCGCTGGGGTTTCGTCCAAGTCGAGATCCCGCTTGCCGTGGACCTGCTCAAGCGCGGCGAGCCCGTCGCGATCTGCCCGACGGGTCTGGTCGAGGCCTTGGGCGAAGACCTGCTGCCTTATAAGACCGGCGCGGTGCGCATCGCCGCCCAGGCCGGGGCTCCCTTGGTGCCGATGCGGATCCGTTATGGCAATTACCCGGGCCCGTGGGTGAAGCGCTTCGCCATCACCACGCAGAACATTCTCTTGCTGCTGATTTGGCCGTTCTACCGTCGCGGAGCGACCGTGACTTTTGGCGAACCCTTCACGGTGTCGGGGGTCGATCCCAAGGCCGAGACCGCCGAATTGCGGCGGCGGATGCTGGCCCTTTGACGAGTGCCCCCACGGGTTGACGCCGCCTTGTGACGTGGCCGCCGCGGGGTTGGCGTCATCGCGGATTAGCATCCTTCGATGTCTTGCTTTAGCCGCGTTTCAAGGGGTGGTCAATGGATGCGAGCGACGGGATGGGTCATCCTGACCGGGCTGTTGGTCATCATCGGAGCCTATGCCTTCGTCCATGGGCGTGGAAATTTTCATGAAGTGGAAAATGGCGTGCTCTACCGTTCCTCGAGGCTTGGCGCCGACGGTTTGGAGAACGCGATCGCTCGGTATGGAATCAAGTCGGTCCTGAATCTTTGCGGACCGCAGCCCGGCGTAGCCTGGTATGACGGGGAAGTCCAGATCGCCCGCGGGCACGGGGTGCTTTTCCGAGACTTGGCGATTTCCGCCAACCAAGCATTGGACCCGATGCAATTAGCGGAACTGCTGGAGGTCCTTCGAGATGCGCCGAAGCCGTTGCTGATCCATTGCCGGGCGGGATCGGATCGCACCGGCTTGGCTTGTGCACTCTTCGTGGCCTGGCGCGGGGGGTCCTACCTCGAGGCCAGTGAACAATTGGGGCTCTATTACGGCCACTTCCCTTATTTGGGCAGCAAGAGCGAGGCGATGGACCTCACGCTCGCCCGATTTTTCGAGCCAGTGTCTAGTCAACGGGTGGCTGGTCGGTCGCTGATTAGGTAGTTAGGCCCGGGCCGCACGCCAGCGGGGCGCCGAGAGAGTGCGCGGATTAATTGAGCGACTCGACTCGTAAGTTTCTCCCGCGGGAGGGGGAACCTGCTGGAGTCTTTAGGTGTAGCGGTTAAGCCCAGTGTTCCCCCCCATGAAATCCCCATCCATACCCCGTTGGCTGGCGTTTGTCCCGGCCCTGCTTTGCGCGTTCACCGCGTTAGGGCAGGCGCCGGCGGCCGCCAAGCCCGTCCTCCCTCCGGAGCCACCCCAAGAGGCGGTCACTCGTGTCATCAACCTCCTCGAGCACGTGCGCGAGGGGAAGATGGATTACCACATCAACCCCAAGGCGGATATCCACGGCGACCCCAAGGAAGTCTATAAGCTCCAGCCCGACGGCACGCTGCGCGTGAGCGGCGAGGGTTATGGTTCCATGGTGACGAAGGGCGCCTTCAAGGACTACCACCTCGTGTGTGAGTTCAAGTGGGGTGAGAAGACCTGGGGGAGCCGCACGAAGCGCTCCCGCGATAACGGTATCCTCGTCCATTGCTTCGGTCCCGTCGGCGCGCAGGGCGGCGCCTGGATGGCGAGTATTGAGGCACAAATCATCGAAGGCGGGGTGGGTGATATCCTCGTCCTCAGCGCGAAGACCGCGGACGGCATCCCGCTGCCGGTCTCCATCAGCGCCGAACTCGGCAAAGATCGCGACAAGGAGTCCATCTGGACGCCCGGGGCGCCACGCGTGACCATGACCGGCGGACGCCTCAACTGGCAGCACCGCGACGTCGATTGGAAGGACAATTTAGGTTACCGTGGTCGCGAGGACGTCGAATCGCCCTCCGGCGAGTGGACGCGGTTCGAGGTCATCGCCAAGGGGGACACCTTGGAGTATTACACCAATGGCGTGCTGGTGAACCGCGCGTTCGAGTGCAAGCCCAGCGGCGGTCGCATCCTGCTGCAAACCGAGGCCGCCGAGATGTTCGTGCGCCGCTACGAGCTCCACCCAATCGGGGCCTTCACCGAGAAGTGGACGCCGTCGCCCGGGCCGAAGAAGACCTCCGCCGCCCCGGCCCCTGCGCCGGTCCGCGCGAAGGACCTCCCTGCCTACCTCGCCCGCCCCACGGAGATGGTGCTGGCGAAGGGGCAGGGGGCCGGCCCGTCGCCCGAGGCCCGGGTGCCAGCGGGGTTCGAGTTGATCCAGGCCGTCCCGGTGGGGATGGTCGCGCACCCGACGCTGGGGTGCGTCGATGATAAGGGGCGCCTCTTCGTCGGCGATTCGCCCGGGACCGCTTGGGGGACGGCCCGCCATGAGTCTGAGAAGGCTGGCCGCATCGTGATGCTGGAGGATCGCGACGGCGACGGCGTGTTCGATCGCAGCACGGTCTTCGCCGACGGGTTGACGGTCCCGAAGGGCGCCTGCTGGCTCGGCGGTTCCCTCTACGTCGCCTCGCCGCCCGGCATCTGGAAGTTCACCGACACCGACGGTGATGGGGTCGCGGATGAACGTAAACTGCTGGTGGGTGGTTTTCAGTGGACGGCCAACGGTGCCGACGTCCATGGGCCTTGGGCACACCCGGATGGCCGCCTTTACTGGACGCATGGTCGCAAGGGGCATGACGTGAAGCAAGCCGACGGCACCTTGGTGCATAAGGGTCTGGCCAGTGGCGTCTGGTCGATGCGTCCGGACGGTTCCGACATCCGCTGGCACTCGCTGATCTGCGGGGACAACCCCACCGGCCTGGCGATCGCCCCGACCGGTGAGATCTTCGGGACATGTAACCTCTACAACGGGGTCCCGCGCTATGACACGATCGGGCAATGGCAACTCGGCGGCATCTACACGCGGCCCGACTTCCTCCACATTGTCGCCGACCAGCTCCGAACGCATGAAAAGATGCCGTTGGTCGCGAACCTCGGCCATATGGTCCCCAGCGGTTGCGTCCTTTGGTCCCGCGGTCCCGAACTCGCCCCGGCTCTGGCGGCTTCCGCCGATAACCTCCACCTGATGGTGGCGCTTTACAACTCGAAGAAGGTCATCCGTCTTGAACTCCAGAAGGAAGGCGCCGGCTACCGCGCCTCCGAACACGATTTTCTCACGCTCACCAAGACGGGCGCCCACCTCACCGACGTTGTCGAGGCTCCGGATGGTTCCTTGCTCGTGCTGGACACGGGTACCTGGTACCCGCATTGCCCGTCCAGCCTGCTGAATTCCGCCAACGTGCCGGGCTCCATCTACCGCATCCGCCCGGTGAAGCCAGTGGTGCTCCCGCCGGCCAAGCCGTCGGTTTATCGCGCGCTCGGCGACGAGGACATCGCCCGCGACCTGGCCTCCGCTGATGCCGGCGCGGCGCGGCGCGCCTGTGAGCAGATGAGTTTCCGACAGGTGCGCACGCCATCCGCCCGCGCCGCCTTGCTGGCTTTGCTCGACCGTCCGCTGGACCCCTTCCTCGAGCATGCCGCGGTCTACGCCGGCCTGAGTACCCGGGTGTTCACTGTCGCCGACCTCAAGACCGCCGTGAGCCCTCGCCTGCAGGCTCGGCTCATCCGTATCCTCGCCCAAGTCGCGCCGGCGGCCGATGCGACCGCCGTCCTGGATGTCACCGCCGGGGCGCTCGGTACCGCGGATGCCGCCTTGGCGGAGACGGTCTTCCTCGCCCTCGCGCATGCGGCGGATGGCGATGCCCGCGTGGCCCCGGTATTTGCCGCTTGGCTGGCCGCCGGCGAGCCTGTGCCCGCGCAGCTCCTCGCCTTGGAACGCTTCGGTGTCGCCTTCGCCGGGCAACCCCGGACCGCCGCCATTCTGGGTACCATGCTCCGGCACCCGCAGGCGCCGGTCCGCCAGGTGGCCTTGCGGGCGATCGCTGCCTCGACCGGGAAGCTCAACGACCAGCCTTGGCGCCCCGCCTTGTCCCAATTGCTTCGCACGGAGCCCGGCCTCTTGGTCTTCGCGGCCCTCGCCCGGGTGAAGCATAAGTCCTTTGACGCGGACCTCGCGGCCTTCGCCGCCGACGCGAATCGGCCCGCCGCCCTGCGCCTGCGCGCCTTGCTCGCGCTGTCCGACGCGGGGAGCAAGCTGAGCGACGGGGCTTTTGACCTGTTGCTCGGCCTCGCCGGCGACGCCGGGAATCTCGGGCAGCGGATCGAGGCCTGTCACCGGCTCTCTGAAGCCCAGCTGAGCGATGCCCAGCTGGATCGATTCCTGCCGGTCCTGATGCAGGCTGGCCCGATTGAGCAGGGTGGTTTCCTGCGCACGCTCCGGCAGTACTCGCCCGCGCAGGGTAAGCGCATCGCCGACGCCTTCGCCAAGTCGCCGCAGTTGGGCACGTTGCGGCCGGATGAGGTGCGCGTGGCCTTCGCCAAGTGGCCGCGGGCGGTCTTCGAGGTGATGGAGCCGGCCTTCGATGCGGCCCTCGCGGCCAACGAGCAGAAGAAGACCAAGCTTGACGGGCTGGCCCTCGCGGCCGCCCAGCGCGGCCGTCCGGCCCTCGGCGCGAAGCTCTTCGCCGCGGGGCAAGGCGCCTGTGTCGCTTGCCATCGCGTCGGCGAGAACGGCGGACAGGTCGGGCCCAACCTGTCGCGGATCGGCGCCATCCGGACCGAGCGCGAACTGGTCGAGAGCATCCTCTTCCCGAGCAACACCATCGCCCGCGATTACGAACTGCATGACGTTGAGACGAGCGACGGCCAGCACCACCTCGGCCTGATCCGTTCCCGTGAGGCTGCCGGGCTGGTGCTGGTCGACGCGGCCGGCCAGCCGACCATCTTGCCGCATGCCTCCGTCAGTTCCGTGAATCAGCTCGCGACCAGCCTGATGCCCGCCGGCCTCGATGCCGCCTTCCCGGAGCCGGAACTGCTCGACCTCGTCGCCTGGCTCCGGAGCCTACGCTGAGCGGTCAGCCAAGGAGCCAGAGCCCGCCCAGCAAGGGGAGGGCGAGAAGTAGCAGGCAGCCTCGGCCGCCGGTCGGTGGGTATGCCGCCTCGGGGTCGAACTCCGGGTGGTCGTCGAGGGAGTCCCCGACCTCGTCCTGTGTCCGGTCTTCAAAGTCACCTTGCGGGTCGTCGTCCATCGGTGGGACTATGCCCGGGCGCGGGCGGTGCGCAAGGGGCGCCTCTGGGGTTGCCCCGCGCCGCTCGGGCTTCCTAGGATGCGACTCAAGCATGGCCACGATTCTTTGCATGAAGTGGGGCACCAAGTACGGCCCCGAGTATGTCAACCGCCTCCACTCGATGGTAAAGCGGCACCTGACCATCCCCCACCGTTTCGTGTGCCTCACCGACAACCGCGAGGGTCTGCACGCCGGCATCGAGACGTTCCCGATCCCTAGTCTTAAACTGCCGGCCGGCGCCCCCGAGCGTGGTTGGACCAAGCTCGTCTCGTTCTCGCCCGACCTCAGCGCGCCCGGCGGTCCCGAGCTCAAGGGCGAGGTGCTCTTCCTTGATATCGACATCGTGATCGTCGGCAACATCGACGGGTTCTTCCAGCAACCCGGCGAGTTCCTGATTATCCGCGATTGGCAGAAGGGCGACTACACCGGCAACTCCTCCGTCTATCGCTGGACCGCCGGGGCGCACCCCGACGTGCTCGACTATTTCCGCGCCAACCTCGAAGCCGTCCGCCAGCGCCATCGCAACGAGCAGGAATTCCTGACCGCCCACCTCAGCGCCCAGGGTAAGGTCAGCTACTGGCCCGAGACCTGGTGCCGCAGCTTCAAGCGGCATTGCGTGAAGTATTTCCCGTTCTCCTTCTGGCAGACCCCGACCATCCCCGAAGGCGCGAAGATCGTGGTTTTCCATGGCGTGCCCAACCCGCCCGATGCCCTCGTCGGCCGCAGTGGCAAGTGGTACCGCCGCGTCCTGCCGACGCCTTGGATCGGGGAGAATTGGAAGTAAGCAAGGGGTGATCAAGTACAGCTGGCAGGCTGGCCCGTGGGAGACGGTAAGTAGGGGCAGCACTGCGTGCTGCCCTAGCCGTGGGTAACAAAAAGGGCAGCACGCGGTGCTGCCCTTACCAGCCTCGCTTGCGCGAGGCGCTTACTTGCTTTCCTCGGCGCCTTCGTCGTTGGCGGCTTCTTCCTTCGCTTGGGCCTGGCTGCTGAGCACGGGCTGGGCGAAGAGGCGGCTGTCCGAGAGTTTGGCGACGTAGCCTTCGTTGATCAGGAACTGCAGGTCGGCCGCCACGCGGGCCTTGACCTCGTCGGTGGCTTCGGCCCCGGTGAGCGCGAGCACCAGCTCCTTGGTCTGCTGGCCGGCTTCCTTGTCGAGGGCGTCCAGGATCTTCTGCATCGAATCGCTGAAGGTCTGCTTCGGGTCCCGGCAACGGCGACGCACGCCACAGACGTAGGTGATGCCCTTGGAGCCCTTCTTGTAGAGGTGGAAGCCTTCTTTGCGGAGGCGACCGCGGATACCGTTGGCGGTATCGAGCGGGAACTCGCGCTGGTTCTGGAGGAAGAAGCCGACGGAATCGCGGAGCGGGCCAGCGGGCATCGACTCCAGCAGACAACCGGCGAAGCGGACCCACGGGTGGGATTTGACGACGAGGTCCTTGCGGAAGGCTTGGAGGAAGCCGCGGGCGGCGTCGAGGTTCTCGAGGCGCTCGGGTTCGCCTTCCTGGCGATCCTTGGGGACATATTCATTCCGGCGGGACATGGCCTTGAGCCAGGCGTCGATCTGTTCCTGTTCGCGGACCATCTCGAGGCCGGCCTTGAAGCGGTCGAACGAGCTGTTTGGGCAGTGGCGGGAATGGTGCTGGCGGAGCGCCTTCTGGTAATCGTGGTGGGTCGGGGAGCCCAGGATGATGCCGGTCTGCTTGCAGCGCGCGACCATCTGGAAGGCGCCCTTCGGGGCCTCGACCTCGACTTCGACGACGTCGAAGAACTTGTCGAGGTGGCGGGACATCACGTGCTGGATGGCTTCGCCTTCGGTGAGGAAGGGGACGCCGTCCGGAATCGAGACGCTGAGGGTCGCCGTAGGGTTGTGCTCCGCGTCGAGCGGGCGGATCACGACGGAGAGGCGATCCTCCTTGTCGAGGATCAGCTTCGCCACGTCGAATAAGGCGTAGGTCATGGCGTTTTTCTTCATCGCGCCGCCCAGCAGCTCGAATTTCTTGTCGTCGGGGAAGAAGGCGACCTCGACCACCGGACGGAACGGGGGTTCTTCCTGCCAGTTGGAAGGGCCGCGGTCATCGCGACGGGGTCCGCGGTCATCGTGGCGCGGGCCGCCGGAGCGGGGAGGGCCCTTGCGGTCGCCACCAGCGCCGAAGCGAGGACGGTCGCCCCGGTCTTCACGGCCAGCGCCACGGCCGCCGCTGACTTTCTCGGCCGGGCCATTGACCCAGGAGGGGCCGAAACCAAGCGAGGACAGTCCCAGGTCGAGGGAAGGGTCCTTGGAAGGGTTGTTCTCGGCCGATTCGGAAGACATTGCGAAAAGTAGCGTTTGGGAAAGATGCTGGTTTGGCAAGCGTTGGCATAAGCGGTTTTTTCTTGCACCCGGTCTCGGGAGTTCCAGCGTGCACCTCCCCTTTGCTCAGGTGGTGGAATGGCAGACACGCATGCTTGAGGTGCATGTGCCGCAAGGTGTCCGGGTTCAAGTCCCGGCCTGAGCACCAAATATCGGCAGGGCCGGTTCAAAATCGAACCGGCCCTGTTTTTTGTTCCCTTGAGCCAAGTCTCCCGCAAAACAGAGGCATGGCACCGCAGGACCGGCTCGACGTTCTCATCCTTGGCTCCGGCGGCCGTGAGCACGCGTTGCTCAAGGCCTGCCTTCGCAGCCCCCGCGTCGCCAAGGTCCGGGTCGCCCCTGGCAATGGCGGGATGGCGCTGGAGGCCGAGTGCCTCGAGGTCGATGCCGCCAACCCTGCCGCGGTCCTCGAACTCGTTCGGCGGACGGGCTCCACCTTTGTGATTGTCGGCCCCGAAGTGCCCCTCGCCGCGGGCGTGGTCGATGCCCTCGAGTCCGCGGGTATCCCGGCTTACGGACCGCTCGCCGCCGGCGCCCGGCTCGAGTCGAGCAAGGCCTTCAGCAAGGATTTCATGGTGCGCCACCGCGTGCCGACCGCCGCTTCCGCCACCTTCAATCAGCTAGCCCCCGCGCTCGCCTACGTGCGCGCCCAGCCTGTCCCCGTCGTCATCAAGGCCTCCGGTCTGGCCGCGGGCAAGGGCGTCGTCATCGCCACCACCTTGGCCGAGGCCGAGGCGGCGCTGCACGACATGATGGAGACCAAGGTCTTCGGCCCCTCCGGCGACGAGGTGGTCATCGAGGAGTTTATGCAGGGCGAGGAAGCTTCCATCATGCTGATGGTCTGCGGCGAGGAGTACTTGATGCTACCGCCGAGCCAGGACCATAAGCGGGTGGGGGAGGGCGATACCGGCCTCAACACCGGCGGCATGGGTGCCTACGCCCCCACGACCGTGGTCACCGCCGATGTCGAGCGCCGTTTGCGCGAGGAGATCATCGTCCCGACCCTGCGCGGCTTGAAGGCCGATGGCATCGACTACCGCGGCACTCTTTACGTCGGCATCATGGTCACGGCGACAGGTCCCCGCGTCGTGGAGTTCAACGTGCGCTTCGGGGACCCCGAGTGTCAGGTGCTGATGCCATCGCTGGAGACCGACCCGGTCGAAATCATGGAGGCTATCGCCCACGGGCGCTTCCGGGCCAGCTCCGTGAAACTTCGTCCGGGCTCGACCATCATCATCGTCCTGGCCGCCGGGGGGTACCCGGGCGAGATTCGCAAGGGCGACGTCATCACTTTACCCGCCGAGCTCCCGGTCGGGGTCGACATCGTCCATGGCGGCACCAAGCGCCTGCCGGATGGCCGGGTCGTCACCTCGGGCGGTCGCGTGCTCGGGGTCGTCGCCCATGGCGCGACTCTGCAGGATGCTGCCCGCCGGGCCTACGCCGTCGTCCCGCAAGTCCGTTTTGAGGGGGCCCATCACCGTCGGGATATCGGCTATCGCCAGCTCAAGCGTGACGGCGCGCTCTGAACGCTTGAACGGGGGCGAAAGCCTCCCATCGTCACCCCATGGCCGCTGAGCGCGACACCGTGATCTTCGTCTGCACCGGCAACACTTGCCGGAGCCCGATGGCGGAGGCGTTACTGCGCGCCGCCTTGGCCAAGCGCGGGGAAGGGCTGGCCCATCTTAAGGTGGTCTCCGGCGGGCTGGCCGCGGCGGGCGGCGAAACCGCCTCGGCGAACTCCGTCAAAGCGATGGCCCGCATCGGGCTCGATATCTCCGCCCACCGGAGCCGCTTGCTGACGCAGGCGGAACTCGACCGGAGCGCCGTGGTCTTCGCGATGACGGAGTCGCACCTCGAAGCCCTGGCCCACCGCTTCGATTGTTTGCCCGAGGCGGTCCTCCTCTTGCGCGACGTGCTTCCGCTGGAAGCCCCTCGCGGCATTCCCGATCCCTACGGCGGGGATTACCGCGCCTATGAGGATGCCCGCGATTCCATGGTTGAAGCGATGCCCGCTATGCTGGAGTTTCTCCGGCAGCATTTCACCCGATGACCACGGCCTTCGCCCTTTCTTTTGGCAGCGACCACGGCGGTCTCGCCCTGCGCCGTGACCTCATCGCCGCCCTTCGCTCCCAGGGGTATGGCATCCTGGATCGTGGCACGGAGACCGCAGAATCCTGTGATTATCCCGACTACGCTCATGCAGTGGGGGCGGACGTCAACGCCGGGCGGGCCAAGTTCGGCATCCTGGTGTGCACCACGGGAATCGGTATCTCCATCGCCGCGAACAAGGTCCCGGGGATTCGCGCCGCCCTCGTCCAGAGCGCCGATGCCGCCGGGCTGAGCCGCCGCCATAATGACGCGAACGTCCTGTGTTTAGGGGCCAAGTATGTCGACCTCCCGCTTGCGCTGGCCTGCGTCAAGGCTTTCCTGACGGCGGAGTTCGAAGCCGGCCGCCATTGCCGCCGCGTCGACAAACTGGAGCCCCTCGCTTAAGCCCGCCGTCTTTTCCGTTGCCAACCTCACCTTAACTTCCTGCCTTTCCCGCACCGCCCATGACCGCCATCCGCCGCATCCCGCTTGCCCAGCTCGATTCCGAGATCGACGCCTTGATCAAGGCCGAGCTCAAGCGCCAGCAGACGCACCTTGAACTCATCGCCTCCGAGAACTTCACGCTCCCGGCGATCATGGAGGCTCAGGGTAGCGTCCTGACCAATAAGTATGCGGAAGGTTACCCCGGCAAGCGCTGGTACGGCGGTTGCGAGAATGTGGACCAGATTGAGCAGCTCGCCATCGACCGCGCCAAGAAACTCTTCGGCGCCGACCACGCCAACGTCCAGCCGCACTCCGGCAGCCAGGCCAACGCCGCCGTCTACTTCGCGACCATCAAGCCCGGCGATAAGATCCTGACGATGAACCTGTCGCACGGCGGGCACCTCACGCACGGCAACGCCGCCAATTTCTCGGGTAAGCTCTACACCGTCGTGCACTACGGCGTGGGCACCGATGGTCGCATCAACTACGACGAGGTTGAGGAGATGGCCAAGCGCGAGAAGCCCAAGATGATCACCGTGGGCGCCTCCGCCTACGCCCGGGAAATCGATTTCGCCCGCTTCGGCAAGATCGCCAAGGAGAACGGCGCGTTGCTCCTCGCCGACATCGCCCACATCGCCGGTCTGGTCGCCGCGGGCGTCCACCCGTCGCCCGTCCAGCACGCCGATTTCGTCACCACCACGACCCACAAGACGTTGCGCGGTCCGCGCGGCGGTCTGATCCTCTGCAAGGCCGAGCACGCCAAGGCCATCGACTCCTCGGTCTTCCCCGGCACCCAGGGCGGCCCCCTGGAGCACGTCATTGCCGCCAAGGCGGTCTGCTTCGCCCAGTGCGCGACCCCCGAATTCCAGGATTACGCCCGCCAGGTGGTCGCTAATTCCCGCGCCCTCGCCGATGCCTTGGTCGCCCTTGGTTTTGGCCTAATCAGTGGTGGTACCGATAACCATCTGAGCCTCATCGATTTGCGTAAGAGCCACCCGAATGTCTCTGGTAAAGACGCACAGCTCGCCCTCGAAGCCGCCCACATCACGACCAACAAAAATACGGTGCCCGATGAGACCCGTAGCCCCTTCCTTGCCAGCGGTATCCGTGTCGGCACCCCGGCCGTGACCTCCCGCGGCATGAAAGAGGCCGAGATGAAGGAAATTGCTCGGGCGATCTCGATTGCTCTCTCGGACCCCCAGAATCCTTCGAAAATCGAAGAAGCTAAGGTCATTGCCGAAGGCCTGTGCGCCCGATTCCCCTTGCCCTACTGACCCATGGGAATTGTTTTCGCTTCCATTTCCCGCTCTTAATCCATTATTCTCGAATCTACCCCAATACCAATGACTCCCTCCATGCGTAAACGTAAGGGTTTTACCCTCATCGAACTTTTGACCGTGATCGCGATCATCGGCATCCTCGCGACCGCCCTTGTTCCGGCCGTCAAGAAAGTCCAAGAACTCGCCCGTCGCACCTCAGCCCTCTCCAAACTCCGCAACATTGGTGCCGCCGTCAAGGTCGCGACCGATAACGGCGCCAAGCAGATCAAAGATGCGGCCTTCTCCCTCGGCACCCCTTCCCTGACCGCCTCCAAGATGCCGGAGTACATGCAGATGCTTTCCATCTATGGCGGTATCAATGACGCTACCCAGTGGTACATCGACTCCGACGCCCTCAATGAAAGCGTCACCGTGCCCCGCCAGATTCTTTCCGGTGCGTCTCCTTCCCAACAGCCCGACCCCGGCCTTAGCAGCGCTTCCGTCTCCTGGACGACCTACACCCCGAGCGTGAAGTCCGACGAAGGCACGATTCCCCTAATGTGGACCCGTGGCCTCAATGATTCCGGCGCTTGGGATACCTCCAAGGACGCCGTTTGGGGCGCCGACGGTGGCCACATCTACTTCAACAGCGGTCGCGTCGAGTGGTTCACCGACACCTCGAACTCCGACAACCAGTTCACCTCCCGCATCGATGGCAAGGGTACGACGAAGTGGAAGGAAGCCGTTTCCAAGACCTTCACGGGTAAGGAACTGGCCGCCAAGTAAGTCCAAGAACGCTTGGTTCACGAAAGCCCCGGGCCACCGGGGTTTTTTGTTTCCAGCCGTTTCCGCCGCGGCAATCTGGACGCTCCCACCGATGGCCACTGCCCGCACCTGGATCGCCGCCTGCCGCCCCAAGACCTTGGTGGCGGCTGTCGCGCCCATCGCGCTCGGCGGTACGGTGGTCGTCGCGATCCCGGGCGGGCCGAGCCTTTGGGCGGAACCAGGTTTTATCCTCATCATCCTGAGCTGCCTCGGCTTCGCGCTCTGCGTGCAGGTCGCCTGTAATTTCGCCAACGACCTAGGGGATGCGCGTCGCGGCGCGGACACCGTTGCGCGCGTTGGCCCCCGTCGCGCCGTCTCGGCGGGCGACATCACGCCCGACGCGATGCGTCGCGGCATCTGGGTCGTTTGTCTGCTCGCCCTCGTGCTTGGCGCGCCGGTCGCCTCGCTTTCCCCGTGGTTGTTGCTGGCTGGTCTCCTGGCGATCGCTTGCGCGCTGGCATATACGTTGGGCCCGTTCCCGCTCGCCTATCGCGGGCTCGGTGACGTCTTCGTCGTCGGTTGTTTCGGAGTCCAGGCGACGGTGCTGACCGCTTGGGCGGTTTGCACGCCAGGCCCGTGTGACTGCGGCTGTAACACGCCGTTGATGCCTTGGGCAGCGGCGATCCTCGCCGGCCTCGGCCTAGGTCTGCTGGCCGACAACATCCTCGTCGCGAACAACGCCCGCGACTACGAGACCGACCTTGCCGTGGCCAAACGCACGACGGTGGTGCGTTTCGGCCGCGGCTTCGCGCGTGATCTCCATGGGTTCAATACCATCGTCGGTCTCGGTTGTCTGGCCCTGGTCTTTGGCTGGGCGCCGTTGGCGCTGCTCCCCGTCGGGCTTTGGCATCACCTCGGCTTCCGCCAGGCCCGCCAGCCTGTCGATTTCCTGCCGTTTCTCGGTCGGGCCGCGGGCCTCATGCTCTTAGCTACGGTCCTGTGCGTAACTGCCACTTGCCTTGGCTGGGTGCCCGCTGGCACCCTTGGGACGCGATGAGCCACCCCCCGTCCCTCGCCGATCAACTCGAAGCCCTCGTCCAAGCCGGCCGCCGGCCTTCTTGGGATGAGTATTTCATGGCCACGGCGGTGTTGGTGAGCTCCCGCTCCAGTTGTGATCGGTTGCACGTCGGTTGCATCGTCGTCTCCACGGGCAAGCACCCCAATCGCCTTGTCGCGGCCGGGTACAACGGTTTCCTCCCGGGCGCCCCGCATGACTCCCATGTGCGCGACGGGCACGAACTCGCCACGGTCCATGCCGAGCAGAACGCCGTCGCCGACGCCGCCAAGCGCGGCGTCTCGCTCCAGGGGACCGTCTGCTACGTCACCCATTACCCCTGCGTGAACTGCGCCAAGATGCTGGCCGCCGCCGGCATCGCCGAGGTCCGCTATCGCCACGATTACAAGAACGACCCGCTCGTCGCGGAACTCATGACCCAGTCCGGCGTCAAGGTCGCGCGGATCGGCGGCTGAGCATGGCCGGTCGGTTCCAGTCCCTGGCTGGTCGGTTGTTGGTGTCGCACCCGGCGCAACGCGACGAACACTTCCACGAGTCGGTCGTCCTCATCCATTCGCATGATCGGACCGACGGCGCCTTGGGTGTGATCCTCAACCGGCCCTATGGGCGGACGCTCGGGCAGGCTCAGCCGAAGCTCCTAGGGACGCCGCTCGACCGGTTGCCGCTGCATTTCGGTGGGCCGGTCGCCGCCGATCGCTTGGCTTTCGGCGGTTGGCGTTTTGCCTCCCGCGGCCCGGCCGCGATCCGCTACGGCATCAGCCGGGCAGAGGCCGAAGCGGTGGCCAGCGACGAGGCCTACCGGCTGTTCGCTTTCGTCGGGTACGCCGGCTGGGAGGCTGGCCAGCTCGAGGATGAACTACGGCGCAACGCCTGGATCACCTGCCCGTTTGATCGCGTGACCGCCCGGCTGGAAGGCGAGGCATTCTGGAAGGCGCTCCTGCTCAAGCATCGACCGGACCTGCGGCTGGTGGCGGACGAGCCTGCCGACCCCGGGTTGAACTGATCAGCGGCTATTGGCCGTCAGGATGTCGACCTGCCGGATCAGGGTCTCCCCCGCCGCCTTGCCGTTGGCCGAAAGCATGCGACGCTGCACCAGCAAGGGCCGGTATTCCTCTTTCACCCCAAAGAGGGACCAAGCGCCAGGCCGCAGGCGGGGGTCGCTCGCCTTGAGCGCGGTCCAGCCGATCGGCATCCCTTGCCAGCTAAACTCCACATACCAGCCCGCCGCCGTCGCCACCTCGCCGCCTTTGAGCAAGGCCGGGTAGCGGGTTATGAAATCGGGCGTCCGTTTCGGCCGTAGCGTGATCGCCAGGGCGACCGGCTGCGAGCGCAGCACGGTCAGCACGTTGGACGAGGAACGGGTGAGCAAAGGGGTGGGGTCGAGGCCGATCAGGTTCTGCCCGTTGAAGGCCCCGTGGTGATTGGGGAGGTTGCGATTATCCGCATCGGCGTCATACCAAGCTTGGAATTGAGCGCTGAGCATCAGGCCGACCTCGAAATGGAGGTGCGCCCGGTCCCGGGGGATGGCCGTCTCGTTGGTGGAACTGTGCCCCATGACGCCGAGGACCTTGCCGGCGCCAAGGACGAGGCCGGGTTTCAATTCCGGCTGGAGGGCGGCGAGGTGGGCGTAGAGCGTGTAGACGGGGATCTCCGCCCGCGGGTGGAGCATGACGACATAGCGCCCGTAGGCGCCGTTCAGGCGCGGGTTCACGTAGGCGACGACGCCCTCCGTCGCCGAGAAGACGAGGTCTGTCGGGTCACCTGACTTGTTGCGGCCGAGCGGGCGGATGTCCAGCCCCTCGTGGAAGCGGTGGCCGTCATCGCGCACCATGCCAAAGCCACCGGATTCGAGTCGCTTGGACTCGGTCGGTTGCAGGTAGTCCTCCGGGCCCCGTAACTGCGAGCGATCCAGCGAAGTCGGCCAGACGAACTCGGTCGCCGTGGCCGCGGTCGCGAGCAGGCCGAGACAGCTGGCGCGCTGGAACCAGCCGCCGGTCACAGACCTTCGTGCTCCTTCATCTTGCGGATTTTCAGGATCGATTCGTTCAGGCGTTTATTCAAAGCGTGCGCCGCGGCGCGGTTGGAAAGGCCTTTCTGCTCCACATGAAAGAGGAGGTTGCCGTCCACGACCTGACCCTCGAGCCGCATGATGCCCACGGCCGTCTCGTTGACGACGAGGACGAGCTGCTTGCCGACGGCCTCGCCGGAGTACTGCATGATGTCCGCGCCGGACTTGCGGTCGATCTGCACGAGCAGGAAAACCTGACGCATGTCCTGCGGGCCGGCTTCGACGACTTCGGTGTTGAGCACCGACTCGGCCTTGACCAAGGCCGTCGGTAGGACCTGGATGTGCACGCCGCTGACGGGGAGTACCACCTCGGCCTTCATCGAGGGGCTGGTCGAAAGCGGGGCTTCGATGAACACCGAGGCCAGGTCGGTGGGCAGGTCGGAGGCGCACCCGGCGAGCAAGAGCGAGGAGAGGGCGCCGAGGAGAGGGAGGGACTTCATGAAAATCAACCGACCAGGAGGTCGAGGGTCGCGCCGACCTTGAGCAAGTGCGCCGGTTGCAGGTCGAGGGCGGGCACCAGGTAGACCTGCTTGGAGGCGGCGTGCTGGTAGGGGATCATGCCATGGTCGGCCGGCCCCGTCGCCTTGATGAGGCGCTTACGTTCGAGCAGCATCGCCAAGATGTGCTTCAGCACGGTCTTGTCGCCGGACGGGTCTTCCTCGTTCTCGTAAAGGGAGAGGAAGAACTCCTCGCGCGAGGCGAGGAGCTGGGCGCGTTGGGCTTGCTCCTCTTCGCCGCGTTCCTTGACCTCGCGCGTCCACTTGCCGAGCAGGAGGCCGGAGGGCTGGAAGTCGGCGGCCTTTTCCTTGAGGGCGTCGCTGCGTTCGATGAGGCCTCCGGTCGGTTTGTGCACGATGCAAGTGACGATGTCCCCGACGCGCAGTTCCTGACCGGAGACGGCGCACGTGCGGGCGATGGGTTTGACCTGCCAGTCCATGGTTCGAAGATGAGCCTGCGGGGGGGGGGCGGGCAACCCCATTCCCCCGGGATTGAGGCTGACTTATTGACGGTGCGGAGCCAGCCTGCGGCATGAACGGTGTGACATCCTCCGGCGGCGCCGCTTTGCTCGTGGTCGACGTCCAGCCGACCTTCCTGCGGGTGATGCCCGACGGCGAGGCCTGCCTGCGCCGTTGCCGGCTGGCGGTGGCCGCGGCCCGCCTGCTCGACCTGCCGATCTTCTTCACCGAGCAGGTGCCAGCCAAACTCGGCCCGACGCACCCCGATCTCCTGCTCGCCGCCGGCGAAGGTCACCAGGTCTTCGGCAAGACCGCCTTCTCCGCCCTCGGCGCCCCCGGTCTGGTCGAGGCCTGGCGGGCCGCCGGGATCAGCCACTTGCTCCTCGCCGGGCTCGAAGGGCCGGTCTGCGTGCACCAGACCGCGGTCGCGGCCCTGCGCGCCGACCTTGGGGTCACCTTGCTGGTCGACGCCATCACGGAGCGGCGGTCCGCCGATGGCGCCGCTTGTCTGGCCGCCTTGCGGCACGCCGGGGCGACGGTCTTGCCGGTGGAGACGGTTTTTTACGCGATGCTGAGCGACGCCGTCGACCCGCGTTTCCGCGCGTTTACGGAACTGGTGAAGCAGGCTCAGGGCTGATCGACCGTCAACGAAGGCGCGGGGGCGGCGTCGGCGGGCCGGTCCGGCTCGCTCCAGGCGGCGAACGCGATCATGGCCGCGTTGTCGCCGCAGTGCTTGGGTTCCGCGAGGAACATCGGTAGACCGCGTTGGACCGAGGCATTCGTGAGCCGTTGCCGCAGGGTGCGGTTGTTGGCGACCCCGCCGGAAAGACCGACCGAACGGTAGGAGGAGCGGTCGAGGGCGGCGCCGGCCTTGGCGACGAGCTGCTCGATGATGGCGTGCTGGTAGCCCGCGCAGAGGTCGGGTAGCGCGGCCTGCACCTGGGCATCATCCATCTTTTCCAGTTGGTAGCGGAGCGCGGTCTTCAGTCCGGAGAAACTCAGGCGCAGGTCCGCTTTCTCGGGGATACCGCGCGGGAAGGCGAATTTCCCCACGTCGCCTTGCGCGGCGTGGCGCTCGATGAGCGCACCGCCAGGGTAGGGCAGGCCGAGGAGTTTGGCGCCTTTGTCGAAGGCCTCGCCGGCGGCGTCATCGACCGTGCGCGCGACCACTTGCATCGACAGGTCCTCGCCGAGGCGCACGAGCAGCGTGTTGCCGCCGGAGATCACGATCCCGAGGTGCGGGAGCAAAGCCGCGCGCGCGGCGAGAAAGCCCGCCGGGTCCTGGGCGTGCCGCGGAAGGAAGACCGAGTGGACGTGGGCGCGTAGGTGATTGACGCCGACCAGCGGTCGGCCGGTGGCCAGGGCGAGCGCCCGTCCCAGCGTGACGCCCATCGAGAGGCAGGGAAGCAGGCCCGGGCCGCGGGTGACGGCGAGACGCGTGACCGCCGGCAAATCGCCGCGGAATTCCTCGAGCAACCAGGGGAGGGCGGAGAGGTGCATGCGGCTGGCCAACTCCGGGACCACCCCGCCATATTTCTCATGTTCCGCCGCCTGCGTGCTCACGAGTTCGCGGACGATGCCCCGGGCCGGGTCGAAAAGCGCCAGGGCCGATTCATCGCAGGAACTTTCGATCGCGAGGATCATCGGCCTGCAGTCAGGCCAATTCAGAGGTCGGCTCAATCCCGATTCGTCTGGCGGAGCCGAAAAGACCGCCTAACGCTTCTCCCGTGGAGCCCACCGTCCAACATGATGCCATCGTCGCCTTGCTTCGTCGCGAGGCCCGCGGCGGCGTGGTGCCGTTCGCGCGGCTCATCGAGGTCGCCCTTTACGCCCCTGGTCTGGGTTATTACGTCACCGAACGCCCGCGAGTGGGCAAGGCCGCTGGTACCGACTTCACGACCGCGGCCGCGCTCGGGCCGATGTTCGGTGAGCTGCTCGCCGCGGCCGCCGCTGAGTTGGTCGGCGACCTGGCCGCGCATGCCTTGGTCGAGGTGGGCGCCGAGCCAGGCCAGACGCACTTCGCCGGGGTGGCTGGGCGTTTCG
Source organism: Verrucomicrobiota bacterium (assembly GCA_014193315.1). Taxonomy (GTDB): domain Bacteria; phylum Verrucomicrobiota; class Verrucomicrobiia; order Opitutales; family UBA953; genus UBA953. The sequence goes on from BJHS01000004.1 coordinate 106,551, forward strand.
CCGCGCACCACGTCTTCCGCGTGGGCGCGTACCCGGTGTTGCCGCCGCGCTCCGTGCTGGTCGCCAACGAGCTGTTCGACGCCCAGCCCTTCGACCGTTTCATTTTTCAGGACGGGGCTTGGCGCGAACTTGGCGTGCGCGTCGATGGTCCGGTGCTCGCGCCGGAGGTCTTGCCCGCTTTCACCGATCCGGCCGCCCCGGACTTCGTCGCCGGGCTGCCGGCGGCGGCGGAAGGCTGGATCCTCGACGTCCCGTTCGCGGCCGAGCGTCTCTTGGCGAGACTACTCGCCGGTGGCTGGACCGGTGCGGTCATCTTTCTCGACTACGGCAAGACGGTGGCCCAGTGCCTCGAGTCTTCGCCGGCCGGCACGGCCCGGGCTTACCACCGCCACCAACTCTCCGGAGATACCCTCACCCGGCTGGGTTCCCAGGACCTCACTTGCCATGTCCTTTGGGATCGTCTGGAGCCCGTGCTGCAGGCCGCTGGGTTTCAGACCGGCTTGCAGCGTCAGGAGGCTTTTTTCGTGAAGCACGCCGCGGTAGCCATGGAACGGATTGCGGTCTCGGGGGGCCCCGAGGCCACGGGCCGTCTCCGTGCCTTGACCCACCCCGCCCACTTTGGAAGCAAGTTTCAGGTTTTGTACGGGATTCGTCGCTAAAGCCGGCTTTTCAGAAGCCACGCTCGACCTCGGGGGAACATCCCCTTTGCTCCGGTGTACCCCTCCTTCAAGCCATGAAGCCCTCCCTGCTCGTCCCGTTCACCCTTTGCCTCGGCGCGTCGATCCTTTCGGCTGACGTCAAGGTCATCCAGGCCTTCGAAGGCGATGGCTTCGACAGCTGGCAGACGACGGGCACGGGCTTCGGGCTGGCCCCCGTGACGGGCCGTTGCGAAGGCGTCAACGGCGAGTTCCGTAATTACGGAGGTAACTCGCTGGTCTGCTCCGGTCATCGTGGCGATGCGGCCACGGGCACCCTGACCTCGCCAGATATCGTCCTGACCCATGCTTTCCTCGGTTTCCTGGTGGGCGGTGGTAATCACCCCGGCAAGACCGCCATCCAGCTCTTGGTGGATGGCAAGGTCGTGCGCGAGGCGGTCGGCAAGAACAGCCTCACGTTGGTCGAGGTCGTCTGGGATATCGCCGAGTTCAAGGGCAAGAAAGGCGTCCTCCGCCTCGTCGATAGCGAGGTCGGCTCCTGGGGCTTCATCGCCGCGGACCATTTCGTTTTCTCATCGACCAAGGAAGTGAAGTTCGCGACCGGTGGCCGGTCCAAGCCCAAGGCCGCCAGCAACCTCGTCCGCGTGCCCGGCGAAGGCACCGCTGCGCTGGAGCCCGGCGCCAGCCTCAAGGAGACCGGCGGGCATAAGTCGACCGGCGTGACCTCCCCGACGGCCATCGCCTTCGGCAACGACGGCAGTCTCTACGTCGCGGAGTCGCATCGCTTCCGCTTCGGCATCGAGGATGACCGCAACCACCTCTATTGGTACCACGACGACCTCGCCGCGGCGACGACCGCCGATCGCCTCGCCCTGCACAAGAAGTGGTCGGCGAAGCGCTCCCCAGAGTGGATGACGGCCAAGTCCGAGAAGATTCGGTTCCTCTCCGACGAGCAGGCCGACGGTGTTTTCGCCAAATCCCGGGTGTTCGACGAGAAGTTCAACGATGTGCTGGATGGCACCGGGGCCGGCGTGATGGCGTGGGACGACAATGTTTATTTCGCGTGCATCCCGCGTATCTGGATGCTGCAGGATCCTAAGCAGGACGGCGTCGAGGGTCAGCGCAAGGTGCTGCAGGACGGGTTCGGCGTGCGCATCTCGCTTTCCGGCCACGACATGAACGGCTTCGCCATCGGCTACGACGGTCGGGTCTGGGGGACGATCGGTGACCGCGGCTTCAATTTCACCACCAAGGAAGGTAAGAAGTACGACTCCCGCAATCGCGGCGCGGTCTTCCGCTTTGAGCCCGACGGCTCCGATTTCGAGGTCGTGCACTTCGGTCTGCGCAACCCGAAGGAGATCGCGTTTGACGACTTCGGCAACGGTATCTCCGTGGACAATAACTCCGACCAAGGCGACCAAGCGCGTGTCGTCTACGTCGTGGAGGGGGCGGATTCCGGTTGGGAGATGGAACACCAGGCCATGCACACCTTCCACCGTTCCATCGGCTTGGAGCAGCGTCCGCCCTCCCGCTGGATGACCGAGAAGGTCTGGGAACTGCAGAACCCGGTGCAGCCTGCCTTCATTATTCCCCCGTCGGCTTACATCACTTCCGGTCCCTCCGGCCTGACCTATCACCCCGGCGCCGGCTACCTCGAGGCCGAGGCCAAGCACTTCCATATCTGCGATTACCGTGGTTCCGCCGGTGGGTCCGGCATCTGGTCCTTCCAGCTCGAGCCGTCCGGCGCGGGCATGAAGATGGTCGAATCCCACCAGCTGATCTGGGGGGTCGCCGCCACCGATGTGGAATACGATTGGAAGGGGCGCCTGGTCGTCTCCGACTTCATCACGGGCTGGGAGTCGCATGACGCCGGTCGCATCATCACCCTTTCGGCCGACAAGGTGTGGAAGCCCGAGGCGGCTGCCACCGTGGCCGGCCTCATGAAGGAGGGCTTCACTAAGCGCGGCTCCGTCGAGCTCGCCGCCTTGCTCGCGCACGCCGACCAGCGCATCCGTCTCCGGGCGCAGATCGAGCTGACCCGCCGTCCCGACGCCGCCGATCGCTTCGAGGCCGCGACGAAGTCCGCCAACCCGCTGGAGCGCGTCCATGGTATCTGGGGCTTGGGCATCCTCGCCCGCCGCGGCGCCGCGATCTCCCCGAGCGAAGCCTTCAACGGTAAGTCCACGCCGGTCGCGCCGCTGGCCGACCGCGTGGCCGCCGCCAACCGCCTCGTGCCGCTGCTGGCGCATGTCGACGCCGAGGTCCGCGCCCAGACGGTCCGCGCGCTCTCCGAGGCCCCGCTGAACGGTAATGAACTCCCGCTCGGCAAACTGATCCTGGACGCGTCGCCCCGCGTCCGCTCCTTCGCCGCCCTGGCCGCTGCCCGTTTGGGCGCGGGTAAATACCTGCCCGAGGTGCTGACCATGCTGCGTGAGAATGCCGACGCCGACCCGGTGCTGCGCCACGCCGGTTCGTACGCCATCGACCGGATGTGCCGGACCGCCGCCGCCTTCGACCCGGTGGCCCAGGATGCCGACGCCTCGGTGCGCCTCGCGGCCGTCATCGCCCTGCGCCGCCGCCTCGACCCGTCCGCCGCCCGTTTCGTGAATGATAAGTCCACGGTCGTGGCCGACGAGGCCATCCGCGCCGTGCATGACCTCGCCTTGGAACCCGGTCGCCCGGCCGTCGCCGCGCTCCTCGACACCCGCGACTCCCGTGTCTGGACGCCCTTCATGCTGCGCCGTCTGGTGCACAGCGCCTTCCGCCTCGGCGGCGAGGCGAACGCCGCCCGCGTGGTCGGCGTCGCCATCGACGAGAAACTGCCCGAGGAAGTCCGTGGCGAGGCCCTGCGCCTGCTCGCCCAGTGGGCCAACCCGTATCCGGTCGACCAGTCGACCGCCCACTGGAACCCGCTGCCTCCGCGCGACCCCAAGGAAGTCCGCGCCAGCCTCACGCCGGCTTTGCCTCGGTTACTCAAGGGCAGCTCCGACACGCTGAAGGCCACCCTCGAACTCGTGTCGCTTTTCCAACTCGATGTCGCCTCGCTCCCGGCCGACACGCTCGCCGCTTTGGTCGCCAATGCGAAGCTCAGTGGTCCGGCCCGCGCCAAGGCGCTGGAGATGCTGCTGGCGCGCAAGCCGGCCAACGGCGTCGAACTTGCGGATAAGTATGCCAAGGATGCCAAGGATGAGGTCGCCATGGTCGCGATCGGTGAACTCGCCCATCGCAACCCCACCCAAGGCCTTGTCGAGCTTGCGAAGGCCGCCAAGACCGGCTCGCCGGCCCGCCGTCAAGGCGCCTGGAAGGCTCTCGCCAAGCTGCCGGCCCCCGGGGTCGACGCCCTCTTCGTCGAACAACTCGCCGCGCTCGGCGCCGCGAAGGGCGTCTCGCCCGCCGCCATCGAAATGCTCGAGGCCGCCGCGTTCCGCCCCGAAGCCTCCGTCAAGCAGGCCCTGACCAAGCTACAGGGCGCCTTGGCCGACCCGGCCAATCCCTTGGCCAAGTGGATGCCCGCCCTCGAAGGCGGCGACGCCACCAACGGTTTCGCGCTCTTTCAAGCCCTGCCCGCCGGTCAGTGCCTGCGCTGCCACCGCGCCTCGACCGACTCGCATGCCGCCGGCGGAGAAGCGGGCCCCAACCTCGCGGGTATCGCCAAGCGCGGCGACCGTCGCTACCTCCTTGAATCGATCGTGCAGTCCTCCGCCGTCGTGGTCGCGGGTTACGGCAGCGTGAACCTCGACCTCGCCAACGGCGGCGCCCTCACCGGCACGCTCCTGCAGGAGAAACCCGACTTCGTGGATGTCGACGTCGCCGGCAACCGCTGGCGCGTGGCCCGCAAGGATATCAAGGCCATGACCGCGCCGGTGTCTGGCATGCCCGCCCTGGACGGCGTGCTTTCCCTCGGCGAGGTCCGCGACCTCGTCGCCTGGCTCGCGACCCTCGACAAGGGCGTCCTCGCGACCAAGGCCCCCGAGCCCAAACCGCTCGATATCGCCACGATCAAGCCCGTCGTCCATGCCGCCGGCGTCGATGCGGCCGTGATGACGCTGGGCAAGCAGCAGTTCGCATTGTGCTCCGCCTGCCATGGCCCGAACGCCGAAGGCTCCGTGATCGCGCCCCCACTGGCGAAGTCGAACTGGGTCAACGGTCCGGTCGAGAACCTCATCCGCATCCAGCTCCGCGGCCTGCAGGGACCGCTCACCGTCTCCGGCAAGGAATACAAGCTGCCCGGCCCGATGCCCGCCCAGGCCTACCAGACTGACGAGCAGATCGCGGCCGTGCTGACCTATGTCCGTAACAGCTTCGGCAACGTCGCCTCGCCGGTGACGCCGGCGCAGGTCAAGGCCCTGCGCGGCGAGGTCGGTAAGCCGATGCTGACCGAGGCGGACCTAGTCCCCGCGAAGTAAGACGCGTGGGTGGAAAACGAAAGGGGCGGTCCCGCGCGGGACCGCCCCTTTTGCTTTCGCCCGTCCTGCTGGCTTCAGCGCGGGAGGGTCAAGCGGCGCGGGATCATCCGGTTGGTGCCGCCTTCTTCCCGGATCGTGATGTTACGCAGGCCTTCCTTGCGCACGAGGATGCTTTCCTGGGGGATCGTCGTGAAGGTCTGCTTCTCGCCCCGGGTCACCTTGAAGGTGACTATCAGCTCGTTGCCTAGCCGCTCTACGGAGACGATGGCGATCGTCGTCTGGCGGTCGGTCTCCTTATCCACGACGGAGATGAGGCAATCCTGGGTGAAGTCGGGCGGGACGGCGTTGCGGCCATTGAGCGGGGCCGGATGGAAGGCTTTCTCGAAGGCCTCCCGGCTCGTCACCAGGTCGGCCCGGAGGTAGCCCTGATTCTTCCCTTGGTAGAAGTGGTTCTCCAGTCGGCGGTAGGGCACGGCCACGCCGACCTCAGCGGTGGCTTCCTGCAGGCCGACGAGCCCGGCCCGCCCGTCCGGCAGGACGGCGACTTCCGCCAGCAGACGGCTTTGGTTGCGGAGCTTCTCCCATTTCAGGCCGGTGCCTTCCTCGACGTAGTAGGACTCGATGCCGGCGCGGAGCTCACCTCTGCCCCAGTTGCCGCTGCCTTTGCGGGCGAGCAGGAACGCTCCCGTGGCGGGTTTCGTCAGCGTCGGTTCGCCAAAACTGGACACCCCGTGGGCGGGGCGGCTCAAGGGAATGTAGACCCGGGTGTCGTCCGGGATCCTCGCATAGGACCCCAGGCGGTCTTGCGCGGGCTCCGGGAGCGTTTGCTCCCACTCCTTGGACAACGCTTCCTGCTGATCCTCGGTCAGCCTCTGGAAACCGTAGCTGAGGATCACATAGTCGCCGCGCAGGAGGCTGCGCGGGTCGACTGGTTCGCAAAGCAGGAGGTGCCGTTCCCCGGCGGCCAGCGGCCGGCTGTGGTCGTGGATCATCCAGCCCAGCACCGCGACCTGCAGGACGATCGCTCCGGCCAGCAGCGGGCGGCGGTAGGGGAGCAACGCGGCGATCCGCGTCTCGAGCCAGGTAGGGCGGAACTCGGGCATCGCCTCGACGAGGGCGGGCTCGCGCGGCTGGCGCCAGATCTTGGCCAGCACGAAGAGCACGGCGCCCAGGAGCAGGAAAATCATCGCCATGCCGAGGTAGCCCAGCTCCTTCTCGATGTCGGCGTAGCGCCAGAAGAGCCACGTCAGGAAGACGAGGGCGCCGTAGACGTAAGGGCGCAACCGGCTCTCGGCGAGCCCTTGGCGGATCAGGGCGACGGCCAGCAGCAGGGTCGTGACGTTGGCGATGGCGGTGACGAGCACCCAGACGGACTCCCGTTCCCGGAAGCCGCGCAGGTCGAGGGCGCCGAGGAAGCCGACCGCAAGCGTCAGCAGGGCGATGAGGCCCATCCACGCCGCATGGCTGTCCTGACGCACCCGGGCGCGGTGGATGGCCCAACCCGCGAGCGCGGCGGTCGCCAAGGTATAGACGTGGTCGTGGCGCAGGAGGGACTCGCCGAATTCCCGCGGCATCCTGGCATCCAGGCTGCCGAGCGCCAAGGTGATGAAGGCCACGCTGCCCGCGCCGATGAAGCGGAAGCCCCGGCTGCGCGGGTCGCCCGTCGGGTGGAGCGCCGCGAGCACCAGCGGGAGGGCGAAGACGTGCACCGGGATATGACCGCCGAACAGGCCCCACAGAAAGAGGAAGGACCAGGCCAGCGCCCCCGTGAGGGCCGGGCGGGACCGGCGGTAGGCCGCCAGCGCGCTCGGGAGCAGGAGCAGCAGGAACGCAAGACGTTCGCCGTGATGCAACCCATGTTGGCGCCACCACACGCCGTCCGACTCCATCAGCATCCAGCTGCCGGCGAGTGCGATCGTCAGCAGGTGCAGCACCGTGGCGTCGAGGATCACGGCGAAGGGGATCGTGAAGAGGCACCAAGCCAGCACGGCGTCGGGGGCGTGCGCGTCGAGGTGGTAGATCTGGCCGATGAGGGCGATACCCGCCCCGTACATGATGCATCCGAGGAGGTGTCCGATCGTCGCGCCGCGTTCCCGGCCCGTATGGAAGCACCAGAGTCCCGCGCCTTGGATGATGAGCAGGGCCAAGAAGACGGTGGTCAGTTGGCTGCCGCGGGAAAACTCTGCCCAGTTATGGCTGATCACCAGCAGGATCGCGGCGCCGAAGAGCAGGACACCCAGGGTGCGCAGCGCGAAGGCCAGGGCGCCGGTCTCCGCCGGAGCCTCCGGGTAACGGGCCAGGATGCGCTCGCGCTGTTCCTTTTCGATCAGGCCTTCGGCATTCCAAGCCCCCGACTCGTTGACCAGCCAATCGCGGAAACCTTTGGGGAGGGGCATGGAATGACGATTGGTGGAGGTCGGGAGGGAGGGCAAGGGTGGAAGCATGCGGGGCAGGTTTAGGGACCGGGGAAGGTGGAGGGGTCGTAGGCGAGTACAAAGGGCTGCAACGTGTGCTGTATCGAGCGTACCTGGTGCCTCTTTATGGGCGCTCTGCGCGGCCGAAACATGGGGTCTGGCTTCGCCTCGCGAGGCGATGGCGTGCCTGACCTCGTGTGAAGGCCGAAGAACCGGCATGGGGTCAGGTACCATCATGCTGCGCATGCTGAAGCCAGACCCCATGCCTGCGGCCGACCAGGGACGGTCAGCCCTACCTTGGCCCCGGGAAACAAAAAGCCCCGGCGGGTGCCGGGGCTTTGGTCGGGAGGTGACGGTCGCCTTAGGCGATCGTCACTTCCTTCGTGAGGTAGACGTCTTGAATCGTGTGCAGGAGCTTCGCGCCTTCTTCGATCGGACGCTGGAAGGCCTTACGACCCGAGATGAGACCCTGGCCACCGGCGCGCTTGTTGATGACTGCGGTCTTGACGGCTTCGGCGAAGTCGTTGTTGCCCGAGGGGCCACCGGAGTTGATCAGGCCGATGCGTCCCATGTAGCAATTGGCGACCTGGTAGCGGGTGAGGTCGATCGGGTGATCGGTCGAGAGGTCGGTGTACATGCGCTTGTCGATCTTGCCGTAGGAGGATTCCGTGGCTTGGATCGCGAGGTAGCCGCCGTTGTTCTCGGGGAGCTTCTGCTTGATGATGTCGGCGCAGATCGTGACGCCGAGGTGGTTGGCCTGACCGGTGAGGTCGGCGGACACGTGGAAATCCTTCTCCTTCGTCTTGAAGGCGCTGTTGCGGGTGTAACACCAGAGGACGGTGGCCATGCCGAGCTCGTGGGCCTGCTGGAAGGCGTGGGAGACTTCGATGATCTGGCGGTTCGTCTCGGCAGAGCCGAAGTAGATCGTCGCCCCGACGGCGGCGCAGCCCATGTCGGCGGCCTGCTTCAGGGTGCCGTACATCACCTGGTCCCCGACGTTGGGGTAGGTGAGCAGCTGGTTGTGGTTGATCTTCACCATGAACGGGATCTTGTGCGCGTAGCGGCGGGAGACGCTGCTGAGGACGCCGAAGGTGGAGCAGACCGCGTTGCAACCGCCTTCGATGGCGAGCTTCACGATGTTCTCGCCGTCGAAGTAGATCGGGTTCTTGGCGAACGAGGCGCCGGCGGAGTGCTCGATGCCTTGGTCGACGGGCAGGATGGAAACGTAGCCGGTGTTGGCGAGGCGGCCGGAGCCGTAGAGGCGCTGTAGGTTGGCCAGGACACGGTTGTTGCGATCCGAGGCGGCGAAGGCGTGGTCGACCCAATCCGCGCGCGGGGCGTGGATCTGCTCCTTCTTGATCTTCGGGTTGTTGAACCCGAGGAGGTTTTCGGCTTCGGTGCCGAGGTGCTTTTGGATTTCGCTGTAGTGGCTCATGTTGCGTGGAAGAGGTGGGATCCGTTATACGAACGAACCCCCTCAAAAGGGGGAGTCCCGGGGCGGGCTTCAAGCCATAATTCATTTACCGCCATAAATCCCAAGGCGGGCGCCTCCGGCTAGGCCGTTTTCAGGCGGGCCTGCTTAGATTTGCCAATCCGCGCTGGCCGTCGAGGCCGGGGCCGGCAGCTCGGGGTGCGGGGCGGTGACGATCCGGAGAACGGCTTCCCCCCCACCGGCGAGTTCCTTGGCGCGGCGCACCGCCTTGGCCAGGGCTAAGGTCGGGTTCGTCGGGTCCCAGGGAATCGCGTTGGCGGTGCCGACGGTCTCGATCAGCCCGGCGTTCTCGAAGATGGCCATGGTCTCGGGCTTGGCTTCGCAGAGGATCAGGTGTCGCCCGCCGGCGCGCAGGGTCTCGGCCAAGTCGCGCAGGAGCAGCACGCCGTTGGCATCGAGGTGGAGCGCCTCGCGGAATTTCACCACCAGCACCTTGAGGTTGGGGTCGGCGGAGGCCCGGCGCAGGTGGTCGTGGAACGCCTGGGTTGCACCGAAATGTAAGCTACCCTCGACGTGGAGGATGGAGATGCCGGTCGAGGCCTGCCCCGGGGGGCGGGCACGGAGTTCACCGGTCTCGGAGAAATCGTATTCCACGACCTCCGGTTTGGAGGTCTTGCGGAGGTAAAAGGCCACCGCCACCCCGGTCCCGAAGAAGATCGCCACATCCAGCGGCGCGACGAGGGCCGTGATGAAGGTCGCGAGGAAGACGCTGCGGTCCTGCGCCCCAGATTGCAGGATTAGACGAATGACCGGGAGATTGGCGAGCTCGAGCTCGGCGGCGATGACGAGCATCGCCAGGCTTGCCAAGGGGACGTGGGCCACGAAGTAGCTCGCGAGGTAGCCAGCGGCCAGGATGAACGCGCCGCAGAACATCGAGGCGTAGGCGGTGCGCGCCCCGCTGCTTACGTTGAGGGCGGAGCGGGTGATGGAGCCCGACGCGGCCATCCCGCCCGTCAGGCAGCAGGCCAGGTTAGCCATCCCGAGGCCGAAGATCTCCTGATGCAAGTCGGACCCGCGACCGGTCTTGAGCGCGGAAGCGCGGGCGTTGGCCGTGCCTTCGATGATGACCAGCACCGCCAGCGCCAAGGCGGGGGAGAAGAGCGTGGAGAAGTTTCGGGCGGAAAATTCGGGAAGGTGCAGGGCGTTGGTCGTCCGGGCGGCGTCGCCCACGTAATGCACCAGGTCGGCGCGGCTCCCTTGCCCTTGCGCCACCGATTGCCCGAGGTAAGCGCCGAGCGAGGCCACCGCGATCGCGCCGAGGATGGCCTTGCCGGCACCATAGGGCTTACGCATCAGGTAATACACGATGGCGCTGACGACCGCCAAGCCTAGGTCGGGGTTCAGCAGGGCTTTGCCCGCGTGCGCCGTCGACCACAGGACCTCGAGCAAGGATTGCCCGCCGTGGTCGCCCGGCAGGTTCAAGGCCGTCGGTAACTGCAAGGCGATGACGCGCAGCGCGGCGGCCGCGATGTAGGCCGAGATCACCGTGCGCGGCACGAAATCGGCGAACCCGCCCAGCCGCAGCCAGGAAGCGAGCAGCAGGAACCCGCCCGTCATCAGCAGCAAGGTCGGTAAGGCGGCCACGCGTTGTTCCTGGGTGATGGCGCCTAAGGTCGCGAAAGCGCCCAGCAATAAGGCGGCGGAGGCATTGGTCGGGCCGGCCGAGAGGTTGGCCGAGCCGGCGAAGATCGGGGCGACAAAGGCCGCCACGCCGCAGCCGAGGATGCCGCACCACACCGGCAGGCCAGCCTTCATGGCAAAGGCCATCGCCATCGGGAAAGCCAGCAGCGCGACCGTCAGTCCCGCGACGAGGTCAGCCTTGAGGACTTGGCTGTTCGCTTCGCGGGCGACCGCCCCCAAGGGAAATAAAGCGGGACGTGGTCGCGCCCAGGCCTTGGTGAGGAGACCTTGCAGGTCCGAGAAGATGCCGACGAGACCACGGAGCACGGCCCCGTTGTCACCGAGGCCGCCCGGTCGTTCAACCGATTTCGTACTTTAATCGAAGGCCTCGGGGTCCAGCTGCAGGACGAGCGACTGTTGCAGTAAGCCGAAGCACGTGTAGCAGGCCAGCGCATGGCGCTTCTCGGTCGGCATTTGCTCGTCATCCAGTTCCGCCGCGGCTTCGAGCTCGGCGTCGGGGATGTCCGCAAAGACCAGGTCGCGCAAGGCCATGCGGACGGCGGACAGGGCGCGGAGGAACGCGCAGGCCTGGGCTTCGTTGCGTAGGAGGATGACCGCCGGGTCGCCCTTGGCGTTGGCGAAGGCGGTGGCCAGCAGGCGGGCTTCCTCCGCGGCTTGGGCCGTCAGGGTGTCGGTCCAGAAGGCGGCCACCTCGGCGTCGTTGTCGGGAATCCCGGCGCGGTTTACGCTGACGCGGGCCGCGGCGGGTGCGATCAGGCGGAGCAGGTCGGTCAGGACGGTCCGGGCCTCGGCGGTCATGCTCAGGCGGAGCTCAGGCATCGGCTTCGAGGACGGCGCTGAGGTGCCATTGCTGCAATTCGAGGGCGAGGAGTTCGGCGCGCTCGCGCTCGCCCGTCCAGACGGTCGCCCGGCCATCCTCGTGGACCTGACGCATGAGTCGCTTGGCTTCGCCGTTGGAGATGCGCAGCACGCTGACGAAAGCCACGACGACGTAGCCCGTGAAGTTAATCGGGTCGTTCAGCACGACCACGTTCCATTTCGGCGCCGGAGCGACGACCGACTCGGTCTTAATCTCAGGCTTGATCTTCGGATTGGCCATGCAGCTTCAGGTCTGCCCGGGAAACTAGCGACTCCCGGAGCTTCCGCAAGCCGTCGATGAGCTCTTTTACCTGGTCGGCGGCCGCCCCGCCCGCCGGCTGCCGTTCGATGGCGCTGGCTAGCTTGGCCAAGGCCGCGCAGCCCATCAGCGCCAGCATGCCCTTGGTCCCGTGGGCCTGCCGGGACAGTTCGACCTGGTCGCGTCGGGCGGCTGCGGTCTCCAGTTGGGCGATCATGTCGTCGGCATGCCGCAGGTAGGACCGGGCGGCGCAGCGGAGGTCTTCCGCCTCGTCGTCCTCGGAAACCTCCAAGGCCGCCAGGAATTCGTTGCCCATCAGGGGGATCTCCGTTTCCCGGGCGGCGAAAACATCGAGTTTCTCCAATAACTCCGCCCCTCGCACCGGTTTGGCCAGGTAGGCGTCGAAGCCCGCCGCCTCGCAGCGGGCGCGGTCGGTCTCCAGCGTCATCGCGGTCAGGGCCAGCAGGCGCGTCGGGCGACGGCCGAGGGCCCGTTCCTCGGTCCGGATGGCCGTGGCCGTCGCGATCCCGTCCATGATGGGCATCTGGATGTCGAGCAGCACCACATCGAAGTCCTTGGTCCGCCAAAGCTCCAAGGCGGCGGCCCCGTCGACGGTGGCACTGACGTGGTGGCCGGCACGTTTCAGGCGGGTGACCGCCACCTCGCGGTTCACCTCATTGTCCTCGGCGAGGAGGATGCGCAACGGGCGGCGGGGTGGGGGTGTCTTGGCGCCGTGTGCGGACGGTTCCTCCGACCGTGGTAGGTCGCCAGCGAAGCGGGCCCATAAGCCGGTCAGCGTCACGGGTTTGAAGAGTTGGAGTTGACGGCGCAGTTCGAGCTCGGGGGCGGTCAGCAAGAGGGTGAGCTTCTGGGGGATGCCGGGGAGCCGGGGGTTGATGTCATCCGGTAGGTCGATCACCGCCCGATGGAAGGGGCGCTCGGCTTCCTCCGCGGCGGTCCAGACCGTCTCCGCTTCCTCGCAAGTCTCAACCTCTTGGCAACTGGCTTCCCACGCCTCTAGGCAGCGCTTCAGCCACTGGCGGATGTCGGGGTGTCCGCCTACCAGCAGGATGCGCTGACCCCTGAGGATGGGCGGGGCGGGCATCGGGGCCTGCGGGTTAGGGTCCACGGTAATGGCCGCGGTGAAGCAACTGCCTTGGCCGGGCTCGCTCGTCACCTTCACGTAGCCATCCATCGCTTGGACCAAGCTACGGACGATGTTGAGCCCGAGGCCGGTCCCGCCGAAGCGACGGGTGGTCGAGGCATCCGCCTGGGTGAAGGGTTCGAAGATGCTTTCTAACCGGTCGCCGGGGATCCCGATGCCGGAGTCGCGCACCGCGCACTGCGCCAAGAGGCGCTCTTGGCGTTGCTCGAAATGCAGGACGGCGTGCACGTGGCCCTGTTCGGTGAACTTGACCGCGTTGCCGACCAGGTTGGCGAGGACCCGGCGGAACTTCACCGGGTCGCCGAGCACGGAGTGGGGGCTGTCCGCGCGGGTCAGGGCGGCGAGCTCGATGCCTTTGCGGCGGGCCTGATGTTGAAACTGCGCGATGACTTCCTCAAGGGCGCGGATGGGGTTGAAGGGGATGTGCTCGACCGTAATATTGCCGCGGTCGAGGCGGGAGAAATCGAGTACGTCCCGGACCATGTCCTCCAGCTCGGTCGCGCAGCGTTGGATCTTCGCCAGTACCTCGCCGAGATCGCCGGACGGTGATTCCAAGGCCGTCTCGCAGAGGCCTTGGATGGCGTTGATCGGGTTGCGGATCTCGTGCGTCACGTTCGCCATGAACTGCCACTTCGCCGCGGCGACTTCCTCCGCCTTCTCGAGCGCGACCCGCAGCCGGTTATGCTCGTCGACCGATTCGGTGATGTTGACCGCGAAGGTGAGCAGGCCCGCGGGCAGGCCGCCGCCGCCCTTGACGCGTTCGTGGGCCACGCGGACGAGGCGCGAGCGTCCATCCAAGGTCTCGAAGCGCAGGATGCTGTGCCGGACGCGTTGCCCGGTGCGGATCACCTCCTCGTCGAACTGGAGAAATTGCTCCGCCGTCGCCGCGGCGAGGATATCGCGGAGCCCGAGGTCGGACACGAAGCCGCGGTGCGGTAGGCCGAGGAACTCGTCGAGGCTGCGGCTGGTATGGAGGATGCGTCCTTGGAGGTCGCGGAAGATGATGAAGTCGGGCGAGTTTTCGATCAGCGTGCGGGCCAGCCCCATGCCGGAGCGGGGCGTCAGCAAGGGCAGGCCGTTGACCAGGGCGTCATCCGCGAAGAGCAGCCAGACTTGGTCCTGATGCTTCGGGTCTGGCTGCATGATGATTTTCACCGCGCGGATCGGGACCTCCTTCTCGGCGTTGCGGATCTCGAGCACCCCGCTCCAGGCGGACCACCGGGCCGCGTTGTAAAGCAAAGAGGAAATCGGCCGTCCGTTGTCGAGTTCGAGGAAGAGCAGGTTGATATCCATGCCCGCCCGAACCCGCCGGCCCAAGGCCCGGTCGGCCGACGGGTTGGCGTAGAGGACCAGTCCGGCCCGGTTGCATACCATGTAGGGCCAGGGAAGGAGGTCGGGGAGTGTCGACAGGTCCGCCATTCGCTGGGGGTATTACTACTCCCCTCCAACGTTGGGGACAATAATCTATATAAGGTGAAACACCTAGTTTGGGTTGAAGTCTCTCGGATAACCCTCCACCTTTCCTCCATGCGATTACTTCCCCTCCTGCTTTGCCCCCTCATGGCTCTTGGTTCCCCCTTCCGCCCGGCGGACCTACCCGCCGGGTCCGCTTGGTTCGCCCATGTCGACCACGATGCGGTCCGGTCGGCTCCCTTGGGTGCTTCGCTGATGTCGCAGCCGTTGGAGGACCCGTCCTGCCCCATGCCGGCCAAAGTCAAAGCCTTCCTTGAGGAGACGGGCTTCGATTACCGCCGCGACCTCCGGTCCATCACCGTCTTCGGCAACGGCGCCGAACGTCAGGCCTCCATCCTCGTTCGCCATTCGGCGGATGACCTAAAGCTGGGCGAGTTCCTGCGGAAGCAAGGGGCCAGGACGACGACCGTCGAAGGTGCCCCGTCATTGGCCTATGACTGCGGTCCCGACGGCAACGAATGCACGCTCTTCATCGCTTTCCCGCGGCCCGGCGTCGTCGCGTTGGGCATGAGCGCGCGGGATCTCGGTCTTGCGCTCCGCGCCTTGGAGTCGGACCGGGCGGAGTCGGCCCTGCCTGCGCTGGTCGCCGCCGAAGTGATCGCGCAGCCCTCGGTCATCGCCGCGGTCGACCTCGCCGCGTGCGCCGAGGCGAATCCCCGCCTGCCTGCCATGGTCAAACAGTTCCGCTCTTTCGGGATGGCCGTCGGCGAGGTCGGCGACCAGGTGCAGTTCCGCTCGCGTTGCGAGATGAAGGACCCCGCGCTCTCCGATAATGTCGTCAAGATGGTCGAAGGCTTCACGTCCTTGGCCGTCGCGCGCGACCCGAAGGCCGCGTCTTGGCTGGAAGGCTTGGTCGTCAAATCCCTCGGGGCGCAGGTCAACACGACCTACCAGGTTTCGTCCCAGCGCGTGCAAGAGGAAATCGCCCGGGCCAAAGTGCGGATGGCGGAAGGGCGCGCCCGGCGCGGGGCTGGTAAGTAAGCGAACCGCGCCCCGACGGCTTGCACCCACCCGGGGACGTTGGGTCTCCGGGTGGGCTGTTTTAAAGGGTGCTCAGGAAGGGACTTGAACCCTTACGCTTTATGGGCACTGGAACCTGAATCCAGCGTGTCTGCCATTCCACCACCTGAGCATGAAAGCGGACAGTTGAGCAAAGGGGGTTCCGCCCCCCTGTCAAGGTCAGGGCTTGCGCAGCGACTTTAGCAAATAGGCACAATCGAGGTCCTGGCCGAATTTATGGCCGACTCGGGGCAAAAGGCCTGAACGGATGAAGCCTAGGGATTCGTGCAGACGCAGGCTGGCGGCTTGTTCGCCCGAAACCCGCGCCAAGACGGAGTGGTAGCCGAGGGCTTCCGCCCGGTGGAGCAGCTCGGCGAGGATACGTTTACCGAGGCCCTTGCCGTGGTGCTCGTGGTGCAAGAATACGGAATCTTCGACCGTGCCCGACCAGCCTTTACGTGTGCTGTAGCTGGAGAGGGAGCCCCAGCCGATCACCTCGTGCCCGATTTCCGCCACGATCACCGGGTGGGCTGGCCCGCGGGCCTTGAGCCATTGGGTACGATTTTCATCCGTTTCGGGCTCGGTCTGCCACGTGCAGGTGCACGTCCGCACATAATGGTTATGGATCGCGTTGATCGCGGGCGCGTCGGCCAAGGTGGCCGTCCGGAGGCGTGTTTCCATGGGGGGAGTCAAACCCCAGAAAGAAGCTGAAACAAGCCTAGGAAATCCCGTTGACAGTCAGGCGGCGGCCACCTTTGTTGGCCGACCTGCCGTTTCCATCCGGCCCTCCAGACCATGAAAGTCTCCTCCTCCCTCAAGTCGCTGAAGAAGCGTCACCCGAATTGCCAAGTTGTCCGCCGCAAGGGTCGTGTCTATGTGATCAACAAGACGCACCCCCGCTACAAGGCTCGCCAAGGCTAATCCCACCCCCGAACACCCTCTACCATGAAGAAGGAAGGCCATCCTGATTATAACAACGTCGTCTTCGTGGATGTCTCCACGAACCGCGAGTTTCCGACCCGTTCGACCATGAAGTCCAAGGAAACCAAGGTTCTTGACGGCGTCGAACACTTCGTGATCCGTCGCGAAGTGACCATGGATTCGCACCCTGCCTACACGGGCGAAAAGCGCTTCGTCGACACCGCCGGTCGCGTCGAGAAGTTCAACACCAAGTTCCGTCGCAAGTAAGCCGACGGTTGGTTCGCCCCCCGAGACCCGTCTGGTTCGCCTGGCGGGTTTTTTATTGCCCATTGCGCCAACCGGGCGAGCGGGTGGTAGGGTTGGGCATGCGCTCGCCCTTACCCGCTTTGGCCTTGGCCAGTTTGACTGCCCTGAGTCTCTCCGCGGCCGCCTTCAATGCGACCGGGGTGGAGCAGGGGTTGTTTTCGGGGCTGGAGCGTTACCTCTCGCAGAGTCGCTTCCCGCTGCGGACGCTGCACCCCAAGGCCGAGATCGCCTACGCCCAAGTCACCGACAGTCGCGGTCCTGCTTACGCTGATAGTAAGACATTGAGTGGGCGGGTCTGCGATACGAGCGATAATGGTCGTTTCGGGTTCTTTCTGGAGGCCTCTTACTCCGGGTCGCGGGCCGACCTTAAGACCTGTAATGCGCCGGTGTCCTCCAGCCCATTGGACGTGACCGGTATGGGTGGCGGGGTCTTCACGGAGTTGCCGATTCTGGCCAAACTGGGTGTTTATGCCGAATACGGCTATTTTTATAATAAATTGGACTTTGTGGCTCCGGCGGGCCTTTCCCTGCTTCCGGCCAAGGACAACTACACCCAGTGGCTTTATGGCCTCCGGCTCTTTCTGACGGATACCGACGCCCTGAGCTATGGCCAGATTTCAGGGCAGGGGGCCTAACTGCCGGCCTTTGATCGGGAGGCCTCCTGGCGGCATGCGCTGGGGGGCCCAAAGCAGCTTCAACCTGCGCTATAAGACCGGACCGGGGGTTAAATCTTGGGAAGCCGCGTTTGGCCTAGGTTTCTGACAATCAAGGGTCCCCGATCTTATTCACAGCGGGTGTGAATGAAATGTGCAGGAGGGAGGGCTTTCTCTGGGGTGCGAAGATTTCCGCAAATTGGTGCTTGATTTTGTCACAAGCCTGTAGCAATACTGGCAACGCTATGAAGCATATCCTACCGATCCTCACCATCACGACCCTCGCTGCCGCTGCCTCTGCCCAGAGTGCTGGGGCCTCGTCCGGTCTCTCCTACAACCGCGTTGAACTGTCCTACCAGACGAATGGCACCAAGGGTTACGCCCTCGGTGCTTCCGCTCTGGTTGGCTCGTCCAACTTCCTCGTCGGCGCCTCGACCACCCTTGGTGGCGGCACGAGCAATAACGGCACCGACAGCGTTTCCCTCGGCTACGTTTTCAAGAACGTTGCCTTAGGCGCTGACGCCATCGTCTCCGTCGGATCCAACGAGGCCTACG
The DNA here is from genome assembly GCA_014193315.1 of Verrucomicrobiota bacterium. Lineage (GTDB taxonomy): Bacteria > Verrucomicrobiota > Verrucomicrobiia > Opitutales > UBA953 > UBA953. The sequence continues at coordinate 124,349 of BJHS01000004.1, forward strand.
CTCTCGATATCCGCAAGGATCTCGGTTCCAACCTCGAAGGTTCGATTGGTTACGCCCGTAACTCCGGCGTGAACAGCTACTCGGTCGGCGTTGCTTACAACCTGCCCCAGCTGCAGCATTACCAGATCGGCGTTGAGTACAGCAAGGCCTCGGGCGTTACGTCCCAGACCACGGTTGTTCTCCGCTACAACTTCTAATCTTAGGATTAGAGGTTAGCCCTAAGGGCCCCGGCAACGGGGCCCTTTTTGTTGCCCGAGTAGCCCGAGAAAGGCCTTATTCCCCGAGGGGAGTAAGGCCTTTGCTTGTTTCGTCCGGGCGTGCCCTTAAGCCTGTCCGAGCCCGGCGGTGACCGCGGCCTGCAGGAGGTCGAAGAGGGCGTACCGGCGGGCGTAAAGTGGGCGCTTATTGGCCTTGATCTCTTCGCGGGTCCGTCGGACCTCGCGCAGGGGGAGTTCGAACCAGCCGTCCTCTACCAACTTGCCGTCTGCTTCGGCCCACATCCCGTCGTAATTGAAGGAAATCTTGTTCCAAGGTGCCCGGATCAGGTGCTTGCCGGCGGACATCTGGATCGTGTTACCCGCCCCGAGTAGGCGGACGACCCCCAGGGCGCTGACGACTTCCTGGAGTGCGAAGATGGCCATGGCCTTGGCGCGGACCCCATGCATCGCCTTGGCCGAGGCCTTGATGGTATCCTCGTTGGCCCCGCTGCCGCCTTGGATGGCCCCGGCGTAAGCCACCCAGCCGGTGGGGGTTTCCTCGAGGGAAAAGGCGATGGAGCACAATTCGCCCCCGATTTTATCGCAATAAACCCGCAGGGTCCACTCCCCCTCACGGCGGAAGCGGTCATCATGGGCCAACGCGTAGCGGATCGTTCCCGTTTCCTCGCCGAGGGGTATCTCGGCGAACGAGACCTCGCTGGACTGCAGCAAGGCTTGGCGGAGGGGGCCGGGATGGGTGAGGGTGAAGCGGTAGGAATCACGGAGGACCTTGAGCTTCCGTTCGTCGCTCCAGCGGGTCGAGAGGTAGCCCAGCAGGGTCCGGTGCCAGAGCATCTCGTTCTCGGCGGCAAATGCCCGGAAGTCGTCCTGGAGCAGGAAGGCGACCCACTCGCCAAAGGCGCCCGGGGAGGCCGCCGCCCGGAACGACCGTCCAAGGCACTTCACGATGCGCGAATCCCAGCGTCGGCGGGCATGGATTTGCCGCGTGAGCGACCAAGCGCACCGTAAGGCTCCTAGGCGGCTGGTCGGGGCGGTGGGTGGGACGGTCAAAGGCATCGACAAGGTTAGTCCCCGAAGAATCACCACGTTGGGACTATCCCGCGCCGAGGGCGATAGCAGACTTGGCGCGCTACTTTGACTCCACGTGGACCGTGACGCGCATCTCACGCTCGCCGGTGCCCCAGTAGCTCCCGCTGACCGGCGTCGCGTTGCGGTAGTCGCGGCCGACCGCCGAGGCCACGTAGGCCTCGTGCACCACGCGCTTGTTGGTGGGATCCACCCCGAGCCAGCCGTACCCAGGCAACCAGAACTCGCACTAGGCATGGGAGGCATGGCTCCCGATGACATCCCCGCGCTTGGCGTCGAAGACATAGCCGCAGACATACCGGGCCGGGAGCCCGACGGCCCGGGCGAGCGCCAGCAGCAGGTGGCCGTAATCTTGGCAAACCCCGCGACGCACGGCGTCGACCAGCCCGGGCACGCCCAGGCAGGAGTCCTTCCGGAAGACCTGCGGGTCCAGGAAATCATCGTCGATCCGCCGGTAGATGACGTCGACCTGGCGCAGCCCGCGGGTGGTGCGCATGTAGACGAAGCCATCGAGCGCGATGAGGTCGCGACCCTCGACGATTTCGATGCTCATCTGGCGGGCGAGGAACGAATGCTCGAAGTAGGCGCTGTTATGGACCCCGGGGGTGAGCAGGACCACGTTGGGGTTGGGGTTCTCGCACGGCGCCACGTGGCGGAGCGTCGCCAGCAAGTCGGAAGGGTAGGTGTCGACCGGGCGCACCCCGCTCGCGCCGAAGAGGTGCGGGAACACCCGTTCCATCGCCGCACGATTCTCCAGCACGTAGGACACGCCCGATGGGCAGCGACCATTGTCCTCCAGCACGAGGTAGCGCCCGTCGCGGTCGCGGATCAGGTCCGTGCCACAGACGTGGAAGTAGGCGTCCTTCGGGACGGAGACACCGACGAATTCCGGGCGGAAATGCGAGGCGCCGAAGACCACCTCGGGCGGGACCACGCCGTCCTTGATGATGCGCTGCTCGTGGTAGACATTGTAGAGGAAGAGGTTGAGCGCGGTGATGCGTTGCACGAGGCCGGCCTCGATGGTCTCCCATTCATGGTGGGGGATGACCCGCGGGAAAGGGTCGAAAGGGAAGACGCGCTCCGTCCCCTGCTCGTCGCCGTACACGGTGAAGGTCACGCCTTGCTTGAGGAAGAGCAGCTCCAGGCTGCGGAGTTTCTAGCCCAGCTCGTCGGGCCCGAGCGAGGCCAGCTTATCCGCCACCCCTTTGTAATAAGGGCGGATGGCGCCTTGCGCGTCGACCAGCTCATCAAACAGGTTCGCCCCGCGGTAATCGGTCAGTCTCATGCCCAGAAGTAAGCACAGCGCTTGCCAGACCGGCATTCCCCGCCCGATGGTTAAAAAACTCGGCCCGCGCGTCCTAACTTGGGCACGGGCCGCTAAAAATAGGCAGGCTTCAGAGGCCGTCGCGGCCCGGCCGTTCCCGTGCCGGGTCCTTCAAGCCCTTCGAGCGGAAGAACTCCCGGAGGACCTCGGCCCGCGCGTCCGCCAGCTGGTTGCGGCGCACATCCTCCGGGGTGAGGAGCTTTTGCCGTTCGGTCATGACGCGGCGCAGTTTCATCAGCGCCGACTGCTGGAGCTGGCGGACCCGCTCGCGGGTCAGTTTGAAATGGACGCCGACCTCCTCGAGCGTGAGCGGGCTCTCGCCGTTGAGGCCGAAGCGCAGCACCATGATGTCGGCCTCGCGTGGTTCGAGCTGGGCGAGCATATTGGCGATCTCGGTGAGGTCGGACTTGGTGCGCAGCGACTCGAAGGGCGTCCGTTCGGACTCATCCTTGACCAGGTCCCCGAGGGTGGCGTCGCCGTCCTCGCCGATCGGTTGGTCGAGTGAGGCTGCGCGGTTGGCGACCGACTTCATGTGCACGATCTTGGAGATCGGGATTTCCATGGCCTGGGCGATCTCCTCGTTGTGCGGCTCGCGACCCAGCTCCGCCGCGAGGCGGTTCGTGGTCCGGCGCATCTGGCCGATGCGGTCCACCATGTGGACTGGCAGGCGGATGGTCTTGCCGTTGGAAGCCAACGCGCGCTTCATCGCTTGTTTGATCCACCAGGCGGCGTAGGTGCTGAGCTTACCGCCCTTGTCGGGGTCGAAGCGCTCGACGGCTTTGATCAGGCCGAAATTACCTTCGCTGATGAGATCGAGCAGCGGCAGGCCGAAGTCATCGTAGTCCTTGGCGATGCGCACCACGAGGCGTAGGTTCGCCTGGATCATGTGTTGCCGGGCCGCTTCGTCGCCCTTGAGCACGCGTCGCGCGAGCGCGGTCTCCTGCTCGAGCGTCAGCAGGGGGGTCTTGCCGATCTGGTCGAGGTAGCTCCGCAGGGGAGACCGTTCCTCGGGCGAGAGTTGTTCCCACGGCAGACCGGGCTCGGTCGGGTCAGGGTCCGGACTCGTGACGGGGCTAGGGCTGGGGGCAGGGCTCGCCCCGCGACGTTGGCCGCGGGCGGTCGGATCGGCCGCCACCGGCACTTCCCGTACCTTCGGCTTCAGGAGAGCCCGGGTGGGTTTGCTGGGCTTGCGTTTGGCCACGAAGGTCAGGAGCGCAGGCCAGCGGCCAGTCCGAGCGCCCGAAGCACACCCTTGGACTTGTTGACTGTTTCCTCATACTCGGAGGTCGGGACGGAGTCGGCCACGATGCCGGCCCCGGCCTGGATACTCGCCATGCCCGCGCGCAGGGCGGCGGTGCGGATGACGATGCAGGAGTCATGACCGCCATCGAAACCGAAGTAACCGACCGCGCCGCCGTAGATACCGCGGCGTTCGCCTTCGAGTTCGGCGATGACCTGCATCGCGCGGACCTTGGGGGCGCCGCTCAGCGTGCCGGCCGGGAACGTCGCCCGGAAGAGGTCGAAGGCGTCCTGGTCGGTCGCCAACGTGCCTTCGACTTGGGAGACGATGTGCATCACGTGCGAGTAGCGCTCGATGATCGCGTAGTCCGGGACGGTGACCGAGCCAGGCACGCAGACGCGACCGAGGTCATTGCGGGCCAGGTCGACGAGCATCAGGTGCTCGGAGCGTTCCTTCGGGTCGGCCAGCAATTCGGCCTCCAAGCGGCGGTCGGCGGCCTCGTCGGCGCCGCGCGGGCGGGTGCCGGCGATGGGCCGGATCTCGCAGCGGCGTTCGGTCAGGCGGACGTTCACCTCGGGCGAGGCCCCCACGACGTCGAACCCGCGGCCCGTCTCGATGACGAACATGTAAGGCGAGGGGTTCACGTGGCGCAGCACGCGGTAGAGGTCGAGCGGGTCGCCCGTGAAAGGGACGTCGGTGCGGCGCGAGAGCACGACCTGCACGCAATCGCCGGCGCGGATATACTCCTGGGTCTTCCGGATGTTGGCCTCGAAGGCGGCCGCGGTGATGTTGGCCTGGCCTTGGGCCAGCTCCGCGGCGGCGGGTAGTTCGGCGGCCACGGCGGCGCGCGGGCCCGTGACGACGGCGCGGAGGGCCTCCAGTTCGCGGCGCGCGGCGGCGTAGGCTTCGTCGGCCTGGGCCGGGCTCGTGATCCGGGCGTTGACGATGAGGCGCAGCGTCTGGCGGGCGTTGTCGAAGGCGACCACGCGGTCGACCAGCATGAAGTGGGTGAGCGGGGTGCCGGCGGGGTCCTGGGCCGCGCGGGGTACGGTCGGTTCGACGCGGTGGACGTACTCGTAGCCGACCATGCCGACCATGCCGCCGACGAACGGAGGCAAGCCTGGCACCTTGGCCACGCGCAGGCCAGCGACCTCGCGTTGCACGAGCGTCAGCGGGTCGGCGGGCGTGGGAATAGTCTCTTTGCTCCCATCCCGGCGGATGATTTCGGTGCGGTCTTCCCAGGACGTGATGGTCAGGGCAGGCGCGGCCCCGCAGAAGCTGTAACGGCCGATGTGTTCCCCGCCGGTGACCGACTCGAAGAGGAAGGCTGCACCGAGCGAGCGTAGGCGGGCGTAGACCGAGACGGGCGTCTCGAGGTCGGCCATCAGGTCGAGGCAGACCGGGACCAAGTCGGAGGTCTGCGCCAGCTGGCGGAAGGTGGCTTGGTCAGGTACGAGGCTCACGGGCGTGAATTAGAGGGTAAACCCGCCGGGTGGAAACCTTTTAACCCAGCGGGGGAAGGTCAGTAGGGGGGCTTGCGGGGCTCAAGCCTTCGCCTTGCCTTGCCAGCGCCCCCAGAGGGAAAGCGGGAGCAGCCGGCCGTTACCTTCCTGTTTCAAGGCCAACTCGCCGATGTCAATCTGGCCGCCCAGCCCGCGGGTGACCTCCTCGATGAGGTTGTGGCAAAGGATGGAGGAAGCGTCGATGGTGTAGACCGTGAGCAGCATGAAACGCGCTTCGGGGGAAAGGAGGTCGCGGCAGGCGCGCAGCAGCGGGGCGAGGTCGCGTTCGACTTTCCAGAACTCGCCGTTGGGACCGCGACCAAAAGCCGGCGGGTCGAGCATGATGGCCTCGTATTGGTTGCCGCGCTTCACTTCGCGTTTCACGAAAGTCATCGCGTCTTCGATGATCCAGCGGATCGGTTCCTGCGCCATGCCGGAAAGCTCCTGGTTGCGCCGCCCCCACGCCACGGCGGGCTTGGAGGCATCGACGTGGGTGACGTGCCAGCCGGCCTGGGCGGCCACGAGGGAGGCCGCCCCGGTGTAGCCGAAGAGGTTGAGGATGCGGGGGCGGTTGGCGGACGCGGGTTGCTGCTGCGCCAACCACTTCCAGTGCGGGGATTGCTCGGCGAAGACGCCAAACTGTTTGGAATTATCCATGAACCGCAGTTGGAAGCGCAGTTTGTCCAACCGCGTTTCCCATTCCTTGGGGCAGTTTCCGCGCAGTTCCCAATGACCCTCTCGGCCCCCTTCCTTATGCTCCGCCACGGCCTGCTGCCATTCGGCGGCCGGAAGGGATTTGGACCACCAGGCCTTGGGCTCGCTGCGGATTATGCGGACGCCGCCGATCTCCTCGAGTTTGAAGCCGTCGCCGGTGTCGAGCAGGCGGTGCCCCGTCCAATCGCTGGTCAGTACCCTGATATCCACGCCGCATCGTGGGCGAGCCTCCGTTCCGAATCCAGCCCGCTTTTGCTCGCCAATTCTTTTTCCCGGCTCCCTCATCGGGTCATGACGCGACAACTATCCGGCGCGCGCTGGGAGACCAAGGCCTCGGGCTTGGTTGCGTTGTCCTCCGATTGGACGGGGCCGGGCGCCCCGCCGCTCTCGCTCAACCCGCCCGCACGGTTGGTCTCGTTGGAGCTCGCCGACCCTCGGCTCTGGGCGTTGCGTTCGGGCTATTGGCTTGAGGCGGGGTTCGTCCATTTCTTCTGTTGGAAGGCCTTGTTGCCGGATGGCGTGGGCGAAGGGTTGCGGGTCGCCGGTCCTTTTAATGACTGGGGTGCCAGTGAATCCGGCCGCTGGACCCTCTCGGCGGTCTGTGCGCAAGGGGCCGAAGGTTTCGAACTCGCGGTTCCGCTGGCCGAGCTCCTCGGTGGGGCGGCGATGACCGCCTTCAAGTTTGTGCGCGCCGACGGTCGTTGGTTGGAGCCGCCGTTCGACGCCGATAATATTAGTCGCGACGACGACGGTCATCGCAACCTGATGCTTTCCGCCGACCGGACGGGCCGTCATTTCTACCGCTTCGTCGCGGTCGACGTGGACCCGGCGGCCGCGCCGGTGCGCTTGATCTACACCAAGCCCGCCGAACTCGAGCTGTGCGATATTCTGGCGTCCGACCCGCTCGACGTCCTCGAGCCGCCTGGTCCCTTCGGGGCCGTGGTCGGTCCCGCCGGGACATCCTTTCGCGTCTTCGCGCCGCGGGCTCGCGCGGTCGAGGTCAGTTGGCGCCGACCCGAAGAAGGGATTTACCACCTCCTGGCCTTGAAGCCGGCGGGTCAGGGCGCTTGGTTCGGTGAGGTGGCGGATTCCCTGACGGGCGCTTATTACAACCTCTCCATCCGGGGTGCCGATGAAATCGGCGAGGCGCGTTTCTCCGAACGGCCCTTTGTCGACCCGTGGGCGCGCGCGCAGACGGACGAGACGCCCCCCGCCGGCATCGTGCTCGGGCCGGAGGACCTGCGTCCGTTGGCCGATGGTTTCATCCCGCCGGCCGTGGAGGATCTCGTGATCGTCGAGGGCCACCTCCGCGACCTGCTCGGGCTCTCGGGCGCGGACCCGACCTGCGGGGGGTACCGCGACTTGGCCGCGTGGATCCGGAGTCAGGGCAACTACCTCCGTTCGCTGGGCGTCAATGCCTTGGAACTGCTGCCCTGCGCCGAATTCGAGCATCGCTCGGCCGAGGAATACCACTGGGGCTACATGCCGATCACCGCGTTCGGGGTCGCCAACAGCTACGCCTCGGCCCCGGGGGCGGTCGCCTTGGCGGAATTTCAAGATGTCGTGCGTGCCTGCCATGAGGCGGGTCTCGCGGTGATTCTTGATGTGGTGCTGAATCATTTCGGTTCCCCCAACGGCTTGATGGCGCTGGATCGGGAATACTATTTCCGGACCGACCCGCAGGGACGGCTCTCGAACTGGAGCGGGTGTGGGAACGATGTCCGGGCGGAGGCTCCCTTGTTCCAGCGTCTCGTCCGGGAATCGCTGACGCACTGGACCGAAGTGCTCGGGGTCGATGGCGTCCGCTTGGACCTCGCCGAACTGCTGGGCACGTCGTTGCTGCGCGAAATCGAGGCCGACTTCCGCGCGCGCGCGCCGCACAAGATTCTCATCGCCGAACCCTGGAGTTTCCGCGGGCACGTGGCCCGCGATCTCGATGGCTCCAATTGGACCAGTTGGGATGACGCTTTCCGCGAGTTCCTCCCGGCCTATGTGCGCGGCCATGCCCGGTCGAGCGACCTGTTGCATCATCTCGCGGGTTGCGCCGGTCGTCCGTCGGCCCGCCTCCGCTACGCCCAGTCCCATGACGACATGGCCTGGCTGGATCGCATCACCGAGCGGCCCGCGAACGACCCGCTCGACCCCGCGCCCGCCGACGTCCTGCGGACGCGCTTGATGCACGCGATCCTGCTTTGTTCAGTGGGGGTCCCGATGTTATCCGCGGGGCAGGACTTCCTCGCGACCAAGCGCGGGGTCGCGAACACCTGGCGCCACGGTGAACTCAACCGACTCGCGCCGGCCCGCTGGGAGCGTTTCCGGGGCGAACACGAGTGGGTCGCCCGCTTGATTGGTTGGCGGCTTTCGGCCGCCGGGGCGGTCCTCCGCCCGCGTTCGGTGGTCTCGCCGGGCTGGATGCAGGTCGCCAGGGATGACGCGGGCGAGGCTTTTGTCGCCGTGCTCAACGCCGATGGGGCGATGGGTCCCTCCCGGCTCCTTTTGGCCTGCAACCCCCATGACCGGCCGGTTCGCCTCGCCCTGCCTCAGGCTGGCCCCTGGCATCCGGTCGTCCTCTCGCCTTTCCCTTCATGCCCGCACGCCCCGGGAGCGATCCCGGTCCTCGGGACGGATACCCTTGATTTGCCGCCGTTGGGTTGCGGGGTTTGGTCCATGGGAGGCTAGAAAGCATTCTCCGCTTGCCAATGGGGGGGCGGACTCCCTTTTTCATCCTTTTCCCAACCTTGGGAGAAAGCCTTTCTCACACACCATACCATGGCCACCAAAGTAGCTATCAACGGATTCGGCCGCATCGGCCGTCTCGTCTTCCGCGCCCTCGTCGAACAGGGTCACCTCGGCTCGACCTTCGACGTCGTGGCCGTGGGCGACATCGTCCCGGCGGACAACCTAGCCTACCTTCTGAAGTACGACTCCACCCAGGGTCGCTTCAACGGCACCGTTTCCTCCAAGAAGTCCTCCCCGGACAAGCTCGAGGACGACGTCCTCGTCGTGAACGGTAAGGAAATCCTCGTGGTTTCCGCCAAGACCCCGGCCGAACTCCCCTGGGGTAAGCTCGGCGTCCAGGTCGTCATCGAGTCCACGGGCCTCTTCACCGAAGCCGCCAAGGCCAAGGGCCACCTCGAAGCCGGTGCCAAGAAGGTCATCATCTCCGCCCCGGCCAAGGATGAAGACATCACCGTCGTCATCGGCGTCAACGACGACAAGTACGACCCGGCCAATCACCACATCATCTCCAACGCCTCCTGTACCACGAACTGCCTCGCGCCGCTCGTGCACGTGCTGCTGAAGGAAGGTTTCGGCGTCGCCGAAGGCCTGATGACCACGGTCCACGCTTACACCGCGACCCAGAAGACCGTCGACGGCCCCTCCAAGAAGGATTGGAAGGGTGGCCGCTCCGCCGCGATCAACATCATCCCGTCCGCCACGGGTGCCGCCCGCGCCGTCGCGCTCGTCCTCCCCGAAGTGAAGGGCAAGCTGACGGGCATGGCCTTCCGCGTGCCGACCCCGACCGTCTCGGTCGTCGACCTCACCGTTAAGACCGTCAAGGAAACCTCCCTCGCGGAGATCAAGGCCGCCCTCAAGAAGGCGTCCGAGACCTACATGAAGGGCATCCTGGCCTACACTGACGAAGAAGTGGTCTCCTCCGACTTCATCCACGACAAGAGCTCGTCGATCTTCGACGCTGGCTCCTCGATCGAGCTGAACAAGAACTTCTTCAAGCTCATCAGCTGGTACGACAACGAGTGGGGCTACTCCAATCGCGTCGTCGAGCTCCTGGGTAAGGTCACGGCCAAGCTCTAAGCCTCCCGGCGATTCCTCCGCGACAGGTGGCCCACCCCGGGTCGCCTGTCTTGTTTTAGGCTCCCGGCGGGGCAGGGGAGGCCGCGAGGAGGGTTTGCGAGGCCCCGGGCGGTTTGTTCTTCCCACCCTTGGCCTTACGCCTTTCTCTGCACCCTTCCACCGCTATGCCCGTCCCTACCCTCCGCGAACTCGGCTCCGTCCTAGGCCAGCGTGTCCTCGTCCGTGTCGACTTCAACGTCCCCCAGGACAAGAAGACCGGTGCCATCACGAATACCCAGCGCATCGCCGCGGCCCTGCCGACGATCAGGTTCCTGCTCGAGGGCGGCGCCTCGCTGGTGCTGATGTCGCACCTCGGCCGTCCGGACGGCAAGGTCGTCGAGAAGTTCTCCCTCCGTCCCATCGCCACCGAGCTCGCGAAGCTCCTAGGCCGCCCGGTGAAGTTCGTGCCCGCCTGCGTGGGCCCCGAGGCTGAGGCCGCCGCCAAGGCCCTCCAGCCCGGCGAAGTCCTCCTCCTGGAAAACCTCCGCTTCCACATCGAGGAAGAGGGCAAGGTGAAGCTCGAGGATGGCACCAGCCAGAAGGCCGACCCGGCCAAGGTCGCCGAGTTCCGCACCTCCCTTTCCCGCCTCGGCGACGTCTACGTCAACGACGCCTTTGGCACCGCCCACCGGGCCCACTCGTCGATGGTCGGCGTCGCTTTACCCCGTAAAGCCGCGGGTTTCCTACTCGAAGCCGAACTCAAGGCCTTCGACATCGTGCTGAATAACCCGAAGCGCCCGCTCCTCGCCATCCTCGGCGGCGCCAAGATCGCCGACAAGATCCCGCTGATCCGCAACCTCATCGAGAAGGCCGACGAGATCATCATCGGTGGCGGCATGGCCTACACGTTCCGCAAGGTCTGCGATGGCATGGCCATCGGCAACTCGCTCTACGACGCGGAAGGCGCGAAGATCGTCCAGGAACTGATGGACAAGGCCAAGGCCCGCGGCGTGAAGGTCACCCTCCCGGTCGACTTCAACTGCGGCGACAAGTTCTCCCCGGATTCCAACACCCAGCCCGCCATGATGCAGTCCGGTATCCCCGCCGGTTGGGAAGGCATGGACGCGGGTCCCGAATCTATCAAACTCTACGCAGCGGCCATCGCTCGCGCCGGTACCGTGGTTTGGAACGGCCCCTGCGGCGTCTTTGAATTCGATAAGTTCGCCGTCGGCTCCCAGGCCATGGCGGCCGCGGTGGCCCAGGCTACGGCGCGCGGCGCCATCACGATCGTCGGCGGTGGCGACACCGCGACGGCGGCCAAGAAGTTCGGCGTCGACACCCAGGTGACCCACTGCTCCACCGGCGGCGGCGCCTCCCTCGAATACCTCGAAGGCAAGGTGCTCCCGGGCGTCAAGGCACTCGAAGCCTGAACCGCTTCATCCCCCCGTAAACAAAGCCTCCTACCCACCACCATGTCCCTTCACACCCCCCTCATCGCCGGTAATTGGAAGATGAACAAGACCGCCACCGAAGGCGTCGAACTCGCCCAGGCCGTCGCCGCGGCGGTCGGCATCGAGTCCGCCGTCCAGGTCGTCCTCTGCCCGCCTTTCACCGCGCTCGCCGCCGCGGTGGCCGCCGTCGAAGGCACGCACCTTTCCATCGGTGCGCAGAACATGCACGACAAGACCAATGGCGCCTTCACCGGCGAGGTCAGCGCGGCGATGCTCCGCGACCTGCACGTGACCTACGTCATCCTCGGCCACAGCGAGCGCCGGAGCCTCTTCGGCGAGGACGACGCCTTCATCAACCGCAAGGTCAACGCCGCCTTGGCGGCCTCGCTCAAGCCGATTCTCTGCGTGGGTGAGTTACTCGCCGAGCGCGAGGCCGGCACGACCAACGCCGTGGTCAAGCGCCAGCTCGAGCTCGGGCTCGCCGGCGTCCCCGCCGCCAAGGCCGAGCAGGTGATCATCGCCTACGAGCCCGTCTGGGCCATCGGCACCGGCAAGACCGCCACCCCGGCGATGGCGCAGGAAGTGCACGCCTTCATCCGCAGTTTGTTGGTCGCCCAGTTTGGCGCCGAGACCGCCGCCCGCGTCCGCATCCTTTACGGGGGCTCGATGAAACCCGATAACGCCGATGCCTTGCTCGCCGAGCATGATATCGACGGTGGCCTGATCGGTGGCGCCGCGCTCGAGGCCAAGGGCTTCGTGGACCTGGTCCGCAGTGCGGCCAGGTCCCTGAGCCGCTGAAGGGTAGGGGATGCCCGAGCTTAGGCCGGCGTAGTGATTAGCCCTGAACGGGGCGATTGCTTCGCCGGTCTAATAGTTTGAAAGCCCTCCTAACGAGGGCTTTTGGCTTGGTTACTATTTAGAATTATTCTAAACTATATAAACCTATCTTTGACAATAACTTGTGATTATTTCTGCCGGAAAATTCACCATTCTATTCACAGTTAAAGCCCAAGCGAATCTCGAAACCCGTGTAAAAGCGTTAAAATTTGGGTTGCGAAGGGGGGCGGGCTTTCGTGCCTCTGATTGCAAAAATCTCATGAGCGAGCTCTCCACTTCCCGCCAGGGTTTCTTGGCCAAGTCCGGCGCCATCCTGGCGTCCCTCGTGACCTTCGGGTTCCTCCGCTCCGCTTACTCTGCCCCGGCCTCCCCGGCCGCGCTTCCCGCCTCGTCGCGTAAGGTCGTACCGGCCACCGGCGCCGTGCCTCGTCCGACCCAACGCTGAACTTCCGCCCGTCCCGCGATGCGCAAACTCCTAGCCTTCTTCAATCGCCCTGCCAGCCGGGGTAATTTCGCGCCGCGAGCCGCGAACTCCGCCCCGTTCAAGATCCTCGTCTGCCTGCTCATCACCGGCGTCGTGGTCGTCGCGGCGGTCAACGAGTACGCCACGAATAAGTATCTGAACGTCGGATACACCCCGGACCAGCCGGTCGCCTTCGACCACTCCTTCCACGCCGGCCCCGACTCCGTCCTCGGCCTCGATTGCCGCTACTGCCACAACTTCGTCGAGAAGTCCCCGCACTCCAACGTCCCGACCGCCAACACCTGCTGGAACTGCCACAGCATCGTCAAGCCCGACAGCCCGGCCTTGGCGCTGGTCAAGCGCAGTGTCGAGACCGGCGAGGCCATCCGCTGGGTCAAGGTCCACAAGGTCCCTGACTACGTCTACTTCCCGCACTCCGTGCACGTGAACCGTGGCGTCAGTTGCGTCGAGTGCCACGGGCGCATCGACCAGCAGGCTGTGGTCGGTCAGCAGAAGTCCCTCAACATGAGCTTCTGTCTTGATTGCCACCGCAACCCTGAGAAGGCCCTGCGTCCGCTCGATAGGATCACCGACCTCGCTTACCAGGCTGCCTCGCCCGCCGCGCAAGCCGAGCAGGGTGCCAAGTTCGTGCACGACTGGAAGATCAACCCGCCGCAGAGTTGCTCCGGCTGCCACCGCTAATCCCCACCCTTTTTCTCGATGAGCAAGAAAGTCTTTGAACACCCCGCCCCCCAGCCCGGCGAGCCCACCGGCCCCGGTTACTGGCGCAGCTTGGACGAACGCAACAAGACCCCCGAGTTCCGCACCCGGGCCGAGCGCGAGTTCGTCGACGGCGCCGCCAACATCTCCTCCGTCGAACGCCGCGAGTTCCTGATGCTCATGGGCGCTTCGTTCGGCCTGGCCGGTCTCGGTCTGGCCGGTTGCCGCGAGCCTCGCAACCATACCTTGCCTTACGGCAAGCAGCCCGAGAACACCATCCCGGGCGTGCCGACTTATTACACGACTTCCTTCCCGGGCGAGTTCGCCAACCAGCCGTTGATCGTTGAGACGCATCAGCACCGCCCGACCAAGATCGAAGGTAACCCGAGTCACGCCGCCAACGGCACCGCCTCCGCGAAGTTCGCTCAGGCGAGCGTCCTCGATATGTATGACCCGGATCGCGCCCAGGTCTCCTTCGGTGCCAAAGGCTCGACGCTCACCGCCGCCGGCGTCCGCGACCTGCTGCGCACCCTTTCCGCCGAAGCCAAAGCCAACGGGGGCGAAGGCCTCGCCTTCCTCGCCCGCCCGTCGACCTCCCCGACGCGCGCCCGCCTCGTCGCCGCCGTCCAGGCCGCGCTACCGAAAGCTCGCTGGGTCGAGTATACCCCCGTCGCTCAGCGTGGCTCCGAGGCCGCCCTCGGCGTGCGGGCCTTGCCTGATTTCGCGAAGGCCCGCCGCATCCTGAGCCTCGACGCCGACTTCCTTGGCGCGGGCGATGGTTCCGTCGAGGCGACGCGTGCTTACTCCGCCGGTCGTCGCGCCGATACCGCCGACGAGGCCGAGCAGATGACCCGCCTCTATGTCGTGGAGTCGACCTTCACGATCACCGGAGCCGCCGCCGACCACCGGCTTCGCGCGTCGTCCTCGCATATCTCCGCCCTCGCCGCGCGCTTCGCCGCCGAGGTTCTCTCCCAGCTAGGCAAGGCCGCTTCCTTCAAGCTCTCCGGCCTCAAGGTCGACGACGAGTGGGTGAAGCAATGCGTGGCCGACCTCGTGTCCGCCAAGGGCAAGGCCCTCATCGTCGCCGGCGACCACCTCTCCGCCGAGGCGCACCGCGCCGTCGCCCTGGCCAACGCCGCGCTCGGCGCCGCCGTCGCCTACGCCGCCATCCCGGCCGCGCCGACGCTCACGATCGCCGACCTCGCCGCCAAGCCGGCTTCGACCCTCGTCATCCTCGGAGGTAATCCTGCCTACGACGCCCCTTCCGACGTCAAGGTCGCCGCGCTCAAGGCCACGTCCAAGGTCGTCCGCCTCGGCTTCCACGGCCCGTCCTTCGATGAGACCTCCGCGCTGGCCCAGGCTGCGGGTGGTACGTTCATCGCCGCTTCTCATTACCTTGAGAGCTGGTCCGACGGTCGGACCATCGACGGTACGTACGTGCCGGTGCAACCGATGATTGAGCCGCTCTTCCCCTCGTTCACCGAGCTCGACGTCCTTGCCGCTTTCGCTGGTTCCACCCAGGAGCCCTACGCGCTCGTCCGCGAGACCTTCGCGACCCTTGCGAAGAACAAGTCCGACGACGCGTTCGCCGCCTGGCTCGCCGAAGGCGTGCTCGCTGGTTCCGCCTTCCCGACGGTCGTCGACCTGACGCTGGGCGTCCCGTCCGCCGCGTTCGTCGCCCCCGAGCTGTCCCTCGAGAAACTCGAGGTCCGCCTCCTGCCAAGCGCCCACTCCGGCGACGGCCTTTACGCCAACAACGGCTGGCTCGCCGAGGCTCCGGATCCCATGTCCAAGACCGTCTGGGAGAACGTCATTCTCGTCAGTCCGAAGCTCGCCAAGAAGCTCGAAATCGAGCCGAGACAGGCGCTCATCAATAAAATCGGCGGCGAAGCGGATTTCTTGCACACCGGGGCGCTCAACCTGAACATCAACCAGCTGGTCGACGGCCGACTCATCGCGAAGATCGCCCGGCTCACCGTCGACGGCGTCGCCATCGAGGGGCCGGTGTTCATCATGCCCGGTCTGGCGGACTGCACCGTCGGCCTCCAGCTTGGTTTTGGTCGCAAACTCGGCGGTCGCATCGCCACCCGCGTGGATGAACGCCTCGCGGGCCGCGTCACCGGCAACGGCTTCGACGTCTACCCATTCCTCACGACCGCCCACCCGGCCTACCGCAACGGCGTCACCCTCGCGCTCACCGGCGGCACCGCCCCGGTCTGCAACATGCAGGACCATTGGTCGATGGAAGGCCGCGACGTCGTCCGCGAGGGCAACGCCGAGGAACTGCGGGCCAACCGCGACTTCGCCAAGCTCGGTATCGATGGCCACGCCCCGGCCGTGTACGGCAAGGATGGCAACATGGCGCCGGCGCTCAAGGCCACGACCACTCCCCGCGGTAACTCCGCCTACGAGCACCCGGACCACACGGTCGCCCCGAATGTGGCTGCCTGGAAAGGCCATGAATCCGAATTGAAGATCCAGCAGTGGGGCCTGTCGATCGACCTCAATACTTGCACGGGTTGCAATGCCTGCGTCACCGCTTGCCAGTCCGAGAACAACATCCCCGTCGTCGGCCGCCAACAGGTGCTCAAGGGACGCAACATGCACTGGATCCGCCTCGACCGCTACTTCTTCGACGGTCGCGTTGCCGCCCAGAACGTGATTCCCGAGGACCCGCAGGTCACCTTCATGGGGGTCGCCTGCCAGCATTGCGAGACCGCCCCCTGCGAGACCGTCTGTCCCGCCAACGCCACCGTCCATGACGACCAGGGCCTCAACACGATGGCCTACAACCGTTGCATCGGTACCCGTTACTGCGCGAACAACTGCCCGTACAAGGTCCGCCGCTTCAACTTCCTCGACTTCAACAAGCGCGTCGACGGCCACTACTACGAAGGCCCGCTCGGTCCGGAGAAAGCCGTCAAGGATCCCGCCGACCTGCCCCAGCTCCAGCGCAACCCCGATGTTTCCGTGCGCATGCGCGGCGTCATGGAGAAGTGCACCTACTGCGTCCAGCGTATCCAGGAGGCCAAGATCCAGGCCAAGGCCGCCGCCCGCGACTCCGGCAACACCCGCGTGGCCGATGGTGCCATTCAGGTCGCTTGCCAGCAGGCTTGCCCGGCCGGCGCCATCGAGTTCGGCGACATCACGGACCCGAACTCCCGCGTCTCCAAGGCCAAGGCCTCGACCCGCTCCTACGGCGCGTTGACCTACCTCAACACCCGCCCGCGCACGACCTACCAGGCCAAGCTGCGCAACCTCAACGCCAAGATGCCTGGCGCCCTGCGTCTGCCGCTTTCCCGCAAGGAGATGGCCGGTCGCGAAGGTCATGCCCCCGCCGGCCACGGTGCCGTCCATGGCGCCGAGCACGCCACCCCGGACACGCACGGGAAGCCTGGCCACAAGTAATCCCTTAACGACACACCTGTCCCATGGCTCACGCCCCCGACCACGCTTCCGAGCGCCCCGCGATCCTTGACAAGGTTCGCCCAGCCGAGCTTCCGCGCTCCCCGCTGGTCCTCAACCACCGCGGCTTCCACTGGATTACCGACAAAGTCTGCGGGATCGTCGAGGAGCCGACCCCGCTCTGGTGGAAGGTCACCTTCTGCGTCGCGCTGTTCATCGCCTCCTTCACCTTTATCGGCCTCACGTACCTCGTCTCGACCGGCACGGGGACCTGGGGGCTCCGTTCGCCCGTGGGTTGGGGCTGGGCGATCGTGAACTTCGTGTTCTGGGTCGGCATCGGTCACGCCGGCACGCTGATTTCCGCGATCCTCTGCCTGCTCCGCCAGAAATGGCGCACCTCCATCAACCGTGCCGCCGAGGCGATGACCATCTTCGCGGTCATGTGCGCCGGCATCTTCCCGCTCTTCCACGTGGGGCGCGTCTGGTTCGGCTGGTGGCTCTTCCCGCTCCCCAATCAGAACGGAATCTGGCCGCAGTTCCGCTCCCCGCTCGAGTGGGACGTCTTCGCGGTCTCCACCTACTTCACCGTGTCGGCGTTGTTCTGGTACATGGGGATGATCCCCGACCTCGGCGCGATCCGCGACCGCGCGACCACCTGGTGGCGCAAGATTTTCTACGGCCTGCTGGCCATGGGCTGGCGTAATGGCAATCGCCAGTGGAGCAACTTCGAGATGGCCTACCTGCTCCTGGCCGGTCTCTCGACCCCGCTCGTGCTTTCCGTGCACACCATCGTGTCGTTCGACTTCGCCGTCTCCAACGTCCCGGGCTGGCACACGACCATCTTCCCGCCCTACTTCGTCGCCGGCGCGATCTTCTCCGGCTTCGCGATGGTGCTGACCCTGATGCTCCCGCTGCGCGCGATCTACCGCCTGCACGATGTGATCAACCAGTACCACATCGACAACATGTGTAAGATCATCCTGGCCACGGGCACGATGGTCGGCTACGCCTACGCCACCGAGTTCTTCATCGCGGCCTACTCCGGCAACGCCTTCGAGAAGTTCGCTTTCGTCAACCGCGCCTTTGGCCAGTACGCCTGGGCCTATTGGATCATGGTCTCCTGCAACGTGATCACCCCGCAGCTCTTCTGGTTCAAGAAGGTCCGCGAGAACCACGCCCTGGTCTGGATCATCTGCCTCTTCGTCAACGTCGGCATGTGGTTCGAACGCTTCGTCATCACGGTGACCTCGCTGGCCAACGACTACCTGCCGTCGAGCTGGGGCTACTACAGCCCGACCATCGTGGATATCTTCACGTTCTTCGGGACCTTCGGATTTTTCTCCGTCCTCTTCCTCCTGTTCGTCCGCTTCCTGCCTCTGCTGCCGATGGCCGAGGTGAAGATGGTCACGCCGCAGGCCGACCCCCACGCCCACTGATCCCGCCGTCCGCACCCACATGAACGAACGTAACGAACGCATCCACGGCGTGGCCTGCACCTTCCGCCAGCCCGCCGACGTCTTCCGGGCCGCCGAGCAGGTCCGCGACGCTGGCTGGACCAAATGGGACGTGCACACGCCTTTCCCGATCCACGGCATGGACCAGGCGATGGGCCTGCCGCGCTCCCCGGTGCCCCGCCTGACCCTGCTCGGCGGTGTCACCGGCTTCGTGACCGGTTGCCTGCTGACTTGGTACACCAACGCCTTCGACTACCCCCTCGTCGTCGGCGGCAAGCCCTTCTGGAGCGTGATCTTCCCGTTCCCGGTGCTCTACGAGTGCACCATCCTCTTCGCCGCGTTCGGCACGTTCTTCGGGCAGTTCATCTTCAACCGCCTGCCGCGCCATCACCACCCGCTGTTCGACCTGCCGCAGTTCGCCCGCGTCTCCGACGACACCTTCATGATCGTCCTCGAGGCCTCGGACCCGCGGTTCCACGTCGACGAGTCCCGTAACTTCCTCCAGTCGCTCGGCGGCTCGGAGATCACCATCGTCCGCGACTGACCCCACCCATGAGCCGATACCTCGCTTTTCTCGCCGTCGCCACGCTGGCCCTCGTCAGCTTCCTTGGCTTCCAGGGCAAGACTTCCAAGACCCCTCCGGTCATGGTGTTCGATGACATGGACTACCAGGCCAAGTATAAGCCGCAGGGGGAGAACACGTTCTTCGCCGACGGACGCGATGCCCGCCCGCCGGTCATCGGTACCGTTGCCCGCGGCAATGGCCTCGCGCCGTTGACCGTTTTCGCCGCCGATTACCGTCGCGCCGAATCCCTCAACCCCTCCTTCGTGACCGGCAAGGACGCCACCGGGGCCTTCTTGGCCGCGTTCCCGGCCAAGTCCCTCGTCGTCCAGTCTGGCGGCGAACTCGCCCCTTTCAAGGTGGACAGTCGCCTCCTGGAGCTCGGCCGGGCCAAGTTCCAGGTCTACTGCGCGGTCTGCCATGGCGCGGCCGCCGATGGCAATGGCATCATGAAGGTCCGCTCCGCGGTCGAGGGTGACGTCGCAATCGTCACCATCGCCAACCTGCAAACGCCGCTCTTCCGCGCCTACCCGCACGGTCAGATCTTCGACGTCATCACCAACGGCAAGAACACCATGCAGCCCTATGGCGATAAACTCTCGCCCGAGGAACGGTGGGCGGTCGTCGCCTACGTGCGCGCCCTCCAACTCTCTCAGGCCATGCCCGCCGACCTGGTCCCCGCCTCCGTGAAGGCCACCGTCAAGTAATTCGCACATGAGCGCCACCCCTTCTCCCCTCTCGGTCCACTGGAGGAAATTCCTCTTCGCCGGACTCGCGGCCCTCGCGGTCGTCTGGTTCTTCGCCGCGCAAAGCGCCGGCCATGACGACCACCGCGGCCCGCTCGCCCTCGTGGTGGGCGCGCTTTTCTGGGTCTCCACCCTCATCGGTTTACTGATGCTCACGATGATCACCCGGGTCTTCGACGCGGGCTGGGCCCCGGTCATCCGGCGGACCTGGGAACTGGTCCTGCCGGCCCTGCCGATCGTCCTGCTGCTGAGCATCGTGCCGATGGCCCTCATCCCGAAATTCCGTCACCTCCTCTGGGAATGGACGAACGCCGACCACATCCTGCCCAGCGGCCATACGGTGGCGGCTGACCCCATCTTGACGGCCAAGAGCTGGTTCCTGAACGAGACCTTTTTCCTGGCTCGCATCGCCTACTACGTGGTCTTCTTCAGCGCGCTTATCTGGGCCTTGCGCCGACCCTCCTTCGCGCAGGACACCGACCGTACCGCCAGCCACACCCATCGCCTCCATGCGATCTCGGCGGCGGGCATCCCCGTGGCGGCGGTTTCGTTGACCATGTTAGCCTTCGACTGCCTGATGGCCCTCTCTTACCACTGGTTCTCCACCATGTACGGGGTTTGGTTCTTCGCCCTGTCGATCCGCCTCGCCCTGGCCTTCACCGTGATCGCGACCTACCGGCTATCCCAGGGTGGCTGGCTAGATGGCATCCTTAACCAAGCCCACCGTCACGTGCTGGGCTGCCTGATGCTGGCCTTCACCGTCTTCTGGGCCTACATCAGCTTCTCGCAGTACTTCCTCATCTACACGGCCAACATCCCCGAGGAAACCTACTGGTATAATATCCGCGAGTTCGATCCGCTCACCGGGAGCAAGAACCAGTGGTGGGGCGTCTCGATGTACCTGGTCTTCGGCTTCTTTCTCCTGCCGTTCCTGACGCTGCTCTTCTACCGCACCAAGATCGTCGCCGGTCGCCTGTTGGCCGTCGCCTCGCTTATCTTCGTCGGTGGCCTGGTGGACCTTTGGTTCAACACCGTCCCCCGTCAGATCACCGCGGCGGGCACGCCGGAAGGCTTCGTCGTCTCTCCCTTCCTGACCCCTTACCTCGCCGTCGACGTCCTTGCCGTGCTCGGTTTCGGGGCGATTGTCGTCGCCTTGCTCCTGCGGGCCTCCGGCCGCCACGAGACCATCCCCGTGCACGACCCACGCATTCTCGAGTCCATCAACTACCATGAGTGAGCCCACTTCCCCGCGGGAACCCCGCCCGCTGATCCCCGGCCAAGTCGCTTCCTGGCTTGGACTCGTCGCTTTCTTCGCCGCCGGCGCTTTGGTAGTTGGCTACGCCACTTACGCCAGTCGCCCGGCGACCACCACCGATGCCGATCGTCGCGTCACCCAGAAGGCCTTGCGCGCCAAGAGCGAGTCCGAAGGGCAGGCCCTGCTGACCGGCGCTGCGCGTCATGCCGACGGCACCTTCCGGGTACCGATCGAGACCGCGATGGCGGTGCTCGTCGCCGACCCCAAGGTGCTGGCCTCTTTCAAGCCCGCGCCGGCCCCGGTCGCGGCAGCCTTCGTGGCCGCCGATGAAGCCACGCTTAAGCGGGGTGCCGCCGTCTATGCCCGCACCTGCATCGTTTGCCACCAGCCGACGGGGAAGGGACTGCCTCCGGTCTTCCCCTCGATCGCGGGCACGCCCATCGTGACGGGTAATCCCGAGTCGCCGATTAAGTTCATCCTGCAGGGTCTGATGGGCCCGATCACCGTCGATGGGATCACGTTCAACAGCATGATGCCGCCGGTGGCCGGCGTGACCGATGAGGACATCGCCGATGTCCTCACCTACGTCCGCCAGAGCTTCGGTAACAAGGCCAACGCGGTCACCGCCGCCCAAGTCAAGGCGGTGCGCACCGCCACCGCCGCTCGCACCACCCCCTGGAACACCGCCGAACTCGGCCTAAAATAACCCCCAACCCTTCGCCTAAGATGAGTCAGGAAAATCGCACCGGACGCCCCCGAGGCCGTCCCCCTGAGGGCGGCGCTTCGCGCCTTTCCCGCACCGAGGCCGGCCTGCGTGGCCCCTTCCTCTGCTTCTTCACCTTCGCCGTCCTCTGGTTGGTGGTCGCTTCGCTGCTCGCCCTGATCGCGGCGGTGAAACTCCATCGACCGGACTTCCTCGGCGCCTGTGCGTTGACCACCTACGGTCGGGTCGCCGCCGCCGCGCAGGACACCTTCGTTTATGGTTGGGGCTTCAATGCCTTGTTCGCCGTCAATTTCTGGCTCATGGCGCAGCTTGGTCGCTTCGAGTTTCGCAACGGTTGGCTGGCGACGCTCGGCGGCCTCGCCTGGAACCTCGCCTTGACCTACGGCGTGGTGCAGGTGTTCCGCGGTGAACTCGGCGGCTTCGCGCTGCTCGACCTCCCGCGGGAAGTCGGCCCCGTCCTGATCTTGGCTTTCCTGTTTGCGGGGCTCTGGTCCGTCGTGACCTACGCGCGTCGCCCCAGCGGTCATAACTTCGCCTCCCAGTGGTATGTCATCGGCGCTACGTTCGCCTTCCCGATCGTCTTCCTGCTCGGCCAGCTCATGGTCCAGTGGTTCCCGTCCGTGGGCACCGTCCCGGCCTTGGCCCATGCTTGGTTCGTCCAAAACCTGATGCTGCTTTGGTTCGGCGCTTCGACGTTGGCCTCGGCATATTACTTCATCCCCAAGATCCTAGGGCGACCGCTGCGCCACTACTACCTGGCTCCGGTCGGTTTCTGGACCTTCTTCCTCTTCGCCGGTTGGACGGCGCCGGCGGCTCTGCTGGGCGGCCCGATTCCCATCTGGCTGCAGTCCGTCGGCGTGGTGGCCTCGGTGATGAGCATCGTGCCGGTCATCATCGTCGGGATCAATTTCTACTCCACGCTGTCGGTCGACGGCGGTTGGTCGCGCGCCTGGAATAGCACGACGCTGCGGTTCGTCACCGTCGGGGTCGTGTGCTTCTCGCTCTTCGGGGGTCTGAGCACGGTCTTCTCCGCGCGGGACTTCAGCGCGGTGCTCGCTTTCACCAGTTTCGCTCAGGGGCAGCAGCAGCTGCTGACCTACGGCGCCCTGACGATGACCCTCTTCGGCGCCAGTTACTTCGTCCTGCCTCGCCTGACTGGGTCGCTCTGGCCTTCGGCCAAATTGGTCCACCTTCATTTCTGGGCCGCTTCCCTTGGTCTCCTTGTCGCAGTTGTCGCCTCGCTGGCAGGTGGCTGGCAGGTGGGTCACCTGTTGGCCGACCCCGCCGTCTCGACCGCCCAAGCCGGCGACGCCACGGCCGTTTGGACCCTCGCGGGTAGCATCGCCGCCATGCTCTTCCTGGTCGCGCACGTCGCCTTCGCCCTGAACGCCTTTGGCATGATCCTCGCTTCCACCTCCCCGACCTCCGAAGGTCGCCCCGACTAATCCCGCCGCCATGAAGAATCTCAATCTCATCCTGGCTGGCGTCTTTTTTACCGTCGCCGCGGCTTGGTCCGGTTTGGTGATCACCGCCCAGGTTCAACTCGGTTCCCTGGGGCGCGCCCCTTCCGAGGAAGGGGGCCCGCTCTTCCCGTCCCGCGAGCCAGGCTTGGCCATCCAAGGCCGCACCGTCTACCTCGATCTCGGTTGCGTCGCCTGTCACACGCAGCAGGTTCGCCCAGCCGGGCAGGGGAGCGATATCGCTCGCGGTTACGGCGTCCGCTCGAGCGTCGCCCGTGACTATGTGCTGCAGTCGCAGGTCCTCATCGGTCAGCGCCGCTTGGGTCCTGACCTGGCCAATTATGGTGCGCGTGCTAAGTCGGAGGTCGAGCTGGCCGCCTTCTTGCGCACCCCGGCCTCGGGGGTTAACCACCCGCCTTACGCGTTCCTGGACGCCGAGCGCTCGACCGCTTTGGTGGCCTACCTCAAGTCCCTTCGCCAGGACTACTCCTCGCCCGAAGCCAAACTGAAGCAGTGATCCCATGAACGACCGTAATCGTCATCCTGACCGCAATCGTCCGTCCCAGGGCAACCCTGGTCCCGGCCCCGACGGCCTGTCCGACGGCCGCCTGGTGGAGGTGCACTCGCAGCTGGCCCGCGACAAGGAGGAGCCTCGTGAGGGCTTCTCCCTGACGCCCATCGTCATCGTCTTCATCTTCTGCGGCTTCGGCTTCTGGGGTGGTCTCTACCTCACCCGCAACAGCGGCAACTTCGCCTCCACGGCCTTCGACGTCAACGCCCCCAAGGCCGCGGCCTCGGCCGGCCCCATCGAGTTCGAGCCTGATGCCGCCAAGGGCGAGAAGCTCTTCGTCGCCCAGTGTGCCGCGTGCCACCAGCCCACTGGTCTGGGGGTTCCCGGTGCCTTCCCTCCGCTGGCCGGTTCTCCCTGGGTCGCGGGTAACGAGGAGCGCCTCATCAAGGCCGTCCTCGCCGGTCTCGCCGGTGAGATCGAGGTCAAGGGCGTGAAGTACAATGCCAACATGCCGAACATCGGCGCCGGTCTCAAGGATGCTCAGGTCGCCCACATCGCGACCTACGTCCGCCAGGCCTGGGGTAACACCGCCGGTCCCGTCATGGACTCCCAGGTGGCCGTGGTCCGCAAGGCCATCGGCGCGCGTGGTCAGTACGTTCCGGCCGACCTCCTGAAGGAGCACCCGCTCGAAACGAAGTAAGCCTCCCTGCTTACCGACCAACGAGAAGGCCCGGCAGCGAACGCTGCCGGGCCTTCTCGTTGGCCGTGGGCCGCCGCTTAGGCGTGCTTGCGGATGAAGGCGGCGATGTCCGACTTCGGGCGGGCGCCGACCATCTTGTCCACGACGACACCGTTCTTGAAGAGGAAGAGCGCCGGGATCGAGGTCACGCCGAGTTGCTGGGCGAGGGCGGGGTGGGCATCCACGTCGACCTTGGCGATTTTGACGCTTTCCGTCATCTCTGCCGCGAGTTGGTCTAGGACTGGACCCAACTGCTTGCAGGGGCCGCACCAGGTGGCCCAGAAGTCCACCAGCACGGGCACGGGGGAGGACTTGATCGACGCATCGAAGTTCGTCGTATCGAGGTTGGAGATGAGGTCGGATGCCATGGAAAAATGCCTTAGCCCTTGGTCTTGACGAAGAGCTCGACGTAAAGAATCACCGCGCCGGCGATGGAGATGGCCATGGCCACGAGGTCCAGTGTGGCGACGATGCCACCCACCTTGCGGCTGTTAACGGGGGCGGGGCGGGGCGCGGCGGGCGGCGGGGCGATGGGCGCACGCGCGGGGGCGGGAGCCGGGGCGGCGGTCGAGGGCTTGGGGGGAGGGGTCGCACGTGGCGCCGGGGGGGGCGGGGGGGGGGGGGGGGGGGGGGGGGGGGGGGGGCGGGGGGGGGGGCGGGGGCCGGGGCGGCACCCAGGGAAGGGGGGGGGGGGAGCGCACCGGGGGCCGGGGGCGGCGGGGGGGCGATGGGCACGGCGGCAACTGGCTTGGCCAGCTTCAGCTTCGGCGGCTGGGCGGCGGCGTTTTCACCTTCGGGCGGAGGAGGGGGAGGCGGGGTGGACTCGGTGCTCATCGTGGAGGAGTAATCAAATCCCGGCCAGAAGGTGAGTCAACAAGCCAGTGGCGGTTTTTTTAGGCATCCGCCGAGCGGTCGTGCTTCCGCAGGAGGTCGTGGATCTGCTCGGACGGGGCGTCCTGCAGGCTGCGGCCTTGGCGTTGCAAGTCCTCCACGGTCTTGATCACCGACTCGGTCATGCGCTCGTGGGTTTCCTCCGAGCCGCCGACGAGGGAGAAGCCTTCGCCCTGGGTCAGGCGTTTATGCCGATCTTGGTTGTCCAGCCCGAGGCCGAGGAGGCGGTTTTTTGCGCGCGAAGAGCGAGCCATGGCCTTCACTCTAGGCCAGTCTGCGCGGGTTTCAAGTCCTCGCCCTATTCCGCAGGGGCGGTGGGGGCGTCGAACTCGGAGGTGCCGTCCGCCGCTTCGCCGGCGTTGGGGCCTGCGGCCGCCTCGGCTTTCGAACAATTGATCTCCGCGAAGGCCGCGTCCTGTTCGAGTTTGAGTTTGCCGAGGCGGGCCAATTCAAGGCACGCGAGGAATGTCGCCACCAACAGACCGACGGTTGGTCGCTCGGGGAGCAGGCTGGTGAACGCGAAGGTCGGCTCGGTCTCGAGGCGGAGGAGGATCGACTCCATCCGGTCCGAGACGGTGACGTTCTCCGTCGAGATCGAGCCGGGCTGGATGCGTTCGGCGAGCCGGCGGAGCACCAAGTTGAATGTATTCCATAGCTCGATGCGATCGGCCGGCGCGACGGGGCGGGCGACCACATCTTCGCCTTGGGGCTGGAGCACGTAGCGAGCCAGGAGGCCTTGGCGGTCATCCACCAAACCACGGATGATCGCCGCCGTTTCCTTGACCCGCTTGTATTGAATCAATTGTTGGACCAGCGCCCAGCGGGGATCCTGGCCTTCTTCGGGCGCAGGTAAGTCCTCTTCGGGCCGGCTTTCGACGGGGAGCAGCATGCGGCTCTTGATGTACATCAAGGTCGCGGCCATCACGAAGAAGTCGCCGGCCAGCTCGAGGTTGTCCTTTTCTTGGGTCCGCAGGACCTCGAGGTATTGTTGGGTGACCTTCTCGATCGGGATGTCGTAGATATCGATCTCGTTCTTGCGGATCAAGAACAGTAGCAGGTCGAGCGGGCCCTCGAAGACGTCCAGACGGATCGGCAGGTCGGCCGGCGGGAGGATGCCGTCGGTCGGGATAGCGGGGCTAGCGGAGGAGTCGTCCTGCACGGTCAGAACTTGAACAAACGAGCCCGCAGGTGGAAGCCCAATGAGCTGTCCCCGCGGTCGGAAGCGCGCTTTTGGAAACTATACTCCAATTCCCACGACTTCCCCACCTTCTGGGTCACCCCTAGGCTCAGGTAGTCGGACTGGCCGGTCAGGGCGTCGTAATTGCCCATCGCGAAGCCGGTATAGATGGAGTTCAAATGGATTTCGCCCCGCATCCATAGCTGCCGGGTCGGGGTCGACTGGCGGAGGTCTACCCAGCTGACCGACGTATTCCAGAAATCGCCAGAATTGAAGGACACGGTTTGGATCGATTCCCGGGCCGGCCCCCCGCCGTTGGGCAGGATCATCATGGAGTCGATGCTGACCCACGGAGCGGGGGTCAGCCGGAGGTGCGCGGTCAGGTCGGAACGGCCATTGAGGCCCAGCTCCGGCGAGCCTTGTCGCCAATCCGTGAAGAGGTCGGCGCGGAGCAGTTCCCGGGTGCCTTGCTTGGCGTCGCGCGTCTCGAGGGTGTTGCGCAGGCCGAAGCGCACCGACTGGGTCGCGGTGGTGGTGGCCGCGTCGGGCTGGTCGGCGAGGTCGAATTCCTGCAGGACCGAAGCCGCGGGCGAGCGGTTGGCAAGCGGGAGGGGCCCGTTGTCCTGGTCGGCGCCTGGCATCGCCCGGTATTGGAGTAGAGGTCGCAGGCTGTGCCTCATCCCGTCGATGCTCCATTTGCGGGCGACCAAATCCCAGGAGCCCGTGGCGAGACCTTCCAGGTCGAAGCCGGCCTGGCCGATGACCTTGGAAGTCGTGCCGGTGCCATTGAGCCCCGCGGACCAGCCGGTCGCGCGAACGCCGGCCACGGGGGTGAAGGTGAGCCAGTCGGTCGGCGCCCAGGGGTAGGTGATGCCGTAATAAGTATCGAGGCGGACGGTCGACCAATCGGTCGAGGTGCCGGTGGCGTTTTGGTAGGCCGTGCCGTTCAGGGCGGCGGACGGCCGTTCATTGAAGTAGGCCAAGCCGACGAAGCTACGTTGACGAAAGCCGCCATTGCCGAGGGCGACTGAGGGAAGGTCGAAGCGGACTTCGGGGAGGCGTTGCACGACATCCTGGTAGTTGTCGGCTTTGGCGGTGAGGCTGGCGGTGAGGAAGCCTCCTGCGAGCGGGGCGGACACTTCGAGGTTCGCTTCGGGCGTGACGACGCGGTTGATCAGGTTGGGGCGGAAGTCGCGGATGAAGTCCGGGTCGCTTTCGCCAAAGAGACGACCGGCCACTTCGATCCCCTCGGCCGTGCGGCCGATGACCTCTCCCTCAATGAAGGATCGCCCTCGCTCCGGGGTGCGGAGGAAACTGTCGAGCAGCAAGTCGCCGTTATCGTGGATGTAAGCCCCTTGGAGGCGGGCTTTCCAGCGCGTGCCTTGGCCGGCGGTCTTGCTATTGTCATAGCGCAGCGCCGGTCCGATGAGCAGCCCGGACTTGCCGTAATAGTCGAGCAAGCCGCCGATCCAGAGGGAAGGCGTCTGGCGCATCAAGGCCGTGCTCCGGAAATAGAAACCCTTGGTGTCCGAACTGCCCATGCCGAGCCAGAGGTCATAGGGGATGTCCCGGTAGCCTTCTTGACCGTAGTAAGGTAGGTAGAAGAAGGGGATGCCGGCGACGCTCGGCTGGACGCCGCGCATCGCCAGCCAGTTGTCCTTTTCCGAGTAAGTCACCTCGTTGATCACCAGGCTCATGCCGGCTGGGTCCGGCTCGGTGCGCCACATCCGCACCCCGTGCATGGACTTGTCGCCCCGGACCATCTTGAATTGCTCGGCCGTGAAGTAGGTCGGGCTCCGACCGAAGCGTACCTGATCCGCGATGATTGTGTCGGTCTTGGGGTTGAGGGACGCTTTCTCGCCGAGGAGGCGCAGGTTGGCCGTGGCGTAGACGAAGTGACCTTCGGCCGTGATCAAGCCGTTACGCTGGTCGATTTTGATGAGGTCGGCCGAGAGGGTCGCCCCGTTGACCTCGACGGTCCCCTTGACGGCGACGAAGACTTTGCCGCCTTCCTCCGAGTAGAAACTATCGCCGGCGACGTTCGGGAGGACGCGGGCGACCTTCGCGAGCGGCGACGGGTCGGCGGCGACGGACGACAAGGCGAAGCCGAGGCTTGCGGCAAGAATCCAGAAACGGCGACCGGGCATCGCGCCCAGACTTGTCGCTTGAGGCATCCCCTCAAGGTTTTTCGGGCAAAGAGCGCTTGCCGAGCCTTAGCGGTCGTGGATTGTCCTTCCATGCGACTGAGTCCCACCGAGTTGACCGCCCTGGTGGACGCGACGGAGACCTGCCCGCACCGTTTTCTGGGGTTGCATCCCTTGGGCGACGGGGGGTGTGTGGTGCGTTGCCTCCTGCCCGGGGCTTTGTCCGTGGAAGTCCTGACCGAGCAAGCGCGCAAGCCCCTCGCCATGGCGCGACTCCATGCGGTCGGCTTATTCGAGGTCGTGGTCCCCAAGTTTGAGTCGATCCGTTATCGGCTCCGGGCGACCTACCCCGATGGGGTGGTACGGGAACTTGAGGATCCCTACCGCTTCCTGCCGACCCTTTCGGAGGACGACCTTTTTCTCCTGGGTAAAGGCGATGACCACCGCGTGTACCATAAGCTGGGGGCGCAGCCCCGCGTCCTCGAGGGCGTGGCCGGCGTGTCCTTTGCCGTGTGGGCCCCGTCGGCGCGGCGGGTCTCCGTGGTCGGCGACTTTAATTTCTGGAACGGGCGATCTCACCCGATGCGCTCGCTCGGCGCCTCGGGGATTTGGGAGGTCTTTCTTCCGGGGGTCGGGGTCGGTGTCCGGTACAAGTTCGAGCTCGTCGGTCCGCACGACCGCACCCCGTTCGTCAAGACCGACCCCTACGGCCTGCATTTCGAGCCTTCGCCCCATCACGCGGCCATCGTCTGCGACCTCTCCGGGTTCACCTGGAACGATGCCGATTGGATCGAGGCTCGCCGCGCGCAGGATGTCCGCTCTCGCCCGATATCCGTCTATGAGGTGCATCTGGCCTCCTGGCGCCGTGTGCCGGAGGAGGGTGGGCGGGTGCTGGGGTATCGCGAACTGGGCCTTCAGTTGGCCGCCTATTGCACGCAGATGGGCTTCACCCATGTCGAGCTGATGCCTCCGTCGGAGCATCCCTTCGACGGTTCCTGGGGTTATCAGGTCACCGGTTTCTACGCGCCGACGCATCGGTTTGGTTCTCCCCTAGATTTCATGGCGATGATCGACGCGCTCCATCGTGCGGGCATCGGCGTCATCGTGGATTGGGTCCCCGCCCATTTTCCGCGCGACTTCTTCGCCTTGGCCCGGTTCGATGGCACTCACCTCTATGAACACGCCGACCCGCGGCTGGGGGAGCATCAGGACTGGGGTACGTTGATTTTCAACTACGGTCGCCATGAGGTCCGCGGCTTCCTCGTCGGCGCGGCCCTCTCTTGGTTCGAGCGTTTCCATATCGACGGGCTGCGGGTCGACGCGGTGGCCTCGATGCTCTACCTCGATTACTCGCGCAAGGCGGGCGAGTGGATCCCTAATCGCTACGGCGGGCGCGAGAACCTTGAGGCGATTGAGTTCCTCAAGCAGGTCAACGCCTTGGTCCACCTGTATCATCCCGGGGTCGCGATGATCGCGGAGGAGTCCACCTCCTTCCCCGGCGTCACCAAGCCCGTGTCCGCGGGTGGGCTGGGGTTCGACCTCAAATGGAACATGGGTTGGATGCACGACAGCCTGGACTACTTCAAGCAGGACCCGCTGTTCCGGAAATTCCATCACGACAAACTCACGTTCGGCATGCTTTACCAGTGGTCGGAAGCGTTCGTGCAATCCTTCTCCCACGACGAGGTCGTGCACGGCAAGGGCTCGCTGATCGGCAAGATGTTCGGCGGCGACGACGTCACCAAGGCGGCCAACCTGCGTTGCCTGCTCGCCTTCCAGTGGACCTGGCCGGGCAAGAAGTCCCTCTTCATGGGGTGTGAGTTCGGCCAGTTCGCCGAATGGAAGTTCGAGGCCTCCTTGGATTGGCACCTGCTCCAGTACCCCCTGCACGCCGGCTTGCAGCGCTTGGTGACCGACCTCAATCGACTCTACGTCGGCGACGCCAGCTTGGCCGAGAACGAGCTCGGGCCGGAGAGTTTCGAGTGGTTGGTGACCGAAGATGGGGCGCAGAGCGTGATCGCCTACGAGCGTCGCGGGCGCGGCTGCGCTTGGACCGTCGCCGGTAACTTCACCCCCGTTGAGCGGACTTACCGGCTCGGCGTGCCCTGGCCGGGTCGCTGGGAAGAGGCGGTCAACACGGATTCAAAACACTACGCGGGTCGCGGGTTGGGCAATCTCGGCGGGGTCGTGGCGGACAAGATCCCCTGCCAGGGCCGGCCCTATTCCATCGAGGTCCGCCTGCCGGGTTCGTCGATGGTGATCTTCCGCCAAGCCGCCCGTTGAGCCATGTCCCGCTCCGCCTTGTTTCGCCGGCATGTCGAGGCCGAACCCGGCAACCCCCTGTTCCGTTTTTCGTTGGGTCAGGAGTTGCTCAAGGAAGGCGCGGCCGCTGAGGCGGTCGGGCACCTGCGCCGGGCTGCGGAGGCCAAGGCGGATTGGATGATGCCGCGGGTGCTGCTCGGTAAAGCCTGCCTCGCCGCCGGCGACCGCCCATCGGCGCAGGCCGCTTGGACGGAAGCCTTGGCCCTGGCCGTCGCGCAGGGTCACGAGGAGCCGGAGGTCGAGTTGCGCGCCCTTTTGGCGGCGCTCTGAATCACTCCACGCGTTCGAGGGTCACGCGGCGCAGGTCCATGACGGCGGCGCCTTTCTTCTTGATCGGACGGACCGTGAGCGTGTTCTCGCCGGCGGGCAGTTCGAGCACGCCGACTTCGCGGGGGATGAATCGCTGGAAGTGACCCGTTTCCTCCACGGTGAACTCGACCTTCGCCGTGCCGGCTTCGAGCGCGACGGTGGAGCCGCCGCTACCCTTGCCGCAGCCTTGGAGGACGCTGACGCGGTACTTGCCCGCCTTGGTCACGGGGAAGGTCCAGGCGGCGGTGTCCGTCGGGTCGACCCAGAAACCGAGGGTGTCCTTCTGGGGCGGGTCCTCGTAACGAAGCTTTTTCGCCTGCACTTTCGCGTCGCGGGCCTCAAGGAAGATGAGCGCGTTCGGGCCGGCTTGCGTGGCGTCGTCCATGGCCTGGCGCCACGCCGCCATGAGTGGGCGCATCGCCGCGGAGGTCGGCAAGGCCGCGACCCGGGTGGCGTCGAACTTCCCGAAGCAGTTCTCCCAGCGGGCGCGGTCGAAGTCCGGGTTGGCCTTGGTCGGCTCCGCCCCCACGGACCGCCGCCAAGCCTCGAGTTTGCCGCGGAGCGCGGCGACGCGGGAGGGCTCGGTCGCGGCGAGGTCGGTCTGCTCGCTCGGGTCCTTCGCGAGGTTGTACAATTCAAGCGAGCCATCCTCGTATTGCTCGATGAGTTTCCAGTCGCCCTCGCGGATCACGCCGGCGGGCTTGCCGCCTTGGTTCATGTAATGCGGCTGGTGCCAAGTGAGCGCACGGGGGGTGGCGGGGGTGGGCCGGCTGTTGAACAGCAGCGGGGAGAGGTCTTGGAAATCTTGGACGGCCGGGGCCGGGGCTTTCGCCAGGGCGCAAAGGGTCGGGCAGAGGTCGCCGAGCACGACCGGCACGGCAATCTCGCGCACCGCGAGCCGCCCGGGGAAGCGGATGATGAGCGGCGTGCGGATGCCGCCCTCGTACAGGAAGCCTTTCCCGGCGCGCGCCGGTTCATTGTGGGTCGGTGGGGTCTCGCGGAGCTCGGAGACATGGACGCCCCCGTTGTCGGAGGCGAAGATCACCACCGTGTTTTTCGCCAGTCCTTGATCCTCCAACGCCTTCAGGACCCGGCCGCAGGCGGCGTCGAGTGACTCGACCAGGGCGGCGTAGGTCGGGTGGAACGACTGCGCGTTGGCGTCGATACCATGGGCCGAGGCCGCCAGCGGGATGTGCGGGTTGTCGAAGGCGAGGTAGAGCAAGAAGGGCTTGGCCTTGTTTCGCTCGATGAACTTCACCGCGTAGTCGGCGTGACCGAGCTCGCCTTTGCCGCCTTGCGGAGATTCGGCGCCGGGGTTGGGCTTGCCGGCGAAGTACTCGTCGAACCCGTGGTCCGTGGGTTGGTGCCCCTTGCCCCCGAGGTGCCACTTGCCCAAGGCCGCCGACGCGTAACCTTTGGTTTTGAGCAACTGGGCGATCGTGTCGACGCCGGCCGGAAGGTGGTGATTCAGCGCGGCCCCCAGCAGGCGGTGCGAAGCGCGGTCGGTGCGACCGGGGAGGAAGGTCGTGATTTTGAGGCGGGCCGGGCTCTGCCCTGTGAGCAGGGCCGCCCGGGACGCCGAGCAAACAGACGCGGCCGTGTAGGCTTGGGTGAAGCGCACCCCTTCGGCGGCGAGCTTATCCAGATTCGGGGTGCGCTGGTCCTGACGTCCGAAACAGCCCAGGTCGTTGATGCCCAGGTCGTCGGCGCCCAGGATGACGAAGTTCGGGGGGGGGTCCTCCGCCGAGAGCGAAGGGGGACCG
>BJHS01000005.1 GCA_014193315.1 Verrucomicrobiota bacterium
GGTGGCGGCGAAGACGAGTACCTCGTAGCCGGCGGCTTCGAGGACTTTCTTGGCCTCGGTAACGCAGGCGGTGGTGTTGCCGAACATGCTGGCCACGACCAGGGGGCGCGCGGCGAGGCTCGCAGGCTCGCTCTCCACCATCCCGCAGATGGCGCCGGCGGCGCGCGTGAAGATGGTGCGAGAGAGTCGGTTCAGGCCGGCCACATCGGCGATGCTAGGCATCATCGTGATGTCCTTCGTTCCGAGGTAGGGCGCGACGTTGCCGGCGGCGAGCGTCGAGACCATCAGCTTGGGAAACCCAAGCGGCAGCGCCCGCATGGCCGCCGTGGCGATGGCGGTGCCACCGCCCCCGCCGAGTGAAATGACGCCTTGGATGTGGCCTTCGGCCACGAGTCGAGAAAGAAACGCGGGGGCGGCCTGGGTCATCGCCACGACGCACTCCCCGCGGTCCTTCTTCGCCATCAGGGGGGCAAGGTCGATGTTCGCGGCGGCGGCGACCTGTTCGCGGGTACAATCCGGCACGACGGTGGGCGGCCCGCCGGTACCGACGTCGATCAACAAGGGCTTGTGCCCACGTGCCGCGATGATCCCGGCGACAAAAGCATGCTCCTCCCCTTTGGAATCAAGGGTGCCGAGGACAACGATCGTGGCCATGGTGTCGGGCTTAGAAGTGCTTCCTCTTGATCGGGATCTGCTTGAAGCGTTGGGTGAGGTCGGTGAGCGACTGCTCGACCGCCATCCGCTCGAGGCTGGAGGCGCCGACGAAGCCGTCGGTGTCGGTATGCTCGTTGATGAAGGCCGCGTCCTCGGGGGTGTTGATCGGACCGCCATGCGAAAGGAAAATGAGGTCCTGACGCACCGACTTGGCGGCATCGATGATGCCTTGGGTGATCTTGGCGGCCTCCGGCAGGCTCATCGTGGCGTTGGTCACGCCGATCGAGCCCCCGACCGTGGTGCCGACGTGGGCGATGATGACGTCAGCCCCGGCTTCGGCCATCGCTTTGGCTTCGGCTGGCGAGCCCACGTAGACGATGGTGAACATCTCCATCTTGCGGGCGAGGGCGACGGTTTCGAATTCCTTCTTCACGCTCATGCCCGTCTCTTCGAGGATTTGGCGAAACTTACCGTCGATGATGGTGTGGGTGGGGAAGTTGTTGATGCCGGAGAAGCCCATGTCCTTCACCTTGCCGAGCCAGTGCCACATGCGGCGGCGGGGGTCGGTGGCGTGGACCCCGCAGATGACGGGGATCTCTTCCACGACCGGCAGGACCTCGTATTCGCCGATTTCCATGGCGACGGCGTTGGCGTCGCCGTAGGCCATCATGCCGGCAGTCGAACCGTGGCCGGCCATGCGGAAGCGGCCCGAGTTATAGACGATCACCAGGTCCGCGCCGCCCCGTTCGATGAATTTAGCGCTGATGCCAGTGCCGGCCCCGGCGGCGATGATCGCCTTGCCCTTGGACATCGTGTCGCGGAGGCGCTCGATGACTTCGGTGCGGGTGTAAGGGTTTCCTTTTCCGGTCCAAGGGTTGGGCATGGGTGTGTGTTGAGGGAAGGTGGGTAAGGTGAGGGTTGCGCCGCAGGGCGAGGTGGGTTAGGCAATCCGGGTGGCCCGCAAGAGCGAACCAAATCATTCCAGCCAGACGCAACTCCATCTTTCCGAAACGGACATCGAGAACCCGCGGTCGCGTCGCTCCGTTCTGGTATCGGCCGATTACCAGGACGACCGGGAATGGGTCCGGGGCGCGGGTCGCTGCCGCGAGCTCAGTCTGTTCGAGATCGATCATGTCGGCGTCGGCGAGATGGTCGCGCCCTACCAGGTCGTGCGCGCGCACCAGAGCGGCGCCTTCTTCATGGCCAGCCTTTCCGGGCAAGGCCAGGTGCTGGTGGACGGGCGCTGGCGAACCTTGGTCGCCGGGCAGGCTTGCCTGCAGCCGGCGGGGCTCCGCAATTCGTTCCGCATCGGGCGCGGGCGTCGCTGGGATTTTTGCTGGGTGCGCTTCGCCCCGGGCGTCCGCTCGCGGACCATCTTCCGAGCCAATTCACCGGTGCTCGCCGACTTCGCGGGCGAGCCGTTGTTGGCCGCCATCCGTGGCCTGATCGCGGAGCAGAAGGCCGATGGCTTATCGCGCCGGCAGCACCAGTGGGTCGAGTTGATCTACGATTATGTGCGCGGCTTCGCGGGGGGCTTCCGCGGCGACGCCCGGATCGAGAGCCTGTGGGACAAGGTCCAGGCCCGGTTGGGCGACCCGTGGGATAGTCAGGCGTTGGCCCGAGAGTCTGGCCTGAGTTTTGAGCACCTCCGGCGGCTTTGCCTCAAGGAAATCGGTCGGACCCCGATGAATCACTTGACCCACCTGCGGATCCAACAGGCGATCCGGTTAATCAGCGAGACCGAGGCCAAACTCGCCGTCATCGCCCAACAGGTCGGTTTCGCCAACGGCAATAGTTTCTCCTCGGCGTTCAAGAAAAGCACCGGATTTACCCCATCGCATTTCCGCCAAAGCCCTGGTTCGGGGGAATAAGCCCTGAATCCTGATCTGGACCCTGGCTGATGTGCGTTTGGGAGTAGGGGGGTTGTAGGTCGATGTATCGCTAAATCTTGTAGGGGCGGGGCAGGAGGCTTTGATGAAGCCATGTTACCCCGTCTCAGCCACCTCGTGCGTCTGGCCGCCCTTGGCGCCGTCGCCCTCCTCCCTGCCGCGCCCCTGAAGGTGCTCGTCGTCAGCGACCAAGATGCGGTCGGCGCTAACCTCGCGGCTTCGCTTGTCCAAGGCGGCGCGGAAGTCCGCCGCGCCACGTCCCCGCTGGCCGCTGACTTGAGTCAGGTCGACGTCGCCCTGCTTTATCAGTCCAAGTTCGCCGCCTACGGCGCCGCCGGCCAAAAGGCCCTCGCCGATTTCGCGAAGTCCGGCCACGGCTTGGTCGTCGTGCACGGTGCCGTCGCCGGCGCCCCGACCGAGTGGTCCCGCGAGAACCTCGGCGGCGGATGGACCGCCGACAGCCAGAAGTTCCGTGCCACCACCATGCTGAATGTCCGCACCGATGCCCACCCGTTGGTCAAGAATCTCTCCACCTTCGACGTCGAAGATGACACGGTCTACGACCTCGCCCTGAATGATAAGGCTTTCATTCTTTCCGCTTCCTTCACTTCCAAGGTCACCAATGCTCGCCGTAAGGCCGAAGCCGGCCGTGCCTCGGTGTATGACATTCAGCCGCAATCGTGGGTGCTTGAGGCCGCTGACCATCGCGCCGTGGTGCTGCTCCAGGGCGATCCCGCCACGCTGCGCCATGCCAGCATCCACGCTTTCCTGAAGCGCGGGGTGGCCTGGGTTGCCAAGCGCTCCAATGTCGACGAACTTTGCGTTGCGGCCGAGCTCGCGGACTTGCGTTATCCGGTGGGCGGTCCGCGCCGGCCGGCTGACGCGGTCGCCCAGTTCCGCCTCCAGCCTGGCTTCAAGGCGTCGGCTGTCGTCGCCGAGCCTCTCGTCAATAAGCC
The DNA here is from genome assembly GCA_014193315.1 of Verrucomicrobiota bacterium. Lineage (GTDB taxonomy): Bacteria > Verrucomicrobiota > Verrucomicrobiia > Opitutales > UBA953 > UBA953. The sequence continues at coordinate 3,500 of BJHS01000005.1, forward strand.
CATCGCCGTCCAGTGGGACGAGCGTGGCCGCATGTGGATCGCGGAAACGCCTGAATACCCCAATGGCCGCCGCACGCTCAACGCCGAGCCGTGGAAGGAAGGTGGCGTGCTGGTCCCTGGTCTCTACGACCGCCCAGCCCAGGACAAAATCTCCGTCCTCATCAGCACGAAGGGCGACGGCAACTTCGATAGGAAGCAGATTTTCCACGAAGGCCTCGAGTTGATCACCGGTTTCTGCGTCTGGAAAGACGGGGTCATCGTCGTGGCGCAGAAGGGAATCTTCTGGCTCCGTGATACGGATGGCGACGGCAAGTCCGATCAGGAAGTCCTCCTCTACGGTGGCTTCACGCCCGGCGACACCCATTTCGTCGCCAACCACTTCATCGTGGCTCCGGATGGTTGGATCTACGCCTCCAACGGCGGCGGTGGTACCGCGACCAATGCCAAGACCGGCGAGCCGATGGCGCGCCTCTCCTCCGGCACCTTCCGCTTCAAGCCCGACGGCTCCGCCATCGAGCAGGTCGCCTCGCAGGGTGGCAATAGCTTCGGCAATGAAGTGACCAGCGACATGGAACTCTATCACGGCAAGGCAACCAACGGTAACCCGATCCAACACGTCGTCCTCCCTGAGCAGATCCTGGCCAAGGCCCCGGGCACCCCGGCCAAGGCTTTCAAGTCGGTCAATCCGGGCCGCCCTGTCGCCCGTGCGGACTTGCCTGAGCGGGCCCCGCTGATGCAGATCGACCAAGTGGGTCGCTATTCGGCAGGGTGTGCCGCGACGGTCTATGAAGGGGGTGCCTGGCCCAAGGAGTATAACGGCACCGTGTGGATGTCCGAGCCCATCCTCGACATCATTCACCACGAGAAGCTCGTCCTCGACGGCGCCGCGTATCAAGGCGAACTCGTGCTCGAGAACAAGGAATGGCTGCGCTCGGCCGACCACTGGTTCTGCCCGATCGACCTCTCCTTTGGTCCGGATGGGGCGATGTACATCCTCGACTTCTACACCCCGGTCGTCGCCCACAACGATACCCGCGGGCCGCAGCACTCCAAGTCTGCCGCCTCCGTGCGCCCCGACCGCGAGCACTACTTCGGGCGCATCTACCGTGTCCAGTACGACGCCGCCCCGGTGCTGACGCACCCTGATCTGGTCAAGGCCGACGCTGCCGCGCTGGTCGCCGCCTTCTCCCACCCGAGCAAGGTCGTCCGCTTCAATGCGATTCGCGTCCTGCTGGACCGTGATGCGTCCACGCAGGCTGCGACCGTCGCCCCGTTGAATGCCTTGCTTACCTCCGGCGGCGCCGTGGAAGCCCGCATCCAGGCCCTCTGGGCCCTGCAGCGGATGGGTAAGCTCGAAGGCTCCGCCCTGGCTGCCGCGGCGACCTCCCCGGAGGCCGGCCTCCGGAAGAACGCCTTCCTCGCCGCGGAGTCCGGCAAACTCTCCCTCCCGACCGCCGCCTTCAAGGCGGCGCTTGCCGACGTCGATGGCCGCGTCCGTCTGGCCGCCCTTCGCGCGATGGGTTCGGCTCCGCTCACGGCCGACGCCGGCCTCATGCTGCTCTCGGCTCAGGCTCAGTTCACCGACGATTGGTCCAAGGCCGCGGCGACCGCTGCCGCCTCGTCCAACCCGGTGCCGACGCTCGAAGGTCTCCTCGCCGGTGACGCCAGCTCCAAGGAAGTCGTCGAGTTCGCCCGCTCGCTCGCGGCCGCCGTCGCGACCGCCAATCTTCCCGAAGGCAATGCCCGCGTGCTCGCGGCTGCCGCCAAGGGAGCTAACGTCGCCGTTGCCAAAGTCGTGCTACGTGAATTCACGGAACGTCGCACCGCCGCGGTTGCCGACACCCAGTCGCTAAAAGCCTTGCTGGCCTCTTCCGACCTCGAGTTGGCCGCCAGCGCGGCCAGCCTGGCGGTCCAGTGGAACCAAGTGGCGGCGCTCGGCAATGAACTGACCCCGATCGGGGAACGCCTCGTGCCGGTCCTCGCGGACGGTGCGGCCGCCCCCGCCGTGCGCCTTCAGGCCGGCCGGACGCTTGCCGCTCTCCGTGACCTTCGTCCGTCCTTCCGCGCCGCGGTCGTCGCCGTCCTGGCCGATAAATCCACGCCCGAATCCGTCAGCCTCGCGATCGTCGCCTCCGTGGTGGCCGCTGGTGACGTGCAGGCCGGTCCGCTGCTTGCGGGCGCTCTGGGTAAGTCCACGAGCGCTCTCCGTCAGTCGCTGTTCGCCGCGCTGCTCAGTCGGGCGGAGTGGGCGCAGCTGATCCTGGCTGAACTCGAAGCCAAGCACATCTCCCCGATGCAGCTCGGGCCGTTGCAGACCTCGCAGCTGACGCGTCACCCGGATGCGGGCGTCGCTAAGCGCGCCGGCGAGGTGCTGGCCAAGCTCGATGTCGGGTCTAGTCCCGCCAAGGATGATATCATCAATAAGCTGCGCCCTGAGGTCGAAAAGCCCGGCGACGCCGCCAAGGGCAAGGAGCTCTTCACCTCCGTTTGCGCTACCTGCCATAAAGTCGGCGACGTGGGGGTGGAGTTTGGCCCCAACCTCCAAGGAATCGGTGCCCACCCGGCGGCGGAACTCCTCGTCCACATCGTTGACCCGAATCGTATGGTCGACGACGAGCATCGCACCTGGAACTTCAAGACCAAGGATGGCGCCCAGTACTCCGCTTTGATCGGGAGCGAGAACGCCTCCGTCGTCAAACTGCGCTTGCCGGCGGGTGCCAGCGTGGAACTGCGTCAAACCGACATCGCCACGCGGACGCGCGTGGAGACTTCCTTGATGCCCGAAGGCTTCGAGGCCCTCGGGCCCGAAGGTCTCCGTAATATCATCACCTACCTCCGCAGTGTCGCCGTCCCTGTGAATGGCGTCACCGTCGGTAGTTTCCAGCTCCTCGACCTCTCGACCGTGATGACGGCCGATACCCGCTGGGGTCTCTACGCCAATCGCGAGACCAAGGGCGACACGTTGCCCTTCGTGAAGTTCGGCCAGGTCACCGCCAACGGGGTGCCTTACGTCATCCTCGACCCCGCCAAGGCGAAGGATGGAAAAAACGTCATCGTTCTCAAGGGTGGTGCCGGTCGCGCCTACTCCCAGTCCTTCCCGCAGAGCGTCGAGATTCCGGTCGGGGTCGCCGCCACCCGTCTGCACTTCCTCGGGGCGGTCGGCGGTTGGGCGGGCATCGGCGGCCTCCCGGCCCAGACCGTCGAAATTCGCTTCGTCGGCGGTCGCAAGCAGGTCGTGACGCATTATGCCGGCCGGGACTTTGCCGATTACTACCCGGATGACCCGGAAGTGCCTGGTTCGAAGATCGCCCAAGGTTTGGTCAAGAACCACCACGTGCGCACCCTGGTCGTCGCCGTGGATGGTCCTGAGGTGATCGAGAAGGTCGTCTTGACTAGCCCGGCCAATACCGTCGCGCCGACCACCGTCGCGATCACCGCCGAGATCCGGGGTGCCCCCAATCCCGCTAAGGGTGCCGAACCCGCGCCGAAGCCCCCGGGTAAAGGTAAGTCCAATGTGCCTGCGGTAAAGGACGGCGATCTCCCGGCCGACAACCCGCGCACCACCGCCCCGACTGGACAGAAGTTCAGCGCCCGCAAGTCCGGCCAGCTTCGCGTCCTCGTGGCTGGTGCGGGTAGCTCGCACAACTTCCCCAAGTTCTTCCTCGGGACCGACGGTCTGGTTGCCAAGGCCGCCGGCTATGACGTCGCCGCGACCCCGAACCTCAAGGAGACCCTCGAGCTCCTTCCACAGGCCGACCTCTTCGTGTTCAGCGGTAACCACGGCCAGTTCGCCACCCCGGAGTTTCAGAAGGCCATCCGTGACTTCGTTGCGGCAGGGAAGGGCGTCGTTCTCCTGCACGCCGCGACCTGGTATAACTGGCCCCTCGAGACCAAGTACAACGACGAGTTCGTCTGCGGCGGCGCCCGCGGCCACGGCCACAGCGACTTCCCGTTCACGGTGACCAAGCCTGCGCACCCCGTCATGGCCGGCGTCCCCGCGACTTTCACGGTCAATGACGAGAGCTACAATGTGGAACTCAGCCGCCCAGAGGGCACCGAGGTTCTTGGCACCATCCCGCGCCAGAACCCCAAGCCGGGCCAGTCGGCTGTCCTGCCTTCCGTCTGGGTCGTCAAGCACCCTCAGGCTCGTATCGTCTGCATCGCCCTCGGGCATGACGAGCACACGCACGACCACGCCGCCTACCAGAAGTTGTTGCTCAACGCACTGATGTGGGTGAAAGGGAACTGAATAGAGTGCGGAATCGAGTGCAGGATCGATGATGCAACCGACGTACTGCATGCCTTTCCTAACCGCCAACCGCTAATTCCTCCCCCCTGTCCCCTAATCTTATGGTCTACCATTACGGAACCTTCGTCTTTAATCCCGGCGTATCCCCGGCCACTATTGACCGCTGCTTCGCCGAGATGCGCGGCATGGTCGGTAAAATCCCCGGCCTCCTCTCCATGCAGCACGGCGTCTACCAGAGCGACGAAGGCCTGAACGATGGTTTCACGCACGGCTTCGTCATGACCTTCGACTCGCCCAAGAGCCGCGATGAATACCTCCCGCACCCCGAGCACGAACGCGTCAAGCTCGTCGTCGTCCCGAACCTCGCCCGCGTGATGGTCTTTGATTTTACGGTCTGAGCGGTCAGACAATCTTGCAGCGGATCTAGATGTCCTCGTGCGTCTGGTAGATGGCGCACAGCCGGTGGTACCCGTCGGCGATGACGACTTTGCCGTGCGCGGTGTCGCGCACGAGCAATAGCGGGGACAGGTGAACCCCTTCCCGGATTTTCTTCTGACTCTTTTTGACGTGCGAGTTGCTGACGCCGAGCAACGAAAGTTGCGAAGCACGGAAGATGTCCTTGGCCTGAAACTCCACCACTTTCGCCCGGCGGAGACGGGCGACCAACTTGGCCGCGGTGCGCTCCGGATAAATCAGGCGTAGGTATGAGAGCGCCCGGGGATAATTATCGTCCTCCGAGGTTTTGAGCCAGGCGATACTTTCGGGTTTGGGCATGGTTGAAAAACTAGGGTCGGATCACTCGGAATACAACCCCCGCCGGCCCGCGACGAGCCAGCTGACGGCGCAGGCGATGGCGGCGTAGGGGGCGAGTTGCGGGTCGAAGAGTTCGCAGGCCATGACGGTACCGGCGAGGGGGACGGCGCCGGCGCCGGCGAAGACGCCGACGAACCCCAGCGCGGAGCCGACGGCGACGGGCAGGGTGGTGTAGTCGGCCAAGGCGCTGCCGAGGCATGCACCGATCACGAAAAGAGGCGTCACTTCGCCGCCGCGAAACCCCGCGCCGACGCAGATGGCGGTGAGGAGGAACTTTACCACCGGTACCAGGGGGTGCATGGGGTGCTGTGCCGCGTTCTGAGCCAGGTCGAGGCTAAGTCCGGTGAAGTCACCGAGTCCGCCAAACCAGACTAGGCCGACATAGAGTAACCCGAAGGCGAAGATGGCGCGGTAGGGCGTGCCCAGCAGGCCGAGAGGCTTCCAGTCTGGGTTAAAGGTCACCCAACGCAGGTAGGCCCGGGCGACCAGGCCGAAGGCCAGGCCAAGCCCCGCCGCCCAGAGGAAGCCGGCAAGCTCCCATGAGGGCGGGAGGATGAGTCGGTAGTCACCATGGACGACGCCAAAGACCCGGCGACCGATTTGGTCAGCCCCAAGGGAGCAGAGTAGGCAAAGGGGAAGTCGGTACCACCAGCCAGCGCGTAGGCGCACAAACTCCAGGGCGAAGACGGCGGCGGCGAAGGGGGTACCAAAGACGGCCCCGAAGCCCGCGCTGACCCCGCAAAGGAGCAGGGTGCGACGTTCCTCTACCCCAAGCCCCCAAGGACGTCCCAGAAGGTCGGCCAGACCCCCTCCCATCTGCAGGGCGGTGCCTTCTCGGCCGACGGAAGCTCCCCCGAGGTGGGAGAGGAGGGTGGTGCCGACAATGGCCGGGGCTAGGGCGGAGGGAAGGGGCTCGCTGGGCGAGCGGATTTGAGCGAGCAAGGTGCGGAGGCCGCCCTGGGCGGCTTTCGCCGGGTTCGCATACAGCCAGGTCATCGCCAGCCCGAGGGCAGGCAGGGTAAACAATAACAAAGGGTGTGCTTGAAAGAGCGCGAGAACCCAATCGAGGGTATGGACGAAGCCGGCAGCGCCGGCCCCGACGACCAGGCTAAGTCCAGTGCACAAGGCGACCCATCGCAGGACGGTTCTGGGCATCGAGTGAAGCATCGGAGGGTACCAGAAAACCATTGAGACCGCCTCAGGATGGCTACAATCCCAAAGCATGAGCCACCCCCTCCACCGTCGCACATTTGTCAACCACGTCGCCTTGGGCGGCCTCGCCCTGGCCGCGGCCCCGTCGATCTTGCACGGACAGTCCGCCCTGCCCGCCAAGGTCAAGGTCGCCCTCATCGGGTGCGGTGGTCGTGGTTCCGGTGCGTTGGCGCAATTCATCGCCGCCTGTAAACTTCTCGCGATCGAACCGGAAATCGTCGCTTTAGCTGACGCCTTTGCGGACCGCGTGCAGAAGCTCGGCCAAAGTTACCAGGTGCCCCCGAGCCGACTCTTCACCGGCTACGATACCTACCAGAAGGTCATGGCGACCGACTGCACGTTCGTCCTGATGGCCACGCCGCCGGCCTTTCGGCCCATCCACTTCGCGGCGGCCGTCGAGGCCGGTAAGCATTGCTTCATCGAGAAACCCGTGGCGGTCGATCCCGTCGGCGCTCGCGCCATCATCGCCACCGGTGAAAAGGCCCGGACCAAAGGTTTGGCGGTCGTCGCGGGTACCCAGCGCCGTCACGACGGCTCCTATATCAAGAATAAGGCGCTGATTGATGCCGGCGCGATCGGCGCCATCCGCGGTGGGGTCGTGCAGTGGAACGGCACCGTCCCTTGGGTGCGTCGTCGCGTGGCGGGTGAATCCGATGGCGTTTACATGAACCGCAACTGGGTGAACTTCGCGGAACTCTCGGGCGACCACATCGTCGAGCAGCACATCCATAACGTCGACGTCGCCATCTGGTTCCTGGGCCGTCCACCCGTCAGCGCCTTGGGCTTCGGTGGCCGCGCCCGTCGTGACTCCGGCAACATGTTCGACTTCTTCAGCGTCGATTATGACTTCGGTGATGCCGTGCACATCCACAGCCAGTGCCGCCAGATCACCGACACGGCCAGCCGCGTGGGTGAGTTCTTCACCGGTGCCGAGGGTTCGTGCTACGGCGGCGGCAAGGTCTTCACCAAGAAGGACGTCCAGGTGCCCGACATCAAACTCGATACCGGTGACGCCATGGTGCAGGAACACGTCGACCTGATTCGCAGCGCCTTCAACGGCAAGCCGCTCAATGACGCCCGCCAGATCGCCGAGACTAACCTCGCGGTCATCATGGGCCGGATGTCCGCCTACACCGGCGAACTCGTGCGTTTCGCCGACCTACTGACCAACGACAAGTCGCCGCATTATAACTTCAAGTTCGCCATCGGACCGAAGGATTTCGAAACCGGCAACGTCAACCTCCCGGCCGAAGTCCCGCCGATCCCAGGGAAGGCGTGAGGTCGGGACAGCACCACGTGCTGTCCTAATAGGGCAGGGGATGGGCATGGTTCGCCGCAAGGCGAACCCTACCCGACGGAGGGAGCCAACCCTACTACATGACAGGGCGCGGCGAAGCCACGCCCCTAACTCCCTAAGTGAGTATCTGCTTGATCACCTTGGCGGGGACGACGCCGACGAGTTTCTGGTCGAGGCCTTGGTACTTGAAGAGCAACTTGTCGTGGTCGATGCCGAAGCGGTTGAAGATGGTCGCGTGGAGGTCGCGCACGTGCACGGGGTCTTTCACGACGTTGTACGAGAATTCATCCGTTTCGCCGTGGGTCATGCCGCCCTTGACGCCGGCACCGGCCATCCACATGCAGAAATTACGGGGGTGGTGGTCGCGGCCGTAGTTGGTCTTGGTGAGCGCGCCTTGCGAGTAAACTGTGCGGCCGAATTCGCCGCCCCAGACGACTAAGGTGTCATCGAGCATGCCCCGCCGCTTGAGGTCCTGGATGAGCGCCCAGGCGCCTTGGTCGATGTCCTTGCACTGCGACTTGATGTCGTTCGGTAGGTTGCCGTGCTGATCCCAGCCGCGGTGGAAGATCTGCACGAAGCGGACACCCCGTTCGACGAGGCGGCGGGCCGTGAGGCAGCTATTCGAGAAGGTCCCACGATCACGGGAGTCCGGACCGTAGAGCTCAAACGTCTCCTTGGATTCCTTGGAGAGGTCCGCGAGCTCCGGCACCGAGGCCTGCATGCGGAAGGCCATCTCATACTGCTTGAGGCGGGTGGCGGTCTCCGGGTCGCCGACCTGCTGGTAGGTTAACTCGTTGAGCTCATTCAAGCCATCGAGCATCTTGCGACGGGTCTCGCGGCTGACGCCATCGGGGTCGCGGAGGTAGAGTACGGGATCGCCGGCGGAGCGGAAGGTGACGCCCGAGTGTTGCGTCGGCAAGAAGCCAGCCGACCAGAGACGGGCCGAGATGGCCTGCACGTTGGCGCCCGGGTTGGTGTGGCGGGCATGGAGGACGACGAACGCGGGGAGGTCCTCGTTCAGGCTACCGAGTCCGTAGGAAAGCCAAGAACCCATCGACGCCTTACCCGGCACCATGTTACCGGTGTACGAAAGCATATTGGCAGGCTCATGGTTGATGGCCTCCGTGTTCATCGTCTTGATGACGCAAATGTCGTCCGCCATCTTGGCGGTGTAGGGCAGGATATCTGAGATCCAGGTGCCGCCTTGCCCGTATTGTTTGAAGCCAATCGCCGATGGGGCGACAGGGAAACGGGCTTGTCCAGAGGTCATGCCCGTAATGCGCTGGCCATTGCGGATGGATGGAGGGAGGTCTTCGTTGAAGCGCTTCTCAAGCTCGGGCTTCGGGTCGAACATCTCGAACTGCGACGGCGCGCCGATCATCGAGAGGTAGATGCAGCGCTTCGCCTTGGCCGGGAAGTGCTGGGCGCCCGGCAGGCCGGCGGCTTGGGCTTGGCTGGCGAGGGACTTGCCTAGCAGCGACCCGAGGGCAATGCCCCCGAGGCCCATGGCGTTCTGGCGGAAGAACTGTCGACGGTTTTGGCGGAAGTTATGTTCGACGGGGTCAAAGGGATGCATGGCTGGATTATTTGTTAAGGGTTTCGTCACGGTTGAACATCTGCGAGCAGACGAGCGTCCAAGCCGCCACCTCATTGGGCGGTAGCTTGGGGTTGACGGGTTTTTCGCCGGCCTTCAGCAACTTGGCGGCCTCGGTAGGCTTGGCGGCGTAGTCGGCACGGAAGGCGGCAAGGGACTTGGCGAAGATCTGCTGTTCCTTGGCGGTGGCCGGTCGGGATAGGAGGAGAATGCTAAGCTGGTCGATGCGGGCCGCATCCGTGGGGTGCTCCTTGAGGAGCTTTTCAGCGAGGACGCGGGAGGCTTCGACGAACTGGACGTCGTTGAGTAAGTTCAACGATTGCAGCGGGCTGTTGGACCGTTCGCGGCGGGTGCAGAAGACCTCGCGGGAGGTCGCGTCGAAATTGAGCATCATGGGATGCGGGGCCGAACGCTTGAGGAACGTATACATCGAACGGCGGTAGAGCCCTTCGCCCTTATCCGGCGTGTAGAAGCGTGTGTTGCTGCCCGTCATCGCCACGTCGCTCCAGATGTTCTCGGGCTGGTAGGGGCGGGTGGAGGGACCGCCGACCTTTTGAATCAAGAGGCCCGCGGTGGAGAGGGCGAGGTCACGGACGATTTCGGCATCCACGCGGTAACGCGGCCCGCGCGAGAGCAGGCGGTTCTTCGGGTCTTTCTCGAGTTTCTGCGGGGTGGTCACGGACGACTGACGGTAGGTCTCGGACAGGACGATCGCGCGGACCATCGCACGCACGTCCCACTTCTGCGCCACGAACTCCGTGGCGAGCCAGTCGAGCAATTCGGGGTGAGAGGGTTTGTCGCCCATGATGCCGACGTTCTCGGTCGTCTCGGCCAGGCCCGTGCCCATGAATTGATACCAGAGACGGTTCATGGTGACCCGGGCCGTCATCGGGTTGCGGCCATCGACCAGCCAGCGGGCCAGGTCGAGTCGGTTGGCAGTCTTACCTTCGATTTTAAGGGGGGGCAGGACGCGGGGCGTACCAGCGTTGATGACCTCGGACGGTTGCGTGTAGTCGCCGCGAATCAGCAGCTTGGCGGTGGCGGGTGTCGCGTTCTCCTTCATGATGAGCGTCATGGCACCGCGGTTTTTAACCGCGTCGAGTTCGGCCGTGGTGGCCTTGATTTTGGCCACGACGGATTGGTCGGACTTATCGATGCGACGGTCGTAGTAGCTACGCAGCAGGGCGACGGACGCGGCCGGGGCCTTGGCGCCTTCCTTGCCGACGGCGGCGCGGAGTTCGGGGACCTTGCCCAAGGTGGCGACGTCCCCGGCTTCAACCAGGGCCGGGATGATATTGGCGGAAGCCAGGACGATACTGGTCGCCCCGGCCTTACTGCGGGTGCCATAACGGAACGGTACCGCGGTGCGGATGGTCGCGTTGGCGGGGAGGGTATTGCTGTCGACGATGTTCTGCTGTAGGTCGCCATCGATGTAGAACTTCACGCCGTCGGCCTTGCCCGAACCGTCGTAGGTTACGATGACTTCGACTTCCTTGTTCACCGGGATGACGCCGGCCGAGCGCACCTTGAGTGCCTGATCGGGCCAGGCCTGGATGATGTGCATGGCGGGGTTGCCGTTCTCAATCCAGAAGTCCCAGCCCCGATAGTTATTGGCCTCATCCATGCGCGCAAGCACGGCGCCGTTGACCGTCTTGGTCATCTTCAGGCGGACCTGCACGGCCCAGGCTTGGTTCTTTTCGAAATCACCGAGCGTCGCATGCTCGTAAGCGGAGGAGCCATCCAGCACGAACCCGCCTTGTTTTTTATTGTAAGCCGGCTTGCCGATTGCTTTGGCCGTCAGCGCAGGGCCGGTCGGCGTCTTAACCGTCAGGGGGGTTGCGGCGTCGAACTTCCAGCCTGCCGGAAGTTCCTTCGCGACGATGGCGCCTGGGCTAGCCTGAGCCCGCCACGTGGCGAATTCCTTGTCGGCCTTGGCCTTGCGGGCGGCGTCATCCTTCTTCAAGTTAGCGAGGACGGTGTCGAGTTCCGCTTGTTTGGCGCGGTCCTCGGGACGAGCGACCAACATGGATGGCGGGTGGTTGGCGTTATTACCGTCGAGCGCCGACATCGAGGTATTCCGGAAGAACGCGGCCATGGCGTAGAATTCCTTTTGGCTGATCGGGTCAAACTTGTGGTCATGGCAGGCGGCGCAACCGCTGGTCAGTCCCAACCAAACCGCGCCGAGCGTCTCGACCTGATCCTTGGCGTAGTTCGTCATGACCTCTTCGGAGATGGCGCCGCCTTCGCCGGTCGTGGGCAAGCAACGGTTGTAGCCCGTGGCGACGAGCTGCTCGATGGTGGCATTGGGCAGGAGGTCGCCGCCGATTTGTTCAATGGTGAAACGGTCAAAAGGCATATTCGCCTTGAAGGCATTGATGACCCAGTCGCGGTAAGGGTAGATATTGCGAACGTTGTCGATATGAATGCCGTGGGTGTCGGCGTAACGCACGGCATCCAGCCAGTGGCGGGCCATTTGCTCGGCATGCTGATCCGTCTTGAGCAGGCGCTCCGCGGCTTGGGCGTAGGCGTCGGGCGAAGGGTCCGCTAAGTAGGCGCGTAATTCTGCGGGGGTGGGCGGCAGGCCGGTGAGGTCGAGGTTGAGTCGGCGGAAGAGTCGTTCCTTGGCTTCGGGTCCATTCGGCTTCAGGCCGTTCTGGGCGAGGGTGGCGACGATGAAGGCATCGACGGGTGTCTTAGCCCAACCCGTCTTGTCGGCGGGCGGAGTCGGACGCTGGGGTGGCAGGAAGGACCAGTGCTCTTCATACTTCGCACCTTCGCTGACCCAGCGACGAATCAGTTCGATCTCGGCCGGCTTCGGTTGCTTATGCGTCTCCGGCGGTGGCATGACCTCATCTGGGTCTTTATTGAGGATGCGCTGAATGAGGGGAGACTTGTCGGCGGCACCCTTGAGGATGACCACGTCACCGCTCTTGGCGGGCTGGAAAGCGAACTCCGCACGGTCGAGACGGAGCTTGGACTTGCGCGAGCTACCGTCAGGCCCGTGGCAGTGGTAGCAATACTCGGACAGGATAGGTTGGATATCGCGATTAAACGAGACGCCGTCGGCGGCCGCGGCGGCCAGCGGAGCCAGCAGGAGCAAAGAAAGTCGGAACGACATGGGACGAGGGGTAAGACCAACCTAGGCCCTCGGGTGTTCCCTGCAACCCTGACCAATTTAAAACCCCTCTTACGAGGGGTCTTGGTGGGGGCAGCGCCGGATTCTTATTTAACCGGAGAATAGTCCGTCGGCACCAGGAACTCCGACTTCACGCCGTCCTTGATGGTCAGGGAGCCGCCGGCCTTCTTTTCCGAGGCTTCCTTGGCGGCGATCCAAGCCGGGTCGGCACGGAAGGCGTCGAAACTGGCCTTGGCGGCCTCTTCGGACTTATGGGTCAGGAGGTAGATCAGGGTGTTGCTGGCCACGAGCGCGGACTTGGCGCCTTTCTGGTCGGCCGCGAGGTTCCAGTAGCAGACGTTGGTCATGCCATGTTTCTCGAAGAGTTTGAGGGTGTGGTCGCGGAAGCGCGCATTGAGGTCAGGCAGGCGGCCGGCTTCGGTCGTGTAGGTGCGCAGTTCGAACACGCCTTGCCCGTAGGTCTTGGCCTGGGCGAGGGCAGAGTAGTCGGTCGCGGTCAGGAAGGCGGACTCCCCTTTGGTGAGCAGTCGACCGTTGGCCTCGGAGGCCTTCTGGGCTGCCTTCCAATCCGGGTCCGCCTGGAAAGCTTTCCACGAAGCGTCACGGGCCTCGCGGCTCGGGTAGGCGAGAAAGTAAATGAGTTTGTTCTCGGTGTTCTTCGTCGGGACGAAGTAGCCCAGGCTCGTCATGCCATGCTTGGCGAAGAGCTTCAGGGTGTGGTCGCGGAAGCGGGCGTTGAGCGCGTCGAGTTTGCCTTCGGCGGCGTAGTAGACACGCATCTCGAAGAGACGCGAGTCGGGTTCCGCCGCGACCGCCGTGGAGGCGAGCAGACCGAACGTGAGGAGGGAGAGCAGGGTTTTCATGTTATTTGAGGAAAGTGGCAAGGTTCTCGCGGGTCACCAGTTGGAACGGGATGAGGTTCTCCTTGGGGCAGGGTTGCTTCCGGGCCAGCAGCAGGGCGGCATCGACCGAGCCCCGGCCTTGGCCCACGGCATCCTGGAAGACCGTCGCGTCCAGTCGGCCTTCCTTCACCGCGGTCAGGGCCTGGGCGATGGCGTCGATGCCGATGACGGTGACGTCTTTCTTGATACTCGCGCGCTCAAGGGCGAGCAGCGCGCCCATGGCCATTTCGTCATTATGCGCGAAGATGGCTTGGAATTTCCCTTTGTGGGCTTGGATCCAATTCTCGGTCAAGGCCATGGCCTTCGCCCGATCCCACGAGGCGGTCTGTTGGTCAATGAGTTTGAGGCCAGGGTATTTGGCGAAAACCTCGCGAGCGCCGGCTTCGCGTTGCAGTTGCGCCGACGTGCCCATGATCCCGTGGATCATCAGGACGCCGCCTTGGCCGTTCAGTTTCTTGGCGATGGCCTCCATGGCGATCCGACCGGCTTCGAAGTCATTGGAGCCGATGTAGCTGTCGCCCGCCGATTTCGTGACCTGATTGACGAGGACGAGGGGGATCTTGGCGGCCTTGACGTAGTCGACGGCCGGGGTGCTGGCCTCGAGTTCACACGGGTTGAGGATGATGGCGTCCACCTTCTGGGCCACGAAGTTCTCGACTTGGCTGAACTGCTTTTGGACATCGGATTGGGCATCGACCATGACCAGTTTCACGCCCGGTTTCGTCTTGGCGTACTCGACGATGGCTTCGGAGAGTTTGGCGGTATACTCGGCGGAAAGGTCGCGCGAGGAGAACCCCAGAAGGATTTCGCCCTCCTTGCGTTCCGCCGGCTTTTTGCAGCCAGGCAAAAAGAAGCTAAAGACGGTCAGGGCGGCCAGCATCGAGCCGATGGCCAGGCGGGGGGTAGGGCGCATGCCTATGGATTACGAACGGGACTGACGGCGGTCGAGCCAAACCGCACCCACGATGATGACCCCCTTAATCACGGCCTGGTAGTAAGAAGAGACCCCTTGCAGGTCCAGGCCGTTGTTGATGATGCCGATGAGCAGGACGCCGAGGATGGTACCGATGACGCTACCGACCCCGCCGGAGAGGCTGGTGCCGCCGATGACCACCGCGGCGATCGCGTCGAGTTCGTAGGCCTGCCCGGCATTGGGCTGGCCGGTCGTGATGCGGGCGGCGAGGACCACCCCCGCCAAGCCTGTGAGTAAACCACAGGTGCCGTAGGCGAGGAGTTTGACCCGTGTCACGGAGACGCCCGCCGCCCGGGCCGCCTGTTCGTTGCCGCCGACCGCGTAAAGGTGACGCCCGAGCCGGAACCGTCCCAGGAAAATCCCGGAGAGCAGGGCGACCGTGGCGAAGCAAAGCACCGGAATCGGCAGAGGACCAAGGTCGCCGGCAAGGTCGGTCAAAGCCGGCATCATGTTCGCGACGGGTTTGCCGCCGCTGAGGATGAGCGCCAGACCTCGCGCCACGGTCATCATGCCCAACGTCACGATGAACGGCGCGATACCGCCGCGAGTCACCAGCACGCCGTTGAGGAGGCCGCAGAGACCGCCGGTGAGCAGGCCGACGCAGATGGGGACGAAGAGCGGGTATTCGCCGGGGTGGGCGAAGAGCGCGCAGGTCACCCCGCTGAGGGCGACGACGGAGCCGAGGGAAAGGTCCACGCCGCCGGTCAGGAGGACGAACGTCACCCCGACCGCCAAGATGCCGTTGATGGACACTTGGCGGGCGACGTTGGTGAGGTTCGCGGCCGTCGCGAAACTATCCGTGGTGAGGGCCAGCAGGGCGGCGATGACGACAAGGACCACGACGATGCCGACGCGGTGGCGGAGGTTGCGGTCGAAGGCGGGGAAGTGGATCATCGGGGCATGGCGTGGCGGAGGATTTCCTCCTGGTTGGTCTGGCGTGGGTTGAGTTCGGCGGAGAGTTCCCCTTGCCGGAGGACAAGGATGCGGTGGGTCAAGGCGAGGATTTCGGGGAGTTCCGACGAGACCAGCAACACGGCGGTGCCCTGGGCGGAAAGGCGTCCGATGAGCGCGTAGATCTCGGCCTTGGCGCCGATGTCGATGCCGCGGGTGGGCTCGTCAAGAATCAGGACTTCCGGGGCGGCGAGCAATGCCCGGGCGAGCAGGACCTTCTGCTGGTTGCCGCCGCTGAGTTGCTGGATCGCTTGGGCTGGCCCGCTGGACTTGATCGCAAAATCCGCCGCCGCCTGTCGGGTGACGGCCTTTTCGGCGGACGCATCGACGACCGCGCCGCGGCAGTAGTGGCGGAGCGCGGCCAAGGTCAGGTTGTGCTGGACGCTCATGGCGGGGATGATGCCGGAGCCCTTGCGGTCTTCGGTGAGCATCCCGATCCCGGCGGTTAAACCGTCAGCGGGAGAGGTCAGGACGAGAGGTTTGCCCAGCAGGCGGATCGCGCCGGCGTCGGCGGGTTGCAGCCCGTAGATCGCGCTGACGACCTCGGTGCGGCCAGCGCCCATGAGTCCGGCCAGCCCGAGCACCTCGCCGCGGCGCAGCGTGAAGGAGATGTCGCGGTAGGCCGGCTCGCGGGTGAGCTGTGTGACCGTGAGGATGACTTCGCCAGGCGTCGTGGTGACCGGCGGGAAGACCTGCGCGAGCTCGCGGCCGACCATTTGCGTGATGAGGGATGCCGGTGTGAATTCGCCCGCGGGCTTTGTCGCGACGAGGTGGCCGTCGCGCAAGACCGAGATACGGTCGGCGAGCCGGAAGACTTCATCCATCTTATGCGTCGTGTAGACCACGGTGACCCCGCGCTGTCGGAGGGTCGCGATGGCCTTGAATAAAGCGGACACCTCGTGGTCGGACAGCGCCGCCGTCGGCTCGTCCATCAAGATGACATCCGCCTGACGGGCCAAAGCCTTGGCGATCTCGACCACCTGCATCTGCGCCACGGAGAGGGTGCGCATTGGGCGACTGGTCTCGAGGTCCGTGCCGAGTTGCCGGAGCCACGTGGTGGCTTGCCGGTGCAGCTCGGCGTGGTCGACCCAGCCCCAGGCGTTCACGGGTTCCATCCCGAGCATGAGGTTCTCCGCGACGGTGAGGTCGGGGATCGGCATCAGCTCCTGATGCACCATCGCGATGCCTTGCGTGAGGGCGTCGTGCGGGGTGGCGAAGCGCACCGACCGGCCGCGCCACTGGATCTCGCCGCCGTCCGGACGGTACAGGCCGGCGAGCAGCTTCATCAGGGTCGACTTGCCGGCGCCGTTTTCGCCCATCAACGCATGGACCTCGCCGGGGCGGAAGTCCAACGAAACGTCCAGCAGCACGGACAGACCTCCGAAGGTCTTCGTCAGCTGGCAGGCGCGGAGCATGGCGGCTTACTTCGCCAGCGGGTAGGCAGGCGGGATGTCGCCGGCCACTTCTTTCGGCCAGGCGGTCAGCGGCCGGATCTCGAGGCGGCGGTACTCGCATTCGGCGGCCTCGGATTGGATCTGCAGTCTACCAGCCTTCAAGGGGATGTCGTGGTCGGAGCCCTTCTCGCGGTAACGGGAGTTCAGGATCACGTTCACCGTTCGGCCGTTCAGGCGGAAGACCGCGTTTCCGTCCAAGGAGTAGACCTCGACGACATTCCACTCGCCCGAAGGCTTCTCTTGGTAATCGGTGCCATGCCAGACGCGGTTCCGCATCATGCGTACGGGGGCCTTTGGGTCGTAGACGACTGTCTTGCCTTCATCGCGGGCAGGCACGTCGATGATCGCGCCAGCGATGGGCCACCAATCGCCGATGTCGCCTTCTTGGACCTGGCATTCTTGGCTGCGCATCCAGTTCTTGCCGCCCGCGCCATGTTCGCCGACGCAGTAGATCAGGATCCCGTTGTCGCGGACCGCGTTGAGGCGGGGCTCCCACTTCTTCGTCCCCCATCGCTGTTGCGTGCGCAGGTGGAAGTTATCGTAGGACTTCAGAGACGTCAGGCCGCCGAAGACTTGGCCGGTAATATGCAGGACCGGTTCGCCGTCGACGAGCTTCGCCGTGTAGACGGCGAGCGGGTCGCGGTTGAGGCCGAGGACGGGGTCTTCCTTCGCGGTAGCACCACGGACGTAGCCGGGCACATCATAGGAACGATGCGGCACGCCCAGCCACTTCTCCCATTGTGATAATTTCTCATCGAGCAGCGGGGTGAAGACCGGTTCTTCCGCGGCGAAAGCTGCCACGGTCAAACCACACAGTAAAAACAAGGGTCGCATCGCAGTGGGCTTAGCGGACATCGCGCCAGAGCCACTTGAGGGCTTCGGGCATCAGCATGGCGCCGTGACGCGGGTTGTGCGTGCCTTCGCCCATCACGAATTGATAATCGTACCCCTTGGCCTTCCAGGCGTCGGCCATCTTCTGATTCGCTTCAGGCCAGGAGCCGTGTTGGTTGTTCAGGTCATGGGTGCCGTCTTGGGAGTAGACGCGGATATCCTTCTTCGGTTCGGCGAGGACCATCTCCGGAAACTTGTTGCCGCCGCGGATATTGGTGAAGCTGCCGATAGTCGTGAAGACTTTGCTGAAGGCATCGGGACGCTGCCAGGCGGCGTTGAAGGCGCAGATGCCGCCGGAAGAAGCGCCCGCGATGGCACGGCGCTTAGCGTCTTTAGAGATTTTGACGCCTTTGGATTCGGCTAGAGGGATCATCTCCTCGAGCAGGAACGTGACATACTTGTCGGTGACGCTGTCATATTCGAAGGCGCGGTTGGCCTTACCGAGCGGCCTACCATCCTTGCCCTTGCCGGTGGGGTTATTCTTGTCGGGGGCGAAGCCGGGGTCGATGAACAAGGCGGCCGTGAGGGGCATCTTGCCTTCGGCAATCAAGTTATCGAAGACCACCGGCACGCGCCAGTTACCCTTCGTGTTCACATAGCCACTGCCGTCCTGGAAAACCATGAGCGCGAGCTCGGATTTTCCGTCATACTTGGCGGGTACGTAGAGGTGCCACCTGCGGGAGAAGCCTGGGAACGTCTTGGAATCCTCCAGAGTGTACGTCGTGACTTTCCCTTTGGCGACGTTGTCCTTCTCCTGGGAATCTGGCCCGAGGACGTACTGGCTGTCCCAGTCTTTCTTGGTTTCGGAGGCGGTAGGCGCCTTGGGAGCAGCAGTTTGGGCGGAGGCCACGGAGGCCAGCCCGGCCAGTAGGCAGGGCAGAAGGGTACGGAGGGAGCGCATCGGGGTCAGGTCAATGAAGCAGAGCCCCCAAGGGTGACAAGCCCAAGTGCCTTACTTCGTGGGTTCTTGGCCGACTTTCCGCAGGTGCCAGAGTTCCGGGAATCGCCAGTGGGTGAGGCCCATCACCCCAAAGGTCGCCAAGCCCCCAAAGACTACCGAATTGACGGTCCCCAGGAGCCGGGCGGCGAGGCCCGATTCGGCCATCCCCAGTTCATTGGAGCACCCGATAAAGACAGCCGTCACCGCGGAGACTCGGCCCATCATTTCAGGCGGGACGGTCGTTTGCAGGATGGTCTGGCGGATGATGACATTCACGGCGTCCGCCGCGCCCGAGATCAGCAGGAATAAGAATGATAGAACGAACGCGGCTTGGAGGCCGAACCCGAGTTCACTGGCGAGCGGGATGGAAAGTCCGAAGCCGATGATGCAGATTCCGAAGACCGCGAAGGACGCATAGAGGGCGGGGCCGGCCCGCTCTAAGGGCGGGCGGATAATCAGGTAAATGGACATGACCACGGCGCCCATCGAGGTCGCGGCCCGGAGGAGGCCAAAACCTAATTCGTCGACCCCGAGCATCTGGGCAAAGATTGGCAGCAGGGCGACGGCCCCACCGAGGAGCACGGCGAAGAGGTCCATCGTGAACGCGCCGAGCATGATGCGATGGTTGCGCATGAAACGAATCCCTGCAGCGAGGCTTTGTAAGATCGGCTCAGGGGTCCGCGTCTGCAGGAGCTGCGTCGGCTTCAGCAGGCTGGTGGTAACGAGCGAACCGGCGAAGCAGCCCAGCATGATTCCATAAGCTAGGGGTTCGTCGCCCAGCCAGAGCAGTAGACCAGCGAGGCCCGGGCCGATGACGCAGGCGAGTTCGAAGAGCGTATTGCGCCAGCGGACGCCGCTCGGGATGAGTTCGCGTGGGATGAGCTCGGCGATCATCGCCTGACGGGCGGTGGTGAGGAAACTACGGGCCAGGCCGCCCAGCATGACTAACGTGTAGAGCAGGGTAAGTTGCAGCCAGGTCTCCAACTTGAGCATGCTCTGCGTGAACAGTACGATGCCCAGTAAGGTCATCGCGGCCATGGCTAAGCGCGCGATACGTCGACGATTATGGGTATCCGCCACGTGTCCGGCAAAGAGCACAGCCGCCACGAACGGGACCACTTCCGCAAAGCCGATGGCTCCAAGTGCCAAGGCAGCCGTTTGAGTGTCGGACTCAGTCAACTGGAAGACCTGCCAAGCCACCGCGACGCCTTGAATCTGGATACCGAGTGTGCCGAGCACAATCGCGCCGAGGTACAGGCGGAACGAACCGTGGTGAACGGCGGAGGCCTGGGGCGCGGTGGACATCGCGCCGAGTTAGGGCGGGAGCGACCTGCTAGGCAATCACGGCTTTAACCACGTGACCGGCGATGTCCGTCAAACGGTAGTAACGCCCTTGGAACTTGAAGGTCTGACGTTCGTGATCAACGCCGAGCAGGTGCTGCATGGTGGCGTGCAAGTCGTGGACGTGGACGGGATCCTTGACGATGTTGTAGCCGAATTCATCGGTCTGCCCGTAGGCTTGCCCGCCTTTAACACCGCCGCCGGCCATCCAAAGGCTGAAGCAGCGCGGGTGGTGGTCACGGCCGTAGTTGCCCTTAGTAATCTTACCTTGGCTGTAGGCGGTGCGGCCAAACTCTCCGCCGGAGATCACGAGCGTGTCCTCGAGGAGGCCGCGTTGTTTTAGGTCCTTTATAAGAGCCGCGGAGGCTTGGTCGGTCTGGTTACACTGGCGGGAGATGCCGCCAGGCAGGCCGCCATGCTGGTCCCAGCCTTGGTGGAAGAGTTGGACGAAGCGGACGCCTTTTTCAATCAGTCGGCGGGCCTGCAGGCAGTTGGCGGCGAACGAACCAGGCGTCTTGACGCTGTCACCGTACATGGCGAGCGTTGCCGCTGATTCTTTGGAGAAGTCGGCAACTTCGGGTACGCTCGTTTGCATGCGGTAAGCCATCTCGGCTTGGGCCAGACGGGCATCGACCTCGGGGTCGAGTTCGTTGGCACGTTGATCGGCGTTTAACTTACCGAGGGTGTCGAGCATGCCGCGTCGGGCGTGCGGAGAAACGCCTTCAGGGTTCGTCAAATAAAGTACGGGTTCCTTGCCGGCCTTGAACTGGACGCCTTGGTGTTCCGAGGGCAGGAAGCCCGAGCCCCACAGGCGGGAGTAGAGCGGCTGGTCCTTACTCGCATCCTGCGAGACCATGACGATGAAAGCCGGTAGGTTTTCGTTCATGCTACCGAGGCCGTACGAAGCCCATGCGCCCATGGAGGGTCGGCCCGCGACTTGATTACCCGAGCAGAAGAACGTGATGGCCGGGTCGTGGTTAATCGCCTCGGTGTGCATCGAGCGGATGACGCAGAGGTCGTCCGCCATTTCGCCGGTGTGCGTCAGAAGGTCGCTATATTCGACGCCTGACTTCCCATACTTCTTAAAGTTAGTGAAGGAACCGGCGAGCGGGAGCGTCGCCTGGTAACCGCTCATGCCGGTGAGCCGTTGGCCTTGGCGGACCGAATCGGGGAGCGGCTGCATATGGCGTTCGCGCAGCAGCGGTTTGGGGTCGAGGGTTTCGAACTGCGACGGGCCGCCAGCTTGGAAGAGGTAGATCACTCGCTTAGCCTTGCCCGGGAAGTGCGTGCCCTTAGGCAGCGCCGCCGCGTGGGCATCTCCCATGATACCGCGCATGGCAAGGGCACCGAGGCCGAGGGCAGATGCGCCGAGGAAGTGGCGCCGCGTGTGCTGCATGAGGCCGTCGTAACTAGGGAGGGGGTGGCTCATGGGATTAGCGGGAAGTCACGGCGGCATCGCTCGCCAAGATGGTGGAACAGACGAGCGTGAGCGCGGCCAAGGCCGGGTCAGCTGAGATGGCCGCGGCTTTGGCCGGGGTGGCGGCACGCTTGCCCTTGGGCTCGGCCTTGGCCTTCGGGTCGGGCTTTGGTTCGGTCGCAACGGGCTCGACGGGGGCGACGGGAGTGAGTTGCGCCAGCTGAGCTTTCTGTTGGGTGTAGAGTTCCACTAACGCGGTGAGCTCAGTCGGGCGCGGCGAACGAGTGCAGATATGACGGAACGCCAAGGTAATCTGGTCTTTAGGATCGGTGGCTTCCTTGCTGACGCGTAAGGCGATTAGCTGGGCCGACTCCACGAAGCCGGGATTATTCAGCAGCACCAGCGCTTGCAGCGGCGTATTGGTGTTCAGTCGCTTGGGTTGGCAGACCTCGCGGGAGCCCGCGTCGAAAATCAGCATATTATCCGGCGGGGAGGTGCGTTTACGGAAGGTGTAGACGCTCCGGCGATGGGCGTTTTCTTGCACGCTGGCTCCGCCGACTTTCTCCACGAGTTTGCCGGAGGCCAAGAGGGCTTGGTCGCGGACCATCTCAGCGGTCAGGCGGAGGACCGGGCCGCGAGCGAGCCAGAGGTTGGCGGGGTCTTTTTCACGGGCCGCTGCCGAAGGGGTCGACGCCTGTTGGAACGTTGCGCTCAGCACCAGTCGACGGAGCATCGCCTTCGTGTTCCAGCCGCCACGGACGAAGTCGACGGCGAGGGTATCGAGTAATTCCGGGTGCGTCGCTTGGTCGCCTTGCAGGCCGAGGTTCTCGCTCGAAGCGACGAGGCCGTTGCCAAAGACATGCGCCCACAGTCGATTGACGGCCACGCGGGCGGTTAGCGGGTTTTTCGGGTCAGTCAGCCAGCGGGCGAGGCCGAGTCGATTGCGCGGCAACTTATCGTCCCACGGGAAGATGCGGGTGGGCACGCCAGGCTCGCACGGCTTGGTGAGGTCGGGCTTATCGTATTCACCGCGGGTGAGCACGTAGGCCTTAGGCGCCAAAGGCGAATGCTCCATCGCGAAGAACGCGGGCACGGATTCCTGATGAGCGGCGAGATCGCGGCGCGCCTGTTGGAGTTTCTTCCAGGCTTCTTGGTAGGCCGTGTCCGTACGTTCGCGAGCGTGCATCTGCTGCAGGGCTTTGGGTAGCGTCGACGGGTCGAGGCCGTGGAGGCTCGCCACCTCAACAGCGGTCAGCGCTTGGTTCCAGAGCTGAACCTCATCGAGGGAGCCGTTACGGAAGCCGGCATCACGCGTGCGTGAGCCGATTTCGAGGGCGTTGTTGCGCGACTTGGCGTGAAGCGTGTCGCGCACGACCGTCGTGGCGATCTCGCGGCCATCTAAGTAGAGGTGGAGGCCGGAGGCCTGAGAAGAGCCGTCATAGGTGGCCGTGAGGCGATGCCACGCGTTAAGCGGCAGTTCGGTTTTGGTGATGATAGAGACCGCGCTATTGGGCCAGAGGTGAATCATGCTCCAGCGGAGTTTCCCCTCGGTGACCAGCAGTTCCACGCCAGTTGCATCGCCGTCGCCGGTGTAGAAGCCAGTGGAATGCAGGACGGTGGCGCGGGTGTTCTTTTCACCGAAGCGGATGAACGCGGAGAAAGTGAAAGGTTCGAACCGGCCCAGTTGGCGGAAGTCGGGGAGGATGAAACCCGCATCGCCATCGAACTTAACCCCTTGGCCTTTCACGCCCGGGGTCAGTTGCAGGTCGTCGGGGTCGCTGCGGCGTTCAAACTTTGCGGGCTTACCGTTGGCGATGGCATTGTCGGCGCCCGTTATGGTGAACACATCTAGCGGAAGGTGCACGATGGGGGCGGCCGGAGCGGTCGCTCCGAGGTTGGCTAAAGACGGAGTCGGGATGGCCGCTAGCGCTTTTTCGGCGGCGACGATGGCCGCCTTTAAATGTTGTTCCTTGGTGCGCTCGGCGTCGGACTTGAATAGGCGCACGAACGGCGGCGGAACCTCGCCGTGATAGGAGAGTAGGCCATTCTCGTTTTGGTCACCGAACAGGGCGGCCATCGAATAATAGTCCTTTTGCGAAATGGGGTCGTACTTGTGGTCGTGGCAGCGCGCGCACTCCATCGTCAAACCCATGAAGCTGTAGCTCGCCGTACTGACGCGGTCGTTGATGCCGTCTTGGCGGAATTCCTCAGCGATGGAGCCACCTTCGAACGTCATCCGGTGTAAGCGATTAAAAGCCGTAGCGACGCGTTGGTCCTGGGTCGGATTGGGTCGGAGGTCGCCCGCCAGCTGCTCGGTTAGGAATTGATCGTAAGGCTTATTGTCATTGAGCGCTTGCAGGACCCAGTCGCGCCAGGGCCAAGCGAACATCCCATTGTCCCCGGTGTAGCCCCAAGTGTCGGCGTAACGCGAGAGGTCGAGCCAGCTGACGGCGAGGTGTTCACCGAAGCGTGGGGAAGCGAGGAGGGCATCGACGCGCTTCTCGTAGGCGTTGGGGGATTTGTCGGCGAGGAAGGCATCGACCTCGGCGGTCGTTGGCGGGAGGCCGGTCAGGGCCAAGGAGGCCCGGCGAAGGAGCGTCACGCGGTCGGCGGGAGCGGAGGGCTTCAAGCCGACTTGGGCGGCCTTCGCGGCCACGAAATGATCGAGCGGATCCTTGGGCCAAGCCGCATCGACCACTTTGGGCAGTGGGTAGGCCTGCGGTGTGACGAAGCCCCAGTGCCGGTCATACTTCGCCCCTTGTTTGATCCAGCGGGTCAGAATATCTTTTTCTGACGCCGTCAGCGGCCGGTGCAGTTCCGGCGGCGGCATGATATCGTCCTCGGCTTTCGCGTTGATCCGGGCGATGATGGCGCTCTTGGTCAGGTCGCCGGGCACGATGGCCCTCTCCCCGCTCTTCAAGGCCTTCGTCGCGCCTTCGAACTCATCCAGACGCAGCCCGGCCTTACGACCTTTGTCCGCGTCGGGTCCGTGGCACCCAAAGCAACGGTCGGACAGGATGGGGCGAACCTCGCGGTTGAAGTCGACGGGGTCCGCCGCCCCGAGGGCGCCAGCGAGGAGCAAGGGGAAGGGAAGTAATAACTTTCGGAGAGGCACGGGGATGAGACCATACAACCGAGCCGGAGGTTCCTGTCCACGACAACCGCCGCGGGTTTATTAATGAAGCCTTCTGATGGTTACTTACCGACGGCCCTGGCCGGGTGGGCGTAGCCCTGCCACAGCTCCTCGAGCCGCCGACCATCGGGGTCACCGTCGAAGACCACGAAGCGGAACTTCTGGGTCAGGGCCTCGTCCGGTTTGATGCTCACGGCTCCATCGTGAACCGGCGTGAAGGCTACGAAGGGATCCTTCGGGTTGAACCGAGTCCACTGCGGGAAGTTCACGTTGTCCGGGTGGGCGAGGATGGCGATCC
Source organism: Verrucomicrobiota bacterium (assembly GCA_014193315.1). Taxonomy (GTDB): domain Bacteria; phylum Verrucomicrobiota; class Verrucomicrobiia; order Opitutales; family UBA953; genus UBA953. The sequence continues at coordinate 28,101 of BJHS01000005.1, forward strand.
CCCCCCGGCCTTGGGCGGTCGGACCGGCGAAAGCGAACCAGCGCACCCTTTGGCCATCGCCGGCCTTGCGCCCGAGCTGGCCTTCCGACGTCACGAAGATCAGCGCGGCATCGACGGTCCACGTGGCGAGCCCGCGGAACCCGAGGCCGCCATAGATGTGCTTGGTCAAGACAAGGGGGTCTTTCGTCGCGTTCCGCTGGGTTGTCTCCAGTTCAAACACGGTTTCCGCTACGCTCGGCAGGTAGGTGGTCACGCGCCAGTCCTCCGTGAGCACCTCGAGCGGCGGCTCTGCCTTGGTATCCAGGCTGCGCATTTTGGCGCCGAATCCAGAATCCACCGCGCCGATCCAGCGCGCCCCGAGGCCGAGGTACTCGACCCGGCCGCTCTCGTCCTGGACATTCCAGAAATCGGGATGGCGGCCTTGGATCTCGGTGTGCGACCACGCGGTCCAGATGCCGTGATGGTGCGCATGGTCGGGGGCGAAGCTGCCGGAGATGACTTGCCCGGACGGGGTCAGTACGGGGTGAATGAAGCCTGCCCGGCGGTAGACGGGTTTGATCCCGGGAGGCAGTAGTTCATCATGCTGAAAAGCGAAAAGCCGACGTTGGACCCCGTCGGCGAGCGTCGTCATCCAGAGTTGATCGTTCATGTAAGCGTGCTCGACACTCTGCTCGGCTTGGCGGGATTCCACCGACCGGAGTTGCAGGGTGAGCGCTGCGCCCGCTGCTTGGAAGGGCAGAACGAAGTAAGGTTCTTTGGTGCGTTCATCCCATTGGACCGGATGGACTTCCTTGGGCGGCGCTCCTGCGGTGCTCACGACGAAGATGTCCTTCGAGTTCAGGCCAAGCGACTTGACCTCCGCCGCCGTCGCTAGGTAGACCCGTTGGTGTCGGCGATCCTTGTCTGCCGCGGGGAGCGAAAGTGTCACTGGCGCGTTGACCTCCGGGGTGGCCGGTGTCGGGAGCTCGGCGGCACTGAGCAACGAGCCGAGGGACGCGACCAGTGCGACAAGTTTCATAAGCGATATTTGACCACTTCCTTCCTCAACGGCACTCCGAAAGCCCCATTTCAGTTTTTTCCGGTTTTCAACACGTCTAAATGAGCGAAACAGTCATTTGTTTCATATAAGATAGATATCATTCATTTAATATTGCGAAAGAGGGGGATATTTGTCGAATTGCCCCATGACGACCCGACTCTTCGGCACCGACGGTATTCGAGGGAAAGCAAACGAATACCCCATCACTCCTGAAATCGCCCTCCGCACCGGACAGGCGATCTCACGGGTTTTGAAATCCAACGGTGCCAATCACAACCGAGTCATCATCGGGAAGGACACGCGGGTATCGGGCTACATGTTGGAGACGGCGCTGACCAGCGGCTTGGTCTCGAGTGGCATGGATGTCTTTCTCGTCGGCCCGATGCCGACGCCGGGCGTCGCGCACCTGACGAAGTCGATGGGCTGCGGCGCGGGTATCATGCTCACGGCCTCGCACAACCCTTACGAAGATAATGGCCTGAAAATCTTCGGTCCGGATGGGTACAAGTTGTCCGACGACCTGGAGCTGGCGATCGAGAAGGAGATCCTCGCGGCGTCTCCCGGGCAGGGCGTGATGCCGGACAAGATCGGCAAGGCGACCCGCATCGACGACGCGCGCGGACGCTACATCGAGTACGCCAAACAGAGCGTCGGGGCGGGTGACTTAGGGGGAATGAAAATCGTGGTGGATTGCGGTCATGGCGCGGCGTACTTGTTGGCGCCTCTCATCTTCAAGGAACTCGGCGCGAAGGTGATAAAACTCGGCGTGGATCCCGACGGGCTGAACATCAACGACGCTTGTGGTGCCTTGCACCCCCAGCATGCCGGCCGGGTTGTGAAGGAGCAAGGGGCTGACCTCGGGATATCTTTCGATGGCGACGCCGACCGGGTGATTTTCACCGACGAGACCGGGGCCGCTGTTTCGGGTGACCGCATCCTCACCTTGTGCGCGCTGGCGCTGATGGAAGAAGGGAAACTTCGGGGGGCGACGATGGCATGCACGGTGATGAGCAACCTCGGGCTCCACGAAGCTTTGCGCCAGGCGGGTATCGCGGTGCTGACCACCGCGGTCGGCGACCGCCACGTCATCGAGGCTTTGCGCGCCGGCGGCTTCTCCTTTGGTGGGGAAAATTCCGGCCACCTCATCTTCGCGGACCATGCGACCACCGGCGATGGGATCCTGAGCGCCCTTCAGGTCTTGCGGATCATGAAGCGCACTGGTCGCCCCTTGTCGGTGCTCGCCCAGGTCATGCGCGAGTACCCCCAGACCTTGGTGAACCTTAAGGTTCGCGCCAAGCCACCGCTCGAGTCCCTGCCGGCCTTGCAGGCGGCGCTGCGCGAGGCGGACGCGACCTTCGGTCCTTTGGGGCGACACCTGATCCGCTACTCCGGCACGGAGAACAAGGTGCGGATCCTCGTCGAACACCGCGAGGCCGCGGTCGTCGATACCTGGTCGACCCGCCTCCGTGCCATCATCGAACAGGAACTGGCCTGACATGGATACCTTCCTCCTGCTTGCGCCGAGCCTGCTACCTGGGTTGGCCCCGCTCAAACTTCCCAACCTACGGGTGGGCAACCGGCCCCTGGCCGACCATCAGCGGGCCGCGCTGGCGGCGGCCGACCTTCAGGAAGCCTTGCCGGGCCCTTCGGCTTTTGTCGTCGATGGCCTCGCCTGGCTGGAGGCCGAAGAAGTGCGTGCCTTCGTCCGTTCGGATGCCGCGTCCCTGACGATGCCGGAGGGGACGTCCCTGATCCGACGCGTCGGGGCGACCGGTGAGGACCGCGTGGCAGTGACCTCCTTTCGCGTCGAGCACTCCTGGGACCTGCTCCGTGCCAACGAGCAACACCTCCGCGCCCGGACGGACTACGCTCGAGCGGCGGAAATCCCTCCCTCGCTTTACCTCGATGGCCGGCTGCAGGTCGGACGAGGGACCAGGATTCTTCCCGGGGTGGTGATTGAAGGCGATGTCATCATCGGCGAGGACTGTAAAATCGGGCCCAACTGCTACCTCCGGGGCGCCACCACGATCGGGGACCGCTGCCACGTCGGCCAAGCGGTCGAAATCAAGAACTCCATCTTGATGGACGGGACGAATGTGGGCCACCTATCGTACGTCGGCGACTCCATCCTCGGTCAGAAAGTCAACTTCGGCGCCGGGACCCTGACCTCGAACCTCCGCCACAATGGGCGCAACCACCGAACCCTCGTGGCCGGTGAACTCGTCGATACCGGGCGGAGGAAATTCGGCGCGGTAGTCGGTGATGGCGTGCACACCGGCATCCACACCTCGATCTACCCCGGACGTAAGCTCGCCGCGGGCGCGACCACTCGGCCGGGCGACATCGTCCAAACCGACCTGACCGCCTAAGGTCATGTGCGGCATCATCGGTTACGTCGGCGGCGCCCCCGCCATCCCCGTCCTTCTCGCTGGCCTCAAGCGACTCGAGTACCGCGGCTACGACTCCGCGGGCTTTGCCCTGCAGCGTGGCAACGAACTGGTCGCCCTCAAGTCCGTCGGCAAGGTCGCTCGTCTGGCGGAAAAAACCCGGGACACATGGTCGAGTGAGGCGCAGCGCACCCCGTGCACCGGCATCGCGCACACCCGTTGGGCGACCCATGGGTCCCCGACCGAGCCTAACGCCCACCCGCATTTCGCCGAAGGGGGCGGGATCGCGCTGGTGCATAACGGCATCATCGAGAACTACCGTGCCATCCGCACCCGGCTGGAAGCGAAGGGCCACGTGTTCGTCTCGGAGACCGACACCGAGGCGCTGGCGCGGCTCATCGGGGAGTGCCACCGCGGCGACCTGCGTGCGGCGGTCATCGCCGCCTTGCGCCAGATCGAAGGGGCCTACGGTATCGCCGTCCTTTCCCGCGACGAGCCCGGCGTCATCGTTGCCGCCCGCAAAGGCAGCCCCTTGGTCATCGGCGTCGGGGAAGGGGAGAGTTTGGTCGCCTCCGACCCGGCGGCCATCATCGCGCACACCCGCCGCGTTATCTACCTCGATGACGGGGATGTCGCGCGAATCACGGCCGACCATGTCGACATCATCGACCTCGACGAGGCGCGGATCGACCGAGCGGTGGGGGTGCTCGGGTTTGCCGCCGAAGCCGTCGAGAAGGGTGGCTACGAACATTTCATGCTCAAGGAGATCCATGAGCAACCCGAAGCGCTGCGTAATGCCCTGCGGGGGAGGCTCGACCTCCCCCAAGGAACGGCGGTGCTCGCCGGCATGGGGGCGTCACCCCGCGACCTGGCCGAGATTCGGCGCATTATTCTCCTGGGATGCGGCACCTCGTTGCACGCTGGGCAAGTCGGAGAGCATGCCTTCTGTGACCTCGCGGGTGTGCCCGCGGGGGTGCAGCTGGCGGCCGAGTTCCGCTACCGTAACCCCTTGGTCGACCCCTCCGATCTCGTCATCGCCATCTCGCAATCTGGCGAGACGGCGGACACCCTGGCCGCCGTCCGCGAAGCCCGCGAGAAGGGCGCCGTGGTGTTGGGTCTCGTCAACGTCGTCGGGTCGGCCATCGCCCGAGAGACCGGGCGCGGCGTCTACCTTCACGCAGGCCCGGAAATCTCGGTGGCGTCGACCAAGGCCTTCACCTGCCAGGTCGCCGTCCTGCTCCAGATGGCCTTGCGGCTGGGCCGCGGCCGTCGGCTCTCCCGCGAGCGGGGCATCGAGATCGCGGCCGAACTCGCCCGACTCCCGGAACTGGTCGGCGCGGTGCTCGCCCGCGAGGCGGACATCGCCGCGATCGCCCAGCGCTTCATCGGTCGTGAGCATGCCTTCTACCTGGGCCGGGGACCGATGCATGCCGTGGCGTTGGAAGGCGCGCTCAAACTGAAAGAAATCTCCTACATCCATGCCGAGGGCTACCATGCCGCGGAACTCAAACATGGTCCGATCGCGTTGCTCACGCCTGGCACCCCCGTCGTCGTCCTCGCGAATCGTTCGTCGGTTCGCGATAAGGTCTGGGGCAATGCCGAGGAATGCCGCGCGCGCGGTAGCTGCATCATCGCCGTGGTGACCGAGGGGGACGAAGCCCCTGGCGCCGATGAAGTGTTGCGCATCCCGGCGTGCGACCCGTTGGTGGCGACAATCCCCGCGGCGGTGGCCTTGCAGTTGCTGGCTTACTATGTGGCCCGACTACGCGGTTGTCCCATCGATCAGCCACGCAACTTAGCCAAGTCGGTCACCGTCGAGTAAGGGGTTCTACCTGAGCAAACAACCTCACGAGCCAACCCTTGCCGAAGCGGGGCGTTAGCCTCGTCCTATTCTCGCTATGACAACCAACGCGAAACGTACCTGCCATTGTTGCCGCAAGGCGAAATCCCTCGAGAGTTTCCCGCCGTTGCAGCCAGGGGGGCTGCTCCACCCCTACTGCCGCCCCTGCCTGACTATCCGGGTCCGTCGAAACGGTCGCGCCCGCGACCAGGCGGCCTCGGCTGCCACCAAAGAATGTGCCCTCTGCGCCCAGCGTCTCCCGCTGGACACCTTCCACTGGATCAAGTCCAGTCAGACCCACCACAGTTACTGCCGGGGGTGTCACTCGGTCTACATGGCTGAACGCTACCGGCGTCGCCGCCGCCAAGCGGTGGCCAAGGCATAACCAACCGGCAAGCTAGGGGGCCCAAGGTTCTCGCTGGTGGCTGGACGGGGACTTGAACCCCGAACCAATTGATTAAGAGTCAACTGCTCTACCATTGAGCTATCCAGCCGACAGCGAGAGAGCGATAAGTGCAACTTGCGCGTCGCTTTTCAAGCGCAAAGAACGGCAAAGATTACCTCGGTGAAGCCTTTGCAGCGTGGGCTGATCGGGGTGGCCGGACCGGGACTCGAACCCGGAACCAATTGATTAAAAGTCAACTGCTCTACCATTGAGCTATCCGGCCGTCCGAACTCCGCAATCCAAGGGTCGAGGAGCCGACAGGTAAAGACTTTTTGTCCTAGCGGTGACCACGCTGACGCAAGGCCTCGAAGAGGCACACGCCGGCCGAGACGGAAACGTTGAGGCACGGCACCTGCCCGAGCATCGGAATCCGCAAGAGGAAGTCACAGGTCTCGGCCGTCAGGTGCCGGATGCCGTCGCCCTCGGCGCCCAGCACGATGGCCAGAGGACCCGTCAGCTTGGCCTGGAAGACCGATTGACTGGCTTTGTGGTCGCTGGTGCCGGCGAGCCAAACGCCGCCTTCCTTCAGTTTGACCAAGGCGTTGCGGAGGTTGTTGGCCTGCACGATGGGCAGACGCTCGGCCGCCCCCACGGCGACTTTACGGACGGTGTCGTTGACGGGAGAGGAGTTCTTGCGTGTCGTGATGACGAAGGCGCAACCGGCACACTCGGCGGTCCGGAGGCATGCACCGAGATTGTGGGGGTCTTGGACACCGTCGAGGACCAGGATCAGCGGGTCTTTGTGCAGGGCAAGCAAGCCCGGGATGTCGGCCTCGTCGAGTAAACGGACGGGTTTGAGGAGGTCCGCGTGACGCGGGGCGCGGTCGTTGCTCCGGGCCATGACGGTTTAGCGGCGAGCGAGCCGTCCACGCGAGTGGAGCGTCTCGGCGATCTGGATCGCATTGAGGGCCGCGCCCTTCCAGAGCTGATCGCCGCTCACCCAGAGGGAGAGGCCATTGTCGAAGAGGGTGTCCTTGCGCAGACGGCCGACGCCGCACTTCTCCTTGCCGGCGTAATCGAGCGGCATCGGGTACTTCTTATTGGCCGGATCATCGCACAGTTCAGCACCGGGGAAGTCGGCGATAGCCTGACGCGCCACCGCGAGATCCACCGGGTGGGCGAACTCGGCGCTGATCGCGATCGAGTGGGCGCGGAAAACAGGGACGCGCACGCAGGTGGTCGTGACCTTAAGGTCCGGGAGGCTCATGATTTTGCGACCTTCATTGAGCATCTTCATCTCCTCCTTCGTGTAGCCGTCCTCGAGGAACGAATCCACCTGGGGGATGAGGTTGAAGTTGATGGTGTGGGAATAGACCTTCGGCGTGAGGGTCTCGCCGCGGGCCCAGGCGCGGGCCTGGGCGTCGAGCTCGCGCATCGCTTCGGCGCCGGTGCCGGAGACGGCCTGATAGGTCGACGCGAAGAAGCGCGTGAGGCCGAAGGCGCGATGCAGCGGGTAAAGGCCCATCAAGGCGATGGCCGTCGAGCAATTGGGGTTGGCGAGGATGCCCTTGTGGTTGTCCATCGCCTCGGGATTGATCTCCGGGATGACCAGCGGGACGTCCGGGAACATGCGGAAGGCCGAGCTGTTGTCGATGACGAGGCAGCCCCGCTTGACGGCCTCGGGAGCGAGGGCGAGGGAGATGGCACCGCCGGCGCTGAAAATCGCGAAATCCAGCCCTTCAAAGGCTTCCGGCTTGGCCTCTTGGACGGTCCATTCCTTGCCGGCATAGGTGACCTTGCTGCCGGCCGAACGCGCCGAGGCCAGAGGCCGGAGTTCCGCGACCGGGAAACCTCGCTTGGCCATCAATGCGAGGATTTCTTGACCCACGGCGCCTGTCACGCCCACGATGCCGATACGATATGCCATGTGATGATAGAGCTTTGGTGTTAAGACAGGAGCTAGGCGAACGCCTTGCGGCCCGCGGTCTCCCAAGTGCGGAACATTGCATCGTTGTGTCGGTTGACCAGCAAAAACTATGGCTTTTTGAGGGTGAGCGTGCCCGGGAGTACACGGTCAGCACCGCCCGGGCCGGCGTCGGCTGCGTCGCGGATTCGTACCAAACCCCGCTGGGCTGGCATCGGGTCGCGGAGAAGATCGGCGCGGACGCACCCTTGGGAATGGTTTTTAAGGCACGTCAACCGACCGGTCGCATCTGGACCGAGCGACCTGCCCCGGAGGATAATCTCATCACTTCGCGAATCCTCTGGCTCGAGGGCTGTGAGTCTGGTCATAACGCCGGACAGGATGCCGACGGGCGTGTGGTCGACACGAAGGCCCGTTTCGTCTACCTCCATGGCACCAACCAGGTGGCCAAGCTCGGCACCCCGAATAGTCACGGGTGCGTCCTGCTCTCGGACGACGACATCGTGGACCTTTTCGCCCGCGTGCCGGTCGGGACGCCGGTCTACTTGCGCTGACAGTCGGAGGCGGGCTCAACGCCCTGGGGGGCATCGGCCTTCCGTGACCAGGTCGTGATCATATCCCGCGCGACGGGCCCGGCGGTCTTGCCGCCCCAGGTGCTCGTGTCGAGCTGACCTTCGACCAAGACGCAGAAGGCCACCACGGGGTTGTCAGCTGGCGCGTAGCCTACGATCCAGGCTAAGTGGGCCTTCTCGCCATTCTTGAAATACTCCGAGGTGCCGGTCTTCGCGGCGAAGGGGAGCTCGGGGATCCGGACGGAGCGGGCGGTGCCCTCACTGACGCACAATTCCATGCCGCCGCGGAGCGCCGTCAACTGGGGCTCCGTGAGGCCGATGGGTTCCGCCCCGACATGGCGGCCGTCGCGGCCGGGGTCGTGGATGATGGCAGGCGTGGTCCGGGTCTCGCCGCGCGCGATCGAGGCGGCGACGCAGGCCATGTGCAAGGGGGTGGTGAGGATGTAGCCTTGGCCGATCGAGGTATTGGCCGTGTCGCCGTCGGTCCACGCACCGGCCCCGATCCGTTTCTTGTAGGCGGCATCGGGGATGACCAAGGTCCGACTCGAGGGGGAGGGGAGCTCGAACTGGCTGGAGTTATCGGCGTCGGGGACGTGGGTGAGCAGCGGCGTGTCGAGCCCGAAGCGGCGGGCTTCCTTGGCGAGCCGTTCCGGCCCCACCCGGAGACCGACCATGTAATTCCAAACGTTACACGACACGGCGAGCATCTTCTCGAGATTGACCTGCCCGTAGCCAGCAGGGTCGTGTTCGGGAAACTCGCGACCACCCACGCGGTAACTAGGGCCGCAATCCAGGATGTCGTCCCAGTCGATGACTTGGTTGCGCATGCCGGCGATCGCCGTGATGAGTTTGAAGGTCGAGCCAGGCGGGTACAGGCCCTGGATGGCCCGGTTCATCCACCCCTTGCGCTCCTCGATCTCGGCGTAGTAGACGCGGGTGACCCGATCGGAAAGTTTGTTGGGGTCGAAGGTGGGCTGGCTGGCCATCGCGAGGATTTCGCCGGTGTTGACGTCCAGCATCACGGCCGCCGCCGGAAGGAGCTCTCCCTTGGTGTCCTTGATCTGGGCGAGGGCCCGCTCCGCCGCGCATTGGATGTCGCGGTCGAGGGATAGCGTGACGTTGGAGCCTTGTTGGGCGGGTTTGCTGGCGATTAACTCCTTGTTGTAGCCGGACGAGGTCTTGGTCCAAAGTTCCCACCCGCTCGACCCGCAAAGAATGCGATCATAGGTCTGCTCGATGCCGGTGGCGCCGGTCTTGCCCGTGTAGTGGAGCTTCTGCAGGTTATCCAACGGCAGGTCGGCCAGCTCGTTGACCTTTTCCGGCAAGTCCTCGGTGTCCTTGACGTAGCCGAGGACATGCGCCGCCAACGTCCCCTGGGGGTAGGAGCGGACGATGTCGGACTCGAGCGAGATCGGCCCGTTCACGGGGAACTGATCGATGAACCGCGCGATGGTGCGTTGACCTTGTTCGGGCTTCAGCGCCCGCGTTGTCCCGGGGAACGCTAGGTCGGTCACCAGCGTGTACGGGAGCGCCCGGCGCTCACGCAGGTGTTTCTTCAGTTCGTCCGGGTTGACGCGTCGCTCGGGTTCGTCGGTTGGCTGGACGGACCGAGGCTTACCGGCGACGGCGGGCCTACCGTGCTGCGCCTCGTCGATGACATACCACACGCGGTCGAGCCAACCTTGCAGGACATCGACCCGGGCTTTCTCCTGAAGCTTCTCGTGCTCGACCGGAGCGCCGCGGGCTCTTTCCGATTTGATGAGCCAAAGGTAGCGACGGTGGATCTCCGGCTGCAAGGCGAGGAGGTCGGCCTTGATCGTCCAGCGTATGCGGTTCTCGACTAGGACATAGCCGTTGCGATCGTACACCACCCCGCGCGAAGGCGGACGCAGCACCACGCGCCGGCTTTGGGTCTCATATTGTGCCTTGAGGTCGCCGGACTGCCAGAGTTGCCGGAAAACCAGCCCGAGCGCGACATAGATGAAGCCGACGGCGAACATCGTGAAAACGAGGTAGAGCCGGGTCTTCGCGATGGGCGAGGAGGGCAGGGCTTCCGTCTCGTCCGGTGCTTTCATGGCGAATCGAGGGCGGGGGGGATGCCGGCCCGGTCCATGGTGGCGTCCTGGATCAAGGCCAGCGGAATGAAGACCACCAAGGCCAGCAAGGCGGCGAAGCTGACTTGGAGCAGTAGTTGCTGGAGGAAGTGGCCGGGCTCATTGGCCACCCAGGACCCGGAGCGAAGCGCCGCCGAGGTGAACCAAGCGGTGCAGGCCAGGGTGTTGCAAATCAAGGCGCCACGCAGGACCAGCGGGGTATTCCGCAGCAACAGACGATTGCTCGTAAGGAAGATGCTCATGCCGGCGAGCAGGAAGGCCAAGGTGCCGGCCGGAATCGGCCGACGGGCTTCAAAGAGGAATCCCACGCCAGTGGCGAAGAGCACCGCTTGCCAGCGCTTGAGGCGTCGACAAGGGGCGACGATCGCTGCGCCGGAGACGAAGAGTACCAAACTATGGGAGGCCAAGGCATCCGAAGCAAGGTCGGCCAACCAGAGGCAAGGCAAGGTGGCCAGCAGGAGGATGAACCAAGTCCAGAACATGCTCAGCGGAGTTCATCGAGGCGCTTCCGCGCCTGGTCTTCCAGCAGCAGTTCGCCGGCCGACGGGTACTTGGGGACCAAGACCGTCACTTCCTGCAAGGAGAAGAGGTCGCGGGTCGGCGACAGGCCGGCCTCCTTGAAGTTGCCGTCCTGGGAGGTGCGTTCCGCGCCGTCGAGATTGCCCAGCACGAGTCCCGCGGGGTAGATCCCGCCCAGGCCGGTGGTGACCACCTTGGGCGCGCTCCCCACCGGATGGAAGTAGTCCTGGGGGATCGCGCTGACCTTGGCTCGCCCTGCGGCGAGCCCGCGTCCGGGGGAGCCCGTGACTAGGACGATGCGATTGGCCTCGTCGCCCTCGAGGAAGGCCGTGCAGCGGAAACTTGGGCTGGTGATCAGGTCGACCTCGCTGGTGGTATGATGCGCGACGGCCACCTTGCCGACCACGCGGTCGGAGAAAATCACCGGACACCCGGCCCGGACGCCGTCATCGGAGCCCTTGCGGATCACGATGCGCTGCCACCAGGTGGTGGAGTCCCTCACCGCCACGCGGGCGACCACCGTCAAGAAATCACCGGGAGGGTTGTAGCGCAGCATCTCGCGGAGGCGCAGGTTTTCTTTCCGCACGTCGTCGTAGCGCCGGAGCTGGAGTTCGAGCGCCGCGTTGGCGCGGGCGAGGTCACGCGAGGCGGCGAGGATCTCTTCCTTGTCCCGGCTTTTGAGTTCCCAGTAACGCGCGAGATCGCGCCCTTTGCCTGCCAGGTGCAAGGCGGGGGCCTGGAATTCCGCAAAGGCTTCCTGGGTGAAGCGATGCACCGCCGCGGGCAGGACCATCCAGAGGACGACACAGACGACCAGGACGACGTAGGAAGCGGTGGCGCCTTGCCGGTTCTTATCCATGGCGGGTCAGCCCGCGCGGCTTATTCTCGGCCGCTCCAGCGGGACGAGTTGGCAAGAATCTTGCCGGTTCCATTGACCACGGCGCAAAGGGGGTCTTCGGCGACGAACACCGGCAGGCCGGTGGCTTCGGAGATGGCGCGGTCGATCTTGCGGATCAAAGCACCGCCGCCGGCGAGCACGATGCCGCGGTCGACGAGGTCGGCGGACAGTTCCGGGGGGATGCGTTCCAAGGAGCCTTTCACGGCCTCGATGATCTGATTGATGTTGTCCGCCATGGCCTCGCGGACCTCCTGCGATGTCAGGTGAAGCTGGCGGGGCAGGCCGGTGACATTGTCGCGACCGCGGACCTCGTACGTCAGTTCCGACTCCAGCGCGTAGGCGGAGCCGATCTTGATCTTGATTTCTTCCGCCGTGCGCTCGCCGATGATCAGGTTGTAGGAGTTGCGGATGTACTTGATGATCGAGGAATCGAATTCATCCCCGCCGACACGGATGGAGCGGGCGTGCACGATGCCACCGAGCGAGAGGACGGCGACCTCGGTGGTGCCGCCACCGATGTCGACGATCATGGAGCCGGTGGGTTCCTCGACGGGCAGGCCGACGCCGATGGCGGAGGCGACGGGCTCCGGAATCGTGATGACGTCGTCGGCGCCCGCGCGGTACGCGGAATCCATGACGGCGCGGCGTTCGACCGCGGTGATGCCATAGGGCACGGCCACCACGACGGTCAGGTTGGTGAAGAGGGATTTACGGGCGACCTTGCCGATGAAGTAGCGGAGCATGTGCTCGCTGATCTCGAAGTCGGCGATGACTCCGTCCTTCATCGGGCGCAAAGCTTGGATGTCGCCAGGGGTCCGACCGAGCATCATGCGCGCCTCGTTGCCGACGGCGATGGGCTTGCGGGTGCTCGTGCGGATGGCTACCACGCTCGGCTCACGGAGGACAACTCCGCGGTCCTTAAGGAACACGAGAGTGTTGGCCGTGCCAAGGTCGATGCCGATGGCTTGGGTGAATAGCCCGGGGAAGCGCTTGAACATCAGGGTCGTGGTTTCCTTGATGAACGCCTAAAGAGGGGGGGAGTCAAAAGCAAAGTGCGGTCCGCCTGTCGACCTGGTATGCATAAGAAACAATCTGACAGCGAGATAGGTGGGGGAGGGGGCTAGGCGGGGCGAGTTGATTTCCGCGCTTCGCCGACGGGAACCCGCCCCCCAAGGCTCTGTCCTACCCTTACACCATGAGTACCCCCCTCGACCGTCGACACTTCCTTCGCCAGACTGGCCTGACCGCTGCCGGCTTCGCCTTGAGCCGGCCTTGGCTCAACGCCGCGACCCGGAGCATCTCGCCGAGCGACAAGCTCAACATCGCCGCCATTGGCTTCGGCGGGGTCGGCGGTAGCAACGTCCGGAATAGCTCCGACGAGAACATCGTGGCCCTGTGTGACCTGGATCTGAGGCGCTGCGCCGGGACGATCAACCAGTTCCCCAAGGCCGAGACGTTCACCGACTTCCGCGTCATGCTCGACAAGCGCAAGGACATCGACGCCGTCATCATCGCCACGCCGGATCATTCCCACGCCTACATCGCGATGGAGTGCATGCGCCGCGGCAACCACGTCTACGTCCAGAAGCCGATCGCGCACAATGTCTTCGAGGCCCGCACCCTCACCGAGGCCGCGCGCACGCACAAGGTCGTGACCCAGATGGGCAACCAAGGCCACTCCGGCGAGGGCATCCGCCAGATCTGCGAGTGGCTCGAGGCCGGGCTCATCGGCCAGGTGCGCGAGGCGCACGCGTGGACGAACCGTCCGATCTGGCCGCAGAGCTCGGACACCCCGCGTCCGACCGGCCAGGCCACGCCGCCTGAGGGCATGGACTGGGACCTCTGGTGCGGACCCGCGCCGTTGCGCCCGTATCATCCGACTTACCACCCGGGTAAATGGCGCGCCTGGTGCGATTTCGGCACGGGTTCGCTGGGCGACATGGGTTGCCACATCATCGACCCGCTTTTCCTGGCCCTCAAGCTGCGTTACCCCGAGAGCGTCGAGGGGAATGTCTCCACCGGTTTCGCGGATTTCGGCCACAAGAGCCCGGTCCTCAACGAGTGCTTCCCGCGTTCCTCGATCGTGCGCTACCGTTTCCCCGCCCGCGGCGACCTGCCGCCGGTCCAGCTCACCTGGTGGGATGGCGGCCTGATGCCCGCCCGCCCGGTCGAACTCGAGGACGACATGCCCTTCGGCGATGGCGACGGCGGCTGCCTGCTGATCGGTGACAAGGGCAAGATCGTCTGCGGTTGCTATGGGTCGAAGCCGCGCCTGCTCGATCGCGACCAGCGCGAGGCGGCCAAGAAGATCGTGAAAACGATTCCGCGCATCCCCGGCAACAACTCCGGTCATGAGAAGGACTGGCTGCGCGCCTGCAAAGGCGGCGTCCCGGCCTCGTCCAACTTCGATTACTCCGGACCGCTCTCCGAGATGGTGCTCATGGGCAACCTCGCGATCCGCTTCCCCGACCGCAAACTGCTCTGGGACGGGGAGAAGATGCAGGTGACCAACGACGCCAAGGCCAACGCCTTCGTCCGTCGCGTGTACCGTCAGGGCTTCGAACTGGGCACCTAAGTTCAAGCCAGGCCGAGGTAGGCCAAGATGCCGCCGCCGAGGGCGATGCGGTACCAGGCGAACACGCCCAAGCCATGCCGCGAGACGTAGCCAACCAGCCATTTCACTGAGAGGAAGGCGGTGACCGCGGCGATCGCCAAGCCGAGGAGGGCTGGACCCGCGGGGTAAACCTGGGTGAGGGCGGGCCCGAGCGACCACATTTTATAGACGGAGGCCGCCGTGAGGGTGAGCAGGCCGACCAGGAAGGAGAACTCGGTCGCGGCCGCGTGGGAGAGCCCGACCAACCGCCCACCGAGGATGGTGGCTAGGGACCGACTGGTGCCGGGTATCAGCGCGAAGCACTGACAGACCCCGATGGTCAACGCTTGGCGGAGGCCGATCGATCCCAGCTCGTCGCCCGCGGCTGGCTTGAGCCGCAGGGTGGCCTCGGCCACCAAGATGACCACGCCGCCCACCACCAAGGCGAGGGCGACGACTTCGATGGAGAAGAGAGCCGCCGCGATGGCCTCCTTCCAGAGGAAACCCATGCCGGCGGCAGGCAGGAAGGCGATGACGATGGCCAGCGCCAACCCCCGGGCGGCGGGTTCGCCTTGAGATAACCCGCGGAGCAACCCGGCGAGGCGACCCGCGAAAGCGAAAAGTACCGCGAGGATCGCACCCAGCTGGATGATGACCAGGTAGTCGTCGGCGATACGCGCCTGCGAGACCAGCCGACCTTGGCGGTCCACGATACCCGCGTAGAGGCGAGCCGGATCCTTGGGTACGCCCAGCAATCGGTCACTCACAATCATGTGTCCCGTGGAGCTGATCGGGAGGTATTCCGTAATCCCTTCGACGGTGCCGGTCACGACCGCCCGGCCATAGGTGAAGTCCGCAGTGGCGTCCGCCGTCGCGGTCGGCGCGTCTCTGTCGGGCGCGGCAATCGCGACCAGCGGAGCGAAGAGGAGCAACCAGACAGACGATTTGACCATACTCTCTCCATGGCGACAGCCGTGGCGGAGGGCAAGAGCGGGAAAGACGCCTTGTCGCTTGCCCTGCGGGAGACTCGTCGCTTTATGAAAACCCTCCCTCTACCATGTCGGCCTCCAGCCTCATCCCGAACAACGAACCGCGCTTCCAAGTGCCCGACGCCCGGGGCCGCTTCGGACGTTTCGGCGGTCTCTACGTCCCGGAGACGCTGATGACCCCACTGTTGGACCTGACCAAGGCCTACGCCGAGGCCCGCCGCGACCCGGCGTTCCAGCAGGAGTACGCCGACATGCTACGCGACTACGCCGGCCGTCCGACGGGTCTCTACTTCGCCGAGTCCCTGACTAAGCATTGCGGCGGTGCCCGCATCTACCTCAAACGCGAGGACATGCTCCACACCGGGGCGCACAAGATCAACAACGTCATCGGCCAGGCACTTCTCGCCCGCCGCCTGGGCAAGAAGCGCATCATCGCCGAGACCGGCGCCGGCCAGCACGGCACCGCCACGGCCGCGGTCTGTGCGCGCTTCGGGCTTAAGTGTGTCATCTACATGGGCGCGACGGACATGGAGCGCCAGGCTCTGAATGTCTATCGCATGCGTCTTATGGGCGCCGAGGTGCGCGGGGTCGAAGCCGGCCAGCGCACGCTCAAGGAGGCCGTGAACGAGGCCATGCGCGATTGGGTCACCAACGTCCGCGAGACGCATTACATCCTCGGCACCGCCTACGGCGCTCACCCGTACCCGATGATGGTGCGCGATTTTCACCGCATCATCTCCCTCGAATCCAAGCAGCAGATGCTTCGCGCGGTGGGCCGCCTGCCCGACGACGTCGTCGCCTGCGTCGGGGGAGGCTCCAACGCCATCGGGGCCTTTTTTGAGTACCTCGATGAGCCGGGGGTGCGCCTGACCGGCGTCGAGGCCGGCGGCCGTGGTATCAAGCGGGGCGAGCATGCCGCGCGTTTCGCCGGCGGCCGCCTAGGCGTCCTGCAAGGTTGCATGACGAATATCCTGATGGACGGAGAAGGTCAGATCGAAGGCACGCACTCCGTCTCCGCCGGACTCGATTACGCGGCGGTCGGGCCCGAGCATTCCTACTATCGCGAACGTGGCCGGATCGACTTCGCGTACGCGACCGATGACGAATGCCTCGACGCCTTCCAACTCCTCTCCCGCACCGAAGGTATCATCCCGGCTTTGGAGTCGAGTCACGCCATCGCGCACGGCTGCAAGGTCGCAGCGAAGGGGAAGCCGGGCGAGGTTGTCCTGATTAATCTTTCGGGTCGCGGGGACAAGGATGTCTGGAGCGCCGCCCGCGCCCTCGGTACGGAGATCAAGCTGTGAGCATGGCCGCACACTCGATGACCGGCTTCGGCCGCGCGGAAATCGACCTTCCGGGCGCCCGGCTGGCGATCGAACTTGCGACGGTCAATCAGAAGAACCTGCAGGTTTCGGTGCATGGTCCCGAGGTCTGGACTTCCCTGGAATCCTCGGCCACGGCGTGGGTCCGGGCCCGGCTGCAACGAGGCAAAGTGACCGCGCGGGTGACGCAGGCCGCCCCCGCGGGCGGCGCCGCGGGTACGTGGGATCTCGAGTCGACCCGGGCGCAATTACAGGAATTGGAAACCTTGGCCCGGGCGCTGGGCGCACCGTGGACGCCGCCGTCTCTGGAGCTGGTGCTCAAGCTTGCCGAATCCCGGCGAAGTCAGATCAGTGCCTTGCCGGACTTCACCGCCGTCGAGCCCGTCGTGCGAGCGGCCTTCACCCGAGCGCTCGACCAATTGATCGCGATGCGCGCCCAGGAAGGGGCCGCCCTCGCCGCCGACCTGCGCCATCGGCTTGGCCTGCTCGATGGTTTCGTCCGCACGATGGAGACTTCGGAGCACGGGGCGGTCCCTCGCCACCGCGAGGCCTTGCTGCGCCGCCTCAAGGACGCCGGCCTGGCGTTGGATGTCTCCGATGACCGGGTTCTCAAAGAATTGGCCTTCTTCGCGGAACGCTGCGACATCACCGAGGAGGTGGTCCGCCTGCGGAGCCACCTGGCCCAATTTGAGGCTGAATTAGGGCAGGCCAATAGCGGTCGAAAACTCGATTTTCTGGTCCAGGAACTCCTCCGGGAGGTGAACACCATCGGCAGCAAAGCCGCGGAAATCCCCACGACCCGGGCGGTTTTGGAGGCCAAAACCGAGATCGAACGTATCCGTGAGCAGGTCCAAAACCTCGAGTGAGGTTTTTTCTGGGTGTGGTATTGCCTCGGAGGCTTTCCCATGCCTTTGTCCATCAACACTTACGAAACGGCCATGTCCAATAACCTCACCAAGCGGGATATCGTTATCAAGATCTTCACGGAGAAGGGCTACCCGCAGAAGCATATCCGCGAGAGCGTCCAGATGACGCTCGACGCGATCAGCGAGGCCCTGCTGTCCGGCCGCGACGTGGAACTCCGTAACTTCGGCGTCTTTCAGGTCCAGGTGCGCAAGAGCCGCGTTGGCCGCAACCCGAACCGCCCCGAGACCGATGTCATCATCCCTAAGCGGGCCGTGATCAAGTTCAAGGCAGGCAAGGAATTGAAGGCGAAGTTGAAGTCGTACGACGTCGAGAAGCCCGCGCAGTAATCACCGCGATGTCCGACATTCGAACGCTCCCCGGTTTCCGGGAGTTCTACCCTGAGGACCAGGCGGTCATCGGTCATATCATGGATGTCTGGCGCCGCGCCTGTCGGCGTTATGGCTTCCGCGAATGGAACTCGCCCGTGCTCGAGCCCCTCGAGCTCTTCACCGAGAAATCCGGCGAGGAGATCGTCCGCCAGTTGTTCAACTTCGAGGACAAGGGCGGCCGTCAGGTCACCCTCCGCCCCGAGCTCACGCCCGCGCTCGCCCGCATGGTGGGGGCCAAGGCCAACGGTATGCCCAAGCCGATTCGCTGGTTCGCCATCGGTGAGAGCTACCGCTACGAGAAACCGCAGAAAGGTCGCCTCCGCGCCTTCTACCAGTTGAACGCCGACCTCCTCGGTGAGGCGGGTCCCGCCGCCGACGCCGAGATCATCGCGCTGTGCGCCGATTGCCTGATGGGCTTCGGGCTCACGCAGGCGGACTTCCGCATCCGCGTCTCCGACCGCACCCTCTGGTTCCGCTACCTGGCGACGCTTGGTATCCCGGAAGCCCAGGCGACCGCGGTGCTCGGCGTCGTCGACAAGCTGGAGCGTGGTTCGCCGGCGGACCTGCTTCAGGCGATGACCGCCGCCCTCGCAGGCACGGCGGTCGAAGCGGCTTCGGCCCTCGCGGCCGCGCGCGCCTTTGCGAACACCAAGTCCCTCGCCGACCTGGAGCGACTCGCCACGGGCGATGCCGCCCTCACGGAGCGCCTGGCCGAATGGAAGCAGTTGCTCGGGACACTGACCGCCCTGGGTTTCGCCGAGTGCGTCGCCATCGACCTCACCATCGTGCGTGGGCTGGCTTATTACACGGGCTTTGTCTTCGAGGCATTCGAGACCGGCGGCGAGGCCCGCGCCCTCGCCGGGGGTGGTCGTTACGACGCCCTGGTGAAGAAGATGGGCGGCCCGGACCTGCCGGCCGTTGGCTTCGGCATGGGCGACGTCACCTTGCGCGACCTGTTGGAGTTGCGGAAGTTCCTCCCGGTCTACGCCGACGGGCCTGATTTCTACGCCATGATCCTGGGCGACGACGCCCGCTCGGCCGCCCTAGAGGATGTCGCGTCGCTGCGCCGCGCCGGCTTCCGCGTCGAGTACAACCTCCGCGACGGCAAGTTCGGCAAGCTCGCGCAACAGGCCGAGACCGCGGGGGCGAAGTACGCCCTGGTCTACGGTGGCGGCGAAGTCGCGAAGGGCGTCGCCAAGGTCCGCAGCCTCGCCGACCGGAGCGAGGCCGAGGTGCCTCGCAGCGACCTGGTCCCGGCTCTGCGGGCGGTGTTGGAAGACGGGATGCGCGCGATCCTTCCCTGAGCCGATGACCGAGCAGGCGCGCCAGTACCGGGACATGGCCAAGACCACCTCCTGGACCATGGTGTCGCGCGTGCTAGGCTTGTTCCGCGACCAACTGACGGCGGCCATCTTCGGCGCTTCGGCGGTCGGCGCTGCTTTCCTTTTCGCTTTCCAGATCCCGAACCTGTTCCGCCGGTTGCTGGGCGAAGGTGCGTTGACCGCCGCCATCGTGCCGGTGCTGGCCGACAAGACCGCCCGCGAGGGCAAGGCGGCGGCCTTCGGGTTCCTGAATCACGTGCTGCGCCGGATTCTGCCCCGGATGATCGGGCTGACATTGTTGAGCGTCGGCAGCGCCTTGCTCTGGGCCTTCGTCCGCCCGGCCGACGCCAACGTGGCGATCCTGACGGCTGCGTGCATGCCGTACATGCCGCTCGTCTGCGTCGCCGCGCTCTTCACTTCGGCGGTCAATCTCAGCGGCCGCTTCGGCTTGGCGGAGATCGCCTCGGGCCTGCTGAATCTCTGCATGATCGTCGGCCTGGGTCTCTTCGGTCTGTTGGCCGACACCGAGATGGGCAAGGCGGGCTGGTTGTGCGCCGGCGCGCTCGCGGGTGGCACCTTGCAACTATTGATCCCGCTGCAAGGCCTGCGTCAGGAAGGCTGGCAACCCGGGCCGGGGCAGGTCGACCCCGTCGCTTGGCGGACGCTCAGCGTGGCTTTCCTGCCGGCCGCCCTCGGGGCGGGTATTCAGCAGATTAACTTCCTAGTCTCGCGGGGACTGGCCTTCAAGGTCAGCGATGCCGGCCTGACCTACTACTACATCGCGAATCGGATCGTCGAACTACCCATCGGCCTCTTCAGCGCGTCCATCGCGGTGGTGATGTTCCCGGCGCTCGCGATGGCCTTCGCCCAGGGCGACCGGCCGACGCTGGCGCGGAACTACGCCCGCGGTCTCCGGCTAATCCTCGCCGTCAACGTGGCCGCGGCCTTCGGCCTCGCGGTGCTGGCCGGACCCATCGTCCAGCTGCTTTTCGAGTTCGGCAAGTTCACCCCGGAGCATTGCGCGGCCACCAGTCGTCTGCTCGTGCTCTTCGCCGTCGCCATGCCGTTCTACGCCATGATCTCACTGGCCACGCGGGCCCTGAACGTCGCCGGCCAGCCCCGCGTGACCCTGATTGCGGCGCTGCACGCCTTGACCATCAACTTCCTCGGCTCCCTTGGGGTCATCATGCTGGGTTACGGCGTCGAGGGCTTGGCCATCGCCAATGCCGCCTCGACGATCTGGCAGTACCTGGTACTCCGCCATTACCTCAAGCGCCTGGCCCCCGAGTTCCTCGCCGAGCCGATGCTTAAGCCGGCCCTCCAGGTCCTGTTCGGTTCTTTTCTCCTGGGCGTCATCGCCTATCAGGCCACCGCCTGGATTCATCTACAGGGATTCAACCACCTGCCAGAGAAACTTAACCTCGCTCTCTCGATGCTGCTCGGTGGTGGGGTCGCCATGGTCGCGTACGCCATCTACCTATACCTGTTACGCTACCCCGAACGCGACCTGCTGCGGGGCTTCGTGAACAAGCTCCTGCGGCCGACCGGTTACCAGCTTAAGGCTTAATCTTACCGACCTTGGCGGGGCGGGGTGCCGTCGGCACCAGGGGGGCAGGGGAGGGCACGGTGGCGGTGGTCCGGTAACGCTTCACCAAGGCCCGCAGGGTCGCCACGGTTTCGGGGTCGGCGACGCCGTCCACCTTGCGCGGCCGGAAGTGACGCTGAAAAGCTTCGATCGCGAGATGCAAACCACGGTCACCGGCCTCGACCGCATAACCGTAGGTCAGGAGCAACCGGCGTAACTCGGCGGCGTTGGCCGTAGGGGCGGTTTTGGAGAACGCCGCCACATCTTCCGGTAAGGGCCATGCCCCGATTTTCTGCGCCGACAATTCCGCCCAAGGAAAGAGCAGCCCGGGGTCGATCTTGCGGCCCACGGCGATGTCCGAATGCGCCAGGACTTCGGTCGGCGCGATGGTTGGATTCCGGCGTAGGATATCAGCGCACAGTTTAACGATGACATCTTTTTGCCCTGGGGCGTAGGGATGGATGTTGCCATCGAGGTTAATGATCTCGATGCCGATGGAATTCTGGTTCAGGCTTTCAAATTGGCGCCAGCCGCTTTTGCCGGCATGATAAGCCACTTTATTTTCCGGCACCATCGCGATGACCCGGGGAGGTTGTTCGTCCGTGACGAGGTAATGGATGCCGACTCGGTGATTGGACTGCTTCCCCTGGAGAACATCATAGGAACCGGCCAGATTGCCGCCGGTATGATGCAGGACCAGGACTTGAATCGGGCCCCGACGGGCTTCCGATCCCAGTGAGTTCGCCCCTTGTTCAATCTTCAGGCCGGTCTCGGTCTTGGTCGCGAGCGGCAGCTTGGCGGGAGGACTGGACGGCGCCGTTGAACATCCCCCGACGAGACCAGAAAGGGCAAAAATCAATGGGGCAGCCCAAGCCGTGCGGTGTACCTTGTTCATGACGATGCGCAGCATCGTCTAAATCGGAGCCATTCAGACCCCAAGATAATACCATTACCATCTGTTTTATCCCCTTATTAATTGGATGCTATTTTTAGACATAATGTATATTGTGCGAAATTTTTATCTGGTGGTTTTCCTATTCAATCGGTTATTGCTCGCTTGACTACGTACGGTCATTTAAACCCAATCTTTATGAAAGTCGCTCGCCACATCATTGACGCCCGCCGGGAAGCCATCGCCAAACTGCTGAGTAAAGTGGGGTATGTTCCGGTCCTCGAAATCTGCAAACTATTCAATGTCTCCGAAGCCACCGCTCGCCGCGACCTCACTGAACTGGAAAGCCAACGTCGGATCACGCGGACGCACGGTGGCGCCCTCTCGGATTTCAATCGCAACTTCCCGCCCCTCGACGATCGCAAGGTCGAGGATGCGGAGGCCAAGCGGAAAATCGGGAACCTGGCCGCCTCTCGCGTGAAGCCCGGCATGACTGTCTACCTGGATTCGGGCTCGACCATCTTCTTCGCGGCCGAAGCCATCGCTTCCGCGGGTGTCGCCGACCTCCAGATTGTCACGACCTGCTTGCCGACGGCGCAGCTGATTTCCTGCCTGCCGGGGGTCGAAGTCTACATCCCTGGCGGTTTGTTCCTGACCCGACATGCCATGGTCGCTGGTGACCGCACGCTCGAGGAGGTCGCTCGCTGGAATTTCGACGTCGCCCTGCTCGGCGCTGAAGGCATCGATGAGAACGGGTTGTGGAACTCGCAGCGCGACATCTCTCATCAACAGCGGGAAGTCATTCGGCGCAGCGACGAGGTGCTCATTTGCATGAACAAGGTGAAACTGGGCCGCGGCGGCCCTTGTGCCGTGACCCGCGATGTGAGCGCGCTCTTTTTAGTCACCGACGCCGATGCGGCCTCGGTCTCCAAAGCGAAGGTCAAGATGGCCCCGGACCACGTGCTGACGGCCTGACCTCCTGGTCGCGGCCGCGCCCCAGACCCGAGTGTCCATGCCCACCGACGCCCTCCAGTCGTTGCTCGACCTTTCCCACACCTTGGGTGGCGAGCGTCTTCGTCTGGCGATTCTCGGCGAGGGTAACACGTCCCTGCGTCTGGATGAAGCGACTTTTACGGTGAAGGCTTCCGGGTCAAACCTTGCCACGCTTCGCCCGTCCGACCTCACCGTCTGTCGGTTTGAACGCTTACTTCCCCTGCTCGACTCACGGACCGCCAGTGACGCGGAGATCGACCAAGCCCTTCTCGCCTCCCGGGTCCATGAAGCCGCGCGCAAACCTTCGATCGAAGCCCTGTTTCACGCCTACCTCTTATCGCTCCCGGGCGTCAATTGCGTCGGCCATGTCCATGCGATCGCGGTCAATCAGCTGCTCTGCTCGCCCCGGGCCGCCGACTTCGCCGCCCACCGCACGTGCCCCGACGAGGTCGTGATGTGCGGCGTGGAATCGGTGCTGATTCCCTATGCCGAGCCGGGCCTCGCCCTCTCGCAAGCCATTCGTCATGGCGTCACTGACTTCGTCCGCCGCACCGGCCGGGCGCCGAAGATCATCCTCTTGCGCAACCACGGCATCATCGCCGTCGGCCCTTCCCCCCAAGCCGTGCTCGGATCGTTGCTGATGGCGGAGAAAGCCGCCGAGATCTTCGTCGGTGCCGCCGCCCTGGGCGGGCCAGTTTTCCTGAGCTCCGCCCAGTGCGAGCGTATTGCGGGTCGCCCCGATGAGCTCTATCGCCAGAAGCTGCTCGGGATGTGACCCCTTCGCCCCCTACCCTGCCCATGTCCAACTACCTCGCCATCGACCTCGGCGCCGAATCCGGCCGCGTGATCTTCGGTTCCCTCCAAGGCGGCAAGCTCCGCATGAAGGAGGTCCATCGCTTCGCCAACGGCGCCATCACCGCCAACGGTACCCTTCGCTGGGATATCGTCCGGATCTTCCGGGAAATCCGGGTCGGGCTCGCCAAGGGCGCCAAACTCGGCCCCGTGAAGTCCATCGCTTGCGACTCCTGGGGCGTCGACTACGTCCTTCTTAAGGGCGACGGCCCGATGCTCTCCCTCCCGTACACCTACCGCGATGAGCGCAGTTTCAAGGCGTTCGAGAAGGCCCAGCAAAAGTTCTCCCAGCACCAGCTTTTCGAGGGCACGGGGATCGCCTCGATTTCCATCAACACCCTCTACCAGTTGCTGGATGACGTCGAGCAGCGCCCCGAGATGCTCCGTTTCGCCGACAAGTTCCTGCTCATCGGCGATTACATCACCTGGCTCCTGACCGGCAAGGCCCGCGCCGAGGAGACCCTGATCTCGGGCAGCCAGTGCTGGGATACGCGCAAGCGCGACTGGGCCTGGCCGGTGCTGAAGAAGCTCGGCATCCCGACGCACCTATTCCCGAAGCCCATCGCCCCCGGGGTGAAGCTAGGCAAACTCCGCCCCTACCTAGCGCAGGAGACCGGCTTGGCCAAGTCCGAGGTGGTCACGACCTGCGCCCACGACACCGCCGCGGCGGTCGCCGCCGTGCCCGCGACCAAGGGCGACGATTGGGCTTACTTATCATCTGGCACCTGGTCGCTGCTCGGCGTCGAGTTACCCCAACCGCTCGTCAATGAGACCGTGCGGCTGGCCAAGTACACGAATGAGGTCGGCTTCGGCGGTACCTCGCGCTTCCTGAAAAATCTCGTCGGGCTCTGGGTACTTCAGGAATGCCGTCGTGAATGGATGGAAAAGGGGGAAGTCTCCGACTACGGTGAGATCACGAAGCTCGCCATGAAGGCGCCCTGCCTCCGCGCCTTCATCCGGCCGGACGATACCCGTTTTGCCAAGCGTGGCGATATGGTCGCCAAAGTGCAGGCATTTTGCCGCGAGACCAAGCAGCCAATCCCCAAGACTCACGGCGAAATCGCCCGCTGCATCCTCGAATCCCTGGCGCTCCTTTACCGCCTCGAGATGGACGCGATGGAGAAACTGACCGATCGAGAGATCAAGGTGCTCCATGTCGTCGGTGGCGGGTGTCGCAATGCCTTGCTCAATCAAGCCACCGCCGACGCGACCGGTCGTACGGTCATCGCCGGCCCGGTCGAAGCCACCGCGGCGGGCAATATCTTGGTTCAAGCCATCGCCATGAAGGAGGTCAAGGACCTCGACGCTGTCCGGGGAATCGTCCGAAAGTCTTTTGAGGTAGTGACTTACAAGCCTAAGGGCGGAGTCCTCTGGGCCCAGGCATTAGCCAAGTTTAATGGTTTAAAGAAGTCGTAAAACCTTCTAACCCTCCCCTCTCCCCTTTCCAACGAAACGCACCATGTCCTCCTATAAGTACGTCTCCCACCTCTGGAACGACGCCGAAGCGGCGAAGCTCGATGCCGTCGGCCGTCTGGTCTACCGCTCGAACAAGCTCGGTGCCGATCAGCGTATCACCAACACCGGCGGCGGCAACACCTCCTCGAAGGTCGTCGAGAAGGATCCCTTGACCGGCCAGGACACCCTTGTCCTTTGGGTCAAGGGTTCCGGGGGCGACCTCCGCACCAGCAACCGCGAGAACTTCTCCTCCCTCTATCAGGACAAACTGATTGGCCTCCAGCGGTCGTACGCCGCGCGGGCCGACAAGGGCCTCAAGGCCCCCGCCGAGGACGACATGGTCGGCATGTACAACCATGCCACGTTCAACCTCAACCCGCGCGCCTCCTCGATCGATACCCCGCTGCACAGTTTCCTCCCCGGCAAGCACGTCGACCACATGCACCCGAACGCGATCATCTCGATCGCCGCCTCCAAGCACTGCCAGGCCCTCACGCAGTCGATCTTCGCCGGGAAGATGGCCTACGTGCCGTGGATGCGCCCGGGCTTCGAACTCGGCCTCGCCATGCAGGAAATCTCCCGTCAGCAGCCTGCGATCAAAGCCATCATGATGGGTCAGCATGGCTTCATCTCCTGGGACGATGAAGACAAGGCCTGCTACGAATTGACGCTCGCCATGATCGAACAAGCCGGGGCCACCATCGAAGCCAAGTACCAAGCCAAGGGGGGCGACGCCAAGGCCTTCGGCGGCGCGCTCTACCAGACCCTCGAACCCGCCCAGCGTCACGCGACCTTCGCCGCCATCTTGCCTTGGCTCCGTGGCCAAGTCTCCAAGGAGAAGCGCTTCATCGGCACGATCCAGGATGACGAGAAGATCCTCCGCTTCGTCAATTCGATGGACGCGCCTCGGCTCGCCGAACTGGGGACCTCCTGCCCGGACCACTTCCTTCGCACCAAGATCAAGCCGCTCTACGTCCACTGGAACCCGCAGTCCGAGGACGCCGCCGCTCTGAAGACAAAGCTGGCCGCCGCCCTCGAGCAGTACCGCAAGGACTACGCCACCTATTACAACGCCTGCAAGCGCCCGAATTCCCCGGCGATGCGCGACCCGAACCCGACCGTCGTCCTCATCCCCGGCCTCGGCATGATCGCCTGGGGTAAGGATAAGTCCGAATCCCGCGTCACCGCGGAGTTCTACAACTGCGCCGTCGAGGTCATGCGCGGCGCCGAGGCCATCGACGAGTACATCGCCCTCCCCCAGCAGGAAGCCTTCGACATCGAGTACTGGCTGCTGGAGGAAGCGAAGTTGAAGCGGATGCCGGCCGAGAAGGAACTCGCCCGTCAGGTCATCATCGTCGTCGGCGCGGGCTCCGGCATCGGCAAGGAAACCGCCCACCGCCTCGTCAAGGAGGGCGCCCATATCGTCTGCGTCGACAAGAATGTCGAGGCGGCCCAAGCCACCGCCAAGGAGATCACCGACAAGCTCGGGAACGGCATCGGCGTCGCCGGCACCGGCCTCTCCAACTGCGGCCCCGCCATCGGTCTCGCGGGAGACATCATGGACCGCGCCTCGATCCGCATGATGCTCGACCAGGTCGTGCTCGCGTATGGCGGCTTCGACTCCATCTGCGTCACCGCCGGCATCTTCGTCTCCCCGGACACGACCGGCCACATCCCGGACGACAAGTGGGCGCTCACTTTCGCCCTCAACGTCACCGGCAGTTACCTCGTCGCCGACGAAGCCTTCAAGACCTGGAAAGAACAGGGTCTCCGCGGTAACCTCGTGCTGACCACCAGCGCCAACGCCGCCGTCGCCAAGAAAGGCTCCGTCGCGTACGACACCTCCAAGGCTGCCGCCAACCACCTCGTCCGCGAGATGGCCATGGAGCTCTCGCCCCTGATTCGGGTGAACGGCGTGGCCCCGGCCACCGTCGTGCAGGGGTCCGCGATGTTCCCCCGCGACCGAGTGATCGCCTCGCTTGCGAAGTACGGCATTCCTTACACCGATGATGAGGCGACCGATTCGCTGACCACGAAGCTTTCCCACTTCTACGCCGACCGCACCCTGACCAAGAACCCCATCACCCCCGGCGACCAGGCCGAAGCCTACTTTCTTCTCGTGACGAACCGCCTCAGCAAGACGACCGGTCAGGTCATCACCGTCGACGGCGGCTTGCACGAGGCGTTCCTGCGCTGATCCCGTGCGCATCTCCCTCTTCGTCCCTTGCTTCGTCGACTAACTGCCCCCTCAGGTCGGCTTGGCCGCGGCCACGGTGTTGAAGCGCCTCGGCCACGAGGTGGAGTTCCGCGCGGCGCAGACTTGCTGCGGGCAACCTTCGTTCAATTCCGGCCAGTCGGACGTCGCCCAGCTCGGTTCCATCTTGGTCTCCAGCGTCAGCTCCGGGGGGCGGTCCCTGTCGATCCTCCCGCATGTTCATGTCGTCGTGGCGGAAGCGTCGCAGGTCGTCCCGGACCTCGGCTCCGCTCTCGCGCTGGCCAAGGCGCGTCATGGCGACCAGATGCCCAGTATGTTCTCTTTTCATCACCGGGCCGAGCCGGACCGGGGATATCGAACGGATTCTGGTCCTCGGGGCGCACGGCCCGAAGGAACTTTACCTCGTTTTAGTGGGTTAAAGAGGTGTCATGCGCCTGCTCGCCCTCCTCGTCCTGACCGTCAGTGGTCTGTCCGCGCAAGCGGTGCGCCCGTTCAAGTGGTCCGGTAGCATCAACGTCCCCGACCCCGTCGCGGTCACGGTCGATGAAACCGGGGCAGTCTACGCGACGTCGACGACGCGGCGCAAGGTCGCCGACCTCGACATCCGCGAGCACCCGCAATGGATCGCCGCCGACCAAGCCCTGACCTCGCCGATCGAAAAAGAGGCTTTCTACAAACGAGTGATGGCGCCGGGGGTGCTCCGCGGCCCGCAGGGTAGCCTCAAGGATCACAACCGCGACGGGAGCGTCGACTGGCGCGACCTCACCGTCCATCAGGAGCGCATCTACAAACTGGTCGACACCGACGGGGATGACGTGGCGGACAAGCTCACGGTCTTCGCCGAAGGTTTCAACCCGGTGGGCGGGGGCATCGCCGCGGGGATTCTCTACCATGACGGTTGGGTCTATGTGACCGTGCAGCCGGACCTCTGGCGGCTGAAGGATACGGACGGCGACGGGGTCGCGGACTTGAAGGAACTCGTCTGCACCGGTTTTGGAGCCCACATCGCCTACGCGGGCCATGACATGCACGGACTCCGCCTCGGGCCCGACGGCCGGATCTACTGGACCATCGGCGACAAAGGGGCGAACGTGACGAGCAAGGAAGGGCGACGCTTTTACTTCCCCCATACTGGTTCGGTGCTTCGCTGTGAACCCGATGGCACGGGTTTCGAGGTTTTCGCCTCAGGTCTCCGTAACGTCCAGGAAATCGCCTTTGACGACCTTGGTAATATCATCGGGATCGACAACGACGCTGACCAACCCAAGGAGCGTGAACGCCTGGTCTACGTGGTGGAAGGCTCTGACTCGGGCTGGCGTTGCCACAGTCAGTTCATGAAGCTTAACAGCCGCTGGATGCGCGAGAACATCTGGCAGCCCGCCGGCGCGCCCGACCAGCCCCTGTGCTTCACCCCGCCCATCGCCAACTACTCCGACGGCCCCGCGGGCTTCCTGCACGAACCTGGCCACGCGCTCGACGGCACCTTGCGCGGCCACTTCATCCTGGACCAGTTCCCGAACGGCAAGATGGACGCCTTTACCTTGGAGCCGACGGCCGATGGTTTCCGGATGACCGGACTCCGCACGATCAACTCGGGCATCATGGGGATCGGGATGTCCTGGGCGCCGGATGGCCGGGCCTATTTCGCCGACTGGATCGGCGGTTACGCGCTCGACGGCAAGGGCGCGGTCTGGCGCATGGACGTCGCCACGCAGACCGACCCGGTCTCCAAGGAAATCCTTTCCCTGCCGCTTTCGTTCGCCGTGCCCAAGGACCGCCTGCTGGCCTTGCTCGCCCACCGCGATCAGCGGGTGCGCGTCAACGCCACGCTCCGCCTCGACCGGCTCGGCGCCTGGTCGGAACTCCTTGCCTTGGCCCGCGACCCGAAGCAGCCGTCGCTCGCCCGCATCCACGCCGTCTGGGGTTGGGGCATGGGCCTGCGACACGGCAAGCTCGCTGACCTGCACGGCGTCGCCGAGCTGCTCACCGACGACTCCGACGAGCTCCGGGTCCAGTTGCTAAAGGTGCTGGCGGAAGGCAAGATGCCGCCGGGAAACCGGCTAACTAAGGAAGGTGAGATCGACGACCTGATCGCCACGCGGATCGGCGTCCAGCTCGCCTCGCCCAACCCTCGGCTCCGCATGCAAGCGGCCCTCACCCTCGGTCGCTTGTGCCTCGGCGAGGCCGCGTTGCCGGCGAGCCGCCCGGCGCTCCCGAGCTTCTTCCACGACGCCGCAGCGGACCTGCGGATGCCCTGGCTTCGGCACGGCCTGGTGGTCGGCATGGCCGGCACCCAGACCGAGGCCTCCTTGCTCGCGTTGGCGCAGGACCCGGATGCCGCGAAAGCCACCTTCGCGACCTTGGCCTTGGCGCGTCGAAAATCACCGGCCCTCGGCCGACTGCTCGCCTCCCCGCACGCCGCCGTGCTCAACGAAGCGGCGCGTGCCATCCATGACGACGACGGGATTCCTGCAGCCCAAGAAGCCTTGGCGGCGATCCTCGTCGTGCCGCCGACGGCCTTACCCGCCACCGCCCTGCGTCGGGCGCTGAACCAAAACCTTCGGGTCGGCACCCCGGAGGCCGCCGCCCGAATCCTGACCTGGATCCAGTCCCAGCCCGAGTCCACGAAACTCCTCTCGGAAGCCTTGCAGGCCCTGCTCGTCTTCCCCTCGCCTCCCCCGCTCGACTTGGTCGACGGTACTGCGCACGATTACCCCGCCCGCCCCATCGCCCCGCTGGCCCAGGTCCTCCGCGCCGGGCAAGCGAAGTTACTCGCGTTGCAGGATCCGGCGTTGAAGGCCGTCGGCATCGAATTGCTCGTCAAGTACGGCCTCGATATACCTACCCCGGAATTACTCCGCCTCGCCAGTACCCCGAACGTCTCGTCCGCCGTGAAACTGCAGGTGCTCCGCTTGCTGGCCCCCAAGACCGACGCGCCTGGCGAGGTTCGGTCCGCGCTCGCCGCCGCCACGGGCGAGACCGGTCCTTCGGAACTCCGGGTTGAAGCCCTCCAACTGCTCGGAGGCGTCGCTCCGGACATCGCGTTGAGCACCGCCCAACGCTTCCTGGATGGGAAAGGTTTCAAACCCGCGGAACGCCAGGCGGCGGTGGCCATCGTCGCCACGTCGACTCAGCCTGACGCCGCCGCCCGTCGTCTCGCCTTGCTCGAACTCCTCGTGAAGGGTCGGCTGGACGCCTCCCTCCGGCTCGAGGTCCACGCCTTCGCGCTGACCTCGGCGGAACCGGCCGTGCAAGCCGCGCTTCGTCGCTACTTGACGCTCGCCCGCCAGCCGGAAGCCCTCGCCACCCCTGACCTTCCCTTCGAATTGCTGATTGTTGGCGGCGACCCTAAACGCGGTCGCCTCATCGCGAACGAACACCTCGCCGCGAATTGCACCGCCTGTCACCGGTTTGAGTCGGACGAAGGCAGTGAGGTCGGACCTGCGCTCAAGGCGGTCGGGGCGCAAAAGTCTCCGGCGGAATTGGCCGAATCCCTCGTCAACCCCTCCGCCAAGATCGTCCCGGGCTTCGGCTTCGAGACCTTGATGTTAAAGAACGGCGAGACCCTGGCTGGCGTCGTCACGGCTGAACCCGGCATCTTGAGCAAGACCTATACCCTGCGCCTACCGGACGGCACGAAGCGCACCATCCCGGCGGGGGAACTTTCGAGCCGCACCCCACCGGTCTCCATCATGCCCCCCATGCTCGGAATCCTGACTCCTGCTGAGATTCGCGATGTCGTCGCCTACCTGGCGACCTTGAGGTCTAAGGAGAAGAAAGCGAAGAAGTGAGTCAGCCGTAAGTTTGATTGAACCAGGGGCGCCATTGGGGTGTCCTAGGTCCATGCCCCTCCGCCTAGCCCTCCTTTGGCTACCGCTCCTCGCCGGCGCCGCCTCGACCGAAGTCGCCGACTGGCAAAAACAATACGATGCTTGGTACTGGAAAGCTCCGGCCACGCGCCTCGAGAACCTACGGTGGTCTGAAAACGGCGAGTACCTAGTCTTTAGTGAACGCGGTTCGGCCCACGTTTGGAAACAGGTCACCTGCGCATCGGGTCAAGTACGACCGGCCTTCGACCCGACGACCATCGCCGCGCGGATCGCCGCCCTCTCCCCGGGACAACCCCCCTCGGCCAAACCTCCCTTCACGCGCGTCGTGCCGCTCGACGACGGTCGGCTTCGGCTGGAGAATGACACCGCGGGTTGGATCCTCGAAAAGGATGGTCAGCTCACCTCGGCGAAACCTGGCAAGGCCCCGGAGACCGGCGCCTCCGGACGCAATCGCTCCGTCGGACGGGAGAACCTGTTGTCCGCGACCAAACTCGGCGAGCATTCGCCTGACGGCAAGTGGCGGGTCACGCTGAAGGACGGCAACGTCCTCCTGCTCGATGCCACGCATCCCGAGACGGCCCGTGCCCTCACCCAGGACGGTAAGCCTCAGGATGGTTGGACGGGCCCCGTCTCCTGGGCGCCGGATGGGCAACGTTTCGCCCTCTGGCGGGAACGCATCGTGCCCATCCGCCAGTACACGGTGGTCGACTCGCTGCAGGGCACGAAGAAAGACATCCCGTACGACAAGCCCGGGGACGATAAAACCGAACGAATCCCCTGGGTCTTCTCCGTCGCGGCAGAAGCGCCGTCCAGCCCCGGTCGTGAGGTCCTGCCTTTGACCATGAACACCGACCGCCTCGACTGGACCGCCGACAGCCGGCGGCTGCGCAGTCAGTTCGTGAAGCGGGGTTTCACGGGCCATGGCATCATCGAGTTCTCCGCCGACACCCATCGCTGGCGGCAACTGCTGGTCGAAGAGGACCCGAAATTCGTCTACACGTACGGGTCCCGCTACCGGTATGACCTTGAGGAAAACCAGACGCTGTGGGCCTCGGAACGCAGCGGCTTTAATCAGCTTTACTTGGTCGACCTCGGCACCGGCCGGACGATTCGCCCGGTGACCACCGGGCCGGGTATCATGAAGCAAGTCGTCGCGGTCGATGCGAAGGCGGGCGAACTCCTTTACTTCGGGCTCGGGCGCTCGCCCGGCGAGAGCCCCTACCATCAGCACCTCTACCGCACCGACCTCCGCGGCCGGCCACCGATCGACCTGACTCCCGGCGACGCCCACCACACCGTCGAGTTCTCCCCCGGTCGCAAGTACCTAGTCGACACCGCCTCCCGCGTCGACCTCGCCCCGGCCTTCACCTTGCGCGCTTCCGCCGATGGTCGCGCGTTGGCGACGCTGAGCGTCGGCACCCTGGAGAAACTCCAGGCGGCTGGCTGGCAGGAACCGATTCGCTTCCACACTAAGGATCGCGACGGCAAATTCGACATCTGGGGGATCGTGCATCGCCCCTACCCCTTCGACCCGAAGCAGAAATACCCGGTCCTCGAGTACATCTACGCAGGACCGCAGGACTCGTTCGTGCCGCGGAGCTTCACTTTCTGGAATAACAACCACCGGGAACCGACGCTCAAGGGTTTCTACGTCGTGCAGATTGACGGTCGGGGGACCTGGAATCGGGGCAAGGAGTTCCACCAGGAGGCATGGCGCAACCTGCGGGATGCGGGCTTCCCTGATCGCATTCGTTGGCTGACCGAATTCGCCAAAGGCGAACCTTCCCTGGATCTCGGACGCGTCGGGATCCTCGGGGGCTCCGCCGGCGGCCAGAACACCGTCCACGCCCTCCTGCTGCATGGCGATTTCTACCGCGCCGGGGCGGCGGACTGCGGTTGCTACGATAATCGCATCGATAAGCTTTGGTGGAACGAGCAATGGATGGGCTACCCCCTCGGTCCTTGGTACGCCGCCAACTCGTGCGCGACCGACGCCGCTCGCCTCCGTGGACACCTCTTTCTTTCCGTCGGGGAATCCGACTCGAATGTCGACGTGAAGTGTACCTACGACCTCCGCGATGCCCTGCTGGCCGCCGGCAAGAAAGACCTATTCGAGCTCCATGTCGTGCCCGGGGCCAATCATGGGGCCTGCGAACGGACAGACATGCGCGTGAAACGGCTCCAGTTCTTCATCGACCAACTGCACCCTCCGGGCCGATAATATTCCCATGGATGTCGCCGACGGCCTGATCGAACTTCAGGTCAACGACGTCGGGCAGCTTTTCAACACCATGGACCCGTCGCCGTTCCATGAACGCGACCTGGACCATGACGCCGAGGAATTCATCGTCAGCTGGGCTCGGGAACTGCGCGCGCAAGGGCAGGCGAACCTTCGGTTGCGCGTCGTGCTCCATCATCCGGCGGACACGGCGGTGACCGCCCCGGTGGGACAATCCCTCCGGCATTATTTTTCCTATCGTGCCGAGGTGACCCGCCGGGAATTGCAGGAACTGCTCCGGGAGGGTCGCACCGCCCTCGGTATCGGCCGGGCCTTTCTCGCCGTGACGTTGGCTTTGCGGGGACTCATCCCAGGCCACGGCGGCTGGAGTGATGGGGTCAAGGAAGGCCTCACCATCTGCGGCTGGGTCGGGCGCTGGAAGCCCATCGATATCCACCTCTACCGATGGCGGCCCCTGCGTGCGCAGGCCTTGTTGCAGGCCCGTCTGGCGGCCTGCCCGGTCGAGGTCCAGTTCGCCGCCTAAAGCCGCCCTGACGGCTCGGACCGTGGCCAAGCTGGACAAACTTACGATTTTTTTACGTGGGGGATTGACAGAGGGGTTCCGCCCCCCAATCCAAAACCCTCACGCATGCAGAATTTCGCGAGCCAGTGCCTGGACCAGACCAAGGCCCTCCTCAAACTCAACCTTGGCTCCCTGTCCTCGGACGGTTCCGTCACCCCCGTGGCCGGCGAAGTATCCCGCGCGGACGAGCCGGGCCATGCCGCCTTGGCCTTCGGCGAGTATTACCGCGCCACCGGCGAGCTGACCCTCGACCGCATCAACATCGTCGAGATCGTCACCCGCACCATCACCGCCCAGGTCCGCCTCAGCAAGGGCTCCGACAACGGCATGGCCTTCGCCTGCCTCGGGCTGCTGGCGTTCGGCCCGACCCGGGAACGCAACCCGGTCTGGGAGAAACTCGACGAGGCCACCCGCCAGCTGATCGACGAACGTCTGGCCATCGAGCACGACCATCACGACCACGTACAAGCCTTCGACATCGCGAAGGCCGTCTGCCGCTTCTCTTTCGGTCTGACCAAGAAGGACATCACCGGCGAACTCGTCGACCGGTTCGTCGACCGGATCACCGCCAGTTCGTCCGGCGGCTTTCATGACGACGCCTCGCGTGCCGCCGCCCCCGAGAATTTCGGCGGGGTCTTCGACCTCTACGGCGTGGTCTCGTTGATCTTCATCCGCCAAGCCCTTCAGCTCCACGCCAATATCCAGCTGCGTGACCAGAAGCTGCCGAAGCTCCGCACGCACGCCGAGAAATACCTGCGCGTCATCCTCGAGACCACCCGCGAGGATGGGCTGGGTTGGTGCTACGGTCGCGGCATCGGCGCCTACGGCCAGATGCATTGCATCACCCTGCTGCTGCAGGCGCTCCGCGACCGCTGGGTGCCCGTCGATAAGGAAACGCTGGCGCGCGACCTTGTCCGCCGTCTTTACGCCAACTTCTTCACGACATTCTTCGACGCCGAGCATGGCCTCATCGTCATTCGCGATGGCGAACGCGACACCATCCCGGGCCACACCACCCGCATGGCCAACTTCGACGCTGCCCGCTACCTCTCGCAATGGTCCCGCCTGGCCAAGACGATCGGCGGAGCGCTGGATGTGGTGAAGCCGGTCAGCAAGGCCCCGGTGTGTCGTTTCTTCTCCTTCGACAAATCCCCCCGCAAGGAACAGGGCCTGCTCTCCTACCAAGACACCGCCTCCGGCCTGTACATCCTCCTTCCGTTGGTCTCGTCGGGCACCCACCGCTACAGCGATTCGTTGGCCTTCCCCCACATGCCGGGCGTTTTCGATTGGCCGTCCAACCAGGCGGTCAGTCCCTTCATCCCCGAGTTCACCATCGGGGGCAAGGCCTTCACGCCTTCCTTCTACGGTAAGAACGCGCAGGTCAGCATGGGGGCCCGCCCGGGCGTCTACCATTTCCGTTATGAACAGCCGGACCTGATCGATCGCGACGAGAAGCTCTCGCTCAACATCGCCTCCCTTAAGGTCGATTGGGAATTCGCTGGCGGTCGCATCATTGCCCGCTACATGCTCTCGGCGAAGTCGGCGGTGGTGCTCGACGAGTTCCGGCTGGTTCTGCCGATCGCCACGACCCATTCGCGCATGACCCTGGGTAACGCCTTGGTCCTCGGGCCAGAATCCCACCGTTGCGAGGTGTTGAAGGATGACTTTCATGCCTCCTGGGGCGCGACCCGCGTCGTCAGCGACGACCCGCGCCACCGGACCTGCTGGGGCAAGGTGCATTACTACCAGACGCTCCTGCGGGACAAGCCGATGGCTTTGCGCGCGGGGGCTTCCTACGGTTTCGAAATCGCCTTCGAACCCCACGTCGTCCGCGCCGAGGGTTGAGGCCGGGGCCGACTCGACTGGTCCGATCGCTTCTGGGATTGTCCTCCCCCACCCCCTCGCCTATCCGTCTTGCGTCCGCCCATGACCAGCCAGTTCTACCTGACCACCGCGATTGACTACGCCAACGGCGCCCCGCACCTCGGGCACGCCTACGAGAAGATCCTCGCTGACGTCATCGCCCGTCGCATGCGACTTCTTGGTCGCCCGACGCACTTCCTCACCGGCCTCGACGAGCACGGGCAGAAGGTCCAGCAAACCGCCCAAAAGCGCGGGATCGAGCCCCAAGCCTTGGTCGATGAGGTCGCGGTAGGCTTCCAGGCGATGCTCCGAGAGCTGAATATCTCGAACGACGACTATATCCGCACGACCGAACCTCGTCACCAGCGAGTCGTCCAGGACTTCTTGCAGCGCCTCTTTGACCAAGGCCTGATCTTCAAGGCAACCAAGTCAGGCTGGTATTCCGTCCGTCAGGAACAGTTCCTGTCCGACAAGGATCGAGCCGAGGACGGTTCTTGGCCGGAAATCTACGGTGAGGTTACGCATACGACCGAGGAGAACTACTATTTCAAGCTCTCGCAGTTCCAAGGCTGGCTCGGGGAGCACCTCCTGGCCCACCCCGACTTCATCACGCCCCGTTTTTGTCGCAATCAGGTGCTGGAGTTCCTGAAGGAGCCGTTGAATGACTACTGCATCTCGCGCCCCAAGACCCGCCTGACCTGGGGGATCGAGCTGCCCTTCGATCCCGCTTTTGTCACGTACGTCTGGTTCGACGCGCTCACCAACTACTATTCCGCCGTGGTGGACAAGGCGTTATGGCCTGCCGACGTGCACGTCATCGGCAAGGACATCCTCGCGCCGCCCCACGCCGTCTACTGGCCCTGCATGCTCAAGGCGCTCGGCATAGAACCGCCCCGCCAGCTCCTCGTGCACGGCTGGTGGACGATCAATAACCAGAAAGCCTCGAAGAGCACCGGCAACGCCACCGACAGCTTGGGCTTCGCTCGCTCGCACGGTACCGACGCCTTCCGCTACTACCTCTGCCGCGAGATGGTCGTCGGTCGGGACGCGGACTTCTCGCCGACGACTTTCGAGAACCGTTACAAGGCGGACCTCGGCAATAACCTGGGTAACCTCGTGAATCGACTGCTGAACATGGTCGGGCGCAACCATGCGGGCAAGGTGCCCGCGCCAGCCAGCGACGAGGAACCTGAGCAACACCTCCGTCAACTCTGGAACGAAACCTTGGCCAAGTTTGATGAAGCCTTTGCGGACTTCCAGGTATCCCATGCCCTCGAGGCGCTCTGGGTTTTTGTCAGCGCCCTCAACGCCTACATCGAGCTGCGCGCGCCTTGGAAACTCGCCAAGTCGACCGACGCCGCCGATCGCGCGCGGCTGGATTCCTGCCTGGCCTACGTCGCCGAAGGCCTGCGTCTCATCGGCACCCTGCTGCTGCCCGTCATGCCCGCCACCGCCGCGAAGCTCCTCGAGAACATCGGCCGCCCCGTCCCCGTCGCCTACGCCGGCCAGCTGGCCTGGTCCCAAGCCGGCACGGGCTCCCAAGTGGCTGAAAAGTGCATTCTTTTCCCGCCGATTGAGCCGCCCGCGGCCCCGACGCCGGCCTAAGTTCGACATCGGCTTGGATTCTCTCACTGTTCGATCGTGGCTGAGCTCCGTACTGTCGATGAAACGACCCTCCTAGCGAGGGCCGAGGCCATCCGCCAAGGGGAAGGTATCGTCGCCTACACGGTTCAGGTGCCCGAACTCGATCCCCTCGCCGTGCTCGAGACCCTCGATGAACCCGCCCCTCGCGGTTACTTCGAAAACCCCTCGCGTCAGCGCGCGCATGCCGCTGGTTCACCGGTGGCCAGTTGGTCGGGCCGCGGCCCCGCCAGATTCGCGGAGGCCGATCGCTGGTTGCGACAACTCCATGCCCAGGTGAGCTGTGTCGGGGGAGTTCCGCGCGTCATCGCGTCGTTCCCCTTCTATCCCGGCGACGGCACTCAAGGCCTCGACGCCCGCCTCTTCTTGCCGGCTTGGCAGGTCGTGACGGAACAAGGCATCACCCAGGTGACCTTGACCGAGCACGCGACCAAGGGTTGCGCCGCGCGCCTGGCGATCCGCGCTGAACAATTCCGGCGCTTTGCCTACCGCTCGACCCCTCCCCCTCCTCGGTCCCCAGTCCCGACCGTGCTGAGTGAAGTGGGCGGCAACTGGTTCCCTTCGGCGGTCCGACGCGCCACGGAGCTGATTCGCGAAGGCGCCTTCGAGAAAGTCGTCCTGAGCCGGGCCTTCGATTGGCGACGAGCCGAGCCCTTCAATACCTACGCGACTTTGCACCGC
Source organism: Verrucomicrobiota bacterium (assembly GCA_014193315.1). GTDB lineage: Bacteria > Verrucomicrobiota > Verrucomicrobiia > Opitutales > UBA953 > UBA953. The sequence continues at coordinate 66,108 of BJHS01000005.1, forward strand.
CTCCGCCGAGCGAATCAACCTTGCCACAGTTTCCTGGTCGATGAGCCCGAGGGGGCCTTGGTCGGGGCCACGCCCGAGACCTTGCTTTCGCTCTTTGATGGTGCGGTCCGGACGGAGTCCGTTGCCGGGACGACCCGCCGCGGCGATTCCGCGTCGGAGGATGCCAGCTTGGCGGAAGCCTTGCTCACCAGCGACAAGGACCTGCGCGAACATAGCGCCGTCACCGCCTCGATCCTGCGTCGCCTCAAGATGGTCGGGGTTCTGGCCGCGACCTCCCGCAACCCCGAGCTACTGCGCCTCGGCAATGTGATGCACCTGCGGACGCCGATCGAAGGCACCATGCCCGCCGATCGTCGTTTCCTCGAGGTCGCCGGCGAACTTCACCCGACGCCCGCCGTGGGCGGGAAACCTCGCGACCTCGCCTTGCCTTTCATTCCGGGATTTGAACCCCATGCCCGGGGGCTCTACACCGGAGCGGTGGGTTGGGTCGGGGCGGATGGCCTCACCGGCAAGTTGTTCGTGGCCCTGCGTTGCGCGCGCCTCGACGGGCCGACCGCCCGGGCCTTCGCGGGGGCCGGCATCGTCGCGGGCTCGGACCCGCAGGCCGAGGCCACCGAGACCGAGATGAAACTGCGGACGATTCTCGAAGCCCTCATCTAAGATGAAGGTCGTGCTGCAACGGGTGCGCTCCGCCGCCGTGGTCGTCGACACCCAGGTCGTGGGTGAAATCGGCCCTGGCTACCTGCTCTTGGTCGGGATCGCCGCGGGTGATGACGAGGCGACCGTCCACCGCTTAGCCACCGAGGTGGCCAAAGCCCGGCTGATGCCAGACGCGCAAGGGAAGATGGGAGTCAATCTTCAGGACGCCGGCGGCGAAGCCCTCGCCGTGAGTCAGTTCACCTTGCTCGCCGACTTCGCCAAGGGAAACCGCCCCTCCTTCAATGGCGCGGCGAAGCCCGAACTGGCCAAGCCCCTCTTCGATCGCTTCGTCCAAGAGCTAGGCATGCTCCTTGGTCGCCCGGTGCCCACGGGCGTCTTCGGCGCCGATATGGCCGTCTCGCTGGTCAACGACGGCCCGGTGACCGTGGTCCTGGAGTAGTTTAGGCTTAACCTCCGCCCCTGCCCTCCCTACCCCAGAGGCCTGCCCATGCTTTCCGTTCGCATCATCCCTTGCCTTGATGTCCACGCCGGCCGCGTGGTCAAAGGGGTCAAGTTCGAGGAGCTGCGCGATGCGGGCGACCCCGTGGCCGTCGCCGCCGCCTACGAGAAGCAAGGGGCCGACGAGTTGGTCTTCCTTGATATCACCGCTTCCAGCGATGGCCGAGCCACGATCGTCGACGTGGTGGAACGCACCGCCGATCAGGTTTTCATGCCGCTGACGGTCGGGGGCGGTCTGCGTTCCGTCGAGGATATCCGCACGATGCTGAACGCGGGCGCCGACAAGGTCTCCCTCAATACCGAAGCGGTCAAGAACCCGCGGCTCATCCTGGAGGCCGCGCGTAAGTTTGGCCGGCAGTGCATCGTGGTCGCCATCGATGCGAAACAAGTGGCTCCGGGCCGCTGGGAAGTCTTCACGCACGGTGGCCGCAACCCGACCGGGCTCGACGTGATCGCCTGGGCTCGCCAGGTGCATGACCTCGGCGCGGGCGAGATCCTGCTCACCAGCATGGATCGCGACGGGACGGCCTCCGGGTACGACGTCCCGCTGAATCAAGCCATCTCCTCGGCGGTCGAGGTTCCGGTCATCGCCTCCGGCGGCGCGGGCTCCCTCGCGCACCTGGCCGAGGTCCTCCGTGACGGCGGGGCCAGCGCCGTCCTGGCCGCGAGCATTTTCCATTTCGGCACGTTCACCGTGAAACAAGCGAAGGACTACCTCCGTGCGGCCGGGCTCCCCGTCAGGCTCTAAGGCTTAGGCCCGCGGCGCCGCCTTGGGCATCACAAGTACCTTGTCAACGCGCGGTCCGTCCATGTCGACAACCTCGAAGACATGACCGAGCGCCTCGACGTGATCGCCTTCCTCGGGGATGCGACCGAGGCTACGCATCAGGAAGCCTGCCACCACCGTGAACCCCCCGGCACCCTCGCCCGGGAAGCGTCCGACGATGCCCGTGGCCTCGCGGAAGTCGTCCAAGGTGACCACCGCGTCGACGAGCCAGCTGCCGTCTTCTCGGCGACGGATCGGCTTGGGCTTCGCGACGGGCGAACCTTCGTTGGGCAGGTCACCGACGATGAACTCGAGGACATCGTTAAGGGAGACGACCCCGCGGACATGCCCGAACTCATCGACGACCAGGGCGAGGTGAATCTTGTCCCGACGGAAACGTTCCAGCAGATGCGTGCCGGTGCTTTGCCGCGGGACGGTCGGGGCCTCAGTCAGCAGATCCTTGATGACGGCGGAGCCCACCAGCGAGAGGTTGGCCCAGAGCCGCTTCACGGACACGACGCCAAGCGGTCGGTCGGGGGAGCCTTTGAAGACAGGGAACCAGGTGTGCCCCGAAGCCACGACTTTACGCCAGTTGACCTCCTCGGTGTCGTCCAGGTTAAGCCAGACGACACGATTGCTCGGGGTCATCAGTTTTTCGGCGGTGATCTGATCGAGGCCGAGGGCACCGTGCACCATGCGATGCTCGGCGGCGTGCAAGACGCCCGACGCCATGCCTTGGTCCACCATCATGCGCAGCTCATCCTCGGACATCGTGTCTTCGGGCGCTCGCTTGCGACCGAACAAGCCTAATATGAGGTCGGCCAGACCGCTCAAGGCGCCGACCAGGGGCGAGGCCAGGTTAGCCAGTAAAGCCATCGGCCGGGCAAGCGCGACGGCCAGTCCCTCGGGGTTGGTCAGGCCGATCCGCTTCGGGATGATCTCGGCACAGATGATGGTCAGCGAGCCGATGAAAAAAGAGACCACGGCCCGGGAGATAGGCTCAGCGTGCTCCACGAACCAAGGCAGCGGTAATTTCTGCAGGGTGGGCACGCAGGCCATGGCGAGGGGCGCCCCTCCATAGGTGGCGGCGATGATGCTACCGAAGGTCAGGCCGACCTGCACGGTCGAGAGGAACCGGGAGGGATTGGCCAGCAGCGTGAGCGCGGTCTGGGCACCTTTGCTCCCCTGCTCGGCGAGCCGGGCGAGGCGGCGGCGGTTGGAGGAGACCAGGGACATCTCCGCCAGTTCGAAGAAGGCGATGAAGGACCAGCAGACGGCTAGAAGGAGGAATTCCACTCTTTTGGAGACAAGACCAGCCAGGGCCGCCCGTCAAATGGCTTGTTGCCCGACGGGCGAACCCTACGGTGGGGCCTGAATGGCGACCCATTACGACGCAATCGTGGTAGGCAGCGGCATCGGTGGCCTGAGCTTCGCGCTCAACCTGGCCCGCCGGGGCCGCTCCGTCGCCATCGTGACCAAGAAAACCAGCTCGGAATCCAACACGAACTGGGCTCAGGGCGGCATCGCCTGCGTCACCGATCAAACGGATGATTTCGACAGCCATGTGCAGGATACGCTCACCGCGGGCGATGGACTCTGCGACCTCGGGGCCGTCCAGCATATCATCGAGGGTGGCCCAGCCCGGGTGGCCGAATTGATCGCCTGGGGCGTCCGCTTCGAGAACGGCACGGACGGTCGTCCGGACCTCGGGCGCGAAGGTGGGCACTCCAAGCGTCGCATCCTGCACGCCCGCGACATGACGGGACGCGCAATCGAATCCGCCCTGCTGCGGGCCATTGCCGCGACGCCGACGGTACGGATGTTCGAGCATCATCTGGGGATCGACTTGCTCACCGCGTCCAAGCTCTACCCCCGCGTGTCGCTGGGCGGGCCGCAGGACCGCACCCTCGGCTTGCACGTGCTCGACATCAAGGGCGGCAAAGTCGAGACGCTTTCGTCCTCGGTCATCATCCTGGCGACCGGTGGCGTCGGTCAAGTCTATCAATTCACCACCAACCCGGACATCGCCACGGGCGACGGCATCGCGATGGCCTACCGCGCCGGTGCCGAGATCCGCGACATGGAGATGGTGCAGTTCCACCCGACGGCCTTGAAGTCTCCGGACGGTAGCAGGGCGCTCATCTCCGAAGCCGTTCGCGGCGAGGGTGCGATTTTGCGCGACCTCTCCGGTCGGGCGTTCATGAAGGATTTTCATCCGCTGGCCGACCTCGCCCCGCGCGACATCGTGGCGCGGGCGATCGATTCCGTGATGAAGCGCGACGGCGCCCCACACGTCCTGCTGGACGCGACCCAAGTGGCGCCCGGCCACCTCTCCGAGCGCTTTCCGCACATCTTCGCCACCTGCCAGAAGGCGGGTTTTGACCTGTCCCGCGAAGCGGTCCCGGTCGTGCCGGCCGCTCACTACCTTTGCGGCGGCGTGGCGACGGACCTCTCTGGTCGGACCTCCTTGCGTGGTCTCTACGCGGTCGGGGAAGTCGCTTGCACGGGTTTGCATGGCGCCAATCGGCTCGCCTCGAACTCCCTGCTCGAAGCCGTCGTGCTCGCCCACGATGGCGCCTTGGCGGCCGAGTTGGAGATCGCCGCCGCCCCGACCACGCGCCCAGCTTTGCCCGCTTGGATCGACGGCGCGGCCGGCGACCCCGATGAACGTGTCGTACTAACGCACAACTGGGATGAGCTGCGGCGGACGATGTGGGACTACGTCGGCATCGTCCGGTCGACCAAGCGCCTGCAGCGCGCCCGGACGCGCATCGGCACCTTGGCGGATGAAGTGCGGGAGTATTACTGGAACTTCAAGGTCGAGCCCCGTCTGCTCGAGTTGCGTAACCTGATCCAGGTGGCGGAGCTCGTCATCGAGTGTGCGCTCCAGCGGCACGAAAGCCGCGGGTTGCACTTCACCTTGGACTACCCCTCCAAACTGGCCGTGGCCCGTCATTCGTCGGTCCAGCGGTCGCCTTCGCAAGCATGAGGGTCGTGGTGATCGGCGCGGGCGCCGTCGGCGGTTGGTACGGCGGTAGACTGGCCGAAACAGGTCAGGAGGTCCATCTCGTGACCCGTGCGGACGCTGCCACCATCAGCGCCCAAGGCCTGACGCTGCGCGACTCGCAGGGCGAGCGGGTGATTCAGGTCGCCTCCGCCAGCATCGACGGGGCCGGGCTCGGGCCTTGCGACCTCGTTCTGGTGACCGCCAAATCCACCGCCAATGCCAAGCTGCCCGAACTGATCGCCCCGTTGCTTGGGCCACGCACCCTGCTGGTCACGTTGCAGAACGGGATGGGGAACGTGGAGGCCTTCGCGTCCTTGCTCCCGACCGAACGTATCGTCGCTGGCCTGTGTTTCGTCTGCATCAATCGACTCGCACCTGGGCTGATCGAGAACACGTTGGTGGGCAATGTGTGCATGGCTGCCGCGCACGGTGAACCCAATGAAGCGGTGGCCACCTGCGTCCGGCTGTTCACGGACGCCGGGGTGGATTGCCGGGCGGAACAATTACTGGAAGCGGTACTCTGGAAGAAGCTTTGCTGGAATATCCCGTTCAACGGTCTGGCTATCGCCGCCGGCGGCGTCACCACTGACCAGATCGTGGGCCACCTCCCTTGGCGCGCACGGGCCCGTCGTTTGATGGATGAAGTCTCCGCGGCGGCCGCGGCCCGCGGGCACCCTTTCGACGAGACGCATATCCGCTGGCAGCTCGAGATGACCGCGGGGATGGGCGCCTACCGACCTTCCAGTTTGATCGATTACCAGGCCGGCCGGGAGGTCGAGGTTGAAGGCATCTGGGCGGAGCCACTGCGCCGGGGGGAAGCGGCCGGGGTGGCCATGCCGGAACTGAGGGCACTCCTCTCGGAAATCCTCGCCCGGTTGGACGCCCGCCGGGGCCGATTCCCTGATATACTTACTTTGGGGCAGAGGCGGCCGGGGCGGCCTTGAGCAGCCGGGACAGAGCCTGTTCAACCGCCCGATGAACCGATGTTTTGTTCCAGAAGTACACGGATAGGGTAGTCCCCGAATCAGCGGTGAACAGACGATGTCCTTGAGAATCGAAAAGGCTGACGGAGAGCGCGAGACTGACCCGGCCATCATCGGCCTTGTTGACCCGCCAGGAACTACGCAAGGTGGCTTGCGCCTCGCCGGCGGTGGTGGTGGCGACATAACCGAGGTGGCCAAGTTCATGCACGGCGGCATCGTGGACCGCATTGGCAAGGGCGTCGGCCTCGGTCACGCCCGAGGACTGGGTCTCGACGACGAAAACCTTGCGCACCGTGGCTAAAGAGGTCGGCGAGGAACCCGCCGTGGAACAACCCGCGAGGAAGGAAGCGAGGCCGGCGATGGGGACCGCACAAAGGAGACGGAGGGGGGGCATGACCGCTTTTTTAGCCTTAATCGGCCGGAGTGACAAGCCGGGACCGACCCACGAGGGGTTGACCCCCGAGCCTAGGTCTGGTCCCATCAGCCCCTGCATGGCCCTCCCCGCGCGCCTTACGACCCCTTGCCAGGGACCTGCACCCTGCCGGGGCTCTCGCTGACCATGGCTATCGTTCAAGCCGTCACCCTGGACCTCTCAGGCACCCTGCTCTTCCCGCACCCTTCGGTTGGCGCGGTCTACGCGGCTTGCGCCAGAAAGCGCGGGGTCGAAGTCTCCGCCGCCGCTTTAGAGGCGGCCTTCCCTCTCGGCTTCAAGGGCGCCCCCCGTCAGGCCAAACCCGAGGTCTTCTGGCGCGAGGTGGTCATGCGCTCGTTCGGCTCCCAGCTGCCGGCTTCAAAGTTCGAGGCCGTTTTTCAGGAATGCTGGGAAGCCTTCGCACACGAATCCGCCTGGCGGGTCGCCCCGGCGGCCGTGACCGCCATCACCGCCATCCGTTTCCTGGGCATCAAGGTGGCCGTCCTTTCTAACGCCGACCGACGCATGCACCAGGTGCTCGCCGGCAAGGGGTTGAGCAAACTCTTCGATGGGGTCTACCTGTCCGATGAAATCGGTCACGCCAAGCCTGACCCGAAGGCGTTCGCTCACGCCGCCCGCCACCTCGGCGTCGCCGTCTCCGCCTTGGTCCATGTCGGCGACGACCCCAAGGAAGATGGCGAAGGTGCCCGCGATGCCGGCGCGATCGGCGTCGTCGTGGGCGGCGCCTACGCCCCGGAGAAGTGCCTACGTTCCGAGCACCTGCGCGACCTTCCTTACGTGCTCCGGGCGCTGGTGACCGAAGGTAAGGCCAAGGGGAAGTTCTCCCGTCATGTCGTGAACCTCCTGGCCAACTTGCGCGGCCTGCCGGAGGATCGCGGGCGTTCGACCGATCGGGACTTGCGGAGTATCGATGATGCCGTGACCGAAGCCTTCAAGAAACTCCGACTCGATAAACCGGTGCCCGAGGACGCGATCTTCGCCCACTGGCATGAACTGCTGCCGATCAAACTCGCCCGGCGTTGCGCCCCGCTGCGCGTGCTCGAAGGCGGCAAGCTCGTCGTGCAGTGCGAGAACAGCGTCATCAAGTCCGAAGTCCGCTTCCACGAGCGTGCCTTGCTCGCCAAAATCCGTGCCCTCCGCGGTTGCCAGGAGGTCCGGACGATCTCCTTCGTCAACGCCTGAGGTCACCGCGCCGCGCGCCGCCCCCTCAGGACTTCGGTCGCGGTTCGAACGGCAGGAGGAAGACCTCCTTGAAATCGTAGACGTCGGCGAAGTCTTCCAGTCGATCCTCCTCGGACCTGCCGAAGAGGCCGGTATCGATAATGTTGAAGACGATGTTGCCGACATCGCTTGACTTTCGTAGTCCCCAGCTGTGCAGCAGCGGGTAAGCCATGGGGCCGTAAGTCTCAAGGACATGCCGACGAAACCCTTCCAATAATTGCGGCCCGGTAACATGGCGATTGGCACCGACCTTCCCTTTCTTGGGTTCGCCATGGATGTCCTTCTGGGCTTGGTCCAGGCCGAGCCTGACCAATTCATAGGCTTGGGCCTTGTAGCGGGGGTCCTTGGCCCGGATCTGACGGATGATGTCGGCGAATTCCATGCTCAGAGGTGGGCGAGTTCAGCGAGGAGTCGTTCGTTCTGGGCAGAGGTGCCGACGGTGAGACGTAACCAGCCTTTCATGCCATAACCGGCTAGCGGGCGGACGATCACGCCGGCGCGCTGGAGTTTGGTGAAAGCCTGTTCGGCGTCAGGAACGCGGGCCGCGAGGAAATTCGCCCGTCCATCGATGATTTCATAGCCGAGTCGGGCAAGGCCGGCGGTGAGTTGGCTGATGCCGGCAGCGTTGACCTCGCGGGTACGGCGGACGAACTCCGCGTCATCCAGCGCGGCTTCGGCGGCAGCCAAAGCGGGCAAATTCACGTTGAACGGCTGACGGACCCGATTGAGGAGGGCAACGACCTCGGGACTACCCATCAGGTAGCCGACGCGCAGGCCAGCCAGCCCGTAGGCCTTGGAGAAGGTGCGGGTGACGACGACTTTGCGTCCGGACTTCATCATCGGACGGAGGTCCGCGCTGGCATCGAGGTACTCGGCGTAGGCTTCGTCCAAGCAGAAGATCACATCTTCCGGCAACCCGGCCGCCAAGGCGAGGATGTCGGCCGGGTCATCGGTGCCACCGGTGGGGTTGTTCGGCGAAGCGAGGAAGACGATACGGGTCTGCGGCGTGACTGCGGCCCGAAGCGCCTTGAGGTCATGACGGTAGCCAGGCATCGGCACCGCCACCGGGGTGGCGCCGCAAAGCATCGTCGCGAGTTTGTAGACGATGAAGGCTTGCTCCCCGAACACGACTTCGTCGCCCGGACGGAGGAAAGCCTGAGCGAGGAGAATCATGACTTCGTTGGAGCCGTTCCCGATGATGAAATGCCCAGGCGTGAGGTCCCACTTGGCGGCGAGCTTCTCGCGCAGGAAGGTGCAGCCGCCGTCGGGGTAGAGGTGGCAGACTTCGAGGGCCTTGCGCGCCGCCGCCAGGCCTCGGGGCGAGGTACCGAGGGGATTCTCGTTGGAGGCCAATTTGATGACGCTGGCCGGATCCAGGCCGAATTCGCGGGCCACGACCTCGATCGGTCGCCCGGCCTCGTAGGTCGGTTGGGTCAGCACGGGGCGATTGGCGAGGTCCGAATAGGCAGACATGGTCGATGCCATCAATGCCCCTTCCGGGACGCTTTGCAAGCATCCGCAAGCCCCCTCCCCGCTTGCCACTGGCACCGCCGAGGCTTAAGCGTGCACCATGAAACTCGTCGTCACCGGCGCCTCCGGATTCCTGGGTCGCGAGGTCTGCCTCGCGGCCTTGCGACGGGGCCACGAAGTCCTGGCCCTGGGCGGGGCCCGAGCGCCGACGATTCCGGGCGTGACGCAGGCGCGGGCGTTCGACCTTTGCTCCGAGGTCGCCCTCGAAGCCCTCCTGCTCGAGGAGTTCCCGCATGCCGTCGTCCATTGCGCCGCTCTGCCGACCATCGAAACTTGCCTGGCCGACCCTGCCCAGGCCCAGCGACTTAATACCGAGGTCCCGAAGAAGCTCGCGCAACTATGCTTCCACCTCGGTGCGAAACTCGTCCACCTGTCGACCGACACCGTGTTCGATGGGGTTGCCGGCAACTATCAGCCAACCGACCAGCCTGCCCCGCTGAATCTCTACGGCGAAACCAAGGCGGCCGCGGAAGTCGAAGTCCTGCGTTATGGCCGTGAGCATGCCGCCGTCCTCCGCACCTCGCCGATCAGCGGCAACTCCGTCGGCGGCGACCGAGGGTTACACGAACGTCTTTTCGCCGCCTGGAAGGATGGTAAAGCCGCCACCTTGTTCACCGATGAGATCCGTCAGCCCGTCGAAGTTTCCAATCTCGCGGATGTGACCATCGAGATTTGCGAGCGCACCGTTCTCTCGGGCCTCTTTCACTGGGCGGGCACCGAAGCCCTGAGCCGGCATGAGCTCGGCGTGAGGATCGCCCGCCATTTCGGCCTCGACGCGGACGCCCTGGTGCGGCCCATCAGCCGAGCCGAAGTCCCCTCCGCGGCCGCCCGCCCTCGTGACCTTAGCCTACGCCTGCATCCCTTGGCCGGCAAATTGCGCACCCCGGCCCAGTCCTTCGAGGAACAGCTGGCCCAGCTGCGCGTTCCGCGAGGCTGCGAAAACTGGTACGAGAAAGTGACCGGACGAAAGGTCGTGCGTCGACTCGAGAAAGGCATAGACTACTGACATGGATGTCCTCCCGCGCCAGACCGCCGACGCCGTCGCCAACATGGCCGCCGACCTTCTGCTGCTGGAGCACTACCCGCGGCCCGAGCGTATCCGCTTTCGTCCGTTCGCGTGGTCCGAGCCCGCCTTCACCTTCGGCGTCTCGCAGGCTTGGGCGAAATACCGGGCCCAGGTGCCCGCCCATTACCCCCTGATCCGTCGTTGCACCGGTGGCGGCCTGGTCTCGCACCTCGATGATTGGACCTTCGCCCTCGTCATCCCCGTCGAGCACGCTTTGTTCGCCGCGGAGGCCATGGCCAGTTATGCCGCGGTTCATGACGCCCTCGCGCAAGCCCTGCAAGCGCAAGGCCAACCCGTGAAATTAGCCCCGGCTCCCGCGGGTCCCCTAGAATTTCAGAGCCCGGATGCGTGCGCGCTGCGTACGGAGCCGAATGACCTTGTCCGCAGCGACGATGGACGGAAGGTCGCCGGGGCCGCTCAGAAACGGACCCGGCAGGGACTCCTGCTCGAGGGCTATGTCTGGCGTCCATTCCTCCCTGATTGTGATTGGCAACGTTTCGCCGCGGATTTCACCGCGGCCCTTGGCCGGATCCTGCAGAGCGTGCCCGTGGACGTCGCGGAAGTCATCTATGACCAGCACGACCATGAGTCGACCTGGGCGAAGTTCAATTCGCGCGAGTGGAACGAACGGATTTAAAAGCGCTCAAGCGAACAAGTCTAATTCCGGCGGACCACCCTCTGCCTTGCCAGGCTTGCTGGCCGGCGCTTCCTTTCGCTTGAGCGGGCACGGGACCTCCCCGACAGGTTGGGCGGTTTCGGCGGCGGCAACCTTACCGCCCGGCAACCCATCCCCAGTTTCCAGTCCCGTCAAGATCTCGCGGGCCCGGGCAACCACCGCGGGGGGCATGCCGGCGAGCCGAGCGACTTGGATGCCATAGGAGCGATCGGCCGCACCCGGGACAACCCGGCGGACGAAGACAATCTCATCGTTCCATTCCTTCACAGCGACGGACCAGTTACGCAGGCGCGTCAGGCGGCCCGCCAGCCGGGTGAGCTCATGGTAGTGAGTCGCGAACAAAGTCCGGGGACCCGCGGCCTCCCCGCCATGGAGGTGTTCGGCGACGGCCCAGGCGATGCTGATGCCGTCGTAGGTGCTGGTGCCCCGGCCGATTTCATCGAGCACCACGAGTGAGCGGGTCGTGGCATTGTTCAGGATATTCGCCGTCTCGTTCATCTCGACCATGAAGGTCGAATTACCCCGGGCCAGTTCGTCCGAGGCGCCGACGCGGCAGAAGATACGGTCGACCAGCCCGATGCGGGCGGATTGCGCGGGCACCCAGGACCCGAGGTGGGCGAGCAAGGCGATGAGGGCGACTTGTCGGATGTAGGTGGATTTACCGGCCATGTTCGGCCCGGTGAGCAAGGCGATTTGTTCGCCGCCGCAGCTCAGGCGCGTGTCGTTGGGCACGAAGGAGCCGGCCCCGGGGCGGGCTTGCAGCATGCGTTCGACCACCGGGTGACGCCCTTGGACGATCTCCAAGGCGTCGGATTCATCGACGACCGGACAGGTCCAGTTGGCTTCCCGGGCCAACTCCGCCCAACCGCGCAGCACATCCGCCTCGGCAAGCGCCTGGGCCGTGCCCAGCAGGGATTCGGAAGCGGCCAGCACGGTGGCGAGGAGTTGTTGAAAAAGGTCGACCTCACGGGCGAGCGCCTGCTCGTCGGCCCGCAAGACTTCACGTTCCTTCGTGCGAAGCTCTTCGGTGGTGAAGCGCTCCGCGTTCACCATCGTCTGCTTGCGGATGTAATCAGCCGGCACCGAGGCCAGGTTGGCCTTGGTCACCTCGATGGCGTAACCGAAGGCACCGTTGTAGCGAACCTTCAGCGACTTGATGCCGGTGCGATTTTGCTCCCCGCGCTCAAAATCCGCGATCCATGTCTTGCTGTCCGTGGCGAGCGAACGGAGCCGGTCGAGTTCGGGGTCAAACCCTGCACGCAACGCCCCGCCCTCGGCCAGGTCTACCGGCAATTCATCAGCCAGGGCCGACTGGAGACGTCGGAGGAGATCGGTCTCGGGCCTGAGTCGGTCAACCAGCCCACGCAGTGAGCCGCCCGGCAAGGCGGCCAGTTCCTCGCGGACGGCGGGCAAAGCGCCCAGCGTGTCGCGGATACCCCCCAATTCCCGCGGGTTGCGGAGACGGTTTTGGAGACGGGCCAGGATGCGCGGGACGTCCCGCACCTGACGCAACGCCTCCCCCAGTCGGGCGGAAGCCCCCGGATGGCGGACAAATTCGCCGACGGCGGCCTGACGGGCATGGATGGTCGGTAAGTCCGTCGACGGCTCCCCAAGCCACAAGGCCAAGAGGCGTGAGCCTCCGGGCGTGTCCGTGCGATCGATGCTGTCGAGCAGCGAACCCTCGCGCCCACCACCGGAAGCGGCGAAGAGTTCGAGGTTACGCGAGGACGCGGCATCCAGCAGGACGGAGGAACTGAGTTTCGTTTCGGTGAGCCGGAATAAATTCTTGGGTCGGTCGCAAAGCGAGTCGGTGACGTAGCCGAGGACCGCGCCGGCGACCCCCAGCGCGGGGTGATCGTCGGTCAGGCCAAAGCCGGCCAAGCCATGCACGGCTAAGGTCTGCGCGACCAGCCGCGCACTGGCGGGGCCGTCGAAATTCCAACCCGGCAGACGGCAGACCGATCGACCTTGGAGGAAGACTTCGAGGGCCGCGCGATCCTCGGGGGTAGGTTCCAGACCTTCCGGTAGAAGAACCTCGCGGGGCGCGAGCGAGTGCAGGAGCGGTAAGATCCGGGCTGGACCAGGATCGGTAGCCAGCCGGAAGTCGGCGGTTGACACATCGAGCCAGGCGGCATGCCAGCCTGCCTTATCCCAAGCCAGCGCGACCAAGTAATTGCCGCGGCGAGAATCAAGCTGGGAATCCTCCAGAGCGGTGCCTGGCGTCAGGATTCGCGTCAACCCACGGCGGACCAATTTGCCGGCGACGGGGGCTTCTAGTTGATCGCAGAGGGCGACCTTCCAGCCGGCCGCCAGGAGCCGGTTGACGTAGGCGGGGGCCGCATGGTGCGGCAAGCCCGCCATCGGCGTCTCATGGCGCTTGGTCAGGGTTAAGCCGAGAACGCGCGAAGCCACCTGGGCATCTTCACCGAAGACTTCGTAGAAGTCGCCGAGCCGAAAAAGCAAGATGGTACCGGCCGGGAGTTTCTCGCGAAACTCACGGTACTGCCGCTGCATCGGGGTTTCCTTCTCCACGAGGGAACAGGGAAAGCCCCGGTTTGGCCCGGGGCAAGGATGGAGTAGGTCGCCGGCGGGCGGGCCGCCCGGAAGTTGCTCACATCACCTGCGCGGCGAGCTCGGAGAGGGCGCTACGCACGCCATGCAGCAGCCGGACGTTGGCCGTGATGGCGTGACCCTTCATGCGTTCGTGGGTGTGGATCAGCCCGTTGGACTTGCCATCCAAGTAGGGCGTGTCGACCTGGTCGAGGTCGCCGATGAGCACGAGTTTGGAACCCTCCCCGATGCGCGTGATGACGGTCTTGGCCTCGTGGGGCGTCATGTTCTGGGCTTCATCCACGATCATGAAGGCATGACCGATGGAACGACCACGGATAAAGGTCATCGCCTCGATTTCGATGAGGCCGGAGTCGATGAGCCACTGGTAGGGTTTGCGGGGCTGGTTGACCGGCTGGAACTGGGAACCAAAGATCGGCTGCGGCGCCTTCATCGCTTGCGCCTTCTTCTTCTTGTTGCGGGAATCCGTGGCGACCAGCTCGCGGGCCGTGGGCTGGGCCGAGGCCGGGGCGCTATTCTTGGAGAAGAGCACCTCGAGGTTGTCGAAGTAGGGCTGGATGTAAGGGGAGAGCTTCTCCTCCTTGGAGCCGGGCAGCGCCCCGATGTCTTTGCCGATCTGCACCACGGGGCGGGAGACGTAGAGTTTCTTGTAGGGAGAAAAGTCGCTGAGGACCTGCGCCAAGGCGGCCGCAATCGAAAGAAAAGTCTTCCCGGTGCCGGCCCGACCGAAGCAGGTGACCAGTTTGATCTCCGGGTTGAGGAGGGCGTCGAGGAAAATCCACTGCTCGAAGTTCTTCGGAATGACGCGCATGCCGCGGGGCATTTGCAGACCCTTGCGCGCCCCGCTGTCATTGGAGAGGAACTCGCGGTAAAGCGACAGTGGCACGAAGGCGCCCTCGCCGACGTGGCGCGCGGGCTCGGTCCACGAATCCGAGGCGAGCATGACGTACTCGTTGATCACCGGGGTGGTGTCAGCAGACAGTTTCAACTGTGCCTGCCCCAGTTCCCGGAAATCGCGCATCGCGGCGGTCGTGACCGTGATGGTACGATAATCGCCCACGTCGCTGACCTCGACCTGGTCGTTGCGGTAATCCTGGACCTCAAGGCCGAGCGCCTGGGCCTTGAGGGCCATGCACGCATCCTTGGTGACGAGCACGACCGACCCCTTGGTGGTATCACGCAGGTAAAGGGCGGAGGCGATGATGCGGTGGTCGGGGGCGTCCACCTGCATGAAGACCGCCCGGACACGCTCGGAGCGGGCACCATTGAAGTGGTCGCGGATCAGCGATTCATTGATGACGACCCGGAGCTCGCCGCCGTCACGCAGTTTGGCGTGCAACGCCCCGGGGCGCTGGGCGTCGCCTTCGGCGATCTCCTTCAACGGACGGTTCTCGAACAGCGCTCGGATTGAGCGGTTGACCCGGCGAGCGCTGGCACCCAATTGGCCGGGCTGCGTCTTGAGTCGATCCAGCTCGGAGAGAACCTCGACCGGAACGGCGACCGTGTGCTCGTCGAACTTAAAGGGGGACTCGGGGTCGTGAATCAGAACGTTGGTGTCCAGGACGTAAGTCTTTTTCACGTCCATGATTATCCGCGATGGGATGAAAGAAGCAAACCTTAAAGGTCAATCACGCGACGTCTCCGTCAGGCCGCGGAGGTAGTCCCAACTGTAGATCCCGGTGCGATGCCCATCGCTGAACTCCAAGGTGACGGCATAATTGCCGATCCGCTCCAAGCCCACGACGCCGACACCCGGAAAGCGTCGGGGGCCGTCGCCCCCCCAGCGTTGCCCCAAGATATCGACCTCCCCCATGTTCTCGGCGCTCGGGGAATGCTCGCGCAGGTATTCGCCCGACAAGACCGCTTCGCTGCCATCCTCCCAAGTGATGGCAAGGAAAGCGCCGACGATCTGGAGGTCGCGGGGAGGACGCATGCCACCCACCCTGCTCAAGGGGGCGGTCGGCGCAAGCCGGGAGGAGGTCGCGGTGAGTCACCCTTGACTCCCTCGGCCGCTTCCAAAGCCTCGCCACACCATGGCCGGCGTAGGCAAACTCCTCAAGCAAGCCCAGAAGATGCAGAAGGGCATCGCCGATGCGCAACAGCGCCTCGCGGACGAACGCATCGAAGTCTCCCACGGGGGGGGCGCGATCAAGGTCGTGGTCGATGGCCATGGCCGAGTCCAAGCGCTCACCATCCACCCGGAATTCCTCAAGGAAGATCCCTCGGTGGTCGAGACCTCCCTGGTCGCGGCGCTGCAGGAAGCTTCCGTCCAGGCCCGCAGCTTACATGAGGCGACGATGTCCAAGGCCACCGCCGGCTTCCAATTGCCCGGCCTCTAAGCCTGCGTGACCCCCACCTTCGACAAGATTCGTCAGTTGCTCAAGCAGCTCCCCGGGATGGGTCACCGTTCCGCCGAGCGCATCGCCTTGCACCTTCTGGTCGAGAGGCCCGCCAAACTCGACCCGCTCCTGCGCGCCCTGCAGGCCGCCGCGGCCGCCGTCCGTCGTTGCGGACGGTGCGGGAGCCTCGCGGAAGCGGAACTTTGCGAGGTCTGTGCTAACCCGAAGCGCGAACCAAGCGCGCTCTGTGTCGTCGAACAGGTTCCCGACCTGATGGCCATCGAGCGATCCTCCGCTTACCGGGGCACTTACCATGTCCTCCATGGTCGACTTTCCCCGATCAATGGCGTGGGGCCGGCGGACCTGAATCTGGCGACCTTGGAACAGCGCCTGCGCGATGAGCCCATCCAAGAGGTCGTCCTCGCCCTGGGCAATGACATCGAGGGCGAGGCCACCTGTCACTACATCCGCGAAGCCATCCAAGCGATCCGCCCGACGATTAAGGTCACGCGCATCGGCTTCGGGCTGCCGAGCGGGAGCGGGTTGACCTTCGCCGACCCCGCCACCTTGCGGAGCGCCTTGGAGGGACGTCGCGATGTCGGCGGTTGAAACCTGGGGTGCCTACCCCGCCGCCGCCGAAGCCCATTGGGTCGCCCAAGCCGAACTCGCCACCGACCTGGTCGGAGACGCCGCCGTGGAGCGCTTGGCTTTTTCCGTTGCCCGGCTCTCCGACCTCTTCACGACCGAACGGCCGGAGGGACGGTTCCCCGATTACTTCGCTGAAACGGACCTTTTGGCCGCGTACGGGATTTTCTTCCTACCCCAAAGTTTTGTCCGCACGGGATTCGCTTTGGCGCAGGCGATGGAGTGGCGGGGATGGACGCCGACCTCGCCGATCCCGGCCATCCTCGACCTCGGTTCCGGTCCAGGCTCCTGCGGTGTCGCCTCCGCCCACCACCTGCTGCGACTGGGTTCGACGCAAGTCACGTTGAGCGCGGTCGACCGTTCGCCGGGGGCCCTCGCGGGCCTCGAGCAGTTTGCGGCCAGCTTGCTCGGCAAGGCAGCCACGATCCAGACTCGCGTCGGCGATGCCAATCGAGCGGAGACTTGGCCCGAAGGCGATTACGACCTGATCGTCGCCGGCTTCGTCCTGAACGAAATGCCGCAGCTCTCGCCCGCCGCCCTCCTGACTTGGTTCAATACCTTACGCCAAAGGCTGCGCCCGGGTGGCCTCATCATCTTGCTGGAGCCGGCCTTGCGGACGACGGCCGAGCGCCTTCAACGTTTGAGCGAGGCGGTCTGTGCCCAAGGCCTGCTTCCGCGCATCGGCCCCGAGTTGGATCAAGCACCGTGCCCACAGCTGCTGGCCGGCGAACACTGGAACCACGAAGCGCGCCGCTGGCGGGCGCCAGACGCGACGGCCTATGCCAACCGGAAACTCTTCCGCGACCTGCGGGAAGTCCGGTTCTCCTGTGCGCTCTTCTCGGCGGCACCGCTCCGGCCCACGCCGTCTGAGGCGGTTCGCCTAGTTTCCGATGTGCAGATGATCAAAGGATTACTCCGCTTCATCGTCGTCCGCGCAGGCCAACTCCAGTCTGTGGAGGTGCCCACGCGCGGCCTCTCCAAGCATGAGGTGAAGGCGCTGGCGGGGACCTTCGGCCGCGGCGATGTGGTCGGCATCCCCCATTTGACGGGGCCCAAAGTCCGCCTGAACGACCGGTCCGAATTGCGCATCCTTTGGTCGCCAAGCTAGTTTCACGCGAACGTAACCTCCCGGAAGCCGCCATTTAACCAGAGGTTTATTGCGTCTTTCGGTCTGGGACCGTCGATTTTCGCTCGTTGCTGACAAAGTGACGACCACACCCTACGATTCATGGAAAGACCGATGTTCAACCGAGAGCTCAGCTGGCTAGATTTCGACCGCCGGGTCTTGGAACTGGCCGAAGACCCCTCCGTCCCGCTGCTCGAACGGGTGCGGTTCCTCTCCATCGTGAGCTCCAACCTCGATGAGTTCTTTGAAATCCGGGTCGCGGGCATCATGCAGCAGGAGGAATCCGCCAGCCACCCGGCTACCCGCGAGTTCCTCCTGCAGGTCCTTCGCCGCGCCCACGAGCTCGTGGCGGCACAGCAGCGGTGCTGGCAGTCGCAACTCGTGCCCGCTTTGGCGAACGCGGGTATCGCCTTCAAGGCTCGCCAGCAGCTGGACGAAGCGGACCGCCGGAGTCTCTCCGAACGGTTTGACCAGGAAATCCTCCCTGCCCTGACCCCCTTGGCCATCGATCCCTCGCACTCCTTCCCCGTGCTCACGAACAAGGGGCTGTACCTGTTGGCCTTGTTGCGCAACCCGGCCAATGGTGAAACCCGGCGGGCCGTCGTCCCCGTGCCCCGCATCCTGCCCCGCATCCTGGCCCTCGCCGATAAACGCGGGTTCACGCTGCTCAGCCATGTGATCCAGACGTTCCTCTTCCGCCTCTTCCCCGGATTGGAACTCCAAGGCTCCTGGGCTTTCCGCATCACGCGTAATAGCGACCTTTACGTCGACGAGGAAGAATCCGGCAACTTGCTCGAAGCGATCGAGGAAGAAATCCGCAACCTCCGCAAGGGGGCGACGGTCCGGCTCGAGGTGGAAAACGATATCCCGTTGCCCGAGTTGGCTTGGTTACTGGCGTCAACCGACCTCGACGCCGAAAACGCGTTCCTCACGCCCGGCCCCGTGAACATGCTACGGTTAGCCAGCTTGATCGACCTCGTCCCTCGCCCCGACTTGCTCTACCCCACCTTCGTGCCCACGGTCCCGGCTGAATGCGCGGATCCGGCCGGGTTGTTCGGGCGGATCGCCCAGCAAGACATCCTGTTGCATCACCCGTATGAATCGTTCGCCCCGGTCGTCGATTTCCTGCGCCAAGCCGCCCGGGATGAGCACGTGGTGGCGATCAAACTGACGCTCTACCGGACGAGCGGCGACTCTCCCGTGGTGGAGGCGTTGAAGGAGGCCGCCCGCAATGGCAAGCAGGTCACGGCTTTGATCGAGCTGCGCGCGCGGTTTGATGAGCTCAACAACATCGAATGGTCGCGACAATTGCAGGAAGCCGGCGCCCACGTCGTCTATGGACTCCACGGCCTCAAGACGCACTGTAAAGCCTGCCTGGTGGTCCGCCAGGAAGCCGGCGTCCTGCGGCGCTACGCCCACCTTGGTACCGGCAATTACAACCCCAAGACCGCCCGCATCTACACCGACTTCTCCCTGCTGACCGCTGACGAGGAAATCACGGCGGACGTCGGCCTGCTTTTCAATGTCCTGACCGGCAACCTGTCGTCGCCACAGTTCAAGCACCTGCTGGTGGCACCCTTCGACTTATCGTGCCGGATCATCGCGCTCATCGAAGCCGAGACCGCCGCCGCCCGGGCGAGGCGTCCCGCGGGGATTTTCGCCAAGGTCAATAGCTTGGTCGATCCGGGCGTGATCCGCGCCCTCTACGCCGCCTCGCAAGCCGGCGTGAAGGTGGACCTCATCGTGCGCGGCATCTGCTGCCTCATCCCGGGAGTACCCGGCAAGAGCGAGCACATCCGGGTGCGGAGCTTCCTCGGCCGTTTCCTCGAGCACAGCCGCGTCTTCCGTTTCGTCAATGACGGGGCCGAGCCGATTCTCCTGATGGGCAGCGCCGACTGGATGCCGCGAAATTTCATCCGGCGCGTCGAATGCGTCTTTCCCTTGCGCTCCCCGGCCTTGGTTCGACGGATCGAGGACGAGGTCCTCGCGACCTACCGCGATCGCCAAGGCGACGCCAAGGTGCTGCAGCCCGATGGGTCGTCCGTGCCTTGCGACCCCAGCGGACGGCTGGGCGAGTGCTCGCAGGATGCTTTCCTCCGCCTGCCCCTCCGGTCGGGGGCGGTCGGTTAACGTGCCGGGCCGGCGGAGCCGAAGCAGATGCGCTCGACCGCCGCGTTGAAGCCATCGTTATCGCCAAGCACCTCGACTTCCAGCCGGACGTAATAGAGCGGCAGGGGCGGCCGAAAACGGGCCTGTAGCCGGACCGCATCCTTCTCGGTCGTGATGATCATGTCGGCCCGGGCCCGCAAGGCCTGCTCCAGCACCTCATCAAGGTCTTCGTCATTGAAGGCATGGTGATCGAGAAAACGCCGGTTCGCGACGAGGATGGCCCCCTCGCCCGCCAAGGTCTCCTCGAAGCGTTCCGGCGTCGCGATCCCCGAGAACGAAGCGATACGCTTACCTCGGAGATGCTCCAGCGGGAGCGTGCCCGGCCCGTCGACCTCCACCAGTTCACGGGGACGGTGGGCGCAGGGAACGATCTCCGCCTTCGGGTTATGCCTCCGGATCAGGGCAACCAGCGCCGGGTTGGGCGGCCCGGAGGACTTCGTGATAAAAACGTAGGAAGCCCGACTGAGGTTGGCGATCGGCTCACGCAGGATTCCGCGAGGCAGCAGGGAGCCATTGCCGAAGGGGTCATGGCTGTCGACCAGCAGCAGGTTGATCTGACCGCGAAGCGGCAAGTACTGCAGGCCGTCGTCGAGCAAGATGGTGTCGACCCCGAAACGGCGCAGGGCGAAACGCCCGCCTTCGACGCGATCGCGGTCGACGATGATGACGACCCCCAAGGCCGCCAGGTTAAGCGCCAGCATGTAGGGCTCGTCGCCCGCTTCCTCCGGACCGACCAGCACGCTTTTCCCGTCGGAGACGACCAGCGGGTCAGGGCGATTGCCTTGGGTCAGCCAGCGCCAGAAACGCTTGGCCATGGAGTCCGTCGCACCTTTGTAACCGCGAGAAAGGATGGCGACTTTCCGCCCCCGGCTCGCGAGGACTTGGGCCATCTTGAGCACCACCGGCGTCTTGCCGGTACCGCCCACCGTGAGATTCCCGACGACCACGACCTTGCAACCCAGGGGGGTGTCCCGGAAGAGCCGTTGCCGGTAGAGCCAGAGCCGCAAGCGCACCAAGACCTCAAAAAGCCACGAAAGCACCCGCAGGAAACCACCGAGCAAAAGCGCCCCCAAGCCCTTTTGACGGCCATAGACGACCCCGACAGCGAAGCTCGCCACGGCTTCGCCGAGCGAGGAAAAGAACCCACGATGCTTCGCCGCCATGGACGATTAGATGCAAAGTTGTTTGACGCAGGCAAGCATCCCGATTGAGAAGGGACCACTCCGCGCCATGCTTGTCCACCTGTTGCGCACCAAACTCCTCCGCGCCGAAGTCACCGGAGCCCGCCTCGATTATGAGGGTTCCTTGGCCCTTGATCAGGAGCTCATGGACCTGGTCGGTCTCTTGCCTTATGAGAAGATCTTGGTAGGTAATCTAGCCAATGGGCATCGTTTTGAGACCTACGCCATCCCCGCACCGGCCGGTACCCGCGAGATTTGCCTCAACGGCGCAACCGCCCATCTGGGTAAGCCAGGGGACCTCCTGGTCGTCATGAGTTTCACGGAAGTTCCCCTGGCCGAGGCCCCGACCTGGCAACCCCGGACCGTCACCCTCGCCGACCGCAACCGCCGGATCGTCCGCCTCGAGAACCCCGCCGCCGCCCCGGCCCTCCTTTCCACCTTCCAACGATGAGCAATCGCCTCTACATCCCCGGCCCGCTGACCGTCTCACCCTCGATCATTCAGGCGATGGGCAAGCCGATGATCGGCCACCGTTCTGACGCCTTCGTCAAATTGTACCAGGACATGCAGCCTCGCCTGCAGTCCATGTTCTACACCGCCGACCCGGTCTACCTTGCCACGAGTTCCGCTTGGGGCGTAATGGAAGGTGCCCTGCGCAACGTCTGCCGCAAGGGCGTGCTCAACTGCATGAACGGCGCGTTCTCCGACAAGTGGAACGATGTCGCTAAGCGTTGCGGCAAATACGCCGAGGCCCTCCAGTTCGATTGGGGCAAGCCCGTTGACCCGGAGGCCATCCGCAAGGCCCTCGCCACCGGCAAGTTCGACTGCATCACCTTCATCCACTCCGAGACCTCGACTGGGACCCTGTCGCCCATCGCCGACATCATGGCTGTGGTGCGCGAATTTCCGGACGTGATTTCCATCGCCGATACCGTCAGCTCCTTCTCCACCCTTCCGATCAAGAAGGACGAGTTGGGCATCGACATCTTCCTGACCGGCTCGCAAAAGGCCCTCGCCCTCCCCCCGGGCCTCGCGATTTTCGCCGTGAGCGAGCGGGCCCGCGAACGCGCCAAGCAATCCTCCGACCGCGGCTATTACTTCGACCTGATCGAGTTCCACGACAACCACGTCAAGGGCATGACCCCGTCGACCCCGTGCATCTCGCTCTTCTATGGTCTCCAGCAGCGCCTCCTCGAGGTCGAAGCCGAAGGCCTCGACCAACGCTACGCCCGCCACCTCCGACTCAACGAACGGATGCGTGCCTGGGGTCTGGCCAAGGGCTTCTCGTTGCTGCCGGAGGTCAAGTTCGGCACCCGAGGACTCAACTGCTTCAAGAACGATCGCAACGCCGACCTCGAACGCTTGAACAAGACCCTGAAGTCCCGCCACCACATCGTCATCGACGGCGGTTACGGCAAGTTGAAGGGCAAAACTTTCCGCATCTCCAACATGGGCGATGAAACCGATGCCACCATCGCTACCCTCATCGAAGCGCTCGACGATTCCTTCGCCGAGCAAGGGATGTGACCGAAGCTTGACCCTCGGTCATCATCCTACGCATGCGCAAGAAACCCACCAAGTCCTCCGAAGCCCCCCTTGGCGCCGGTGCCAAGACCCTGGTCATCGCCGAGAAGCCCTCCGTCGCCGCCGACCTTGCCAAGGTCCTCAAGGTGCCGAAGTCCGGCGATGCCTTCGAGAACGACATCTGGGTGATCTCCTCCGCGGTCGGCCACCTCGCCGAACTCGTCGAACCGCATGAGCTAAACCCCGACTGGAAGTCCTGGACGCTCAAGAACCTCCCCATTCTTCCACCTAACTTCGATGGCACCTTGGCCAAAGGGGTCCTCCGCCCTCGGACCGAGCGCGGGGCGGGCGAAAAATACCAACAACTGAAGAAACTCCTGCTCCGTAAGGACATCGGTTGCGTCGTCAATGCGTGCGACGCGGGCCGCGAGGGCGAGCTCATCTTCCATATGATCTGCGTGCTGGCGGGCGCGAAGCTCCCGGAAAAACGCCTCTGGCTGACCAGCATGACCCCGGCGGCCATTCAGGGATCCTTTGATCAACTGCTGGACGTCTCCGAGAAGGCTGGGCTTCGCTCTGCCTCCATCTGTCGCTCGCAGTCCGACTGGATCGTCGGGCTTAACCTGACCCGGGCGGCCAGCAAGATGCTCGGTGGTGGCAAGATTTCCAAGGAAAGCGTCCACCCCGTCGGTCGCGTTCAGACCCCGACCTTGATGTTGGTGGTCCGTCGCGAACTCGAAATCCGGAACTTCGTCCCCAAGGCTTTCTGGCGCGTCATCGCCGACTTTGGTGTGACTTCCGGTCACTACTTCGGCAACGCCCAGGTCCCCGGCGTCACCGAGCGTAAGGAAGCGGACCGCTTCTACGAACAAGCCCAGGCCCAACAGGTCGCCGCGGAAGCCCTGCAAATCGGGTTCGGCACGGTGGTCGACGAGCGTAAGCCCAAGAAGGATAGCGCCCCGCGCCTTTTCGACCTCACGACCCTCCAGCGTGAAGGCAATCGCCGCTTCGGCTTCTCCGCCAAGACGACGCTCGCCGCCGCCCAAACCCTTTACGAACGCCACAAGGCACTCACCTACCCGCGTACCGACTCGCAATACCTGCCCGAAGACTACGTCGCCAACGCCAAGATGGTGCTCGAGTCTCTCCACGGTGCCCACTCGGCCGGTACCTTCGCCCAAGAAGCCCTCGCCAAAGGCTGGGTCGATTCCGCCGGCCGCCGCGTCTTCGATAACAAGAAGGTCAGCGACCACTTCGCGATTGTCCCGACGGGCACCATGCCCGACGGCCTTTCCGACGTGGAACGCAAAATCTACGACCTGGTCGTCCGTCGCTTCGTCGCGGTCTTCTTCCCCATGGCCGAGTTTGAGGAAACGGTCCGTACCACCACCGTCGGCACGCACCAGTTCCGCACGGCGGGCAAAGTGCTCGTCTTTGCCGGTTGGCGAGCCGTCTGGGGGCAGGAAGCCGATGCCGAGGACGACAAGGATAAGGAAGGCGCCGCCACCCTGCCTGCGCTGGCCCCGGGGGACGGGGAACCGCCGAAGGCCAAGGTCCATGGCATCGAAACCCGTGAGGACGCCACCAAGCCGCCCGCGCGCTACAATGAAGCCTCTTTGCTCGGTGCCATGGAGAACGCCGGCAAGCAGTTGGACGACGAAGCCCTGGCCGAAGCCATGAAGGAACGCGGTCTCGGCACCCCGGCCACGCGCGCGGCCACCATCGAAGGCCTCTTGGGTCAAAAGTACATCGAGCGCCAGGGCAAGGAACTCGTTCCGTTGGGCAAGGCCTTCAAGCTGGAGCGCTTCCTGACTTCCAACGAATTATTGATGCTCGCCGACCCGGTGCTCACGGGCGAATGGGAACACAAGCTGCGCGAGATGGAGCGCGATCGGCTGGACCCGACGGCCTTCATGACCGGCATCAAGGACCAGGTGACCCAGATGATCGCCAAGGTGAAGACCTTCATCGACCACCCGATCGCCGCGGAGCCGCTCGACCCGGTCGTGCTATCACCCGGTGGCACACCGATGCTCGCCGACGACCGCAAGTATGTCTCGTCCGAGATGATCACCCAAGGCAAAAAGACCGTCCCGGCTATCCTCGTTTACCGCGAGCTCGGTGGGCGCCCGCTCACCCCGGCTGAACTGACGGAGCTACTCGCTCAGCGGCGCATCGGGCCCTTCAATGACTTCCGCTCGCTCAAGTCTGGTCGCAACTATTCCGGCTATATCAAGCTCGAGGATAAGGACGGCCAACTCCGCTCGGCCCTCGACCTCCCGCCGCGCGACGGCGATCCAGATGGCGCCCCGTTCGACCCCGAATGGCCGACCTTGGGCAACTGCCCCGTCAGCGGCCTGCCGGTCCAAGTGACGCCGGCTGCAGGTTATCGGGTGTGCCCGTCCAAGGCTAAGGAGGCCGGTGCCAAGAAGACGTTCAGCCTCAACTCCGAGATGTTGAAGAGCCCGATCACTCCCGACGATGTCCGCAAACTGCTCAATGAAGGGAAGACCGGGTTGAAGAAGTTCGTCTCCAATCGGACCCGGCGCACCTTCGAAGCCTTCCTCGTGGCCGACAAGGAGAAGGGGTGGTGGTTCGAGTTTCCCCCGCGCAAGGCCAAGGTCCCGAAGTCGGAAAAGACAGAACCGAAGACCGACGGCGACCAGCCGTTCTGATCACTTTCGACTCTGCCCACCCGCCGAGGGCTTGGTCGTGACGTTCTCGGACGGCATGGCCGGCAACCCAGGTTGGGCCATTTCCCAGGATTGCCGGGGCAGTCGGGCTAACCAAGGAAGTCGAAGTTCCTGCTCCATGTCGCGCAGCTCCTTGAGGTCATCGGGCGAGCCATCTTCCTCGAGCCGTAAGGTTTTCAACCAATGCGCCCGATACCAATTGTACGCTTCCCGGCGACGGTCGAGTTTCCAAAGGTTGGCGGCGGCGAAGCGGGCCGCGAACCAAGGGGCCCCTCGGGTCTCCGCCGCGCGACGGTAGTAATCGGCGGATAAAGCCAGGTCCTTGAGCTTTAACTCGGCAACCAAGGCGGCGCTGGCCAGCAAGGCCGGGCTGCCGCCGGTGCTGACGATGCCTTCATCCAGCAAGTCCAGGCCGCGCCGGGCGTAAGTTCGAAACACGTGCTCTTGGATATCCCGGGGTACTTTGGCGTAGCCGCCGCGTCGGCGAATCTCCCAGTGTGCCATGTCATTGGCGATGGAAAGACCGGTGTTCTCCCAGAAAAACCGGGAACGGGGATCAAGCGCACAGGCCGTGCGCATGAGCAACTCGGTCCCGGCTCGGTCCGTCTTCTGCTCCCAGAGCACATACCCGCGGATCCACGTGAAGTCGGCCACGACGGTGCGGAAACCTCCCAGCGTGCCCAGGAGCACGCCCTGCCCGACCGTCGGCTCGAGTTGGCGTCGGCCGATCTCGGGCAGGCAAAGCCGGGCATGACGCCAGGACAGTTCTGCCAGCAGGCCCACCCCAAGGAAAAGCACCCCGAATCCACACCACGGCAGCCAGCGTCGCATGCTTAGATTTCCCTCCGCCGGAAGAGGAAGCTCGCCAAGGCGAGGAAGGCCACGATGTAGGCAAGGCCGGAGGCAAAGACCCAAGGTAACGTACCATCGTGAACTTGGTGTGGCGCCAGCACCAACGCATCGCCGAGATTGAACTGCTGCAGGTTGGGCAAGAGGTGCGTGAGCAACCATAACGCCGCCCGCCCGAGACCGGCCTCCGCAGGCTTGAGCAGAAGGTCCTGCGAGAGCCATTGCAACTGCCCGGCGAGCACGGCCAAGGCTCCCACCACCACCGCAAAAAGGAAAGTGCGCGCGGCGGCGGCGACGGTCAGGACCATCGCCACGACCACGCCGAGGCGTAACCATTGGAGCAACGCGAAGAGCCCGAGTCCGGCCGCATCGAATTCCGGGGGCGAGAGGCGACGCTCCGCGGCGAGCGCGGCCAGTTCGGCGGCGCGCCACCCCAACATCACCCCGAGCAAGCCAACCAAGGCGATCACGAAAACGCCGAGCACAGCCCAGGTGCCAAGGAACTTGCCGACGAGGAATTCGCCGCGGCCAAGGGGTTTCGCCAACAAGGTCAGCGCGGTACGGTTATCGAGCTCCGCGAAGAAAAGTTGGGCGGTCATCACGACGCCGAGCATGGAGCCAAAGAGGAAAAGTCCGCCAAAACCGAAGTCGGCGATGAATTTAAGTTCGCTGTGGCCGAAGTCGAAGACGCGGATCGCACTCGAGGAGAGGACCAAGACGGCGCCCAGCACGAAAAGGAAAGCGAAGAAGCGTTGGCGAATCGCCTCCAGAAAGGTGATCCGAGCGATCCAGAGGCAGCGGGATAAGGCAGCTTTCATGCGTCGCGACTACCGGTGACGAGCTCGCGGAAAAGCTCCTCGAGCGACCGGCGGGGGTGGGTGACGGAACCAAGCGTGGCTCCATGAGCGGCGAGCGCTGTTTCGGCGGCGGCGAGGGCCGCCGGAGTCAGTTCCGCCACCGTGAGGACGTGCCGGTCGCGCCTTTCCAGGACCTCTTCGACGGCACCTTCCAGGACGAGCCGGCCCTTATCCATGATGGCGACCCGGTCGCAGACCTGCTCGACCTGGCCGAGTAAATGGGAGCAAAGCACCACTGTCTTGCCGCGGGTCCGCATCGCTTCGATGATTCGGCCGATGGCGGCGGCCCCGACGGGGTCGACCCCGGCGGTGGGTTCATCCAAGATAACCAGTTCAGGGTCGTGGACGATGGCTTGGGCGAGACCGATGCGTTGGAGCATCCCTTTGGAGTAGGTCCCGACGCGGCGCTCGGAGGCTTCGGACATCGCGACGAGCGCCAGGGCTTCGTCGACCGCCGCCTCCACCCGATCTGAGGGAACGCCGCTGAGGTGCGCGCAATAACGGACGAGTTCCCGTCCGCTCAGAAATTTGTGAAAATAAGGCGCCTCAGGCAAGAAGCCGGTGCGCGCCCGGGCGGCCGGGGTCGCTGACGGCAAACCGAGGATGGAGATTTCTCCGGAGGTCGCGGTCACCAGACCCAGGATGATTTTCAAGGTCGTGCTCTTGCCGCACCCATTCGGGCCGAGAAGGCCGAAGACTTGACCGCGCGGGATCGATAAAGACAGGTCGTCGACCGCGCGTAGCTTGAGACCCTTCAGGCCGATACGGAAATCCTTCGTGAGATTCCGGACGGAAATAGCCGGCTCCGCGTTCATCGTCGGATGAAGAAGTCGGTGGAGGTACGGACCCCGGCGAAATCCCGCGACTCCGCGGTGCGGATGTAGCCATTCATCGTCTTGGCGAGCTGCTCGGTGTAGGCATCGACCTCCTGGCCCGAGCCTTCGACGTGCACATAGACCCGGCCATCCGCCAGGTTCTGCACAAACCCAGTGATATCGTAACTGCGGGCCACACTTAGGGCTTGGGCACGAAAACCGACCCCCTGGACTCGACCAGTGTACCAGACTTCACGATGGGAGACATGGGTTGACATCACGTCGGATTAATGAAATGTTCTGGACTCTCATCTGCCAAGCAACTGCAATATATCCATGCACCTCCCTCTTGCCTTTCTAGATGGTCCCGTGATCTGGGTTGTCCTCTTTGTCGTTCTCCTGCTTTTCGGCGGTTCCAAGCTGCCGGAACTGGCCCGCGGGATGGGCAAGGCCAAGCGCGAGTTCAAGAAGGCTTCTGAAGAGGTCGAGGACGAGGTCCGGAATGCCGTCCACGAAGACGAACTCCGCAAGGCCCGCCTCAAGACCATCGAAGACGAGGAACGGGCCCGCGTTCGCTCCAAAATCGAGGAAGAAGAGCGCGCCAAGCGAGCCCAGGACGGCAAGCAGAACTAACTCCCCAGGGGCCGGTAACGGCCCCTAATTATTTCCTGGCATGTTCACGGGTCTCGTCCAAGCAACCGGTCGCCTCGCGACCTCTGTGCCTCGCCCCCTCGGCGGGCTTCGCTTGACCGTGGAGTCGCCCCTGTTCACCCAAGTTCGGACCGGCGATAGCATCGCCCATAACGGCTGCTGCCTGACGGTGACCGAGCACTCCGGGGGTCAGGCCTCGTTTGACCTACTCGCGGAGACGCTACGATTGACCAACCTCGGTAAGTTGCAGGTCGGTGACCTGCTTAATCTCGAGCCCAGTCTCCTTCCCACCGATCGCCTCGGTGGCCACTTCGTGACAGGCCATGTCGATGCGGTCGGCACCATCGCCTTCCTCGGCCAAGATGGTGCCGATTGGCGACTCGACGTCACCGCCCCGGCCGAACTCCTTCCCTTGATCGTCCCGAAAGGCTGCATTGCCGTGGACGGCATGTCGCTGACGGTGGCGGAACTCATTCCCGGTGGTTTCCGCATCTGGATCATCCCCCACACTTTGGCCGTGACGAATCTTGCCCGGCGGCATGCTGGCGACAGCGTTAATCTGGAAACCGATCTGCTGGCTAAATACGCCGCCAGACTCCTCCGCCCGACGCAGGGCTAGACCCCGGAGAGCGCGTTCAGTCGCGCCTGCAGTCGCAGGGCGACCGCGGCGTCATCCTCATCGCGGGCCGGGCACCCGAATTCCTCAAAAGTCACCACGACCCGTGAGAACGGGAACGGCAGTGCGAACCGATCCCAGTTCCGCAACCGCCAGCAATGGGAATAATCCAAACCCATCAAGATCATCGGGCGGGCCGTCAACTTGGCCAAGGACACTACGCCAGGCTTGCAGACGCGGGCGGGGCCCTTGGGGCCATCCGGGGTGACGCCGGCATGCTCCCCTCCCTTGACAACCCGGGTCAAGGTCATCAAGGCCGCCACCCCGCGACGGTTGGAGGAACCACGCACGGCCTTAAGTCCCATCAGGTTGAAGAAGGCCACCAGCCAACCGCCATCCTTGCTGGTGCTGATCAAGGCATTGATGGGCCGTTTGAAGAACTTCCGAGCGACATAGCCGGAAACAAAAAGCCGGTCATGCCACAGGACGATGATCTGGCCACCCTCGTGGTCATCAATGGGTCCGCGGTTGGCATGCAGGCGCAAGGTCGACAACCAGAGACGGAGCAGCAAGGCAAAGGGGCCGACCCACAGCCAGTGATACCAAGGCACCACGGCGGGAGTATCGATTTCTGAGGGAGCCGGTAAGGACACGCCCACACTTACGCACCTCCGGGACCCGAGTTCAAACACTTATGGGAGGCCGAGCGCCCGGCGGACGCCAGCCCGAGCTAGGAGGTGCCGCAGCGGGGGGGCAAACTCCTCCGGTTGAGCGTCCATCCAAGCGACCACCTCGGCCGGGTATCGCCAGCGCACGGCGTCGACCTCGAAAGGAGCGAGTCGCAGCGCCTCCGGAGGGCGGCGCAGCAAATAGGAGCGGACAAACTCGTGCCCAAGCTCCACGTGACAAGGGGCGTAATCGATCTCGGCCAGCGCGGTGGGCGCGACCTGGACGCCCAATTCTTCGGCGAGTTCGCGGGTGGCGGCGGAGACATAGGTCTCGCCGGCATCGACGTGGCCGGCACAGGAGGAACTCAACAAGCCCGGGCAATGATCCTTGGCGAAGGAACGGCGCTGGAGGCAAAGCTGGCCATCCGGGCGTAGCCAAAAGATATGGATGGCACGATGACGGAGGTGGCGACGATGAATCTCCGCCCGAAACTCGCGGCCGATGACGCGATCCTGCGCGTCGACCACGTCGAAGACCTCATCGGGGGACTGGCCGACTTCCGGGCTCATGCGCGGCCCAGATCCATGATGGTATTCCACCGCTTGGTCAGTTCCCGGTCATGTTTCTTCCACTGCGGATCCCACGCCGCCAACTGGTTCCAGAAACGGTCGGAGTGATCCATGTGTCGTCGATGGGAGAGTTCATGCAGGATGACATAATCGTGCAGCATCGGCGGCAGGAGCACCAGTCGCCAGTTCAACGACAGGGCACCAGTCGAGGAGCAAGAGCCCCAGCGGGTGGTCTGATCGCGGACACTGATCTGAGCCACGCTCACACCGACCCGACTCGAGAGCCGGGCCACCGCTAACGGCAAGCCGGTCTCGGCCAAACGGCGGAGGGTACGGGCGAGGCCGGGTTCGGGGGCGGCGGTGGCGACGACCAGGTCGACGCGGTCCTCGGTCGCGACGATGCGCACCGCATTGCGGGAGCCTTCTGTCACGCGGACTTCCATGAGGCGTTCATCTAAGGTCGCCCACGGGAATTTACACAGGTGGTCGAGCAAGGAGGCTTGCAGGGGACGGGCTTTGGCGACCACCTTCTCCAGCCAGGCGAGGTTATCCTGGAGGAAGGCCATGGTCGCGGCTTCCGAAGCCTGCGGCGGGTAGGACAAAATCACCTTGGGACCAGGACGAACGGAGAGCCGAACGCGCACCGAGCGGGTGGAGACCTTCGGCCAAACCTCCACGGTGTGCTCGGCCAGCTGGACGACGATGGGTTGTCCGCCCGGCTTCATGCTAGTCGCCGTGGGCGTTGCGTTCGGCCGTGCTCACGACCTCGGCGGTCTGCCGACGTAAGGCGGAGTCGGGGTCGATCCCCGCGTCGCGACAGGCGGCGACCAGCTCGAACAGGCGACGACCGGCGGTCGCCTCGTCCAACCCCTGCGCCAACTCATCGACGCGCGCGGTCTCCACGGTGGTGCCGGTATCGAGCTGTTTCTTGCGGACCTGCTTCCAGACTTCCCGGGCGGTCAACAGGGCGTTCAGCGACGGAGGTAAGGCCTTAAAGACCGTGGGGGCGGTGCCGCCCTTTTCCTTGAGTTTGATTTGCTCCCATTGCTTCACCACCGCCTCGGCGTCCCCAAGCTTGGCACCCTCCCCGAACACGTGGGGGTGGCGGCGGATCATCTTGTCGTTCACCTCACGGGCCACGTCGTCGAAATTAAAATGCCCCGCTTCGGCTGCCATCTGGGCATGGAGGGCGACATGAAAAAGGAGGTCGCCCAGTTCTTCCCGGAGGTTGGGGGTATCGTCCCGGTCAATCGCTTGGAGCAACTCACACACCTCTTCGACCAGGCAGTCGCAAAGGGTCCGATGGGTCTGCACCCGGTCCCAAGGGCAGCCATCCGGGGCGCGTAGACGGGCGGTGGTGGCGAGAAGCTGGTCGATGCCGGACATACCCGCAATGGAGACGGCCCCGGTGCGGGAGTCAAAACGATTGCCAGAAGGCCCGGGAGCGTTTCCGTTGTGGCGTGGACAAACTGACGGAAATCATGGATGCCAAGCGGCGGGAAATCGCCCCGTTCGCCCGTCCCGTCATGGACGAGGAACTCGCCGCCTTTGGCCGCCGGGTCTTACCTCCAGGTTTTCGCCGGAGCCTCGACGTCCCCGGGCGCCTCACCGTCATCGCGGAGGTCAAGCGCGCCTCGCCGAGCGTCGGCACCATCAAGACCGAGGCGGACGCCGTGGCCCAAGCGCGTCGCTACGCCGAAGCTGGCGCCGACTGCCTTTCGGTCCTGACCGAGACCACCTACTTTCAGGGACGCCTGTCCGACCTGACTCAAGTCGTCGCGGACCAAGGTGCCCGGCCCCACCCCCTGCCCTGCATCCGCAAGGATTTCATGGTACACCCGTTCCAAGTCCTCGAGGCCGCTGAAGCCGGCGCTCGGTGTATTCTCATCATTGTTCGGGGCCTGACCGACGCCGAGATTCGGCCGATCCATCGCGCGGCCAAGCTTGCCGGCCTGGACACGCTCTTCGAGGTGCACGACGAGGCCGAACTCGAACGTGCGCTACGTCACGACCCCGACATGGTCGGGGTAAACAACCGTAACCTCTCGACCTTCCAGATCGACCTCGCCTTCGCCGAACGAGTGATCCCGCAGATGCCCGCCAACATTCTCAAAGTCGCCGAGAGCGGCCTCAAGACCGTCGAAGACGCCGCGCGGATGCGCGCGGCCGGCGCCCGAGCCCTGCTGGTCGGCGAGGCGCTCATGCGGGCCACGGACCCGACCGAGCTCATGCAGGCTTTTCGCCGCGCATGAACGACGGCCCCCTCAGCCTGTCGGAGACCCGGGAACTTCTCGGTCGCTTGGCGCACATGCCCCGCAAGTGGCTGGGCCAGAACTTCCTCGTCGACGGTAATATCGTCCGCAAGTCGCTCGAACTGGGCGAGGTCCAGTCCGGCGACGTCGTCGTCGAAGTCGGCCCCGGCCTCGGGACCCTCACCCGCACGTTGCTGGGGGCGGGCACGAGCCTTTACGCCGTCGAGGCGGACCGCACCATGGTCTATCACCTTGAGACCACGCTCAAGCCAAGGTACCCCTCCACCTTCCACCTCCTCGAAGGAGATGCGGTCGACTTTCCGCGGGCGTCGCTGCCTGCCCCGACGGACGGTTCCTTCAAGGTGATCGCCAACCTGCCCTACGCGATATCGACGCCCTGGATGGATGCCATCTGCGCGGGTGCCCACCCGTCGCTCATGGTGCTGATGTTGCAACGTGAAGCCGCGGATCGACTGACCGCTGAGCTCGGCACCGGGCATTGGTCAGCAGTGACGGCCCAGGTCCAACTTGCCTTTGAGCGGGTGAAAATGCACCCCGTCCCGGCCCAGTCCTTCAACCCCCCGCCTAAAGTCGATTCCTGCCTGCTCGTGCTGCGCCGTCGAGCCGACGCCAGGCGCTTCAGCCCGCGCGCCCGGGAAGTCGCCCGCATGCTCTTCACCCAACGTCGCAAGCAGGTCGGTTCCGCGGCCAAGAAGCTCTTTCCTGAACAAGCCGATGTCACCCGCTGGCTGGAGAACCTCCCGGCCTTCGGGGTCACCAGCCTCGCCCGCCCGGAAACCATCCCCGCGGACGCCTGGTTGACCCTCTGACCCGCCAGAGGTTGCTTTCCTCGAAATCCCTGCTCCTTATCCCCTTATGTCCGTCAAAGTAGGCCTCGTCTCCCTCGGTTGCGCCAAGAACCTGATCGATTCCGAAATCATGATCGGCCACCTGACCCAGGCCGGCATGAGCATGACGCCCGATGCCGCCGACGCCGATGTGGTGATCGTCAATACCTGCTCGTTCATCGACGCCTCGAAGCATGAGGCCTTGGAGGCCATCTACGAGATGAGCGACGGCAAGGCGACCGCCCGCAAAAAGGGCCAAAAGTTGATCGTCGCCGGTTGCATGGCCCAGCGCTACCAAGGCGCCCTGCCGGTCGTCGAGGGTGCCAAAGGCCGCGTGGAACTGCCGAAGGTCGACGCATTCATCGGGTTGGACCAGGTCACCAACATCGTCCCCGTGATCCTCAAGGTCATGGGCGGCGAAGCCGGTCGCACCGAATTCCTAGCGAAGACCACGACCTTCATCCCGGACTTTGACACCCCGCGCTTTCGCCTGACGCCGCGCCACGCGGCCTACATCAAGATCGCCGAGGGCTGCAACCACCCCTGCTCCTTCTGCATCATCCCGCGCATCCGGGGCCGCCACCGGAGTCGCACTATCGAATCCGTCGTCAAGGAAGCCCGCCTGCTCGTCGCCGATGGCGTCAAGGAGGTCAACCTGATCTCCCAGGACACCACCTACTTCGGCATGGATCGCTGGACGGAGGCCCGCCCCAACCCGCGCAGCAAGGTCGACTCGACCAAGGGGGAATCGCTCGCCTCGCTCTTGCGCGAACTGGACACCATCCAAGGCGACTACTGGATCCGGCTACTCTACACCCACCCGGCCCACTGGAGCGACGAGCTGATCGAGACCATCGCCCATGCCCGCCACGTGGCTCGCTACGTCGACATCCCGCTCCAGCACATCTCCGACCGCATGCTGGGCGCGATGCAGCGCGAGACCGACGGGGCCTACATCCGCGACCTCCTCCGCCGCATGCGCGCCGGTATTCCGGACCTGGTCATCCGCACGACTTTCATCGTCGGGTTCCCCGGCGAGACCGAGGAAGACTTCCAGGAACTCCTCGATTTCTTGGCCGCCACGCGCTTTGACCGCGTCGGCATCTTCAAGTACTCCAAGGAAGAAGGCACCAAGGGCGCCAAGCTGGAGGGTCACCTCTCCGACGAGGTCAAGGCCGACCGTCACGCGCGGGCGATGCTGCTCCTCCAACGTCTTTCCAAGGAACGCGGCGAGGCCTTCATCGGTCGTCGTCTCCGGGTGTTGGTCGAGAGCCCGGGGATCGCCCGGAGCGCCGGGGATGCCATGGAAATCGATGGCGTCGTGCAGGTGCCGAAAAAGCTCCCGGTCGGCGAGTTCGCCGAGGTCACCGTCACCGGCGCCCTCGAGTACGACTTGATCGCCAAGTAGGCCTTAGTGCTCCGGCTCCCGCTCGGCCGCGGCCGCCTCGGCGGAAGCCGACGCCGCGGGCGAATCACTGAGCCGGATGAGGGCGTCCAGCGACGAGAAGTGCCGCGTCCAATCGGTCATATCAGGGATATCACCGACCACCGTGGAAAAGAGCTCTCGCTTCTCCTGCTTGAGTTCCTCGATGCGCTCCTCGACCGTGCCCGGGGCGATCATGCGATAGATGAGCACGGGGTTCTTCTGGCCGATGCGGTGGACGCGGTCGACGGCCTGGGCCTCGACGGCGGGATTCCACCACGGATCCAGGAGGAAGACGTACTCGGCGGTATTCAGGGTGATACCGGTCCCGCCCGCCTTGAGCGAGGCGAGGAAAAGCGCCGGGCCCTTCGTGTCCTTGAAGCGTTCCACCGGAGTGGAGCGATCCTTCGTCTCCCCGGTCAGCTCGAAGATCGGCAGGTGAGGAAGCTCGCGGGCCAAAGCGGATTTCACGCGTTCAATCAGGGAGACGAACTGCGAGAAGACCACGGCCTTGGAACCGTTGGCCGCGACTTCGGCCAACTTTGAGACGAGTAAGGTGATCTTGCCGGAGTGGGCCGACGGGCAATCGTGGTTCTCGGGGAGGAGGCCGGGGTCGCAGCAGACTTGCCGGAGCCGCATGAGCAAGGTCAGCACCGAGGTCGCGTCGCGGGAAAGCAGCGTCGCCAGTTCGCCCGAAAGCCCGCTGCCCTGGGTCAGGTGCTGGTAAAGCGCCCGCTGCTCGTGGGTGAGCGGGCAAGGCAGCACCACCTCCATCTTCGGGGGGATGTCGGCCGCCACGTGGCGCTTGAGTCGACGAAGGACGAAAGGCGAAACCTGCCGGCGGACCTTGCCCAAGGCGGCCTGCGGATCGCGCAGCATCAGGCGCTCGAACTGCGCGCGCTTACCCAGGAGTCCGGGCATGAGGAAGCGTAAGATGGTCCACAGGTCCGTCGGGCGATTCTCCAGCGGCGTGCCGGTGATGGCGATGCGATGGTCGGCTTGCAGCGAGACGCAGGTCTGGGTCGTCTTGGATTCCGGGTTCTTGATGGCTTGGGCCTCGTCCAGCACGGCGTAGCCGAACCGGGTCTTCGCCAACTGATCCGCGTGACGACGCAGCTGGGTGTAACTCGAGATCCACAGGCGCGCCGCGGGGTTGCGCACGAAGTCATCGTCGGCGGTCAAGACAAAGACGCTGGCGCTGAGTTCCGGATGGAAACGTTTGATCTCGCCGATCCACACCGGAATGACGCTCGCCGGGCAGACGATGATGGTGCGTTCACCGGCGGGACGCGAAGCCAGCAAGGCCAGGACCTGGACCGTCTTGCCCAAGCCCATCTCGTCGGCGAGCAAGGGGTGGGCACCGAGTTCACAAAGGCGGGCGAGCCAGGCGACGCCCTTGGCCTGGTAGGGGCGCAAGTGGGCCGGCAAGTCCTCGGGCAGGACCGGCTCCTGCAGCAAGCGATCCTTCCACGCCTTCAGGTCGTCGTTGAGTTTCAGGGCGCCCACCGCGGCATGGTCGAAAAGCGAGAGCAACAGGTAACGCGGGACCTCCCCTTCCTTGGCGCGCCAATCCTCGGAGAAGTCGGCCACGGCGGCATTGTAGGCCACGACCCCCTTGCCGGGCAGGATCACCGGACGCCCGCCGGCCTTCAGGAGGAGTTTCTGCTCCTCGGCCAAGAGGCGGTGCTTGCCGGCTTTGAGCCGCCAATTCAGGCGGAAAGACTTGCCGTCCGCCCCGGACTCGGCGTCGGCGTCCACCTCGACCTGCAGCTGTTCATTGCGGAAGATATCCAGCGACTCCTCACCGACCAGGCGAAAGCGCTTTCGCCATTCCGCGAGTTCCTCGCGCACAAAACGTTCAATCCGGCCAATGTTGTCGATCGCCCACGTACCGGCGGTCTTGCTGTAGGTGAAGCCAGCCCGATGGGCGACCGTGCTGAACCGGAACAATGTCTGGCGTTGTTCATCGGAAAGTTCATCACCGGGGACCGCCCCCGACCCGAAACAGCTCCAGGCATGCCCGCCGCGCCCCGCCCACGAGGCGGCGGCCGTGAGACCACCGGAAGTCAGTTCGAAAGCCACCTGTAACTTCAGGGCCGTCCGGGCGCCCGCATCCTTGCGCTCCGGCTCGATCGGCGCCGCGACCGTGGCCGCGGGCGCCGAATCATCGATCGGGGAAATTTCATCCCCGAGCAACTCTTCGACCTCATACATTGCGGCGACCGCATACGGTGCGCCATTTTCCTCCTCGGGCAGGGAGGTCCGCCACTCGATGCCCTTTTCAGCCAACTCGATCACCGCGCGAACGGTCAGGGTGTCGGTGCGCGTCACCGCTTCCGCGGTTTGCGGCTTCAATTCCAGCGAACGGACCAGCCCTTCGGTGTAAATGCGCCGTCCTTCCACCAAGTCGGCCTTCTTGAACCCTCTCTCCCAGCCTTCGGGCAGGGACGTGAACCACCGTTCCAAGGCTTCCGTGGAATACGAACGATTAGCCGGTCGTGGGGTGGGCATCGACGGACCCATTAAACCCAGCGGATTTCATCGATACAACACCCAATCGTGCCCCGAAACGCTCATAATAGGCACAGGTCTGGGCTTGTTTCCCCCTCCGTCCAGTCCCTAGCATCGAGGCTCCCATTTTTATCGGTCACCGAAATGAAACACTTGAGCGTAGCAACTCGCTGGAACGCCGACCTTGTCGCCGTCAATCATGAGCGCTGGAGCCAGGATCCCCTTTCCGTCGACGCCGACTGGCGTGCCTTTTTCGAGGGGTTCGAGCTAGGCCTCAGCCTTCCGCCTAAACCTAGCAAGTCCGGCGCGGCCCCCGCGGGCAATGTCGATGCCGTCGCGCAGTTCAAAGTCTTGGCGGCGATCGAGGCTTACCGCATGCTGGGTCACCTGCAGGCCCGCATCAACCCCCTGTTCGACCCTCAGGCCTATTTCGGCCTGACGGACAAGGCCCTCGGGCTCGACGGTTTAGCCCCCGAACGTATTTTTAACACGGGCGATTTCCTCGGCGGCAAGATGCTGTCGCTGGCGGAAATCCTGACGAAACTGCGCGCCACCTACTGCGGTCCGATTGGTGTCGAATACACCCACATCCAGGATGGCGCCCGGCGGCGATGGCTCCAGGAACGCGTCGAATCTTGCGGGCTACGCCCCGCCTACGACGCGGAGACTCGGCAACGTTTCCTACGCACCCTTGTTCAAGCCGAACAATTCGAACGCTTCCTCCATCGCACCTTTGTCGGCGCGAAACGTTTCACCGTCGAAGGCGGCGAGACGGTGATGAACGCATTGGAGCAACTGCTGCACCGCGCCCCGGGTCTGCGCATCACCGACCTCGTGCTCGGCATGGCCCACCGCGGTCGGCTCAACGTCCTGGTCAACCTTTGCGGCAAAAAAGCCGAACACCTGTTCCGGGCCTTCAACGAGAACCACATCCCGGACACCACCCATGGCGATGGGGATGTGAAATACCACCTCGGGTACGAAGGCGAACGCACGGTCGACGGCAAGGCCGTCGCCATCACCCTGGCCTATAACCCAAGCCACCTGGAGGCGGTCAATCCCGTCGTGCTCGGCCGCGCCCGCGCCCGGGTCGACCTGCAGGACAAAGCCACCCGCGCCCAGACCTTGCCCGTGCTTATCCACGGCGACGCCGCCTTCGCGGGTCAGGGCGTCGTGATGGAGACCCTCAATCTCGCCGGCCTCAAAGGTTATGCCGTCGGTGGCACCATCCACCTCGTGACCAACAACCAGGTCGGCTTCACCACCAACCCGGACGAGGGGCGCACGGGTCGGCATTGCACCGAGATCGCGAAATTCACCGAAGCACCCATTCTCCACGCCAACGGCGACGACCCGGATGCCGTCGTCCTGGCTACGGAGATCGCCTTGGAGTACCGTCAACAATTCGGGGCCGATGCGGTCGTCGATATCGTCTGCTACCGCCGCTACGGGCACAATGAGACCGACGAGCCGCTGTTCACCCAACCGGTGCTTTACAAGAACATCGCCGCCCACCCCTCGGTGACCGAGCTCTACGCTTCCCGACTCACCCAAGCGGGCTCGACGCCCGACGGGGAGCTTGCGCTGCTGCGCACCGAATTCGACGTCCTGCTGGAGTCGGCCCAAAACCGCGCCCTCGAGGCCCTGAAGGTCGAGATCGCTGAACGCCAGAAAAACCCCTTCGGCGTCCGCCCCTTCAACTCGCCCTACGAGCACGTCGTCCCGACCGCCGTCAGCGCCGAACTCCTCGGAAAAGTCGCCCCGCACCTTTGGCAGACTCCGCCGGATTTCGCCCCCAACCCTAAGATCAAGCGCCTGCTCGACACGAAGGCGGAGGCTTTCAAGTCTGGCGCCAACTTCGATTGGAGCCTCGGGGAAGGCCTCGCTTTCGCCTCGCTTCTCGCCGAAGGCCACCCGATTCGCCTCTCTGGTCAAGATGTGGAACGCGGCACTTTCTCCCATCGCCATGCCGTCCTGCATGACCCTTCGAACGACGCGGAATATTGCCCGCTGAGCTCGCTCGGCGGCGCGCGCATCGAGTTGGTCAACTCATCGCTCTCCGAATACGCCGTGCTCGGCTTCGACTACGGTTACTCCCTTGAGGCCCCGGACTCGCTCGTGATCTGGGAAGCGCAGTTCGGCGACTTCGCCAATGGCGCCCAGATCGTGATCGACCAGTTCATCGCTTCGGCGGAATCCAAGTGGAACCAGACCAGCGGCCTCGTGATGTTGCTGCCCCACGGCTACGAAGGCCAAGGCCCCGAGCATTCGTCCGCGCGCCTCGAACGTTTCCTGCAGCTCTGCGCCGAGAATAACCTCCAGGTCATCCAGCCATCGACCCCGGCCCAGCTCTTCCATGCGCTACGCCGCCAAGTGAAATCTGAGTTCCGTAAACCCCTCGTGGTGATGACTCCCAAGAGTCTGCTACGCCACAAGTCCTGCGTCAGCAAGGCGACCGACCTCACCTCCGGCGGCTTCCACGCCATCCTCGCCGACGCGACCCCCGCCGCGAAGACCGAGCGCCTGATTCTTTGCTCCGGTAAGGTCTTCTACGAACTCGAGGCCGCGCGCGCCAACCGCAAGGACACGACCACGTCGATCGTCCGCATCGAACAATTCTACCCGTTCGACGCCGCCACCCTCTCCCAGCTCCATGATCAATACGGCGAGCCCAAGAAGGTCGTCTGGGTCCAGGATGAGCCGCGCAACATGGGCGGTTGGTCTTTTGTCGCGCCACTGATTGAGCAGACCCTGAACTTGCATCCTCTCTACGCCGGTCGCGATGCGGGTGCCTCCCCAGCCGTGGGCTCCCTTGCGGTTCATAAGATCGAGCAGGCGGACCTCATCCGGCAGGCGTTCGAAGTCTGATCTGAGTCAGTAGTACTGGTTGCGACGGTCTTTCGACCCCCTTCTACCCCGGAAACGGCCGTCCTAGGTCGATTAAAGGGTCATTTCCCCGTTGAAACCACCTGAAAGGGGTTCCAAAGTGCCCCATTTACTTTTCATGGCTGTCGACGTCAAAATCCCTCCCATGGGAGAATCCATCACTGGCGGCTTGCTCGCTGCCTGGCTGGTCAAAAACGGGGATGCGGTCCGCAAAGGCCAGCCCCTCTTCTCCTATGAAACCGATAAGGTCACTTCCGAAGGCACCGCCGAGGTCGATGGCCGGATCACCATCTCCGTTGAAGCCGGCACCGAAGTCCTCGTAGGCCAAGTGGTTGCCAGCATCGAAGCTGGCGCGGCCGGCAACGCTCCCTCCGCCGCCCCTGCCCCGGTCGCCGCTCCGGCCACCCCAGTCGCCGCCAAGTCGGGTGCCGCCGCCGAAATCTCGCCCGCCGTCCGTCGTCTGTCCGCCGAAACCGGCCTCGACCCGGCCGCTCTCGAAGGCAGCGGCAAAGCCGGACGGGTCACCAAGGGAGACATGCTCGCCGCCATCGCCGGCCAAGTCCGCATCAAGGCCGTCACCACTGCCTCCAGCCCGACGACCGTCGCCACCCCGGCAGCTCGGTCGGCCCCGGCGGAAGTTCCTGCGCGCGTCGGTCAGACGACGCGCAAGCGTATGTCGCCGCTTCGCCGCAAGATCGCTGAACGCCTTGTCCAGGCAAAATCCGAGACCGCGATGCTAACCACCTTCAATGAGGTGAACATGGCCCCGGTGATGGAACTCCGCAAACGCCACGGGGAAGAATTCCTCAAGAAATACGGGATCAAACTCGGGTTCATGTCTTTTTTCGTCAAGGCGGTCGTCCATGCTCTGAAGGAAGTCCCGACGGTGAACGCCCAACTCGACGGCGAGGATATCATCGAGAATCACTTCTTCGATATCGGGGTCGCCGTGGGCACCGACAAGGGCCTCATGGTTCCGGTTGTCCGCGATTGCGATCAGCTCAACTTCGCGGGTATCGAGAAGGCCATCGGCGATTACGGCAAGCGTGCGCGCGATGGTAAAATCCAACTCGCCGACCTACAGGGTGGCGTCTTCACCATTTCCAACGGTGGTATCTATGGGTCGATGCTTTCCACCCCGATCCTGAACCACCCGCAGGCCGCCATCATGGGCCTGCACAACATCGTGGAACGCCCGGTCGTCGAGAATGGGCAGATCGTCGTCCGCCCGATTATGTACCT
This sequence comes from Verrucomicrobiota bacterium, assembly GCA_014193315.1. GTDB lineage: Bacteria > Verrucomicrobiota > Verrucomicrobiia > Opitutales > UBA953 > UBA953. Next base: position 107,384 of record BJHS01000005.1, read on the forward strand.
GGCGCTCTCCTACGACCATCGGATCATCGATGGCAAGGAAGCGGTGACCTTCCTCGTCAAAGTCCGCCAGTTCATCGAGGATCCCCAGCGCCTGCTCTTTGGCGTCTAACCCCTTCCCTTTCCCATGTCCCAAATCGATCTCGTCGTAATCGGCTCCGGCCCCGGTGGCTACGTCGCCGCCATCAAGGCAGCCCAGCTCGGCCTCAAGGTAGCCCTGGTGGAAAAAGACCCGACCCTGGGCGGCACCTGCCTGAACGTCGGCTGCATCCCTTCCAAGGCCCTGCTCCACTCCACGGAAACCTGGCGTCACCTCAATCACTCCAAGCATCACGGCATCGTCGGCGCCGAGAAGCTCAGCTTCGACGTCCCGACCATGATGACCAACAAGGACAAGGTCGTCTCCCAACTCAATAAAGGCGTCGAGTTCCTCGTGTCCAAGCGCGGGGTCGAGATCGTGCGTGGCCTCGGTCGCTTGGGTAAGCCAGGGCAGGTCCAAGTCCGCGGCGCCACGGGCGATCGGGTCCTCGAGACGAAGAACATCCTCCTCGCCACCGGCTCGGTGCCGGTCGAGTTACCCTTCATGAAGTTCGACGGCGAGACCGTGATCTCTTCCGACCACGGCATCGCGCTAAAGTCTGTCCCGGAAAAGATGGTCGTCGTCGGCGCCGGGGCCATCGGCCTCGAGCTCGGCTCCGTCTGGGCCCGCCTCGGTTCCCAGGTGACCGTCGTCGAGATGCTGCCCGCGATTGGCGGCCCCGCCTACGACGTCGATATCGCCAAAGCCGCGCAAACGGCCTTCGAAAAGCAAGGTATCAAGTTCGAGCTTGGCGCCAAGGTCACCGGCGTGAAGAAGACCGCCTCCGGTTCCGCCCTGACGGCCGAACGCGACGGCAAGGGGCTCGAGTTCCCGGCCGACAAGATTCTCGTCGCCGTCGGTCGCAAGGCGAACACCACCGGCCTTGGTGCGGCGGAAGCCGGCCTGAAGCTCGATGAGCGTGGCCGCGTTGTCATCGATGCGCACTTCGCCACCAATCTGCCCGGAGTCTATGCCATCGGCGACGTCGTCGTCGGCCCGATGCTTGCCCACAAGGCGGAAGAAGAAGGCGTCGCCGTCGCCGAGAACCTCGCCGGCAAGCACGGTCACGTGAACTACGGCGTGATCCCCGGCGTCATCTACACCGACCCCGAGGTCGCCTGTGTTGGCCTGTCCGAAGCCGAGGCCAAGGCTAAGAACATCGAGGTGAAAATCGGCAAATTCATGCTGCAAGGCAACGGCCGAGCCATCGCCAGCGATGCCACCGCCGGCTTCATCAAGGTCATTGCCGACGCCAAGACCGATAAACTCCTCGGCGTGCAGATGGTCGCCAAGGGTGCGTCCGAGATGATTGCCGCCGCCTGTGCCCACATGGAGTACGGTGGTAGCGCGGAGGATGTCGCCCGGACTTGCTTCGCCCACCCGACCGTCAGCGAGTCGTTCAAGGAAGCGGCGATGGCCGTATCCAAAGCGAGTATCCATTCGCTCTAAAAAGCCGCCGATAGAAACGACCGAAAGGGTGCGAATAGCACCCTTTCTTCGTTTACAGATTCTATCCGTCAAAAGAGACCGTGACATCGACCCTTTAGCGTCGAAGTCGGTCTTGAAAGTTAGGGGCTAGGCTGACCACGGCACACGGTCGAACTGACTGCCGTTGCTTCCTTCCGGACCTGGCGGGATTCGTCGGCCGACCATTGCATGGGGCCTAGCTGACCTTTATTAATGGCATTTCAATCCACGCTTTTCAACCACCAACTTAGGGTCTAATCCCTTACTTCTTCCGATGGCCGAAATCCCCAAGTCCTACGACCCCCAGGGGGTCGAACAACAATGGTACGACCGCTGGGTCATCGCCGGCTGCTTCGCCGCAAAAGTCGACCCGACCAAGGAGTCGTTCGCGGTGATGATCCCGCCGCCTAACGTCACCGGCGTCCTCCATATGGGGCACCTGCTGAACAATACGCTGCAAGATATCATGGTGCGCCGCGCCCGGCAGGAAGGTAAATCCGCCCTCTGGCTCCCCGGCACCGACCATGCGGGTATCGCCACGCAGTCCCGCGTCGAAAAAGAACTGCGGCAGAAACACGGCCAGACCCGTCATGACCTCGGCCGTGAGAAGTTCATCGAGGTCGCGTCCGAATGGCGGGACAAACACGGCGGGATCATCCTCGGACAGCTCCGCAAACTCGGCGCCTCCTGCGACTGGGATCGCACCGTTCACACCCTCGACGCCGGCTACTCGCAGGCCGTTCTCCAGACGTTCGTCACCCTCTACGAGCGCGGCTACGTCTATCGCGGTAAGCGCATGGTGAACTGGTGCCCGGTCTCGCAGACCGGTCTCTCCGACGAAGAAGTCATCATGAGGCCCTCCAAGGGCTCGCTCTACCGCATGCGCTATGAGGTCGTCGAATCGCCCGGGACCTTCCTGGAGATTTCCACCACGCGCCCCGAGACGATTCCCGGCGACGCCGCGGTGGCGGTCCATCCTGACGACGAGCGCTACCAGCATCTCATCGGCAAGCACGTCTGGCGTCCCTTCCCGCGCGCCCCGATTCCCATTGTCGGGGACACGGCGGTCGAAAAGGCCTTCGGCACGGGCGTCCTGAAGGTCACCCCGGCCCATGACCGCACGGACTTCGACATCGGCAAGCGCCATCAGCTCCCGGTGATCGATGTCATGAACCCGGATGGGACGATGAACGCCGACGCTGGCCCGCTTGCCGGACTGGAACGTTTCAAGGCCCGGGCTGCCGCGGAGAAACTCCTCGAGGAACTTGGCGCGCTGGTGAAGACCGAGCCTTATGAGAACACCGTCGGCTACTCCGAACGCGCCGACGTGCCGATCGAGCCCCGCCTCAGCGAGCAGTGGTTCATCCGTTACCCGAAGATCGAGGAAGCCAAGCGGGCGGTGACCACGGGGATCATCAAATTCCACCCCGAACGCTGGACCAAGACTTACCTGCACTGGCTCGAGAATATCCAAGACTGGTGCGTCAGCCGCCAACTTTGGTGGGGTCATCGCATTCCCGTCTGGTACCGCAAAGGCGCCGACCGTAACGACGCCGCCAACCGGCACGTCGCCCTCACCCCGCCGACCGACCCTCAGAACTGGGAGCAGGACCCTGATGTGCTCGATACGTGGGCGTCTTCCTGGTTGTGGTGCCTGGCGACCATCGGCTGGCGTCAGCCGGGCGAGACGACCGAGGAACTCAAGCATTGGTACCCGACGGGGGCCCTCGCCACGGGTCCAGATATCATCTTCCTTTGGGTCGCCCGGATGATCATCGCCGGCCTCGAACTGCATGGACCCGAGAAGAAGACGCTGACCGATGACGAGATCCGCGAGCGTATCCCCTTCAAGCGCGTGTACTTCAACGGCATCATCCGCGACAAGCAGGGCCGCAAGATGTCCAAGTCCCTCGGCAACTCGCCCGAACCTCTCGACCTCATCGCCAAGTTTGGGGCCGACGGCCTTCGTTTCGGACTCCTGTCCATCGCCCCCAAGGGGCAGGACATCCTGTTTGATGAGGATCGGGTCAGCCAGGGTCGCAACTTCTGCAATAAACTCTGGAACGCCGCCCGCTTCCGGCAGATGTCCGGCCCCATGTTCAACAACGCCACGCTGCCGGCGATCGTCGTCCGCATCCGTGCACCCGAACTCGACGACGATGACTTCGCGATTTTGCACGGCTTAGCCGAGCTGACCGATGCGACCACCAAAAACCTCGAGGTGCACGAGTTCACCGCTTACGCTCAGGGACTCTACGCTTTCTTCTGGGGCGACTTCTGCGACTGGTATGTCGAGGCTTCGAAATCCCGCCTCGCCGACCCCGCGCTGCGCGATAACTGCCTCGCGGTGCAGGACTTGGTACTCCGCCAGTTTCTCCTGCTGCTCCACCCGGTCGCCCCGTTCATCACCGAGGAACTCTGGCACCTACTGGGTTACGGACCGGAACAAGATTTCATCCAGCGTCACCACTCGGGCTCGGGTGGCGACCTCCTCCGGGTCTTACGCGACCATGGGGTGAAACTGCTTTCCTCCAAAGTTGCGGACGTTGTCGCCTTGCGTGAATTTGTCGCCGCTGTGCGTGCCCTCAAATCCCAAGGCAACCAGGCAACGCGACGCGACAGCATCATCACCGTCGTACCCAAGGATGCCCCCAGCCGGGCCTTATTGGACGGCAACCGAGACAAACTCAGCCGCCTTGCTGGCTTGGCTGAGCTCAGTTTCACCGCGGACCTCGGCGGGCGTACGGGCTCACTCACTGGCTTGGGCACCATCGCCCTCGAACTGAGCGGCACGGTCGACGTGGAGGCGGAGAAGGCCCGCCTCGGCAAGGAACTCGAGAAGCTCGCGAAGGCGGTCGCCGCCGGCGAAGCCAAACTCTCCAACGAGGCCTTCGTCTCCAAGGCCCCGCCCGCGATCCTCGACGGCGCCCGCAAGCAGCTCGATGAAGTCCGCGGTAAGCGTGATGAGATCGCCCGCATGATCGCCACCCTGGGCTGACCCATGGCCGTGCTCGTTCAAGTCTATCCCGATAAACAAGCCGCGTCCGCTGCCGTGGCCGCCAAGATTGGCGCCCTCATCCGACGCCGAAACGCGGAGGGCCGCCCAGCCGTGCTGGGGCTGGCGACCGGCTCGACGCCCCTGCCCCTCTACGCGGCGCTCGTGCGCCTGCACCGCGAGGAGGGCCTGAGTTTCCGCGAGGTTGTGACCTTCAACCTCGACGAGTATGAAGGCCTGACGGGCGACCGCCCGGAATCCTACCGCTACTTCATGGAAGAGCATCTCTTTCGTCACCTCGACCTCCGGGCGGGGAGCACCCATGTGCCCGATGGCATCGCCGACGACCAGCCGGGGGCCTGCGTCGCCTATGAGCAGGCGATCCGCGACGCCGGCGGCCTCGACCTCCAGATCCTCGGCATCGGCCGCACCGGCCATATCGGGTTCAACGAGCCGCCCTCCGCCCGGGAAAGTCGTACCCGCCGCGTCCAACTCGATGAGGTGACCCGTCGCGACAACGCATCATTCTTCACCCGCCCGGAGGACGTCCCGCACGGGGCCATCACCATGGGCGTGGCGACGATCCTGGAGGCCCGTCAGGTCGAATTACTCGCCTTCGGTTCGTCGAAAGCCGCCATCGTCCGCCGGGCCAGCGGCGAGGTACCAACGTCGGCTTGCCCTGCCACCTGGCTACAGCTCCACCCGGATTGTACTTTCCATCTCGATCCGGGGGCGAACGCCGCACTCTGAGCCGCTGATGACGCCACGTCCTCGCCATACCTCGCCGATCGACCCAGGCTTCGTGCCCGCCTCGCTCTGGACACGCAATTTTCTCGCCACCTGCGCCCGCACCGCGGGTAGCTCGGCTCTGGCGATCGGGCTGCGTCGCCCGGACGGGACGGCCTCCGTCTTCCGCACGCAAGTGCTCCCGGCCGGCGCGGGGGATGCCGACAACTTCCTGCACGTGGAGCGGACGGTGAAGTTCCTGCTCTGGGCCCGCGGCGGCGACGAAGTACTGCTCAGCGGCCCGCTGGCGGCCTCCCTGGCCGGGGCGCTTCGCCGTCAGTATGTCGCCGGCGGCGTTCGCGCGTTTGACGCTGACTTTATCCGCAAACTTTTCGAACGTCCACTGACGTTCACGGTCGTCGACGAGGCGGGTCTCCCAGCCGAGAGCGCCTCGCACCTGCCGCTGGGGCGCAACCTTGGCGGCTGTCGGATCGGGTTCGACCTCGGCGGCTCGGATCGCAAGTGCGCCGCTTTGATCGACGGCAAAGTGGTCTTCTCCGAGGAGATCAAGTGGGACCCCTATTTCCAGACCGACCCCGACTACCACCTCGAAGGCATCCGGGACTCCCTGCAGCTCGCCGCGGCCCACCTTCCTCGCGTCGACGCCATCGGTGGCTCCGCCGCGGGTGTCTACATCTCTAATCGTGTCCGCGCGGCCTCGCTGTTCCGAGGCATCACCGACCCTGCGGTCTTTGATCGACGGGTGAAGAACCTGTTCGTCGACCTCGGCCGGGAATGGAAAGTTCCCTTCGAAGTCCTCAATGACGGCGATGTCACGGCTCTGGCGGCCTCAATGTCCTTGGGGCGCAATGCGGTCTTGGGCATCGCCATGGGGACCAGCGTCGCCGCCGGCTACGTCGACCCCAAGGGCAACCTCACCAACTGGCTCAGTGAACTCGCCTTCGGACCGGTCGACTACCGCATGAACGGACCGGCCGATGAGTGGTCGGGCGACCTCGGTTGTGGCGTCCAGTATTTCAGCCAACAGGGCGTCGCCCGGCTCCTTCCGCTAGCCGGCATCCACCTACCCGCCACGATGCGACTTCCCGAGCAGCTCGAGGAATTGCAAAAGCTGATGACGGCCGGGGATCCCCGCGCGGTACAAGTCTATGAAACCATCGGTATCGCCTTCGGCTACGCCCTCGCCCACTTCGCCTCCTTCTACGACTACCGATGCCTGCTCATCATGGGTCGCGTGACCTCGGGTACCGGCGGCGGCGTCATCATTCAACATGCCCGGTCAGTGCTGCGTGATGAATTCCCTGACTTGACCATCGACCTCGTGGTGCCCGACGAGAAAAACAAGCGCCACGGCCAAGCGGTTGCGGCCGCCTCCCTTCCCCCGCTTAAACGATGAAACTCAACTCCAAGGCCGACTTGCTCATCCCCGACGGAACTTCGGGACCAACGGCAATCGCCCGCACCACCCACCTAGGAATCGGCGCCCACCAAGACGACCTCGAATTCATGGCCTACGAAGGCATCTTGGCTTGTTACGATCGCCCAGACCGTTGGTTTGGCGGGGTCATCATGACGGATGGCCGGAGCAGTTCACGGAAAGGCCCTTACGCCGCCTGGACTGATGACCAGATGGCCGCGGAACGCATCAAGGAGCAACACGCCGCCGCCCAGATCGGCCAGTATGCTTTCATCGCCCAACTCGGCTACCAAAGCAAAGAGGTCAGCGGCTCCGCCCAGACCGACCCCGTCGATGACCTGGTCGCCATCCTCGAGGCCTCCCGACCGGAAGTGGTCTACCTGCACAACCCAGCGGACAAACACGACACGCACGTGGCCTGTTTCGCCCGTTGCATCGAAGCGTTGCGGCGCCTGCCCAAGGCGCAACGGCCGTCCAAGGTGCTGGGCTGCGAAGTCTGGCGAGCGCTGGACTGGATTGTCGATAGCGAGAAGGTGGGCATGGCGGTCTCCGCCCGGCCCGAGCTCGCCCAGGCCCTTAATGAAGTCTTCGCCACCCAGATTGTCGGAGGCAAGCGCTACGACCTGGCGGTGATTGCTCGCCGCACCGCCAACGCCACCTTCCACGACGCCCATGCTTCGGACGCGGCCAGCGCCTTGCAGTGGGCGATGGACCTGACTCCGTTGATCCAAGACGACACGCTCGACGTGACGGTCTACACGCTTGGCTTCCTCGCGCGACTCCAGCAGGATGTCGCCGCCCGCTTGCAGCGCGCCTACTGAACGATGAAACCCACCCTCCTCGTCCTCGCCGCCGGCATGGGTAGTCGCTACGGTGGCCTCAAGCAGATCGACCCCATGGGGCCCGCCGGCGAGACGATTCTCGACTATTCGGTCTTCGACGCCATCCGTGCGGGTTTCGGCAAGGTCGTCTTCATCATCCGCCCAGACTTCGAGGATGATTTCCGGCAACGCATCGCCTCTCGGTTCGCCGGGCGGATCGAGGTGGGCTTCGCCTTCCAGACCTTGGATCGTCTACCGACCAGTTTCACCGTCCCGGCCGGGCGCGAAAAGCCCTGGGGGACGACGCATGCGATTCTCTGCGCCCGTTCGGCCATCGCGACGCCGTTCGCGGTGATCAACGCCGATGACTTCTATGGCCAGGACTCCTATGCGGCCTTGGCCCGCCGCCTGACGACCCTGACCAACACCGACCGTACCTTCTGCATGGTCGGCTTCACCCTTAAGAACACCCTTTCGACCCACGGCACGGTGGCCCGCGGCGTCTGCCGAACGGACGCCGCCGGCCGGCTGACCGACATCAAGGAGCTGACCAAGATCGCGCGCACCGCGACGGGCGCGGAGCATCGAGCGGATGACGGTGCCGTCACCGCGCTGACCGGCGACGAGCCTGTCTCGATGAACATGTGGGGCTTCACCCCGGCGATCTTCCCGATGCTCGAAGCGGACTTCCGGGCCTTCCTGACCGCCAAGGGGCAGGAACTGAAAAGCGAATCCTACATCCCGATGGCCGTCGGCAACCTGATCACCTCCGCCCAAGCTTCCTGCGATGTGCTTCGCACCTCCTCCGCCTGGTTCGGGGTGACCTATCGGGAAGATAAACCCAGCGTGCAGGCCAGTATTCTCGGGCTGGTGCAAGGCGGCGCTTACCCATCCGCCCTCTGGGCCTGACCTCATGCCGACCCACGTCACCCACGACACCCGCGCCGTCGCCCGTCAGTTCGCCCTGCTCGGCGATTATGTCTCGGCCCCGCCCTACGGCAGCGGCCATATCAACGACACGTTTGCGCTGGAGATGAGTCAGGGCGGCAAGTCCGTCCGCTACGTCCTGCAACGGATCAATCATAATATTTTCAAGAACCCGGATGGCTTGATGCAGAATGTCGAACGGGTCTGTCGCCATGCGCAGGCGAAACTGGCGCAGGAAGGCCGGGCCTACGCCTCCCGCCGCGCCCTCACCCTGGTCCCGACGCGAGACGGGCGCGGCTGGCACACCGATGCCCATGGCAATCGTTGGCGCTGCTACATCTTCGTCGAAGGTGCCACGGGCCATGATGTCATCCGCAACGCCGACCAAGCCTACCAAGCCGCCCGGGCGTTCGGGGCCTTCCAGGCCTTGCTCGCCGACCTCCCCGGGGAACGCCTCATCGAGACCATCCCGAACTTCCATCACACCCCGAGCCGTTACGCCGCCTTCCTGGCCGCCTTGGCCAAGGACACCCATGGCCGGGCCAATGAAGCCGCCGCCGAGATCGCTTTCGCCCAAGCCCGGGCCCACGAAGTCGGGCAGATTATCGAGGCCATGGCCCGCGGGGAGATCCCGGAACGGGTCACCCATAACGATACCAAGTTGAACAATGTCCTCCTCGACAACGAGACCCAGGAGGGCATCTGCGTCATCGACCTCGACACCGTCATGCCGGGCTCGGCCCTCTATGATTTCGGTGACCTCGTCCGCACCTCGACCTCCCCGGCGGCCGAGGATGAGACCGACCTCACCAAGGTCACGATGCAGTTGCCCATGTTCGAAGCGCTCGTCAAAGGCTACCTGTCCACGGCCGGGGGCTTCCTGACCAAGCGCGAACGGGAACTCCTGCCTTTTGCAGGCAAACTGATCACCTTGGAGATCGGCCTACGCTTCCTGACCGACTGGCTCGAGGGCGATGTCTACTTCAAGATCAAGCGTCCGCGGCATAACCTCGATCGGCTTCGGACCCAGTTCAAACTAGTCGAATCCATCGAGGCACAACTGCCCGCCATGCAGGCCCTGGTGCGCTGACTTCCATGCGTATTCTCGTCACCGGCGGAGCCGGTTTCATCGGTTCGCACCTCGTCGAACATTACCAAGGCCAGGCCGAGGTCATCGTCTTGGATGATTTTCGCAGCGGTCGCCGCCGGAACCTCGCCGGCCGGGAGCACTGCCTGATCGAAGGGTCGATCCTCGACCGAGCCAAACTGGACGAAGCCATGCGGGGGGTCGATCAGGTCTTCCACTTGGCCGCGATGATCTCGGTGCCGGAGTCCATGTTGCAGCCCCGGGCCTGCGTCGAACTAAACGCCACCGGCACGCTCCACGTCCTTGAGGCGGCCGCGGCCGCCAAGGTCGGGAAAGTCGTCCTGGCCTCCTCCGCGGCCATCTACGGCGACAACCCGACCGTCCCCAAGGTCGAGACCATGTCACCGGAGCCGAAGTCGCCCTATGCGGTCACCAAGCTCGATGGCGAATATTACCTCGACCTCTTTCGGCGGGAACGCGGTCTGGCCACCGCCTCTCTGCGTTTCTTCAATGTCTTTGGCCCGCGGCAGGACCCGAAATCCCCTTACGCCGCCGCCGTCCCCATCTTCATCGAGAAAGCCCTGACCGGGGCGCCGATCGGCATCTTCGGCGATGGTGAGCAGACTCGCGACTTCATCTACGTGAAAGACATCGTCGGTGCCCTCGCCTTCGCCGCCACCACCTCCGCCGTCGCCGGCACCTACAACGTGGGGTATGGCCAAAAGATGACCGTCAAGGAACTCGCCCAGGAAGTGATTCGCCTGACCGGCTCCACCTCGACGATCGAGCATAAGCCCGAACGACTCGGGGATGTGAAACATTCGCTCGCTTCCGCCGACAAGCTGCGCGCCACCGGCTGGACACCCCGGCACTCGTTGGCCGAAGGGCTCGCCGCGACGGTCGCCTACTTCCGTTCGCTCAAGGGGTGACGATAACCGGGACCCGTAGGTAGCGATCGACCCCATCGTCGACGTGGAGCCAAAGGTCGTAAGCGCCGACCTTCGGTAAACGGAGTCGAAAGGAAAGGGTCGGTTCGAGGTCGTACTCGCCCCCTTCGAGCGAAGGGTGGAGATGCGCATAGCCCATCGCGGATTCCGCGGTATCGGCTGAGACCAGCACCGCATGCCCAAGAGTCCCCATCAGCGGACGTAACTTCAACGGCACCCCATCAGCCCGGCGAAGGCGCAACCGGAGCAGCGCCGATTGAGCCGGATGCTGCGCGGATTGGGTGAAGTTCGCCACCACCAACGGCCCGCCAACCGGCTCAGGCAAAGGCAGTGAGCCGGGGTGCGGGGGTAGGATCGCCTCCGCCAGGACCACCCGGCCGTTCCGGACGGGCGCAAAGTCGACATAGGCATGCGCCCCCGCCGAAAAATCAAAACCGACGGGAAGCTCGAACGTCCAGCCGCCATCCTCGCGGGCGACCGGGTGGAGATGCGCATACCCGGGTTGGGCGAGCGAGCGCAAGTGGAGGTGCAATTTACGCGTGTGCGTCAGCGCCAACTGATAGTCCAGCAAGGGTCGGCCATCCTCATCGGCGAGGACTAATCGACCCATCCGGGCGGAACCGACGCCGAGCAAGTCGACCTTGAGGGCGTAGGGAAACTTCAAATCCCGGGGCCGGTAGAAATTCGCCTCCTCGTTGACGCCGCAAAACTCCAAACCATCGGCCACGACGGGTTGGTGATCCGCGTGTAAAAGCGCGCAGTGGGTATCCGGGAGGCGGCGCAACCCGAGGAAGAGGGCGAGGGCCAGCCCCGTCAGCCAAATGGTTTGGCGGGTCGGACTCATCGGGATTCGACCAGTCCGGCGAGGACCTTGGCCACCTCGGCGACCTCGAACGAGGCGCCCTCGCGGCGCTGCACGATGCGGCCCTGCGCGTTGACGAGGAGCAAGGCCGCATTATGGACGATGGTGCCATCATCGCGCACCGTGAGGATGCCGTAGTTTCGCATGAGGTCCTTGATCTGACCGGGGTCGCCGGTGAGGAACCGATGGCGGGCCTGATTGATGCCATAGCCAGCGGCGTAGGCCCGAAGCATCCCGGGGGAATCGACCTCCGGGTCGAAGGTCATGGTCAGCAGACGGACGGTCTTGAGGCGTGGGTCCGCGGCCAGGGCGTCGCCCAACTGCTTCATGCTGGCCGTCGCGGCCGGACACATCTTGGCGGAGCGGCAACTCGTGAAGATGAAGTTGAGGGCATACGGGGCGCCGAGGAAATCCTTCTTGAAAACCAGGCGGGCATCTTGGTCCCACAGCGCCATGTCCGGCGTGAGGTCGTTGGGCATCCGCGTCACCAGGCGACCTTGGTCGGCGGTCTGTCGGCGGAGCGACTCGCTGACCTCGGCGACCCGGCGCACTTGCTCAGGGTCGGCGGGAAAAATCGTGTCAGCCCACCGCTGGCCGGCGACCGTCAAGACCTCAAAGCGGATAGCTCGGCCCGTCCAAGCGATGGCGAGGTCCCCTTCGCGGGCGAGGTATGCCTCCGGTGGCGCGTCGGCCGATGCGGCGATCCAGAGCGCATGGCGGGCCGGCTCGACCCGCACCACTGTTCCGACCTGCACCACCGGCTTTTCGGCCGCGACGGCGGCCAAGCTGAATAGGCTGAAAAGAAAGGCCTTCATCCGAGGTGGCCCGAGGGACCGAGCATCAGTTCCACCATGCCATGCCGGAGGCCCCGATGGGTGAGTTGAAATGATTCGGCGCCGGTGAGGTCGGCTAACGTACACACGGTTACGAGCGCCGCCGGCATGATGTCGGCCCGCTCGGCGGGGATGCCGGGGACGGTACGGCGCTCCGCTAATGGCAAGGCGCAGAGCTTGTCCTTTAGCTCGCGGATACGCAAAGTCGGCAGACGCCCATCGACGACGGGCTCACCCATCGCCTGCAGGTAAAGGGCCACGGCGCTGAACACGCCGCCGGCGCCTACGACCATGCCTTGCTCGGCCAAGCGCGGCGAGAGGACCGGCCCAAGGGTGCGCGCGAGATGTTCGCGGATCGAGGACTGATCCAGTTCATCGACGATGCCTTCGCCGCCCCGCAGGTAACCGTGCGTGAGACGGACCGAACCGAGCGGGTAGCTGCGGGCCAACCCGACCTGGCCGCCGCGCAAAGTCGCGACCTCGAGACTGCCGCCGCCCAGGTCGAAAACCGTCAAGTGGGGGGAGTCGCGGTACGCCGGGTCGGTGTGGACCCCGGCCGCGACGAGCCGAGCCTCCACCTCGCCCGAGATGATGGTTAGCGGCACGCCCGTGACCGACTTGATCAACGCGGCGAACTCGGCGCGATTCGCGCAATCCCGCACCGCGCTGGTTCCCAGGATCACCAGAGACCGCGCGCCTTGCGCTCGGGCGAAAGCCACCAAACGACCCACGGCTTCCGCGGCTGACTGCAGGGTATCCCGAGCGAGCGTGAACTCACTGATGCTCGGCGGGAAGATCCGGAGGGATTCGCTGGAACGGGCGACCTCCTGCCGGGAGGCACCTTCGACCACGGAAACTTTGAGCGAATTCGACCCAAGGTCGACCACGGCGAGTAAAGGCATGTTCAGAAGAGAAAATCGAATTTTATGCCGCCGACCCCGTGCAGCGATTGCTGCTCGGCGAACTCGTGCGTGCGCACCGAGGTATAGAGGGTGGTGGCAAAGTGATGAAACTGGAAACTGTAACCCAACGCGAACTGGCCGACGATCGGATCCCTGATGACGCCCCGGGACGCGCGGAAGTTGGAACCATCGGTGGAGTAATTCCGGGTCACGACCTCGACCTGGGCATCGAGGAAGAACCAGGCGGCGAAGGCCGGGTCCGCCCAGTCGGTGCGGAGACGGGCCACGGGATCGTAGGCCGGCGACTGGCGAATCGTCGTATTCCCCCAGGAGCGCTCGAGGCCAACGCCCCAGCGCAACTCGGCGCCGAGGATGAATTGGGTGCGAATGGTACCGAGTTCGGCGCCCGCGCGCATCAGCAGGTCGCGTAAACCTCGCCGGGAATCATCCAGTTCGAAGCGTTTCCGGAAATCGAGGTTCAGATTGATGACCGGTTCATTCGGCAGTTGGGTCTGCCAGCCCGACGTGCTCGGCACCCCAATCAGCCGATGGATCGAATTCTGGATGGTCGGTCCGCCGGCCGCGGGACCCACCACGCCGAGCTGTAATTCCCAGACGAACAGGCAATCCCGGCGGCCGCCGCGATCCAAGACCCGCCCCTGACCATAGGAGAAATAAAGCGCGGCGGAATAAGGCAGGTCATCCGCCGCGGGGTCGGCGTGCGTCGTGTCCGCCGGCGTGTTGATCTCCTGGGTCAGGGCGGCGTAGAAACCATTCTCATTATTGACGACCAGGCGCAGCCCTTGGGTGTAGTATCGATCGCTGTTATCGAGGGAGAATTTATCGTTCTCTTCGAGGAAGGTGAGGACCCCGGCTTGGCCCCCGGAAGGGAAAGGGGACCGTAGTTCCAAGCCACGACCGACGACGGTCATCGCGAAGAGTAGGATCAAAGGTGGCAGGCGCATCCGTCGGAGGGTCAGCAAAGCATCGGCCGGAGACCGGGACAACGCCTTTCTGACTTGTTAACACAGTCCCACCCAAGTATTTGATAGTCAGGATGTCCCACGCGCCTGCCAGCCCGCCACGGGCCCGGACCGAAGTCCTGGCCGATGGCACGACCGTGATCACCTTGGGCGGCGACTGGAACCGCCAAGCGGCCACCCCTGCTATCGCTTTCAAAGGAGACCAAGTCCGGCTGGTCACCGAACAGCTCGGCGACTTCGACTCCAGTCTCCCTGGTTGGATCCACGCGCATTTCCGCCAGGTGCGTCGACTGGACCTATCGGCCCTGCCCTCCCGCCTCCGTTCGCTGGTCGAACTGGCCGAGCAGTCCACCACCACCCCGAGCCCCGAAACGACGGGCGGGCTGCTCGCACGCTTCGGTGGGTGGGGCCTCGAGAGCTCCTCTTCCTGGGGCCGCGCCTTTGAGCACATCGGCGATGTCGCCCTCGGCCTCGGTCGGTTGCTCATCGGTCGGGCCCGGGTCAATTGGCAGGACTTCTGGCTGCAGCTCCAGACCGCCGGCGTCGACGCTTTGCCCATCGTCGCGCTGCTCGGATTCCTAACCGGACTGATCATGGCGTACGTCGGCTTGATCCAGCTCCGCCAGGTCGGCGCCACCGTCTACGTCGCCAACCTCGTCTCCCTGGCCATGACGCGCGAGATGGGAGCGCTCATGACCGGCGTCATCGCCTGCGGCCGCACCGCCACCTCCTTCGCCTCGCAGTTAGGCAGCATGAACGTGAGCCAGGAGACCGATGCCCTGCGGGTCCTCGGGATCAACCCCGTCGAGTACCTTGGTTTACCGCGCATCCTCGCCGTGACATTGATGGTGCCGCTGCTGTCGGTCTTCGCGACTTTCATCGGGGTCTTCGGCGGCATGATCGTGGCCTGTGCCGGCGACCTGAGCGTCAGCCAATACCTGACGCAAGTCGTCGTCGCCATCAGCTTTCGCAGTTTTCTGGTCGGCTTCATCAAATCGATCGCTTTCGGCTTCATCGCGGCCTGGGCGGGCTGCTACCGCGGCGCCGTCGCCAAGCCTTCGGCGCTCGGCGTCGGAGAGGCCGCGACTTCCGCCGCCGTCCTCGGCATCACGCTGATCGTCATCTCGGACGCCTTGTTCGCGGTCATCTTCAACCTCTTCAACTTCTGATGACGACCCAAGACATCCTCGTGAGCGAAGGGCTGGCCGTCGGCCACGGCGGCAACGTCATCATGACCAGCATTGACTTCCGACTCGCTCCCGGCCGGATCCTCGCGATCGTCGGCCCTAGTGGTTGCGGCAAAAGCACGCTCATGCGTTCGTTGAGCGGGCTCGACCTCCCGCTCGGCGGTCGCTCCGAAGTGCTGGGCCTCGATCTCGCCGTCGCCACGGCGACGGAACGGGAAGGAACCTTGCGTCGTCTCGGGTTCCTTTTTCAAGGCTCGGCCCTCTTCTCCTCCCTCACCCTGCGGGAGAATGTCGAGCTGCCGATGCGGGAGTTCCTCCGGGCGCCCCGCCGCGAGATTCGGGCGCTGGCGGAATACAAGTTGGCGCTGGTCGGCCTAGCCGACGCCATGGATAAGATGCCGGCGGAGATTTCCGGCGGCATGGCCAAGCGGGCCGGCATCGCCCGGGCGATGGCCTTGGACCCCGACCTGATCTTCCTCGACGAACCCAGCGCCGGACTCGACCCGCTGACCTCCGGGAGGCTGGACGAGCTGATCCTCAAGCTCCGCGACACCTTTGGGACGACCATCGTCCTGGTAAGCCACGAAGTCCCGAGCATCCTCCGGATCGCCGACTTCTGCGTTTACCTCGACCCGGACGCGGGCAGGATGGGGGCCTACGGCCCTCCCCGCGATTTCCTTGCGGCTGGCTCCCACGCCAAGGCCCACGCCTTTTTCTCCCAAGCCCGAATTTCCTGACATGCGTCGTTCCGCCAACAAAACCTTGATCGGTGCGTTCGTCGCCGGCGGGCTCGTGCTCTGTTGCGTGGCGGTGGTTCTCCTCGGCGGGGGCAGTTTCGCCGGCACCAAGCCCTCCGCCTTGGCCTATTTTGACGACTCGGTCAGCGGGCTCGACATCGGGGCGCCTGTCAAGTTCCGGGGCGTCACGATCGGCAAGGTTTCCCAGGTCCTCCTCCGCACGACGGAACAAGCGCCCGCCGACTACTCAGTGCCCGTCGTGATGGAATTCACGCCGGACCTGCTCACTCGCCGCGGGCTCGACCAAGCCCTGCTCGACAAGACCGGCCTCCGCGGCTCCATCGCGAAAGGGCTCCGCGCCAAATTGCAGCAGCAGTCGGTGATCACAGGAGTCCTCTACGTGGAACTCGACTACTTTCCCGACACCCCGGCACGTCTCCATGACCCGCAAGGGGTCAACGCGGAGATCCCGACCCTGCCCTCCAACCTAGGTGCGCTGACCAAGGCGGTCTCCCAGACCCTCGACCAGCTGAGCCGCGTCGACTTCGTCTCGATCACCAAGAAGGTGGACTCCATCCTTGGCCGCCTCGACCAAGGCGCCTCCCAGATTGAATTCGCCAAAATCAACGGCAACCTCGTCAAGGCCTCCGACAATATCGCCCGCTTGACCGGCGACCCTGCCGTCACCAAGGCGGTCGATGACTTCTCCGCGGCGATGCGTTCGGTGGATGCCCTCGTCAAGCGCCTGAATTCGAAACTGGACCCGGTAACGGAGGACATCCAAGTCATGGCCGCGGCTGGCCGCAAAGCGCTGGACAACTTGAATGTGACGGCGGAGAACCTCCGCGGCTTCACCAAGCCCGGTTCAGCCACACGCCGGGACCTCGATCAAGCCTTGGCCGACGTCGCCGAGGCGGCCCAGGCCATCCGTTCGTTGGCAGACTTCCTGGAACGAAACCCCGAGACAATCATTCAAGGACGGCGCAAGTCGGTGCCAACCCACTTAGAAGCCAAGCCCGCCGCCCCGGAGGAACCTGCCAAATGAACCGCCTCGTCGCGCTCCTGCTCGCGCTCAGCCTCGCCGGCTGCATCGTCTTCGATAAAAAGAGCGAAGGCGTCACCTTCCATCAGTTCGCCGCCCAGGTAGTCGCGCCCACGAGCTCGCGGCCGTTGGTCTTCGTCCCCCGGGCCACTTTACCCGGTCCCGTCCGACGCCCCGCGGTCGTCATCGTCACCCAGGGTGGCGAGGTTCAACTGGATGATTCGCACCGCTGGGCGGCCCCGGTCGATCGGTTGGTCGCCGAGACGTTGGCCCGACACCTCACCCGACTCGCGGGCACCCCGACCGTCCTGCAGACCCCCGAGTCCCCACATCTGACCTTGCTCATCGAATGCGAGTCATTTGAGGTGGTGCCGGAACGTCGCGCCGGCTTGACCATCAATTATCGATTCGAGAAAGCAGATGGCTCCGCGGTGGCCGGCGGGCGCACCACCAGCACTGAGCCGATGAAAGAGTTGACCGCGGCGGCTTTCGTCACCGCGCAGTCGCTGAACCTCGCCAAGGCCGGTCAGGCCATCGCCGAGACATTACGCGCCCTACCCGCCTCCCAGTTCCCGACCCGATGACCGACCAACCGAGCCCCCGCCCGAATGGTTTCTCCGAGGCTACCGGGGAAATTTGCTACGACCTGCCCTCGTCCTACATCCCGCACCGGGCCACCGGTCTCCTTCACCTGCCGCGCTTCTTGGCCAAGGCTCGCAAGCACCTAAAGGGCGAGCTCCCCACCTCCTATCAACGTAATTTCGGCAAGGGTTTCGACCGCTTCCTTTGCGCCCACCTTGGGGTCGACCCGCAAGCGGTGATCGCCTGCGTCCGCGAGGCCACCGATGAAGCGGACCTCGACGCCCGCCTCCTCCAAATTTTCCCTCCCGATCTTCGGGTCCATGTCTGGAACCGTGAACTGGTCCAAAAAGGCATGAGTGAGATGGGCCGCGATGTCATCGCCAACGTCCGACGGACGATGGGCGCCGAGCATCGCAGCGACATTATCTCCTTCGCCGATATGATCGACTTCGACGAAGGCCGCCTCCCGTGACCGCCCCCGACCCCCACCCTAATCGTCTCGTCCTCCGCGGGATGAGTACCCTGCTCGCTTGCCTGCAGCACCACCCCAAGGCACTGCGAGAGGTCGTGGCCACGGCGGCGTTCGCCCCCAACCTCACTCCCTACGACGAAACGTTCCGCGAACTCGGCGTGAAGACCCGCATCGTCGGCCCAATCGAACTCGCCCAGACCGCGGAAGGCGACTGCGCCGACGTGTGCGCCTTGACGATGCGACCGGACTTCGGCCTTGCCCGGGTCGGCGATTTCACCGACTGGCGCGAGTCGCGTGAGACCATCGTCATCGCTGACGGCGTGACCGACCCCGCCGACCTCGCCGCCATCGCCCGGGCGATGGCTTCCTTCGGACTCCAGCGACTCCTCTTATCCTCCGGGACGGAGAAACTCTCCTTCCATCCCGAAGCCTGGCATCTTGCCGGGGGAGCCATGGAAAAATTGAAGCTGATGCGCGCAGCGGCCTTGGGCGGTCTGCTCAAACTCGTGGAAGACCGTTGTTGCGTCGTCGCGCTGTCCCCGAACATCGGCCGCAAGATCGACCTCGCCAACCCCGTCCGGGTGCCCGCCCGGCATCTCGCCTTGCTCATCCCGGGCGGACGGCTCGACCCAGACCTCCAAGCCCGGACGGAACACTGCTTCCGTTTCCCCGGCCAACCTGCCTTAACCTTGCAGGAAATCGCCCCCCTGGCCATCGCTTGGCTCGCCTCGACGCCGAAGCCCCGGCCGGACGGCTTCCTGGCCCGCAAAAGGGCTCGCCACGCCAAGGACAAGGGTTCCAATCCGGCTTCCTGACCATGGACCCTTCGTCGCCCGAATCCGAGGAGAACGTCATCTCCCTTCAGAGCATCAGCCTTACCTTCATGTCCACCCTGCAACGCCAGCACGACATGCTCGCGTTCAGCTTGGCGGGGCTACGCACCTCGGACCCGCGGGCGTACGACTACTATTCCGCCGTGAGCCGCGTGATGCCGTCGCCGCAGAACCACCTCACGGCAGATCAAGTCAACGCCTATGCCCGCTCGTTGATGATGCGCACGACGATCAACGACCTCCTCGGTATCGCCGCCGAGTGCCTGCACCGCTGCCACCTCCTGTGCTTGCTCATCAAGGTGAGGGGCCAGAACCGGACGCCGGATGAGGCCCTGGATCGCCAGATCGGCGACCAACACCACGCCTTCCTGCAGATGAACCTCCAGGATAAGTTCGAAGCGCTGGAGAGCGGCTTTGGCATCATGTGCGACCTCGAAGACAGCATCTTCAGCCTCGCCGCGGCCCTGCGCGTGCTTTCGCGCGTCGGCGGGATGGTGACCAATGACGACCTCGCCCCGGATGGCCGCCTGACGCTGGAGTTCATGTCGATGAAGGATTATGAAGTGGACGCCGAGTCCGATGAAGCCGACGCCGGCGACCCGCCCGTGACCCCTCCGCCGGGCGTGACGCGACACCCGCTCCCAGGTGATGATGCCTTGCTGAAGAAGCCGACCCAGACCCTTTCCAAGCTGGCCGAGACCACGCGCACCTTCCAGCCCGGCGAAATGCTGGAGCTGAGCGAGGAAGAGCTGCTCGGACTCAACATCACCGTGGCGAAGTTCTTCGATGGTCTCTTTCGTTCGGTCGACCATTACGGCCGTAGCCGGATCGGCGAAGGCAACTAAGCGTCCCGCGTCACCATGGATGCCCGCCCCGCCCCTGTCCGACGCATCTGGTGGTGGGTCTTCGGCGGCTTCCTCTTCCAGGCGATTCCCGCGGCGGTCCGCGACGAAGCCCTGCCCGCCGCCCTCAAGAACCTCGGGCAGGAAGATGCCGCCATCACCACTTGCGTAGCCTGGCTCGGCCTGCTCGTCGGCGTCAAGATCCTCTGGGCCCCGCTCGTCGGCTTCGCGACGCGCCCGTCGCGCATTATCCTCGGCTGTCAGGTGGCGATCGTCGCCCTTATGCTGGGCTTGCAACTCTCCCTTGGCTTGGGGGCCAACGCCTGGGCCTTCGGAGCCCTCTGCTTGATCTCTATTGTATCGGCCTGTCATGACTTCGCCCTCGACGGTTACTTCGTGGCCTCACTCGACGAGAAGCCTCGGGCGGCTTACTCCGGCTTGCTGACCTTTGCTTCCAAAGTTGGTCAGGCCCTCGCCGGCCCCGGCCTGATTTGGCTGGCGGGGCGACTCCACCATGCAAGTGGGGCCACCTGGAGTTCGGCATGGCAACAGGCACTCGGTCCCGCCGTCGGCCTCGCCGCGACCTGCTTCCTTCTCGATGCCATGGCGCTACGCCGGGAACCAAGTCGCCCCACCCCGGCGCGGACGCCGCTCTTCCAGGTCATTGGTGAACTATCCAGGGACACCCGCTTCCTGCCGCTACTCGCCCTGCTCGTCTTCTACCGCGCTAGTGAAATCCACCTGACGCGCATCTTGCCGCTATTCTCCATGGCCACGCCGGAGCAAGGCGGGCTGGGCTTCGATAATGAATCCTTCGCCTGGCTGCGCGTGACTACCGCCTTAGGCGGCACAGCCCTCGGTGGGCTGATCGGCTCCCGCGTGGTCGCCGCCCTTGGCGTGGGGCGGGCCTTGTTGCCGCTGGGATTCCTGATGCATCTCCCCTTGGTGGGTATCCTCTGGCTGGCCAACCACCCTGGCGCCGCTCGTACCACCATCGCCGGGCTTTACTTCGCCGAATACGTCGCCTACGGGGCTGGGATGTGTGCCCTGATCCTCGCCATGATGAAACTGGCTGCCGGAAAGCACGCCGCCATCCGGTACGCCGCCCTGTCCACGCTGGCGCTCGTGGCGAACTACTTGCCCGGATTCTGGGCCGGGAAGCTGGCGGCCGACCTCGGCTACGCCCACTACTTCGCCTTCGCCCTTCTGCTCGCCATCCCCGGCGTCATCGTGACGCTCTGGGCGCGTTCGTACTTTCTGGCCGAAGCTTGATCAGCCTTTCGGTTGCACGATCAGCTGCTGCGCGCGTTGAGGGTCGAGGTAGCGCCGGGCAAAGGCCCGAACGGCCGCTTCATCCGTCAGGTTCATGCGGCGTTCCCACTCCGCATCGAAATTAGCCCCGAGGCCGGCGACTTCGCGGATCAAGGCTCCCTGCATCCGCGCCCCGGCGGACTGACGTCCTTGCCGGCGGGCCACCCGCATCCGGCGCTTCGCAGCGTCAATCTCATCCTTTTCAAAGGCCCCGCGACGCAACCGCGCCAGCTCCGCCTGCATCTCGCTCACGACGGCTTCAGCCATGGCCGGGGCGGTACCAGCGTAGAGGTAGAACATGCCTTGATCGACGACCTCGACGCGGGTGGCCCCGACGAAATACGCCATGCCCTTCTCTTCGCGCACCCGGCGGAACAGCCCGCTGGCCATCCCGGAAAGAAGCTCCTCGGTGATGCTCGCCGCCACGACCTCATCCGGGCCGAAGCCGCAATGGGGGAAGGCGATGGCGACCACCGCCTGCTCGCCTTGCGCTTGCTCGACCATGGACTTGGCCGGGGCCGGCACATGCAGAGGGATGGTCCGGGGCGTGAAAGCCCGCTTGGGCAAGGAACCGAAGCGGGACTGGACGAATTCGAGGGCCTGGCGACGATCGAAGGCGCCACTGATGCCGACGACCAAGTTGCCGGCCACCACCAGTTCCTCGTGCGCCTTTCCAAGGTCCGCCGCATGGATGCGCGCCAAGGTCTCGGGTGTCCCGATCGGATCGACCCCCAGGGGGTGTTCGCCAAAATACTGCCGCAGCAAGCGTAGGCGGGCTTTCTCGACGATGTCATCCTCGGCATCCTTACAGGCGGTGATGACGGCGGCGCGTTCGAGTTCCACGGTCGCCGGGAGGAATTTCGGGCCGAGGACACCGTCCGCGACCAGTTCAGCCAAGGGGAGGAAATCCGAGCTCAGGGCCTCGCCCCAAAGCCCGCAGGAAATCTGGGAGCCGACGTCGGTGAAAGTCGCCCCCATGGCGTCGACCGCCTCGGCAACATCCTCCTTGGAACGCTTGATGGTGTCGCGCGTCAGCAGCGTCGAGAAGAGGCCCGTCGTACCGCGGGTTTCGGGCTGCTCGTACGCGGTGCCCCCGGCAAGGAAGACCCCGATGCCCGCCTTGGGAATCGAATCGTCGGACTGCAGGACGACCCGGACGCCATTGTCGAGGACGAGGACCTCAAAGGCGTCGGGCACCATCGGTCCCCGATGGGTGACCCCCGTCGCGACGGCGACCTGCGTACCCCGCAGGGTGCCAAAGGTAACCGCCTCCGGGCGGAGCCAGCGTTGCGCTTCCTTCGCCAAATCGTTCGCCGTGAGGCGAGCCAAAGCCTCGACCCCGCGGCGTGGCCAGTGAAAGTCATTCCCCATGCAGGCGGCATAGGCGGAGCGACCGACCAAGCCATGAATGGTCTTCTGCCCGTTCACCATGGAAACCACCGCTTGGCGGCGAACCTTTTCAAACTCCGCCGAGCTCACCCCGCGCTGCAGCAGGCCGTCGACGACTTCGCGCAGGGCCCGTTCGACGACCGCGCTCTCGGTATCAGCATCGCCCGCCCAGCCAAACCAAGCCAACCCGAGCTCGCGGATCCCGAAGGCGGAGGCGTCGACCGAGTGGACAAGTTTACGTTTTTCCCGCAGTTCATCCCAGAGCAGGGAGCTGTTCCCCGAGCCAAGCACGCCGAGGAAAAGATCCATCGCGAGCCGCCCTGGGTCGAAGAGACCGGGGACGGACCAGCAGGCCACGCCCTTGGTGGTACTGATATCGCGGACGAGGTCGGCCCGTCGCAAGCCCGCCTGCGGCAACTCCACCGCCGGCTCAACCGCGAGAAGCGGTCGTCGTTCGAAACGACCGAACCAGCGCTCGGCCGAGGCAAAGGCTTCCTCAGGTTCCATTGAGCCACCCAAGGCCAGCACGACATTGGAGGGCACGTACCGACCCGCGTGGTAAGCGCGCAAGTCGTCCGGCCGGAGGCGGACGAAAAGTTCCCGGTGGCCGATGACCGGATGCCGGAGTGGTTGCGCCCGGATGGCCTCGGCGAGG
The DNA here is from genome assembly GCA_014193315.1 of Verrucomicrobiota bacterium. Taxonomy (GTDB): domain Bacteria; phylum Verrucomicrobiota; class Verrucomicrobiia; order Opitutales; family UBA953; genus UBA953. The sequence continues at coordinate 130,498 of BJHS01000005.1, forward strand.
ACCGCTTCCGCGAGCACCGAGTCGTGCTCATCATCGCGCATCGCGATCTCCCGAAGAATGACCTCGCGCTCCATCTTGGCGTCGGCATCTGTAATCAAAGGGTCGAAGACCATGTCGGAAACAGCCTCTATGGCGGTCTCGAAGCCTTCCTGGGGCGCATCCACGTGGTAGACCGTGCAGTCGAAGGTCGTGTAGGCATTCGCATAACCGCCCGACCGATGCACGGCCTCGGTCAGTTCCCGATTGCTGAAACGACCCGTCCCCTTGAAGACCATGTGCTCGAGGTAATGGGAGATCCCCGAGCCCTCCCAGCGCCCCTCCTGAACGCTCCCCGTGCGGACCCAAGCCTGAACCGAACAAAGGCCGATGCCTGGCCGATGAGCGTAAAGGACCTCCAAGCCGTTTGGGAGTACGCGGCGTTCCGGCAAGGGGCCGGCAATCTGCGCGAAACTCAAGCCTTCAAGGTACGACATGGCTGCTTGTATGCCCTCCCCCCGGCGGGGCGCAAGCGCACCTTGCCCCGGGGCTTCCGCCAAGGCGGCTGACCGGGCCGACCCGACCCGAATCGGGGTTGAAAAACACCCCCGCCCCTGTATCCCCGAACCTTCCGCCATGTATATCCCGCCTGAAATCCGCGCCCACCTGGAGGAAGTCGAACGTCGTGCCGGCCACCTCTGGAAGTTCTTGGACGTGCCGGGCAAACAGGTGGCCATCGCCCGGCTCGAGGAGCAGATGGGGGCAGCGACGTTCTGGGACAGTCAGAAGGCGGCGCAGAAGGTCATCTCGGAGTGTAACGGGTACAAGACCACGGTGGCCCCGCAGGTCGCCTTCCGACTCAAAATCGAAGATGCGAAGACTTTGGCCGAACTCATCGCCGAATCCCCCGATGGCTCCGCCGATGCCGAGCTTGAGGAGCTCCGGCAACTGGGCGAGGCCTTACTCGCCGAGGTCGCCGACATCGAGATCGCGGCCTTCCTCTCGGGTACGCACGACAAATCCAATGCCATCGTGACCGTCAAGGCCGGCGCCGGCGGGACGGAATCCAACGATTGGGCCGATATGCTTTTCCGGATGTACACGCGCTGGGCCGACCGCCGCGGCTTCAAGGTCGAGATCGAAGACGTCGCCGAAGGCGAAGGCGCGGGCATCAGCTTGGCGACGTTCCGCCTCGAAGGACCCAATGCCTACGGCTACGTGAAAGCCGAGCGCGGCGTCCACCGCTTGGTCCGCATCTCCCCCTTTGACGCCAACGCCCGTCGCCACACGTCCTTCTGCTCGGTCGACGTGGTGGCGGAAATCGACGACGACATCGACATCGAGATCAACGAGGCGGACCTGCGCGTCGACGTCTACCGTTCCAGCGGCAAGGGCGGCCAACACGTCAATAAGACCGAATCCGCTGTCCGCCTGACGCACATCCCGACCGGCCTCGTGGTGGCTTGCCAACGCGAACGCTCCCAGGTCAAGAACCGCGCCCTCGCGATGAAGATCCTCCGGGCGCGCATCTACGAGAAGACCTTGGACGACAAGCGCGCCGAGATGGAGAAATACTACGGCGAGAAGGGCGATATCGGCTGGGGCAACCAGATCCGTTCCTACGTCTTCCAGCCCTACCAGATGGTGAAGGATCTCCGCACCGGCGTCGAAACCGGCAACATCCAAGCGGTGATGGACGGCGACATCGACGCCTTCATCAACGGCTGGCTGCGGGCCGGCGGCCCGCGGACCCGCAATAAGGACATCAAAATCGAGGACTGACCTCGCCCCCCATGCCTTGCCGGGAAACCCTTCGCCAGAAGCTACTGGATCCGCCCCTCTTCGCGGAGAAGATCTGGAAGCTCTCCCCGGAGCCCTGGCCGATCACCGCGGCGCAACTCCGCGAGCTCAAACTCATCGGCGCCGCCTGCCTGAGCTACCAGCGCGCCCTGGAGCGTCTCTACACCCGTTCCGTCGCCGACAAGAAAATCCTGCGCAACCGCGACATCCATGCGAAATGGGTCGCGGAGTACCTTGATCGACATAAGCCCAAGGGCCTGATCGAGCATGGTCGCCACCGCGCGGTCAAAGGCCAGCACCCCATGGTGCTTCGCCCGGACCTTCTCATCACCGAGCAGGGGTTCACGATGACCGAACTCGACAGCGTCCCTGGCGGCGTCGGCCTTACCGCCTACCTCAACGAGGTCTACGCGGAAGACTTTCCGGAGGTCATCGGCGGCTTGGCCATGCCCGCCCGCTTCCAGGCCATGCTCAGCCGACTCACCCCGGCCGAACGGTTCCCGACGATCGCGATCGCGGTCAGCGACGAAGCGGCCACCTACCGACCCGAGTTCGAATGGCTGGCGGAGAAACTGCGCGGCCTAGGCCACGACGTCCACGTCGTCGACCCCTCGCAGATCATGAAGATGGGCGAGGAGTCCTTCATCCCCCTGCACGGCGCTCCGACCCGGATCCACGTTCTCTACCGATTCTTCGAGTTATTCGACCTCGCCGACGTCAAGAGCGCCGACGGCATCTTTGCCGCCGTCGAGGCGGGCAAACTCGTGCTGACGCCGCCGATGAAAGCTTTCCAAGAGGAAAAGCTCGGGCTCGCCCTGCTCCACCACCCGCAACTCAGCGAGTTCTGGAAGGAAAACCTACCGGAAGATCACCGAGAGGAACTGATGCGGATCGTCCCAATGACGTGGATCATGGAGCCGGCCGAACTCCCGCCGACCGCCGTGCTCCATGCCCCTTCCGTCAGCGGTCAGCCCATCCGCGATTGGCATGAACTGGCCGAGGCCAGCCAGCGCGAACGCAACCTAATCATCAAAGCCAGTGGTTTTCATGAGACCGCCTGGGGCGCCCGGAGCGTGACGTTGGGGAGCGATGTTTCGCGTGACGAGTGGCTCGAGGCCATCGAGCATGCCTTGGATCCGGAGAACGACACCTTCCACGTCATGCAGGAATACCATAAGCCCTCCCGGCTTTCCCACCCGGTCTACGCCGACGACGGGAGCATCGCGGCGGCCGATGGGCGGGTGCGGCTCTGCCCTTACTATTTCGTGGATGGCGATATCGTCGAGCTCACGGGCATCCTTTCGACGTTCTGCCCGGCGGATAAGAAGATCATCCACGGGATGCGGGATGCGGCGCTCCTGCCCTGCCGGCTGGTTCCCTGAGCCTTCTCGCCCTTGCCTTGGGCTGGCTTCGGCCCCAGAGTTTCGCCATGCGACTGCTCTCCCTTGCCTTGCTGGTACTCGGCACCCTAGTCACCGACCTGGCCGGCGCCGTGCGCACGCAGGTCGACTTGGTCAACCTGACGCCCGAAGTGAAACCCGGGGCCAAAGCCCTGATCGCCGCCCGTTTTCGCTGCGACGATCACTTCCACATCTACTGGAAGAACCCCGGCGACGCCGGCCAGAGTCCCACGATCGCCTGGCAGGCGACGGCCGGCACCCAGGCGGGGCCCTTCTTTTATCCTGGCCCCATCCTGCTCGACCAGAGCGGCATCTATAACTTCGTACACGAGCACGAGACCCTCTTCCTCCTCGAACTGGAGATTCCGGCCAGCGCCCAAGGCGAGCTTAACCTCAAGGCACACATCGAATGGCTGGAATGCGACGACAAGGGCTGTTACCCGTTCGAGAAGGATGTCAGCCTCACCCTCAAGGTCGGCGCCGGCAACGCGGCTTACCGCTACGACCCCAAACTTTACCCTGACCTTCGCCCTCACGTACCCGCGACGTTCCGCGTCGAAGGGGAGCAACTCGTCGTCACCCCGGAAAAAGGCGCCAAGGTCGCGCTCGCCCAGCGCTGGTTCCCCGAGCGCAACTTCGTCAGTCCGGGCGGAGTCTTCACCCAGAAGCCCGACCCCGACTCCCTTCGCTTCAACCTCAAGGAGGCTTCCGAAAAATTGACGGACGGGCCCGTGAGTTTCGTCGGCCCCGATGGCGCGGGCGGCTTCGTTCGGCTCATCGCGACGAGCGGCACCGGCCCTGCCAACACACCGAGCACCCCGGCCCCGAGCCCGGCTCACCCGACCGGTTCCCTGGATTGGCAGCCTTGGTCGCCCGAGGCCCAAGCCAAGGCCTTGGCCGCAGGCCAAACCGTCTACATCGACTTCACCGCCCGCTGGTGCGCCAGCTGCCAGGTCAATAAACGCGTCTATACCCAGACCGCGGTCAGCGAGGCCATCGCCCGCCACCAAGTGGTACTCTTCAAGGCGGATTGGACCCGCAAGGACGAGGTCATCACGGCGGAACTCAAAAAATACGGGCGCGAAGGCGTGCCCTTTAATGTCTTCCTTCGCAACGGCACCCCGCCAGCCGTCCTCTCCGAATTCCTGACTGGCGACGAGGTCTTGCTCGCCCTTGACGGGGTGCGCACCGGTCGGGCTTATCAGGCCGCCGCCACCCAGCATGCTTACGGCATCTGGTTGTTACTGGCCTTCGGCGGCGGGGCTCTGCTCAACCTCATGCCCTGCGTCTTCCCGATGATCGGCCTCAAGGTCCTGGGGTTCGCCAAGGAAGCTGGCTCTGACCGGGCCACGGTGATTCGCCATGGTTTGCTTTATTCGGTCGGGGTAGTCCTCAGCTTCCTCGCTTTGGCGGGCATAATCCTCGGGCTCAAAGCCGGTGGCGGCTCCGTCGGTTGGGGCTTCCAGATGCAGTCCCCTGGCTTCGTGCTGGGCACTTGCGTGCTCATGGTCACGCTTGGGCTTAGCCTGACTGGGGTGTTCGAGATCGGGACGGGGCTGGCGGGCAGCGCGGCCGCCGCTGAAGGCAAGGGCGGCTCATTCGGCGCCTTCCTGTCCGGCGTGCTCGCCACCGCTGTCGCCACGCCGTGTACGGCTCCCGGCCTCGGCGCCGCCCTTGGCTTCGCCTTGGACAAACAACGCTCCACCCCCGAGACCCTGCTCTTCTTTACGGTGATCGGGGTCGGCATGGCTTTGCCCTACTTGCTGCTCTCGCTTTTCCCGCGTCTCGCCGCCCTGCTTCCCCGGCCCGGCGAATGGATGGAGACGCTCAAGCAAGCGATGTCCTTCCCGCTCTTCGCCTACGCACTCTACCTGCTCTGGGTCCTCGCCGCCTTGGTCGAGGACGCGACGTGGATGCGCGACGCTTCGCTCGGGTTGGCCGTCATCGCCTGCGCTTGTTGGGTCTGGGGTCGCTGGGGTGCCCCGCACCGCTCCGACCGGGAGCGCCTCGGGGGTAAGGTCGTCGCCGCCGGGCTGTACCTCGGCACACTGGCCTACCTCTATGGTAACTTAAGTTAATCGAACCACCCGAATAATGAGAAGGCCCGCCGATGGGCGGGCCTTTTTCGCGCTGCGCGCAGAACTTAGAGCGCCGTCACCGGACCAGGTGCCGGACCAGAGACCGGTGCCTTGGCCGGAGCGGCCGGCGCACGGAAGTTGCCATTGCTGGGCGCGACCACGGACGAGGCCGGGGGGTTGAGGGCCGCGCCGGAATAGTTGGCGTCGACGATGATCGCCTTGCGATCCTTGGCGCCGGACTGACGACCTGCGGCCGACTTGTCGGCTTGCTGTTCGCCGAGACCGAGGACTTCGGTGTTCGCCTGATTGCAACCGAGCTTCACGAGGTAGTCGCGGGCGGAGTGGGCACGTTTGTCGGACAGCCCGAGGTTATACTCCTCGGTGCCGAACTGGTCGGTATAACCCACGACGAGAATCTTGGTGGCCTTCGCCTTGCCGGCGGCGGCGTCAAGTTTCGCGCGCTCGGTGGCGTTGACCGTGTATTGGTCAAAGTCGAAATTCACGGTGGCGATGATCGCTTCAGGCGGAATCGTGCCAGTGCGCGCCCAAGCGGCGGCATTGTCAAAGGCGCTGCTCTGACGGAAATCAAGGACCACATTATCATTCTCGGGTCTAGGCGTGGACCCGGTATTGAAATCGGAAGGCAAACGGGACGGACCGCAGCCGACGAGGAAAGCCGCGGCCAGCAAAGGAAGGGAGAAGCGCTTCATGGGTGTCCACTGATAAAAGGAGGGGGAAAAGGGGTCGGCAAGCCTTGACTGGGCTAGTATCGACGGATGGCAGGGTCGACCTGAAGCGACCACGCGTCAATGCCCCCTTGGACATTGGAGACCTGGGCATACCCCTTGGCCCGGAGGAACTGGGTGACCCGGAGGCTGCGACCGCCATGGTGGCAATGAATCAGGACAGGCAGGTCGCGGGGGATTTCCGCCAAGCGCTCAGGCACGGTAGCCATCGGGATGAGCCGCGCGCCCGGAATCTGGCAAACGGCAAACTCGCTGGGTTCGCGCACATCGATCAACAGGGGCGGCTGAGCGGCGTGCAACTGACGGTGGGCTTCCTGGACGGAAACTTCGAGCGGATGGTCGGGCATAAGCGTGGGAAGCAAGGGGGCGCAGGCGGAGTCATAACGTTCCACCGTCAGATCGCGAATCCTCGCGGAAGGGGCGCAGGCGGGACAGGCCGGATCCGCCACGAGCCGAAGACGCCGCGAGGTGCCGGAGTCCAAATCGACGAGCTGGAGCCGGGATTCGCGCAGGTGCCCCAAAAGGACGGAGAGGGCGGCGGAAGCCATCCAGGAGCCGATCACGCCACAGGTGGCACCCAAGACCCCGCCTTCGGCACAGGTGGGCACCGAGCCCGCCGCCGGAATCTCCGGGTAGACGCACCGGTAACAGCCGGCCCCGGGCAGGAAGACCCCCACCTGCCCTTCGGCCCGCAGGACGCTGCCGTGCACCAGGGGCTTGCGGCCGAGAACGCAGGCATCCGCCGCCAAGAAGCGCGTGGCGAAATTGTCCGTGCCGTCGACGAGGAGGTCGTAGCGGGCGACCAGCTCGGCGGCATTCTCAGCCGTGAACCCTTCGGGGTGCAGTGAGACTTGTAGGCCAGGATTGATCTCCAGCAGAGCCTCGGCCGCGGAGATGGTCTTCGGTAGTCCCAAGGTGTCGAAGCCATGCAAAATCTGCCGATGGAGGTTCGAGACCTCCACCTTGTCCGGGTCGGCGATACCGAGGAAGCCGACGCCGGCCGCGGCGAGGTAAAGGGCGGCCGGCGAGCCGAGGCCGCCGGCCCCGAGCACGAGCACTTTGGCCGAGCGGAGTTTGAGCTGCCCCGCTTCCCCAAACCCCGGCAAAAGGGTTTGCCGGGCGTAGAGCGCACGTTCGTGATCGGTAAGGTGGGTCTCCCCGGACATACCGCAGTGGAAACCGACCCGGTCACGGTGTCAAACCCCACCCCGGGCGGGGTTCGGATTGAAATCGGCCCGCGACCCTTCCACCTTACGCCGTGGCCACGGTCTACCTCGGCATCGATTATGGCGCCAAACGCGTCGGGCTAAGCCATGCCGATGACCTCGGGTTCGCCTTCCCACTCCCGGCGGCGATCGCTCCAGAGGCGGAGGAACGCTTCGCCCAGATCGGCAAGGAAATCGCCCGCCTGTGTGTCAGCCAACTCGTGCTGGGGTATCCGCTCTCCGTCGAAGGCGAGCGGACGAAGCGGTGCGATGAAGTCGATGCCTTCGCCGCAGAATTACACCGGCGCTTCGGCCTGCCGATCGAGAAGTTCGACGAAGCGCTGAGCAGCCAAGCAGCCGACGACATCACGGGCCACCGCAAGCCGCGCTCCGCCCAAGAGCGCCGCGACCAAGCCCGGTCGGGGGAGCGGGACTCCCGCGCCGCCGCGGTCTTACTCCAGGATTTCCTCAACAGCCGCGGCATCGGGGCCACCTGAGATGGGCAAGCCCCTCAAGTCCATCCTCAAGCCAGAACGCTTCCTGGCCACCCTCGCCTACGATGGTACCGACTACCATGGGTGGCAGGTCAATCCTGGTCAGCGCACGGTGGAGAGCGTCATCGAAGCGCGGCTCTCGCGGATTTTCCGCAGCCCGATCGATGTCCATGGAAGCGGCCGCACCGATGCCGGCGTCCACAGCGTCGGCCAGCGTTTTCATTTTGACGCTTTTTGGCCGCACCCGGCCAAGCACTTGATCTCGGCGATCAACTCGTGCGACCAGGAAGGCCTGCTCGTCACGGACCTGCGCCGCGTACCGGGCGACTTCCATTGTCGACATTGGGCCAAGGGCAAACGCTACCGCTACGAAATCTGCCACGGCTGGCCACCTCCGTGGGAGGCTCGCTACTGCTACGGGACGGGCAAGCGCCAGCTCGACCCGCGGCGCATGCGGCAAGCCGCCAAATTGCTCCTCGGCACCCATGACTTCCGCGCGTTCAGCGGCACCCATGCCCAAGGCATGGAATCCGAGAACCCCGTCAAGGACCTGCGTCGCCTCGACATCGCCGTCCACGGGGAGCGGATCACCATCACGACCGAGTCCAGCGGTTACCTTTACAAGATGGTGCGACGATTGGTCGGTGGCCTGATGCGCGTCGGCGAAGGCATAATCCCACCCGAACGGCTCGCCACCTACCGGGATGAAGGCGTTATCACCGCCGAAATCCCCACGGCCCCGGCCCGCGGTTTGTTTATGGAGAAGGTCTTCTACGACCCGACCGACCTGCGGGTACGCTCGTGACCTTAAGCGGGCATTAAGGCGTGACAAATATAGTTCAGTTTTAGTCGTAACTCGCTTGGGTCGGCGGTTTTTAAAAAATTAACAAACCACCATGAGCCGCCCTTCCCTCGCCTCCTGCCTTCCCTTGCTAGCAGCCCTGGTCCTCCCCGCCGCCGAAAACGTGCCGGCCAAGCCTGCCACGGCCGGGAGCCCGGATGTGGCCGCGCTTTTCGATAAGCGTGCCTTGGTCAAGCCGATCACCGAGATCGAAGGCATCCTGACCGATGGCTCCAAGTCCACCGTCTACAAGATCGTGGTACGCTCGCTGCCGCCAGACCATCAGATGGGCCCGTGGGCGCCCGCGACGCTCAAGGACAAGGGCGGCTTCTGGGAAGACACCGTCGACAAGAAGCTGTACCGGGTGGATGCGGACTACCTGAAGATGCTGAATAAGCGCGGTTGGAACATGTTCGAGGCCGATGGCACGGTGCATCGCACCAAGGATCGCACCGAGTTCGATAAGGTCGCGCGTCAGGAGCTCGGCGGCTGGACCTTCGAGCAAGCCAAGGAAAGTGGCGTCGTGAATTCGGTCATCGAACTCAAGCCGCTCGAGCAGATCGTCACCATCTTTCTACCCAAGAACCCCAAGGCCACGGCGAAGGTCACCCCGCTGCGCCAAGCCAAAATATCGCCGCGCTCCGGCCTCGGCCTCAGCGTCAACGGTATCCGTTTCTTCCCGCCGGAACCCGTCGACCGCATCACCGCGTTCCACAACATCGCCCCGCTCGACCCGCAGGGCGGTCACACCGGCTTCGGCCATGAGTACCATTACCACCGGGCTCCTGCCGTCATGAACGACGATAAGTCCGGGAAGATCGTCGGCTTCGCCCTTGACGGTTTCGCCGTCCGCGGCCCGACCGAGACCGATGGGAGCAAGCCTAAGAATCTCGATACCATCAGCGGCCATGAGCACGATGGCCTGCCTTACCATTACCACGTCAGCGATAAGTGGCCCTACATCGTGGGTGGCTTCAAGGGCCCCCTCGGGACGGCCGGCCTGGGCGACCTGAACACCTGCGACGCCACCCAAACTTCGGGCGGCGGCGGTGGCGAAGGCAAGGGCGGTAAGTCCGGTGGCGGCAAGAAAGGACCTCCCGGCGGCGGCGGTCCCCCCAGCGGAAAATAAGCCATGTCCATGCATCGCCCCCTGTTCATCGCCTGCCTGCTGTTGCTCGGTGGCGGCAAGTCTTGGGCCCAAAAGGCGACGACCCCGCCGAATATCCTGGTGTTGGTGGCCGATGACCTCGGCTGGAATGGGGTCAGTTACCACAACAGCAAGATGATCACGCCTAACCTGGCCAAGCTAGCCAAGGAAGGGGTGCAGTTGGAGCGCTTCTACGGCTACCCGGTCTGCAGCCCGGCACGTTCCGCCCTGCTTACCGGGATGATGCCGCGGCGCTTCGGCGTGGTGGATGTCGTCGGGCCAGGCCAGCAGGGTATCCCCAAGGGCACGCCCACCCTGGCCTCGACCCTACAGAAGGCCGGCTATCAGACGTCGCTGATCGGCAAGTGGCACCTCGGGAGCAACCCGGGTCCGTTAGGCTACGGGTTCGACCACTTCTACGGCTTCATGGGCCCAGAAGTCGATTACTTCAAGCACCTCGACCAACGCGGCAAGCCCGACTGGTGGCGGGACAGCAAAGCCATCGAAGAAGAAGGCTACACGACCACCCTGTTCGCCGACGACGCCATCAAGCAGCTGCGCAAACGCGACCCCCGCAAGCCCTTCTTCCTTGAGGTGGCCTTCAACGCCCCGCACACGACCTTGGCGGCACCCAAGGATCTGCTCGATAAGCATAAGAGCGATGGCGTCTACGGTGCCGTCGTCGATGGCCTTGACCAAGGCATCGGGCGGATCCTCACGGCCCTGGACGAGCTCGGCCTGCGCGAGAATACGCTGGTCATTTTCTTCTCCGATAACGGGGCGTCCCGGCGGGTCAGTTCCAACGCCCCGCTTAACAGCGGCAAGGACACTGTTTACGAAGGCGGGATCCGGACCCCGGCGATCGTGCGGTGGCCAGGCAAGACCTCGGCCGGGGCGGTGAGCCAACACCCGGTCGCCGTGAACGACCTCTTTCCCAGCATCCTCGCGGCGGTCGGCCTGGCATCCCCGTCGGAACTGAAACTGGACGGGAGCAACCAGTGGCCCGCCATGGCGACCGGTAAAACCTTGCCCCGCGCCGCCTTCCTCATCGCCTCGCACGATATCGCCTGCCTCGATGGCGACTGGAAAATCATCGAGACCGGCGACGGTAAGCGCGCGCTTTACAACCTCACCAAGGATATCGGCGAGGAGAAGGACGTCGCGGCCGACCAACCCGAAGTGATGAAGAACCTCGGCGCCAAACTGGATGACCTGAAGAAAGGCCTGCCTGCCGCCGCCGCCCGTCGTGGGGGCGGCCCGGGCCCCGGCGGAGGCGGTGGCGTCGGCAAAGGTCCGCCCGGCAAGGGCAAGGGCGGCGCGAAATGAAGCCTTAATCCTCCTTTAAGCCTCCCTTTCTTAGAATCTTATCCGATGAAACCCCGACTTTGTCTTCTCGCACTTGCGGCCAGCGTGCTCTGCGCCGCCACCCCCGAAGAGCGTAAAAGTAAAGGCAAGCAAGGAGGCCAGGGGGGCGAAGCACCGAAGGGAGCAGTCGATCTCGTCGCCGCCGCCAAGCCGGCCAACCACCCGACCACAACCTTCACTTTGACCAGCCCCGTCGTGAAAGACGGCGCCGTGCTTCCGACGGAGTACACAGGCGACGGTGCCAGCGCCAGCCCTCCCTTGGTCTGGTCGAACTTACCCAAGGGCACGGTCTCGCTCGCGCTCGTCATGCATCACCTCGACCCCGAAGGTAAGACGAAGATTTATTGGCTGATGTATGACATCGACCCGCAGACCAACAGCGTGGCGAAAAACGCGACGGACTTCGGCAAGATGGGCCTGAGCACCGTGCATAACCGCGTCGAGTATGCCGCACCTCATTCCAAGGGGCCCGGCCTCAAGAAATACGTGCTCACGCTCTTCGCGCTCTCCGCCAAGCCGAACCTCCCCGACGCCACCCAGCCGGTCGCGATCGAGAACTTGCTGCCCGCGATGAAGGGCAAGATCCTCGGCGCGGCCGACCTGAACGTCACCTACACCCAGCCGGCCGGCGCCGTCGACGAAGCCGCGAAGCGACCAGCGCGCAAAGGTCCGCCCCCGGAGCCCAGCGGCAAGGGCGAATAACCCTGCTTGCGAATTGCCTGCCGGTCCCGGGCGGGCTAGGCCCCTCCCGTGCGTTTCGTCTGTTCCACCCTCCTTTGGTTGGCCTGCCTCCTCGGCCCGGCGTTGCTCGCCCACCCCGAGTGGAAAGAAGCCTACTGCGTCGGCGTCATCGACGATGACCCGCGGGGCCCAGGCGGAGATTACCGCGTCGACCTGACGATCAAGTTCGACGTACCCTCCTACCTGGTCGGCAAGACGCCGAAGGTGGCCACGATACCCGAACTTGATTTCCTGATGCACGCGCCCGGCCGACTGGCCGCCGCCGCGGAACCTGCCCCGCTTCAGTTCGCCCGCAGCCTTCGCCTCTTCGCCGATGGCACGGAAATCCCGCTGGAGATCGTGGCGTTTCCCGCCGCGGTCGAGATCCACGCTCAGTCAGAAAAACAAGGCGAAGCCGATCGTTACCCGGTCCTGCTCAACGCGAAGTTCCGGGCGCGCCTCCCGCGGGATACCAGCAAGGTCGAGATCATGTTCCCCGCCACCCTGGGCACCGTCTTCACCAACCTGCGGCGCGGGATGGACTCCCAGGTCATCATGACCGTCCCCGCCGGCGAGCGCGGCGAGTTCATCATCGGGGAGTTCCACCAGACGCTCGGCGGTTTCCTGCTCGACGGCCTCGACCATGTCTTTCCCGCCGGCTGGGATCACGCCCTATTCATGGTGGCGATGATGCTCTCCGCCGCCTCGCTCACGGCCGCGCTGCAACGCTCCCTAATCTTCACCCTCGGACACGCCCTGACCCTGACGTTGGTCGCCACCGGAAAGCTGCCGCCCGTCGGCGCCTGGATCGAACCACTCATCGCCGCCACGATCGCCTACGGCGGCTTCCTGGCCTACCGGCGGAGCACCGCCATGCGCACCTTGCTCCTCGTACCCCTGTTCTTCGGGTTCATCCACGGACTTGGTTTCGCCGCCACCGCCGCCGCCCGGCTCGATGACTTGGCCGCGGCGGACCTCGTCAAGTTCCTGCTCGGCTTCAACCTAGGGGTCGAGGCCGGGCAAGCCGCCCTCATCCTGGCGACAGCCGGTCTCTTGCTCTTGCTGACTTCGTTCGGCGGTCGCGCGGAATCCCTCCGCCGTCAAGGCGGGATGGCCATCGCCTTCGCCGGCCTGGCGATCCTGGTCTTTCGGTTAGCGGAACTGCTGAGTTCCCGAACCTAGTTGGGGACTTGTCCGACCGGACGTTTACCAGCATCCAGCGCCGCGCGCTCCTTCGCCGCCAACTCCTGCAAGCGTGCCACGACTTCGAGGTGGGTGGCATGGACATCCGTGCGCTCGCCGGGATCGGCCTCCAGGTCATACAGTGCGAGATCGGTGTGTTTCACCTGGGTCTTCATCGGCGCCCCGGCATGCTCGGCTGGCTTCATGTCGTCGTAGCTTCGGTAGTCATGCTTCAGATGAAGCTTCCATCGGCCTTGGCGAATCGCCTCGAGGCGGTCGCCATAGTAATAAGCAAAGACCTCGCGCGCGGTCAGCCGCTCACCTTGCAGCAAGGGCAAGAAGGATTGGCCGTCGATCGGCTTGACCGGACCTGCGACCTCGCAGGCGGCGATCAGCGTGGGCAGGATGTCGATGTTCGCGGCGAGCGCGGGCGTCGAGATGCCACGCTTGATCATGTTGGGCCAGCGCACGACGAAAGGGACGCGGACGCCCCCCTCCCAAGTCGTCCCCTTGCCTTCGCGAAAGCCGCCCGTGACTCCGGCGTGACGACCGAAATTGAGCCAAGGGCCGTTGTCACTGGTGAAGATGACGATGGTGTCGTTCTCCACCCCTTGCGTCTTCAGCGCGGAAAGCACGTAACCGACCACATCATCAAGGTCAGCCAGCGTCTCGGCATAGGGGGTCGGCCCCTTGCCTTTGAAGTCCTTGGAAGCCCCCAAGGGAGTGTGGGGCATCGACGTGGCCAGGTAGAGGAAGAAAGGTTTTCCGGAGCGGGCGTTATCCCGGATGAACTTCGTCGCCCGGAAGCCCTGCATGACCGTCAAGTTATCCATGTCCGCCCAATCGTCGATCGCCCCAAAAGGGATACCATCGACAATCCAGCGCAATTCCGGGTACATCTGTTTCCGGGATTTGTCGCCGACAAAATACCCGACCGGCCACATGTCATTGGAGTATGGCACGATGAGCGACTCATCGAACCCGTGGGCTGGCGGCAGGAACTTCGGGTGGTCGCCGAGGTGCCACTTGCCGACGATGCCGGTGCGATAGCCACCATTGCGAAGCAAGGTGGCGAGACTCTGCTCGTCGGTACTGAGGCCGACTTTGGACTTGGGCGGCAAAGCCGTGCCGCCGAGACCGAGCCGATTAGGGTAAGACCCCGTCAGCAGGGCGCAGCGGGAAGACGTGCAGACCGCCTGGGTCGCATAGAAGCTTTCGAATTTCATCCCTTCGCGGGCGAGTCGATCGATGTGGGGGGTGCTATTCTGCTTGGAACCGTAGCAGCCGAGATCCCCCCAGCCCATGTCGTCAGCCATGATTAGGACGACGTTAGGCTGCACCCCAATGAGAGGAATGCATAGGAGTAGGCACAAGGTTGGGGCTAACCTCATCTCACTCAATTAGGGTCGGGAGCCTAAGTTGCCAAGCACCAACTCCCCCCACCCCGCCCCGAGCCTAGATCGTCAAACCGAGTTCTTTGCAGACCGCCGGATGCTTGCGAGCCTTGGCCTTGAACTCCTCGACGGAGAAATCAGCCACAATGAAATCGCCATAGCGCAAACTCGGGCACTTCGACTGGCCGGTGATGGCAACCAGCTGCCGCATCTCATGCATGCTGGCCACCACGTCCCGGGTATCGAGTTTCACCCCTTGGGCCTCGAAGAAAGCCAGGGCTTCAGCGCACCAGGGACAGCCCGGCTTGGTGTAGAAAATCGGCAAGGGCTGCGGCATACATCCACCAAAGCGTAAAAAAGACGGGAAGCAAGCCGAGCCGAGGCTGGCGCGTTGACAGCGTCGCCGCCTCTCGGCAGATAGACCACCCACCCATGGAAACCATCCACGGCGCCCCCTCCTACGTCCTCCGCACCCCCGAGGTCGACCTTGCGGTCACCCAGACCGCCGGGCACCTCGCCCCGGTCCGCTTCTACCTCGGGACGCTGACCGCTGCCCCCTACTCGCTCTCCCCGTGGACCCCGGCCCAGATCGATCAAGGGCTACCGAACCTACTGCTCTACCTTCGCGGTGACTTTCTCTGCCTGCCGTTTGGTGGACAGGAAAACGGCCCGCCCCACGGCGACGTTGCCAACGCCAACTGGTCCCTGGTCGAACAAACCTCGACCCAACTCACTCTGAGGCAAACCGGGGCGGACACGGGCGCCACCGTGACCAAGACCCTTTCCCTGATTCCCGGCCACCACGCGGTCTACGCCGAACACCGCATCGAGAACTTGGAAGGGGTTTGGAACTACGGTAACCATCCCGTGCTCGACCTTTCCGCCGTCCCCCCTGGCGCCGCCCGGATCGCCACCAGCGCCTTCCGGCTCGGCTCCGTCTACCCGGGCGAGTTTTCTAACCCCGCGAACAGCGAGTCCGGCGCGCTGCGCCCCAACGCCCGCTTCAGCGACCTCACGGCGGTACCGACCAAATCCGGTAACGACACGGACCTGACCCGCTACCCCGCCCGGCCTGGTCATGACGACTTGATCATGCTGGTGAATAAGCCCGCCACCGCCGAACAACCGTTCGCCTGGACCGCCGTCACCTTCCCGGACTACGTCTGGTTCCAGCTCAAGGATGTCGCCGACTTCCCCGCGACGCTTTTCTGGTTATCCAACGGCGGGCGACCCGGACAACCTTGGGAAAAACGCCACCTCGGACGGCTCGGGCTCGAGGAAGTCTGCTCCCATTTCTGCGATGGCGTCGATCTTGCCCGACAAGACCGCCTCGCGAGCGACGGAATCCCGACCGGGCGCCGTTTCCACCGGGACCAGCCCGTCCGACTCGCCATCATCCAAGGGGCAGCCTTGGTGGGACAGAGTTTCGGCCAAGTCCGTGCCATCACCCCGGCCGGACCTGATTCGATCCAGATTCTAGGCGAAAACGGGCAAACCCTAGAAGTCCCCCTTAATTGGGGCTTTTTGAAGTCCTGAGGCGTTTTTGACTCAATTCTTGTCCACCCCCCCCGGAGTGCCCTAAATCCACCGTCCCACCCCTTTCTCCTCCCGCCCCATGTCCTCCCCCAAGATCGTCCAAGACTTGTCCACGAAGAAAAGCGGCGTCGCCCCGCTTGTCGCCAAGGAACTCGCCCGCACCGGCGGCCTGCTCCGCCTGGCTCCGTGCTGGGTCCCTCGCTCCTTCCTCCAGCCCGGTAAGCGTCTGAAGCTTCACCCCGATGACCTTTACGCCTTCGGCCTGAGCCGCGGCGGGATTGACGAACGCTGGTTCGCTTCCACGACCGAGGCTGCCAACGACAACCGCACGCCAGACGAAGGCCTCTCCTACGTCGTCATCGGCCACACGCGCTTCACGCTCAAGCAGGCCGTCCAGGAATGCGGCGGCGGGCTCATTGGTTCCAAAATCTGGCGCAAGTACCAGAAGTGGCCGGTCTACTCCAAGTTCTTCGATAACATGGGGCCGATCCCGCACCACATGCACCAGAACGCCAAGCAGGCCAAGCTGCTCGGCCTCGAAGGCAAGCCGGAGTCCTACTACTTCCCGCCACAGCACAACAACGTCGGCAACAACTTCCCCTATACTTTCATGGGCTTCGAGCCCGGCACGACCAAGGCCCAGGTCCGCGAGTGCATCGCCAACTGGCATAAGGGCGACAACAAGATCCTCGCCCTCTCCAAGGCCTACAAGCTCGAGGCCGGCACCGGCTGGCTCATCGACCCTTGCATCCTGCATGCCCCCGGTTCGCTCTGCACCTATGAGCCACAGTGGGGCTCCGACGTCTTCGGTATGTATCAGAACCTTGTCGAAGGCCGCGAAGTACCGTGGGCTCTCCTCGTCAAGGACATGCCGAAGTCCAAGCACCAAGACGTCGACTTCATCGTCGACCAGCTCGACTGGGACAAGAACGTCGACCCGAACTTCAAGGACAACCACTACCTCGAACCCATCGTCTCCGTCCAGGGCAAGGGCTTCGTGGATAAGTGGATCGTCTACGGCAAGGTCGATAAGTTCCAGTACTTCACCGCGAAGGAACTGACCGTCGAGCCGGGTGCCGAGTGCACCATCACGGATAAAGGCGCATACGGCCTCATCTGCGTCCAGGGCTCGGGCACGATCAACGGCCAGGTCCTCAACAGCCCCAAGCTCATCCGCTTCCACGAGCTCACCGAAGACGAATACTTCTGCACCGCCGACGGCGCCACGCGCGGCGTGACCTTCCGCAACACCTCCACCACCGAGCCGCTGGTCTGCCTGCGTTACTTCGGCCCGGAAGTGAACCCGGATGCCCCCGCCATGGGCGCCTACAAGAAGGCCAAGACCAAGTAAGCCTCGGCCCCTAACCCCTCAAACCCCACCACCCCTACCCCCATGAAACTACACAACGCGATGTGGCCCGGCCTCGTCGGCAAGGAGCCTAACACCGACCACCCCCCGATCGCCCTCGACGCCATGCTCGACATGACCGTCGCCGCGAACGTCGACGGCCATAAGTTCGACGGCGTCGACCTGTTCCTCTTCCACCCCCACACCGACCCGGACATCTCCCCCGAGGCCCTCAAGGCCATGGCGGACAAGATCGCCGGCAAGGGCCTGAACGTCGGCTCCCTCGTGGCGCCGGTCTGGGGTGGCACGGTCGGCGACTCCGCCATGGGCACCGACGAGCAGCAGCAGAAGTTCCTCTTGGCGATCGAGAAAGCCTGCCGCATCGCGCAGCAGCTTAACCAACACGGCGTCCGCAAGTACGGCCTCATCCGCGTGGACTCCGCCGAGTTCGGCGTGGCCAAGTGGCGCGAGAACCCGAAGGCCAACACCGCCCGCATCGTCGACACCTTCAAGAAGGCCGCCCAGATCGCCGCCGACCACGGCGAGCGCCTCGCCGCCGAAGGCGAAATCTGCTGGGCCGGCATGCACTCTTGGAAGGCCATGCTCGACACCCTCGAAGGCGTCGGCATGCCCAAGCACTTCGGCTTCCAGGCCGACCTAGCCCACACCTACCTCTACCTGATGGGCTACAATGAGCCCGAGGCCGCTCTCCTGAAGGAAGGCTACACCGCCGAGCAGTTCTGGCCCGCCTACCGCGAGATGGTCAGCAAGCTCCGCCCCTGGACCTACGATTTCCACGTCGCCCAGAACGACGGCACCGTGCACGGCACCGGCTCGCACGAGAAGACCGGCCGCCACTGCCAAGCCGACGATGTCAACGGCAAGCTCGACATCGCCGCTTGCGCCAAAGTCTGGCTCGAAGGCGCCGCCGGTCGCGGCATGCAGCACATCTGCTGGGACGGTTGCATGTTCCCGAACGCCACGCTCGAGAACCCCAAGACCTGGAACACCATCCTCTCCGCGATGGTCAAGGTGAAGAAGGCCCTCTGAGGCCACCCCCACCGCAATTCGCCCACCGCTCACTCCTACCAATCATGTCTAAAGCCATTCGCATCGGTCTCATCGGTTACGGCTTCATGGGCCGCACCCACTCCAACGCCTACTCCCAAGTCGGTCACTTCTTCCCGAAGGACAAGCTCACCACCGGCCACCACATCGTCCGTCAGGCCGTCTGCGGTCGCGACGAAGCCAAGGTCAAGGACTTCGCCGAAAAGTGGGGCTACGCCTCTTACGAGACGGATTGGCGCAAGTTGGTCACGCGCTCCGACATCGACGCCATCGACATCTGCACCCCGAACGACTCGCACGCCGAGATCGCCCTGGAGTGCATCAAGAACGGCAAGATGATCCTCTGCGAAAAGCCCCTCGCCCTCAACGGGACCCAAGGCGAGGCGATGGTCGCCGCGGTGGAGAAGTCCGGTCTGCCGAACCTGGTCTGGTACAACTACCGTTTCCTCCCCGCCGTGACGCTCGCGAAGAACATCGTGGCCGCCGGCGAGCTGGGCCGCGTCTTCCACTACCGCGCCAACTTCCTGCAGGACTGGACCATCTCCACCGAGCTGCCCCAGGGCGGCGCGGGTCTCTGGCGCCTCGACGCCGCCGCCGCCGGTTCCGGCGTGACGGGCGACCTCCTCGCGCACTGCATCGACACGGCCCGCTGGATCAACGGTGACATCACCGAGGTCTCCGCGATCACCGAGACGTTCATCAAGGAGCGCGTGCACACCGCCACCGGCAAGAAGCAGGCCGTCACCATCGACGATGCCGCCATCTTCCTGTGCCGCTTCGAAAACGGCTCGATCGCCCAGTTCGAATCCACCCGCTACGCCCGCGGCCACAAGGCCCTCTACACGTTCGAGATCAACGGCGAGAAGAAGTCCCTCCAGTGGGACCTCCATGACCTCAACCGCCTCAACTACTTCGACCACGCCGTCCCGGGCGATCGTCGCGGTTGGGCCAGCATCCACACGTCCGACGGCGACCACCCGTACGCCGGCAACTGGTGGGTCCCGGGTCTCTGCCTCGGCTACGAGCACTCCTTCACGCACGAGCTCGCCGAGTTCCTCAAGAGCCTCGACGACCCCAAGGCTCCCAAGGCCTACCCGGACTTCCGCCACGCGCTGGGTACCCAATACGTCTGCGACGCCGTCCTGGAGTCCGCCAAGTCGAAGCAGTGGGTCAAGGTGAAGAAGGCCTAAAAAGCCCTTCCTCCCCCTTCCAGGCCTCGGATCGCGCGATCCGGGGCCTTTTCCGTGCCTAAATTACCCGCCTGCCCCCTGCTGGAGATTTGTTGACAGTACGCTGTTTATGTTATTAATAGCCCGAATGACTGATAACAACTACTACGACTCGAGTCCCATCACGCCCCCTGCCTCCATGGTCTGCACCTACCAGCTCTACCTTCTCAATCGCCACCTCTTCGTCGACCTGCCCGAAGGCCGTGCGCTGGTGGACACCGGCGCGCCCTACAGCGCCTCGACCACCGGTCGTCTGACCTGGCAGAACCGGAACCACGGCGTGTACCGGGGCGGCTACCTCGGCTTCACCTTCGACCAGCTCTCCGCCGAGATCGGCGTGCAGGTCGACGCGTTGCTGGGGATGGATCTGCTCGCCCAGACGACCCTCCTGTTCGACGTGGCCCATCGCACCATGACGGCGGGAGACGAGATGCCCGCGGGTTTCGTCGCGCACCCC
Organism: Verrucomicrobiota bacterium; assembly: GCA_014193315.1. Classification (GTDB taxonomy): domain Bacteria; phylum Verrucomicrobiota; class Verrucomicrobiia; order Opitutales; family UBA953; genus UBA953. Next base: position 150,484 of record BJHS01000005.1, read on the forward strand.
TACGAGCTTGCGCCCACGTCCGACGTCCCGCTCTTCCGCGTGACTCTCAATGGCCGCCCCGCCCGCGCGCTCTGGGACACAGGCGCCCAGTACGGCTACGTGTCGGCCCAGCGCTTCACGGACGGCGTGGCGCCCCGTCCCGGCTTCACCGACTTCAGCCCGATGTTCGGCGACCTGAAGATCCCGACCGCCTACACCCTGCCGTTCACCTTGGCGGGACACGACCTGTTGGAGACCGTGGGTCCGGCGCCGGAGGTACGCGGCGGGGGGGTCTCGCCGGTAGCGATGGGTCCGTTCCTCCGGGCCCTCGATATCGACACGATCATCGGCCCTTCCTGGATGCCACGCGTGAAGGTCTGGCTCAACCCGCTCGACCAGACGTTCGCCCTCGCGGTCTGAGCCCGCCGAACGTCCCGACGAAAAAGCCCCGGCCCGCCTCGCGGCGTCCGGGGCTTTCCTTGGACGGGCGACGCTTACTTCTTCGCGGCGGCCTTGGGGGCGCCGGGCGAGTAGAAACGGTTCATCTTGTCGAGGATGGCCGTCAGCGCGGCGCCGCGATCCAGGACGCCGTTGTGGCGCCAGACGATCTCGCCGCCGGGGGCGACGAGGATGGAGTGCGGGATCGGACCAGGCATCTCCTTGTCCAGCACGGCCGCGAGGTCGTCGCCGCCGCCCGCGAAGAGGTAGTGGTTCGTGGTCCGACCTTCCTTTTTCACGCTGGCCTCGACCTTCTTGCTCAGGCCGGCGGCTTGCTGGAAGAGGAACGCCTGGGCCTTCGGTAGCTCCGAGGGCTTGTCGAGGCTGATGGTCACGAGCTCGAAGTCGCGCATGTCGAACTGCCGGGAGATGCCGACGAGGTCGGGGAACTCCTGCTTGCACGGGGCGCACCAGGTGGCCCAGACGTTGATCAGACGGTACTTTTTGGTCGGATTGGCGCGGAGCTTGGCGATGTCCGCGGCCTTGATCTCCTCGACGGTCACGGGGGTCCTGGCCCAGGACTCATGCGTGACGTCGTGCAGCGCCTTCTTCTCGCGCCACTTGGTCGAGCAACCCATCGGCTTGGTGAGCTCGAGCGCCACGGGCTTGCCCGCCAGGATGGCGTCCACGGCATTCTGGCAATCCTTGGACTTGACGGTGCTGTCGTCGTAGAAGCGGGAGTCGTCGAAACGGCCCTGGTAGCGGAGCTTGAGGTTCTTGTCGAAGACGAAGACGTGCGGGGTCGCGAGGCAGCCGTACGCGCGGGCGACCGTCTGGGTGTCGCCGTCGTAGAGGTAGTCGAAGGTCCACTGGTTCTTCTCGGCGTAAGGCTTCATCTCGACGTAGGAGTCGCCGAACTCACCGTAACCCAGCTCGTCCTTGCTGAGGCCGTCCGGGTGGTTGGGGTTGATCGCGACGAGCTTCACGCCCTTACCCTTATATTCTTCGTAGAACTTCTGGAGGCGTCGCTCGATGCTGTGCGAGGTCGGGCAGTGGTTCGAGGTGAAGAGGACGACGAGGGCTTCGCCGCCGACGTACTCGGCCAGCTTGTGCTTCTTGCCGTCGGTGCCGAGCAGGTCGAAGTCCGGGGCGGCGTCGCCGCTCTTGAGGGTCTTGAGGTCAGGGGGGTGACCGTTGACCAGACCGGGGGCGTCGGCGGCGCGGACGCCGACAGCGGCGGCCAGGACGGCGAGCAGGTAGAGGAGGCTCTTCATGGGGATGCGGATAGGCATAAGAGTCCCGAAATCCCTCGTTGTTCCAACCCGAAAATGTTCAGACCAGCCCGAACCTCCGCCCCAGGTCCTCGGAGGAGCCGTCGGCGCAATCGACCAAGGACAGTGCCCCCGCCCGGACGTAAAAGACGGCCAGCTGACGGTGACGTCGCCCGAACTCGACCGCCCCGGCCAGACCAAAGGGGACGGCCCAGCCGGGCTCCTGATGGAGGCCATCCGGCGAGCCGCAGGTGACGCGATGGAGGCGATAGCCTGCCGCCCTAGGGTCCGTAAGACCTGCGCATCAGAGGGGAGGCCCTGCCCCCCGCTCGGCCCTACTTCTGGGCGACGAGCTGAAGCTCTTGGATCGCCCAAGGTTGGCCCTTGGTGGCGTCGGTCAGGGTGACTTTGACGAATTTGGCCTGCTTGGCGCCAAAGTAAGCCTCGGAGAGCGCGTACAGGCCGGGGCTGGTGCCGAGCGGGAACCACTTCTTACCGTCGACGGAACCCTCCACCTTGAAATTCTTCGGGAAGGCGCTGGGACGACCGGCGGCATCAAGGCGCACACCGGCGACCGCCTGGGCCGCGGGCAGCTCGACCTGATACCACATGCCCTTCTTCTGCTCGGACTTGGTTTCCCAGCGAGTCTTGCCATCGGCGTCGCAACCGTTCTGCGCGGTGTCGGCTTCATCGCTGGCCGAGACCTTCCAGTCCTTGGCCGCCTTGACGATCGGGGGGAGCGAAGCCTGCAGGGTTTCCTGCGTCCAAGGCGCCGTGACCCCTTTCATTTCCAAGCGGATGCGCGCGACGTCCCGGGGGAAGATGACCGCCCCTTTATTGCCGAAGGAGTTGCGGACGTAGGAGGTGACGGCCGCAATCCACTCGTCGTCGTGCATGGCCATCGGCACCATCTGGGCGTCATAGGTTTTTCCGCCAATCGGACCGGACAGGCCGGCGAGCAGCACGCGCACGATGCCGTCGCGGTGGCCCTTGACGGTGGTGGCGTTGCCGAGCGGGGGTGCGATGGTGGTGCCAGGCTTCATCCCCTCCATCGCCATCCCCTTGCCGTCATAACCATGACACGAGAAACAGAGTTCGCGGTAGATGCCCTGCCCCTTGGCCAGCAACTTGTTTTCCTCGCCGGTGTACTCGCGGCCCCCGACCTGATGGGTCCCGGTCAAGCTCACGGCTCCCAGTTCCTTGACCCCCCTTTGACGGGCTGGTCATCAAAGCGGTCTGAACGAATTTGGCGCTATCCGGCCAGGCTTTGACCTCATTGGAACCCAGGTACTTGGCGGTCATGATGGCCTGCAGGACGACGGTGGGCGCGGGGTCGGCCGCCAGCTTGCGGAAATCTTCGATGAGCGCCTTGTCCCCGGTTTTAACGAGGCTTTCGCCCGCCCGCAGGCCTTGGGCGCGGAGCCGGGCGTCGGGTGACGTCAGGAAAGCGCGGACGACCTTGGCGTCGAGGGCACCCAGCCCTTCGAGGGTCCACAGGGCATGGATCCGCCCGAGGGGTTCCTTGCCGCTCAGCGCAAGTTCCGTGAGCGCCGCCACGACCGAGGTATCGCCTTTGAGGACGAGGAGTTTCTGGGCGGTGTCCCGCCACCAGCCGTTCGGGTGCGAGAGGTGCACGACGAGTTAGGCCGGGGTCTCGTCGAGCATGCGAGAGTCGCGTCGCCACGCCGATCGCGCGACTGGACGGAGTCCGGAGTAGCCCTGGCCTTGGCGTGGGACTGAGATAGGCTCAGGCGAACAACGCCGTCACCGGTTTGGCCTTGTTGCCGACCTGCATCGGGCGACCGGCCGGCGTGATGATGTCCGTCTGGACGGGCAGACCGGCGGCGTGCGCGATGGTGGCGTGGAGCGAACCCGGCGAGACCCCTTCGCCATCGGGAGCGTAGCCCTTGGCGTCGCTGGCGCCGTGCACGTAACCGCGCTTGACCCCGCCGCCGGCGAGGACGGTGGAGAAGACCAGCGGGTGGTGACCGCGGCCGCCGCCGGAGAAGTCGGGCTTGCGGCCGAACTCGGTCGCGACGACCACCAGGGTGGAGTCGAGCAGGCCCTTGGCCTCGAGGTCCTGGATCAGGGCCGCGTAGCCGCGGTCGAACTCGGCGCCGACGTCCTTCATGCGGGTGTCGAGGGTGGCGTGCATGTCCCAGCCGCCATGGGAGACCTCGACGAAGCGGACGCCATGCTCGACGAGGCGACGGGCCAGCAGGCAGCCTTGGCCGAACTTGGAGGTACCGAACCGGGCCTTGGTCGCGGCCGACTCGGCGGCAAGGTCGAAGGCGGCCAGGTCCTTGCTCTTCATGAGCTGAAAAGTGGACTCGTAGAATTCATTGTAAGCCTTGACGTTCTCGTCGGTCGGCGCGCCGGCGAAGCTGCCGTTCAGCTGGGCGAGCAGGTCGAGGCGGCGGGACTGGGTGTCGGCGTCGGCGAGGCCCTTGATATTCTGGAGACCGTCGTTGGGCGAGAGGATCGGCAGCGGGGAGTAAGCGGCGGGGAACCAGCCATTGCCGTGGTTGGACGGACGTCCGACGCAGACGGTCGACGGCAGGGTCTTGCTGCTCGCGCCCAGGAAGTGCTGGGCCCAGGCGCCCAGCATCGGGTGCTGCACGGTGCCGCGCTGCTCGAAGCCGGCGCGCATCAGGTAGGAAGCC
>BJHS01000006.1 GCA_014193315.1 Verrucomicrobiota bacterium
TTCTTGACCCCTCTTTCGTGGGGTTTTTTGTAACTCCCGATTGCCAGCCACCGCCGGACGACTACTCCTCACCCAGCCCCTTTACCTATGCCAATGTCCCCCTTGCGCCTGCTCACCGTCCTGACTCTCCCGGGTCTCACGCTCTCGGCCGCCGAACGTGTCCAGTTCAACCGCGACATCCGGCCGATCTTCTCGGACACCTGCTATGCCTGCCATGGCCCGGACGAGAACAAGACCAAGGGCAAGCTCCGGCTCGATTCCCTGGAGGCGGCCCGCAAAGGCGGCAAATCCGGCGACGCGGCCATCGTGCCAGGGCACCCCGAGCAAAGCGCGGTGATGAAGCGCCTCCTGACCAACGACGTCGATGACCACATGCCGCCGGCGGAATTTCACAAGGTGCTCTCGGCCCAGCAGGTCGAGCTCGTACGCCGCTGGATCGCCGAGGGTGCGGAGTACCAAGGCCACTGGGCGTTCCAAGCCCCCCGCAAGATCGCCCCCCCGAGCATCCCGGCCGGCGGCAACGCCATCGATGGCTTCATCCTGCACACCCTTCAGGCCAAGAACCTGAAGCCGAACCCCGAGGCGGACCGCGCGACCCTGCTGCGCCGCGCGGCGCTCGACCTGACCGGCCTGCCTCCGTCCGAGGCCGACCAACAAGCCTTCCTGACCGACCCGTCACCCGAAGCCTGGTCCAAGGCGCTCGATCGCCTCTTCGCCTCCAGCCACTACGGCGAGCAGATGGCGGTGCAGTGGCTCGACTTCGCGCGCTACGCCGACAGCAACGGTTTCCAAAGCGACACCACCCGCACGATGTGGCCGTGGCGCGACTGGGTCATCCGCGCCTACAACGAGAACAAGCCGTTCGACCAATTCACGATCGAGCAACTCGCTGGCGACCTGCTCCCGCAACCACTCGAGTCGCAGGTCGTCGCGACCGGCTTCAATCGCAACCACCGGCTCAACGGCGAGGGCGGCCGCATCGTCGATGAGTGGTTTGTGGAATCGGTCATCGACCGGATCGAGACGACCGGCTCGACCTGGATGGCGCTGACCTTCAACTGCTGCCGATGCCACGACCATAAATACGACCCCATCTCCCAAAAGGAATTCTATCAGTTCTTCGCCTACTTCAACTCAAACGAGGAATCGGGCGTGCTCGGCGAATTCGGTGGCGCGGCCGCCAGCCGTAAAGGCGGCAACACCCCACCGTTGCTCTTGCTCGCCGATGCCGACGTGAAGGCGAAGCTCGCGGCGGCGGAATCCGTGGTCGGAGCGGCCCAAGACGCCGTCCAGAAAGCCTCTATCACCGACCCGACAGCGCAAGCCGCATGGGAAGCCAAGCTGCGCGCCGCCTTCGCGGGGAAAGTCGCGACTTGGTCCCCGCTGACGGGCCAGTCGGCGACGAGCCTCGGCGGCGCCACGCTCACCCGCCAACCCGACGGCAGCCTCCTGGCCGGCGGTAAGAATCCGGCCAACGACACTTATGTCGTGAAGACCCCGGTGAGCCCGGGCTTGCTGACGGGACTCCTCCTCGAAGTCCTGCCCGACCCCTCCCTCCCTGGGGGTAGCCTCGGCCGCTACACCAATGGCAACTTCGTACTCAGCGGCGTCGACGTCGCCCTCCTGACGGCGGACGGTAAACGCATCGACCTTGCCATCGTCGACGCGCAATCGGACTTCGATCAACCAGGTTACCCGATTAAGAGCTTGGTCGACGAGGTCAAGCCGGTGGCTAAGGGCAAGAAAGCCGCGCCCAAGACGAAGACGGGGGCCGGCTGGGCCATCGCCGGCAACCTCGACGAAAACAAGGTGCCACGCAAGGGCCTGCTAGTCCTCGCGGCGACCCAGGTACCCGCGGGGGCATCCTTGATGGTGGAGCTGCAGCATAAGGCCATCGCTGGCCACAACATCGGCCGCTTCCGTCTCAGCACCTCGGGTCAGCCCGCCGCGCTACTGGACCTCAAGGAAAGCCCGAGCGCGGCGATCCTCCGGGCCCTGATTCTCAAGGAGCCGGCCAACCGGACGCCCGCCGAACGCAAGGAACTCGCCAAACTCTTCCTCGAGAGCCCGGAACACCCCCGCCAAGCCGCGCAAGCCCGCCTCACCGCGGCGATGAAAGCGAAGGAGGCCGCCGGGATGGCTGGCCTCGAGGTCATGGTGATGAAGGAGCGCGCGACGCCCAAGGACGCGTTCGTCCTCACCCGTGGCGAGTACGACAAACCTGGCGCCAAGGTGGAACGCAAACTGCCGGCGTTCCTCCCGCCCCTACCCGCGGGCGAACCCAACAACCGACTCGGCTTCGCGCGCTGGTTGGTCAACGGCCAACACCCCCTCACCGGTCGGGTGTGGGTCAACCGCGCCTGGGAACGCCTCTTCGGCACCGGCTTAGTCAAGACCTCCGAGAACTTCGGCTCGCAGGCCGAATGGCCATCGCACCCCGAGCTGCTCGACTGGCTCGCCGTCGACTTCGTGGAACGGAAATGGGACATGAAGGGTATGCTGAAGTTCATCATGATGAGCCAGGCCTACCGCCAGAGCGCCCGCGTCACCGCGGATCAACTGGAGAAGGATCCGGAGAATCGGCTGATTTCGCGCGGCCCGCGCTTCCGATTGTCGGCCGAGACGATCCGCGACCAAGCCTTGGCCGCGAGCGGACTATTGATTGCGAAGGTCGGCGGACCCAGCGTGAAGCCTTACATGCCCGAGGCGGTCTGGGACGAGACCAGCGTCTACGGCGACATGCGCAACTACAAGGCCGACACCGGCGAAGGCCTCCACCGCCGTAGCCTCTACACGATTTGGAAACGCACGGCGGCCCCGCCCTCGATGCTACTCTTCGATTCGGCCACCCGCGAGGTCTGCACCGTGAAGCGCTCGCGGAGTAACACGCCCTTGCAGGCACTCTCGCTCCTGAACGAGGTCACCTACATCGAAGCCGCCCGTAAGTTGGCAGAACTGTCCCTGCGCCAACCCGGCAACATCGACCAGCGGCTCGCCTGGGCTTTTCGCCGCGTCACGGCCCGCGAGCTCCACGCCGACGAAGCCAAAGTCCTGCGCACAGGCCTCGAGCAGCGCCTAGCGAAGTTCCGCGCCGACCTTCCGGCCGCCCAAAAGCTGCTCGCGAACGGACGCTCGCCCGCCCCGACCGACCTTGACGCCGCCGAGCTGGCGGCCTGGTCCGTGACGGCGAATATCCTCCTGAACCTCGACGAAACCATCACCCGCGAATGAACTGCAACGACCGTGATTTCCTCGGCCTGACCGCCGCCGAACGGATGGCCCTCTCCCGCCGGACCTTCCTCAAGGGCTCCGCCGGCGGCATCGGGCTCGCCGCGCTGGGGTCCATCCTCGGGTCTTCCGCCTTCGCGGCCGACGCCGGGGCCAGCTTCCCTAATTTCAAGCCCAAGGCCAAGCGGATCATCTACCTCTTCCAGAGCGGGGCGCCGTCGCAGCTTGACCTCTTCGACCCCAAGCCAGCGATGGCCCAGATGCGGGGCAAAGACCTCCCTGAATCGATTCGCAAAGGCCAACGGCTCACGACGATGACCTCCGGGCAGAAGAACTTCCCGGTCGCGCCCACGATCTTCAACTTCAAGCAGCACGGCCAGAGCGGCGCATGGTTCAGCGAGTTGTTGCCACACATGTCAGCGAAGGCCGACGAGTGGTGTGTCGTCCGGGCCATGTACACCGAGGCGATCAATCACGACCCGGCGATTACGTTCATGCAGACCGGCAGTCAGCTCGCCGGCCGACCTTCCATCGGCGCCTGGGCCAGTTATGGGCTCGGCAGCGAGAATAAGGACCTCCCCGCTTACGTGGTGCTCAGCTCCTTCGGCAGCGGGCGCCCGGACGACCAGCCCTTGTACGACCGCCTCTGGGGTGCGGGCTTTCTCCCGACCAAGCACCAAGGGGTCAAACTGCGCAATAAAGGCGAACGCGTTCTGTACCTCCAAGACCCGGAGGGCATGAGCCGGGACGTCCGTCGCGAATCCTTGGACGAGATTGCCGCCTTGAATCAACAACGCCATGGCGTCCTCGGCGACCCGGAGATTCAGACGCGCATCGCCCAGTATGAGATGGCCTTCCGGATGCAAACGAGCGTCCCCGACCTCCTAGACCTTTCCAAGGAGCCGCAGGATGTGCTCGACCTCTACGGTCCCGACGTGAAGCGACCGGGGTCCTATGCGTCGAATTGCCTGCTGGCCCGCCGCTTGTGCGAACGCGACGTACGGTTCGTCCAACTCTTCCACATGGGCTGGGATCACCACGGCGGCCTGCCGAAGGCCATCAAGGGCCAGTGCAATGACACGGACCACGCCACGGCCGGCCTCCTGACGGACCTCAAGCAGCGTGGGCTCCTCGACGACACGCTGATTGTCTGGGGCGGCGAATTTGGCCGCACGATCTACTCCCAGGGTTCCCTCACCGAGACCAACTATGGCCGTGACCACCACCCGCGCTGCTTCACGGTGCTGATGGCCGGCGCCGGCGTGAAGAAGGGCACCACCTTCGGGGAGACCGACGACTTCAGCTACAACATCGTGAAGGACGGGGTCCATGTGCACGACCTGAACGCGACGATCCTGCACCTGATGGGCGTGGAACACACCCGCCTAACCTACCGCTACCAAGGCCGGGACTTCCGCCTGACCGACATTCACGGCAACGTGGTGAAGCAGTTGTTGGCGTGACCGCAAACCCGTTGATTGGTTGGCCAGAGGGAAGCCGTGGCCGAAGTTAATCGGTTGACCCGTTTACCTGAGGGAACCGTGGCCTTCACGCTGCCCTCCCCTCTCACTTCCCCATCTGCTCCCGATACATCACCTTGAAAGGGTTTTCCGCAGGCCCTTTGACCCCTTCATTGACCATCAAGGGACGGCATTCCTTCCACCAAGCTTCATGCTTGGCGGCGAGTTCCGCGACGACCTCGGGGTGCTGGGCGGCGAGATTGGTGGTCTCACCATAGTCGACGCCGAGGTCGAACAGCTGCCAGTTCGGCTGGGCGGGGCCTGAGCCGGGCGCTTCGCCTTTCGCGGCCGCCTTGGCCTTTCCTTTGCCGGCGGCTGGGCCATTCCCGGCGGCGACGAGGTGCCAGCGGGCAGTGCGGACGCTGGTCTGGGCATAATGGCCGACTTCCGGATCAGCCCCGTTCCAACGGCCGACATGGGTAAAGAGCGTGCGGTCGGGCCAGGCGACGTCCTGACCGGCCTTGGCCGTCAGCAACGGCAGCAGGCTGCGGCCTTCCATCTGGGACTGCATGACCGCGGAGGCGGGCGTCCGGGTGAGTTCGAGGAGAGTGGGGGCGACATCGATGTGCGCGGCGAGGGCCTTGACGTCGCTTGGCTGGAAGCGTCCGGGGAGACGCCAGAAGGATATGGCCCGGATCCCGCCCATGAAGGCGGTCCCCTTCTGTGCCCGCATCCCGGCGTTGAAGACCTTCGTGCCGGCGGTGCCGCCGTTATCATTCATGAAGACCACCAAGGTATCCTGTGCTAGGCCAAGCGCGTCGAGCTTGGCTAAGATTCGGCCGACGTTCTGGTCGATGTTGTGGAGCATCCCGAAGAAATTCTCGGTATCCTTACCTAGCCCCTTGCCTTCATAAAGCGCGGCGTCCTCAGGCTTGGCGTTGTAAGGCGCGTGCGGCGCATTGGTGGCTACCCAAGCCAAGAAAGGGCGTTTCGCCGCGGCCTCGCCCTCGATCCACCGGGTCGCCTGGGCAAAGAACTCATCGGTGCAGTAGCCGGTCGTCTTCACGAACTTGCCATTGTGCAGGATTGTCGGCCCGTAATAGGAATTCTTCGGCACGTCACCGCAGCTGCCTGGATAGCTCTGCCCGATCCCGCCGGCCCCATGGATAAAGACTTTGTCGAAGCCGCGCCGGTTGGGCTGATACTCGGCCTCGTCGCCCAGGTGCCATTTGCCGAAGATACCCGTCCGGTAGCCGGCCTTCTGGAGTTGCTCGGCTAAGGTCGCCGCCCCAAGCGCCAGCCGTTCGCGCTCCAGGATGGTGTGCGTGACGCCATTCTTGAACTCATGCCGGCCCGTAAGCAGCGCGCTACGCGTCGGCGCACAGGTCGGCGAGACTTGGAAATCGATAAACCGGACGCTCTCGGCCCGGAGTTTGTCCAGGTTCGGCGTCTTCAATACCGGGTTACCGTGGGCACCGAGATCCCCGTAGCCTTGGTCGTCGGTGAGAATGAACAGGATATTCGGCCGCGACTCGGCGGCGCGGAGCACGGCACCAAGGAAGACCAGGGCGGAGAGAAGGGGCGCGCGCATGGCTTAATCACTACTGGCCGTACCGCAGTTGACGAGTCCGTTCTGGCAGGCTGGACAGCCGGTCCGGAACGGCTATGGCTAGGAACGATGCTTTTGCGCCCCCTGCTTGTTGCCTGCGGCTCCCTCCCCTTCGCTTCGGCGCAAGCCCAACCCGACGGGGCCCAACTTTACCGCCAGTACTGCGCGGCTTGCCATGGCCAAGAAGGCCGCGGCATCACCAACGTTTTTCCGCCGTTGGCGGGCGCGGACTTCCTCGCCCAGCAACGTGAAAAAGCCCTGCGCGCACCCTTGGAAGGGCTCAAGGGAAAGATTGTCGTCAACGGCACCACCTTCGACGCCTGGATGCCGCCGGTGACCTTGGACGACGCGCAGCTGACCCAGGTTTTTAATCACGTGCGCACCGCCTTCGGCAATGCCGTTCCCGCCGTGACGGTCGCGGAAGTCGCCGCCTTGCGGGCCAAGACGAAATACCCGACGCACGCCCAACTCCTCGCCGCGATGTCGCCCGACGTCCTTCCCGCCGCTCCGGCCGGCTGGAAGTTCAGCGTGGCCGCGCCGCTCGACTTCCAACCGACGCGACTAGTCAACCACCCCGACGGTCGGCGGGTCTTGATCCTCGCCGCCAACAGCGACGTCTGGACCTGGGATCCGACGACAAGGGCGGTGCAGCTGCTCTTCGCCGGCAAGGATTACCTCGACCCAAAACTGGGCGACGTGACGTCACTCGGCCTCGGCACCGATAACCAAGGGAGACTCTACGTGGTCAGTAATCAGGGCAATAAAACCAAGCAGCCGGTCTTTAATGAAGTCACAATCTGGCGGACCGCCCCGTGGGCCCAGGGCTGGGCCCTGCCCCGCCCGTGGTTCCGGACAGGCTACAACTTCGGGGTCGGCCCCTATAACCACGGCGTCAACCACCTCGCCCAAGGCCCCGATGGGCTCCTCTACGTCAGCAGCGGCTCGCGCACCGATGGCGGTGAGGCGGGCAACTCGCCGAACTACGACAAGTCCGGGGAGAATGCGCTCACGGCCAAGCTCTGGCGCCTCGATCCCAAGAGCGATGACCCGAGCATCGAGGTCTTCGCCCACGGCCTGCGCAACACCTACCACTTCACCTGGGATCGCCAAGGTCGCCTCCTCGGCGTCGAGAACGGCACGGACGCGGACACGCCCGAGGAACTGAACTGGATCCAGTTAGGCCGGCACTATGGCTTCCCCTACGAGTTCGGGGACTGGACCACCAAACCCTACGCGCACACGCCCGACGCCCCCAAGAACCTGCAGTTTACCCGGCCGTTCAAGAACCTCGGACCGGACGCGGGCGACCGCGGCGGGTCGGCGACCTTCACGCCGCATTCCTCGCCCTCGACCATCCTCGAACTCGGCCCGGATTGGCCCGCCCCGCTGGGCGGCAGTTTCCTGATCTCCCGCTTCGGCAACTACCTCAAGGACCAGAGCGGCTTCGACCTCGTGCAGGCCCGCCTCGACTTTACCAGGAAGGAAGCGATCGTCACGACGATCGCCGCCCCGCTCGCGCGCCCGATCTCCATGGTGACGCTCCCCGGTCATCGCGTGCTCATCGCGGAATACTGTCGCGGCAATTCGCTCGCCGCGGGCACGAGCACGCCCGGACGCCTGATCATCTTGGAGCCGAAGTCACGTCAGGCCAGCTTGGTCAACCGGAACGAGCGGTAACTCATCTCGCCGCTGACAGCGTCGCGGTACAGCCGCGAGCCTTTCACCCCGGCAAAATCCAGAGCCAGCCCATGGACGCAGCGCGGCAGCGCCTGTTGCACCATGGCTTCATACCGCGGCGTATTCAGCTCCATCCCACGGATCACCTCCGGGTTAATCAGCCGGAGCGCATCGAGCCGGAGGCGGGGGTGCTTCGTCAAAGCGGCCATCCATTCCGCGAGGCCATTGGGATAACGGAGGTCGGCATGACAGAAGCGACCGCCGGGCGCGAGCACCCGGGCGACCTCGTCCACGAAGCCAGGAAAATCGGGGTAGCAATGCGAGGCTTCCACGTTGATGACGACGTCAAAGCTGGCGTCCGCAAAAGGCAGCCGTTGGGCATCGCCGACCTGGAAACGAAGCCCGCTGGCCTGATGACGCGCCTGGCAATGGCGGATGGCTTCGGGATTCAGGTCCAGGCCCACATACCCCGCGGGCTGATAGGTCCGGGCAAGATAAGAGGCGCCACCGCCATGACCGCAACTGACCTCGAGCACGCGTCGACCGCGCAGGTCGACGTCGCCGCGGGCATGTTCATACAACTGGATGTTCGGCCGATTCAGTTCGTCCGCGGCCGCGAGCACCAGCGGCGGCGCGTCGTCTTCGTGGAACGCGTAGTTAAGAAAGTCGATGCCCTGGGCACGTACGCGCCGGGTGAAGAACGGGTACCACCAAGCCCAGAGTTTCTGGCGAAGCTTCGGCCGGACAAGAATCTCCTCGATGAGTCCCATCAGGACCAGACCCCTTGCTCGACCAAGGCTTTCGTCGCCGCCGCCGACCAACCGCGGTTAGCCACCGGATTGGCGGGGCTCGGGTGCGGCACTTTGGCGTAGCGGAGGAGCAGGCCGTCCAAAGCCGCGCGGGCGCGCTCCTCCGCGTAACCGCCGACGCCGACCACCGTGGTCACCCCGAGCGACTCGACCATCCGCCGGAGCAGGCGATCGCACGCGAGGTTGACCGGGGCCATGGCTTCAGCCGGCAATTCCTCCGGCACGGCGTTGCGGCCGAGCTTGGTATTCTCGAGGAACAGCAAGGGGCAATAGTTATGCACCAAGTGCTCGGCGAAGAATCGCTCCGCGGTGCCGAAACGCTCTTGGAAAAGCCCCCACAGACGACGGCCGCTGACTTCCGAACGATGGCAGGCAAACCCGGTAACCGGCTTGCCGGGATGCTCGCGTTCGGGACGCCCGACCGGCTGCTCGATCCCTAGCCAGTCCCGCACGGCCGCGATTTCACCGAAGGGCACGCCGGTCTGGGCCATGCCAAAGGGACCAGGATTCATGCCCAGGAAGAGCACCTTGCGCGGACCGGCCGCCGCGTGCTTCCGCAGGTAGACCTCATGCGCCGCCCAGGCATAATCGAGGGGCCGGTAGACGAAATCCGCGGGCGGCGGGAACGTCAGGCCGGTCAGGGTCTTCCGTAACGCGAGCGTCGCTTGGATGACGGAATCAGCAGGCATGCGGACAGCCAACCGACAGCCGGGGCGGCGGTCGAGCCGGAAGCCACCCGAAGAGGTGCGATTTCCCCTTGCGCTTCCGACGGGGGGCTAAAAAGTCCCCCCTTCTACTCACGTGAGCAAACCGCAGCCTTGGACCACTAAAGACGCCGAAGAGTACTACGGCTTCAAACGCTGGGGAGGTAACAACTTCTCGGTCGACCCACAGGGTCACCTGTGCGTCCACCCGAAGGGCGACCATCGCAAGATTCGCATCACCGACATCGTGAAAGAGGTCGAGGCGTCCGGACTCAAACCCCCGCTCACGATCCGGGTGCAGGACCTGCTCCGCCACCGCGTCACGCAGATCAACGAGGCCTTCCGCAAGGCCATCGACGAGGAAGGCTACGACGCCCGCTACCGGGGCGTCTTCCCGATCAAGGTCAACCAGCTGCGCGAAGTCGTGGAGGAGATCCTCGATGCCGGAGAAGAATACGATTTCGGGCTCGAGGCCGGCTCCAAGCCCGAGCTCATCATCGCCCTAGCTTTACTCGAGAACCGCAAAGCCCTGCTCATCTGCAATGGTTACAAGGACGAGGAATACATCGAACTCGCCCTGATGGGGCGCCGACTCGGCAAGCAGACCATCATCGTGGTCGAGCAGCTATCCGAGATCGACGCCATCATCCACATCGCTCGCCGCATGGGCGTGCAGCCGCACATCGGGATCCGCGTCAAGCTCACCACCGCCGGCGAGGGCAAGTGGGCCGAGAGCACCGGGGAGAATGCCAAGTTTGGCCTCACCGCGTCCGAAATCGTCGCCGCCGCGGACAAACTGACCAAGGCGAAGATGAAGGACGCCCTGCGTCTGGTGCACTTCCACATCGGCTCCCAGGTACCGAACATTGGGACCATCAAGAAGGCCGTCGTGGAGGCTACCCGCTTCTACTGCGAGCTCAAGCGCATGGGCTTCCCCATGGGCCTCCTCGATGTCGGCGGCGGCCTGGGCATCGACTACGACGGCAGCCGTTCGGCGTTCGAGTCCTCCATGAACTACACCATGGAGGTCTACGCCCGGGACGTCGTCGCCAACATCAAGCAAGTCTGCGAGGAAAGCGGCATCACGGTGCCGGACATCGTCTCCGAATCCGGCCGCGCCTTGGTCGCCCCGCACTCCATCCTGATCTTCGAGGCGGTCGACCGCATCACCCGCGACGCGCACGGCGAATCCCCTCCCAAGGGACGCTCCCACGCCATCATCCGCGCCCTTGAGGATATCCGGAAGAACAAGCGGAAATTCGACCCGCTCGAACGCTACCACGACGCCAAGCAGAAGCGCGAAGACGCCCATGCGCTCTTCAGCCTCGGCAAGCTTCGCCTCCAGGAACGCGCCCATGCGGACCGTCTGTTCTGGGAGATCTGCCGCCAGATTCGACTGGACCTGGCCCACACCGCGGACATTCCGGACGACCTCGCCCGCCTCGATGCCATGCTGGCTGAGATGTACGTCTGCAATTTCTCCGTCTTCCAGTCGCTGCTGGACCACTGGGCCCTTGACCAGCTCTTCCCGATCGCCCCGATCCACCGGCTCAATGAACGCCCGACGGTCCAAGCGACCCTTGTCGACATCACCTGCGACTCCGACGGCAAAGTCGACGAGTTCATCGACCTCGAGGACGTCCGCCGCACGCTTTCCGTCCACCCCCTCAAGGAGGGCCAGCCCTATTATATCGGGGCTTTCATGGTCGGCGCCTACCAGGACATCATGGGCGACCTCCACAACCTCTTCGGCCGTGTCAATGAGGCCCACGTGTTCCTCGAGGACGACGAAGAGGATGGTTTCTACATCGAGGAGAGCATCCCGGGCTATTCAGTCGAGCGCATCCTCGGCATGATCCAGTATAATTCCGAGGACCTGTGCCGCATGCTGAAGCGTCAGGTGGACAAGGCGACCAAGGCCGACTCCGTCCGGCCGCGCGAAGGCGTGGCGATGGTCGACCTGTATGAGCGCCTCATCCGGGGCCGCACCTACCTGATCCCGCACCGGGAGGAAAAGGCCAGCCTGCGGCGGACCAAGGGCAACCCCGGCCGCGGCTGAGCGACGGTCAGACCAGGATCAACTTCTGGCGCTTGAGCTCCTCGAGCGTCAGGCCCGGCGCCTCGCGGAGATTCTCGTAGGACTCGACGTGCGCGAGCCAGGCCCAGTGGTCACCGCAGTCCAGCCGTTCCAGAAACTTCAGACGTAAGGTCGCGAGGGCGCCCCGGAGTTTGTAAAGACCATCCCCGACATGCTCGATCTGCGAGCCTAGCTGGGCGACCTTGTCGACGTTATGGCCGGACTTCTTGCCGAGGAGCTTGATGAGGCTGGCCTGATCTTCGGCCAGATAATTGAGTAGGCCGATGGGGTTGGCCTCAAGGTTCGCCAACGTCTTGGTGTCCTTGTAGACGCCGATGATGAACCGCTTGGGCTTCATCGCGATCGGCGTGACGTAGCTGCAGATATTCAGATTGCCCTTGCCCCCAGCCGACGTCGCGAGGCTGTAGATCGGACCGTCGACGCGGTTCCAGGGTTTGACGCGGATGCCGGGCATACGGGGGTATCTTCTTATATACCTGCGTTTGGGCAATCGGTTCCGTCTTTGTTCTGTCCATGCCTGCCCCTTCGGCCATAATGGTCCCCATGCTTCGACCGCCCCGCATGCGGCTTCCCCGCCCCGACGGCGGGCGGACTGGCTGAGAACCTCTCCCGATGCGAATCGTCGCTTTACATGGCTTTACGGGCGAGGGCGCCGACTTCGAGCCCCTCCGCCGGGCCTTACCCCCCGGCAGCGACCTCCGCGCCCCCGACTTCCCCGGACATGGCAGCCGCCACGCGCAACGTCTGCCGGCGGATTATGCCCTCGATGCACACCTTCGGATCATCGATGAGGCAGTCGGCACCGACGAACCCGTGACTCTGATCGGCTACTCGATGGGCGGACGGCTCGCCCTCCACTGGGCCCTCGCCCACCCTGACCGGTGCCGCCGGCTCGTGTTGATCGGTGCCAGCCCTGGCCTGCCCCTCGCGCCCGAAAGAGAGGAGCGGCGACTGGCCGATGCGGCTCTCGCGGGCTTTCTACGCAACCAGGGGCTAACTGCCTTTTATAAGTACTGGCACCATCAACCCATGTTCCGATCGCTCTGGAGCCTCCCGCCAGAGCGGCTGGGCACCCTGCCCGCCCGTCGTGCGACCAATGACCCGTTAGGCCTCGCCTTGAGCTTAGAATCAGTCGGGAGGGGCTGCTTACCATCCCTCTGGCACCGCCTGGGGGAGCTCAGGACGCGGGTCGACCTCGTGACAGGGGAGCTTGACCCTAAATTCACCCGCTTAGCCCAGCAAATGGGCGAAAAGATACCCAAAGCCCGATTGAGCGTGATTGAAGACGTCGGCCACGCCGTCCATTTGGAAAGACCCGAGGATTTGGCCATTTTACTTGAGTCTTAGACGATTGAGGGGCTTTTCTGACGTTGCCCCACTGAAAGGGACCGGCTGGATGGGCCAACCCCCACTTGACAGTGAACAAACTTTCATCGAACATGCGTTCACCATGGAAGCACCCACTAAGAAGCAACAGGCCATCTTGGACTACATGAAAGCGCATAGCGCCCAGCACTCCTACTGGCCTAGCATCCGCGATATCCAGGCGAAGTTCCGCTTCGCCAGCACCAACGCTGTCTTCGGCCACCTACAGGCCTTGGAGCGCAAGGGCGTCCTGCAGCGGATCCCAGGGGCGGCTCGCGCCTACAAGATGGCGCCCGAAGTGGTACCAGACTTCTCGGAGACCATCATCACCTACGTAGGCCCTGATGAAGAAGCCCTTCAACTTCACTCCGTCAAGATGGCCGGAGCCATTCCTGCCGGCTTCCCGGACTACACCGAGTCTTCCGGCGTCGTCGCCAGCATGCAGGCCCCCCTTGCCCCGGGTGCCCGCCGCCGCTCCCCCGAGGCCTTCGCCTTGCGCGTCCGGGGCGACTCGATGATCGATGCCGACATCCAAGACGGCGACATGGTCATCGTCGAGCCCGGGATCCCTAAGCACGGCGATATCGTGGCCGCGCTGATCGACGGCGAGACTACCCTTAAGCGCCTCGTCAAACAAGGCAGCAAGGTCTACCTGAAGGCCGAGAACAAGAATTACCCGAATCTTGAACCAGTCAGCTCGTTGGTGATTCAAGGCATCGCCAAGCAGATCGTAAAGCCGATTAGCGGCTGATAAAGCCTGCGGCGCGACAGGTAGGGATTTTCAACATAACGGCCAAGGAATCATGCTGAAAAAGTCGCCTTCTGGTGCTCGCCCATGCCCAGCCTTACCCTTTGCTGCCTGCTCATCATCAGGTCATTGGCGGCCCGGGAGATCCTCGTGCATGACGTCGCCGAGCTCCACGCGGCAGTAACCAAGGCCGTCCCGGGAGATACCATCAACCTAGCTAAAGGACGCAACGTCGATGTCGCGCTGCGCCTGACGAAGGGCGGCACCGAGAGCCGCCCAATCACCCTGGCCGCAGTCGTCCCGGGCGAAGCCATTTTCAGCGGTTGTTCGAAGATCGAGCTCGCGGCACCCTACATCACCCTAGATGGCCTCTACTTCTTGGGTGGTGCCCTCGAGGGAGAGAAACAGGGGGGCTCCGTGCTCACGTTGGCGTCCCACCATGGCGTCATCCGCCAGACCGCGGTGGTCGACTTCAAACCTGCCGCCTTCAAGACAAGGGTACTATTGGGTCTTCTTTGCAGGCGAACATAACCTGCTCGAGCGATGCTACTTCAAAGGTAAAAATAACCTGGAGCCGCTGATCGGTAATGCACTCGAGAACAGTCGGCACAACACCGTGCAGTCGTGTGCCTTCGTCAACCTCCCCTACGATGAGGGCAACGGCCGCGAGATCATCCGGTTCTGGAGCTCAGGCAAGTTCGACGAGATGACCAATGACGGGGCCTTATTCCCCATCCAGGGCAACCTGTTCGAACACGCCGACGGCGAGGGAACGGAGACGATCTCCTTGAAATCGAACTACAACCAAGCGCTCGGCAACACGGTCCGGGCGACCCAGGGCGGCATCAACATCCGGCGCGGCACCAATAATACCCTCAAGGGCAAAATCATCCTCGGCGAGGACGTCCCCGGCGCCCACGGCTTACGGATGTCCGGTTCCAACCACTTGGTGTAAGGCAACCTCGTCGACCGGTGCGACTACGGCCTCCGCATCTCCGCGGGCGAGTTCGTCGCCTCGGCGCTGACCCCCGCCTACGTCCCCCACGAGAAGGACAAAGCCACCTCCGCCCGCAACGCCACCGGGGTCGTGAGCGCCTACCTGCGCTCGAGCAAAGTCACCATCTCTGCCAACGTCATCATCGGCTCCAAGGGACCGGACCTCGAGGTCGGCTCAGACTACAAGAAACATTGGCCAGAAGAACAGCTGGTCCTCCTTCCGTCGGACTGTGAGTTCAGCGGCAACCGCTTCATCCGTCCCGCGGGCGGGACCTCGGTCGAGTTAGCGACCCCCGACCCCAAAATCCCCGCCACCATTTCCCAACAGACGCCCAACCGCTACCGCGAGAACATCTTATGGGGCGGCAAGCCGGCCCCGGCCCCGGCCGAGGCCGGCTGTAAAGCTATGCCAATGCCGGCCAACTGGTCAGAGGCCAAAGAACTGTCAGGGTTTCACCCATTGACGCGCGCGGAGGTCGGACCGTCTTGGGGCAATGCCCACCGCCTCGCTGGCAAGTTCGAGGTCGAAAACGGCCTCAGCTGCAGCCGCCAACCCGAGGGCGGCAGCAAGAAGAAGAAAAGCAAGGCGAAGTGACCGCTCAAAGCCCCCAGGCTTTGAGGGCGTCATCAATCGCCTGCCCCATGATCTCGTACCCCTTGTCGGTGGGGTGCAAGAAGTCGGCCATGATTGTCTTGGAAATGCGGCCACCCGGCGTCACGTAACGATCGGAAAGGTCGAGATACTTGTCGGCCAATTTCGCCACACGGGCCTTGAGGAGGGCGTTGGTGTCGGCCGCCTTGGAACGCATCTCCTTCGGGGTCTCATCGCGCGGGAGCAGACCGAGCAGCAGGAGCTTGGCGCCCGGGGAACGCCGACGAATCTCCAGGCAGACTTCCTCGATGCCATCAACGGTTTCCGCCACGGAGTTGGTCTGGAGGTTATTGGTGCCGATCAGAACCACGTAAGCCTTCGGCTTCAAGCCCGCGACCTCACCGTGCCGCAGCCGCCAAAGAACGTTCTCGGTGCGATCCCAGCCGAAGCCTAGGTTGACCGGCTTATGCGGGGCGATGAATTTATCCCAGGAGTTCGGGCCATTCGCCTTGGTCACCTTGGGCTCCCCGCCCCAGAAGTGCGTGATGGAATCGCCGACGAGGACAACGCTGGCGCCAGGGGCGCCCGGCTTATTGAGTTCCAAAATCGCCTGATGGCGCTCAACCCAATCATACACGCGGTGATCGCGGTTCTGCGTCACCGGCGTCTCGGCGGTGTTGAAGATTTCGGAGGTCGGGTTAGGCACGACCTTGACGACCGCGGCCCCGACCTGCTTATCGGCCTCGAAGGCCGCGGCCTTCACGGTGCCGCCTTGGGGTAACTCGATGGGGGCGAGGTAGACCCCGGAAGCGAAGGTGGGGTTACTGCCGTCGAGGGTGTAGCGTAACAAGCTCTCCCCCTTGTTTTTGAAGAGCGTCACCACGTGGGCCTGGGCATTGTAATCCAGCTCAACCGCAGGCAGGGCCGCCCCAATCAGGGCGAGCAAGGGCAGGAACAGGGCTCGCGGGACAGGAAGCATAGGCCAACACTAGGCCGACCTAGCCATCCCGACAAGCGTCGACTAGCGGCGCCGCCCGTCCGCCCGGCCCTTGCGCAAAACCAAGAGGACATCCGAATAGGCGAGATCCAACTTCCGCTCCGACCCTAGGTCGTAGTGAAAGTCATGACAGGCGAGCAGGCGAAGCGAGGGGACTTGGCGCAGCAAGGCGCGGAGCTCGGCTGGGGAATAGGTCCGGAAATCCCAAAGGGTCTCCTCCACCCGCGTCTGCCCGCGCTCGGTGATACGCATGCGTGTACGCATCGCCTCCGTCCGTGCGGGTCGGTTGGCCGGGGCCGACAAGGTGTCGCTCACGACGCGGATACCCGGCTTGCGCCCGATCCAGCGCTCATGGTCCGGGGGGCTGTTCCGGTAGTCGGTAAGGTGTAGGCCCAGGAGCAGCAAACCACCTGGTCGCAAGGCCGCCGCCATACGTCGAAGGGCACGGACCGCGCCGGCCTCGGTGTCGATGTACTTGAAGGTACTGACGAAGCAGTGGACGACATCGTAGCGCACCCGGAGCGGGACCGTGAAATCCTGCAGACGATCGCGCCACACCCGCCCCTGGAGTCCCTTGGCCTTGAGCCGCTTCTGGGCGAAGGCGACCTGGTGCTTGTTCAGGTCGAAGCCATGCACGACATGACCGCGGGCGGCGAGCGATTCAAGCAGGCGGCCGGACCCACAAGCGGGCTCGAGGACCCGCAGCGGGCCCGTCAGCGCCGGACCGCGACGCTCCATGATTCCTTCGATGAAACGGGTCTCCTTCTTGGTGTAATCCGCATACACCATGTCATAGTACAAGGGTGAGTCGTACCAGGCGGTGGCGGATTGTTTAGAAGCTGACATACGGAAGGTGTTGGCGGTTAGCGGCGGACGGTGGGCAGAGCAGGAAGGCACCTACGGGGCTAGCTGCGACCATAGATGGCGGCAGGCTTGCATCCAGCCCCCAACCGTGCTCGCCGCTCACTGGTAAATCTCGCCGCCTTTTTCGCGGAATTCCTTGGACTTCGCCTCCATCCCCTTGGCGAGTGCGTCAGCCTCAGAGACCCCTTGGGCATCGGCGAACTTACGAATGTCGTCCGAGATGCGCATCGAGCAGAAGTTCGGACCGCACATCGAGCAGAAGTGCGCCGTCTTGGCCGACTCCTGCGGCAGCGTTTCGTCGTGGTAGGACTGAGCCCGCTCCGGGTCGAGGGCCAAGGCGAATTGGTCCGGCCAGCGAAACTCGAAACGAGCCTTGGATAAGGCGTTGTCGCGGATTTGCGCGGCAGGGTGCCCCTTGGCGAGGTCGGCGGCGTGGGCGGCGATCTTGTAGGCGATGACGCCCTCGCGGACATCGTCCTTGTTCGGCAGGCCGAGGTGCTCCTTCGGGGTGACGTAGCAGAGCATCGCGGTGCCGTACCAGCCAATCATCGCGGCACCGATGGCCGAGGTGATGTGGTCATAGCCGGGGGCGATGTCGGTGGTGAGCGGCCCCAGGGTGTAGAACGGGGCCTCATGACACCACTCGAGCTGCTTATCCATGTTCTCCTTGATCATGTGCATCGGGACGTGGCCCGGACCCTCGTTCATGACCTGGACGCCGCGATCCCAGGCGCGCGTCGTGAGTTCGCCCTGCGTCTTCAGCTCGGCAAACTGCGCGTCGTCGTTGGCATCGGCGATCGAGCCGGGGCGGAGACCATCGCCGATCGAGAAGCTGACGTCATAAGCGGCCATGATGTCGCAGATGTCGTCCCAATGGGTGTACAGGAAGTTCTCCTTATGGTGCGAGAGGCACCACTTGGCCATGATCGAACCGCCGCGGGAGACGATGCCCGTGACGCGCCGGGCGGTCATGGGGATGTAGGCCAGACGGACTCCGGCATGGATGGTGAAGTAGTCGACCCCCTGCTCGGCCTGCTCGATCAGCGTGTCGCGGAAGATCTCCCAGGTCAGGTCTTCGGCCCGACCATTGACCTTCTCTAGGGCCTGATAGATCGGCACGGTGCCCACCGGCACCGGGCAATTGCGCAGGATCCACTCGCGGGTCTGGTGGATATTCTTGCCGGTGGAAAGGTCCATCAGCGTGTCGCCACCCCACTTGATCGACCAGCGCATCTTCTCGACCTCTTCCTCGATGGACGAGGCGACGGCCGAATTGCCGATGTTGGTGTTGATCTTCACGAGGAAGTTGCGGCCGATGATCATCGGCTCGAGCTCCGGGTGGTTGATGTTAGCGGGGATGATGGCCCGACCACGGGCGACCTCGGAGCGGACGAACTCGGGCGTGATCACCTTGGGAATGGCGGCCCCGAAGGATTCTCCCCGGTGCTGGAAGCCGAGGTCATGGCGGCGGGCGGATTCCTCGGCGGCGGCCTGCAGGCGGAGGTTCTCGCGGATGGCGATGTACTCCATCTCCGGGGTGATGATGCCCTGTTTGGCGTAGGCGAGCTGGGTAGGCCGCTGGCCAGGCTTGGCCTTGAAGACCTTGCGGTCGGCACGGTTGAACTGCACGAGCCGGTTGCGCGAGGTCGCACGCTGGGCGGTCTCGGCATGTTTCCAAGAAAGGTAACCGTCGTCCTCGGGTTTGAGCTCGCGACCGGACACCGCCTCGACATCCCCGCGCTCTTGAATCCATGCGGAGCGGATCGCTGGCAGGCCCTGTTCCACATCGCCATGGAAGGCGGGGTCGCCCCAGGGACCGGACGTGTCGTAAATCCGGATGGCCGGGTTGGGCGACGACGCCCCATCGGGGCGGTGGGTGTCGGCGAGCTTCACCTCACGCATCGGCACGAGGACATCAGGCCGGGAACCCGGCACGTAAATGCGGGTGGAGTTAGGGAAAGTGGTAGGTTTGTTATCGGAGACCATGGAAGGTGGGAGGGTTGAAGGGGGCAGAGTCAGGCCAACGGAGAGACCAGCGGGCCTGAGTGGGACGCGGAAACGGGGATGGGGTTAGCTGCAAAATCCGCTTCCTACGGCGCCGGGGCGCATCAGGTACGAGGGTTCGAGGCCAAGCCTCATCTCAGTCCGGTCACGGACTCCCCTGGGAAAAATCTAAAGGAACAGCCCCATCAAGGCAGAGCCGGGACCGCTGGCAAACAGAATAGGGGCTCTCTAGGCCTCACCCGGGGTTTGCATCAGTCCCCGCCCACCCTACTCTGTCGGCGTCCCATGCCCCTCCTCGAGATCGTCGCCTATTCCTACGCTTCGGCCCTAACCGCCCAGCAAGGCGGGGCCGACCGCATCGAACTCTGCGACAACACCGCCGAAGGCGGTACCACCCCCAGCCTTGGCACCATCGAGGCGGTCCGGGAGCTGCTTGGGGTCAAACTGCACGTTATGATCAGGCCCCGCGGGGGCGACTTCCTCTACACGGACGCCGAGTACAAGATCATGCTCCGCGACATCACCGTGGCCCGTGACGCGGGCGCCGATGGCGTGGTGTTCGGCCTGCTCAGGCCGGATGCCACCGTCGACCTTGAGCGCACCCGCCGCCTTGTCACCGCCGCCAAGGGCATGAGTGTGACTTTTCACCGAGCTTTCGACTGGACCGCCCACCCGGAGTCGGCCCTCGAGGCGGTCATCGCCGCCGGTTGCCACCGGGTGCTGACGTCTGGGCAGGCTCCTGACGCCCTGACCGGCGCCCCGATGCTTGCCAAACTCGTCCAACAGGCCGGGCGGCGTTGCCAAATCCTCGCCGGCGGCGGCCTTAACCTCGGCAACATCGCCGAGGTCATCCGCCTCAGCGGCGTGCAAGAAGTCCATGCCTCCTTGCGCGGCATCCAGCCGACCGCGATGCGCGTGCGTCCTCCCTCGGTCGCGCTCGGCGCGGCTCCGGATTGGCCGGCCGACGGCATCCCGGTCGCCGACCAGGCCAAGGTCACCGCCGTGGTGGCCTTGCTCCGCGGCCTCCCGTCGGCCGACTAGGCACGAAAAAGGCGCCCCAACGGTCGCCTCGTTCGCCGTCTCGACGCCGCTTAGCGGTTGGTCGAAAGCTGGGCGCGGAGATACTCGACGGTCCGGCGGACGTTGGTGTCGACTTCCATCTGATTGGTCACGGTCTTGCGGGCGTGGATCACGGTGCCGTGGTCGCGACCACCGAAGGCCTGACCGATGGAGACCAGGGACATGCCGGTCAATTGGGTGGCGAGGTACATCGCGACCTGCCGAGGGAAGGCGATGTTCTGCATGCGGCGCTTCGAGGTCATGTCCGACATCTGGATGCGGTAGTGCTCGGCGACCTTCCGCTGGATGACCTCGGCGGTGAGGGTGTGGCTGGCCTCCTCGACGAGAATGTCGTGCAGGAGCTTCTCGACCTGGGCGAGTTCCAGGGGCTTACGGGTCATGCCGGTCAGGCCGACGATGCGGGTGACGGCGCCTTCCAGGTTGCGCACGTTGCGGGCGATGCGGGAAGCGATGAATTCCGCGATTTCGGAAGGCAGGTCGAGGCCACGGGCGGCGGCCTTCTTCTGCAGGATGGCGATGCGAGTCTCGAGGCCCGGGGCCTGAATCGAAGCCACCATACCCCACTGGAAGCGCGACACGAGGCGTTCCTGC
Source organism: Verrucomicrobiota bacterium (assembly GCA_014193315.1). Lineage (GTDB taxonomy): Bacteria > Verrucomicrobiota > Verrucomicrobiia > Opitutales > UBA953 > UBA953. The sequence goes on from BJHS01000006.1 coordinate 20,823, forward strand.
AACTTGGCGATCTCGGAAGCCGGGCGGTCACTGGTCAACACGACCTGCTTATGGTTATTATGCAGTTCGTTGAAGGTGTGGAAGAACTCATCCTGCGTCGACTCCTTGCCCGCAAGGAAATGGATGTCATCGATCAGCAACAGGTCGAGCTCGCGGTAGCGACGACGGAACGGCGCCACGCTGCCGGACTGAAGCGCGGAGATGAAATCGTTGGTGAACGTCTCCGAGGAGATGTAAGCGATGCGGGCACCCGGGTTCGCGGCGTAGACGGAATGCGCGATGGCATGCATCAGGTGCGTCTTGCCCAGACCGGTCGGGCCATGGATGAAGAGCGGGTTAAAGAAAAGGCCCGGCTCCTTGGCCACGGCGAGCGCCGCGCCGTGCGCCATTTCGTTCTCCGGACCGACGATGAAGTTCTCGAAGGTGTTCGTCGCCTTGATGGCGGGGGGCGGCGAAGCGGACGGCGTGCGGACGGAGGAGCGGGGCGCCGGTGCCGGCGCCGCCACCTGGCCGTCACGGTTGGCGCTGGTCGCGGCGCTGAGGCGGTAATCCATGTTGCTGCCCGCGACCAAGGTCAGCTGACGACGCAGCACGTCACCGTAGTTGCTATTAACCCAAGCCTCGGCGAGCACCGTCGGCGCTTCGAGAACCAGGATGTTACCGTCGACGATCCCGACGGCTTGGATGGTCGAGATCCAAGTGTCATAATCGTTACGGGAAAAAGTGATACGAAGTTCGCTTTTAGCCGTCTCCCAAAGGGAAAGGTGTCGGTCAGGGCTGGCCATGGAAGGGGTAGAGGGTTGAGGAAGGTTGTTCACAGGCTCTTTGGAAGCCCGAAAGTTGGAAATTTTTAGTTTAAAGAGAGGCGGAGGGTCCGAAGGAGCGGAGGGGCGTGGGAGCGGGCGGTGGCAATGAGGCCTTTCCGCGGTCTGCAAGTCGTTGCAGGGAGGAAGTTTGTGGAGTCTAGTGAAGGGAGGAGACTCGTGTGACGGCTGAGCGCAGCACACGATTGATTCGCGGGGTACAAATCGACCCCTTTGATGAGCCCACGGCCCAGTGGCACAAGCGGAAGCCCTGCACAGAATATTCACAGCCACCCTGTAGATAAGAAAATGAGTAAAAGATTGCATCCCGGACGGCGGCACCGGAACCCCAGCAAAACGGTGGTCAGGGGAGATTGGCTAGCTCTGTCAAGTGTTCGTCACGCAGTCGTCGCAAGTCCTCCAAGGTCAGGCAATACCTGAGTCGGTCCCGAATTCGGCGCGACCCGGGTAAACCTTGGGTCAAGGGCAACAACCGATCGAGCATCCAGCGAACATCGCGACCGCCCAGACGACTGGCGTGCACCTCCAGGGTGAGTTCCGCGAGTCGGATCATGGCGTTCCAGCGAACGACGGCGCCAACGGTACCAGCGACCACGGGCTTACCGGCGAGCGCCGCCTGCATCTCCCCGAAGATCCAAGGGTTCCCGAGCGCGGCCCGACCGACCATCAACCCGGCGACCCCGCTCTCGGCCCGCCGCCGGAGCCCCGAGGCGCCATCCTTGATATCCCCGTTACCGATGACGGGGATGCGCACCGCCGCCGCAACCTGGGCGATCCAATTCCAATCGGCCAAACCAGCGTATCCCTGTTCCTTCGTGCGTCCGTGGACGGCGATCGCCTCCACCCCGAGTTGCTCGAGCCGGCCAGCCACCTCCACCGCCACGATGGAGGACTCATCCCAACCCAGGCGCATCTTGGCGGTTAGCGGCACCTCCGGGATCGCATCCTTCACCGACTTGACCAGGTCGTAGAGCAACGGCGGGCAACGAAGCAACCCAGAGCCGGCGTTCTGCTCGATGACCTTATGGGCCGGACAACCAAAATTCAGGTCCAGAAAATCCGGCCGCACCCGGTCGCAGACCTCGCGGGCGGCGCGTGCCATCGAGGCCGGGGTGGCCCCGAAGATCTGCACGCCCATCGGTCGCTGGGCCTCGGTGAAATCGACCATCTCCCAAGCCTTGGCGTTATCCCGGATCAGGGCCTCAGACTGGACAAATTCCGTGACCATGACATCGGCCCCCTGCTCCTTGCAGAGTTGCCGGAAAGCCACATCCGTCCGTCGGGCCATCGGGGCGAGGTAGAGCGGGAACTTCCCCGGACCGAACCAAGGCAGACGCGGGGCGACGAGGCTCACGGCCGACCTTCTTTCCGACGCAGCAACTCCTTGAGTTCCCGCCACCGGGCCAGACGTTCGGCCAGCTGGGCTTCCGCCCCGGCTTCGCCCGGACGATAGAGCGCCAACGAATGGCTCAGGTAGTCCTGACCGCTGATACCCTCGGGGTAATCATGACTGTAACGGTAGCCTCCGCCCTGCCCTAACCGCTTGTTGGTCGCGTTATGGGCGTCCTTGAGGTGTAACGGCACCTCTTGCCGCGGCTGGGAACGGACCGCCTCCTTGGCCGCGGCGATCGCTAAGGTCGTGCTGTTACTCTTGGGGGCAAGCGCAAGGAAGAGCGTGGCGTGCGCCAACGCGTATTCGCATTCCGGCAAGCCGACCAGCTCGCAGGCTTGGAAGGCCGCGGTGGCGATGCCGAGCGCACGTGAATCGGCGAGCCCGATATCCTCGGACGCACAGATGACGAGGCGCCGGGCGATGAACCGGGGTTCCTCGCCGCCCGCGAGCATCAGGAACAGCCAGTAGAGGGCCGCATCCGGATCGCCGCCGCGGACTGACTTGATGAACGCGGACGCCGTGTCGTAATGATCGTCGCCGCCATCGTCGTACCGGATGCGACGTTCGCGGGCAAAAGCCGCCACGGCCTCGTCCGTCACGCTGCCCAGCACCGGGGCGGAAAGCACCAGGGTCTCGAGGCAGTTCAAGGCGCGACGCAAGTCGCCACCAGCCATCTCGGCGACCTGACGCAGGACCGCGGGGCCCGCCTTGATGCCGAGGGCACCCAGTCCACGCTCACCATCGGCTAAGGCCGTCGCCAAGAAGCCCGCGACTTCATCCACCGAAAGCGGGTCGAGCCGGAACAGATGGCTACGGCTGAGTAAAGCGGGGACCACGTAAAGCCCGGGGTTATGCGTCGTGCAACCGATCAACCGGACCACCCCGGCCTCGACGTCCGGAAGCAGCAGGTCCTGCTGGGCCTTATTGAAGCGATGAATCTCATCGACGACGAGCACGGTCTTGCGGGAGGGGTGACGACGCGCCTCAGCCAGCACCTCGCGCAACTCGGCGGCGCCGGACAGGACCGCGTTGACGCGGATGACCTCGGATTGCGTCTCGGCGGCAATCACCTCGGCGAGCGTGGTCTTGCCGCAACCAGGCGGACCGTAGAAAAGCAGCGAGCCGAAGTTGTCGGCTTTAATCAGGCGAGGTAGCAACGCCTCGGGCCCAAGCAAGGTGGCATGACCAACGACCTCCTGCAGGCTGCGGGGCCGCATGCGGGCGGCCAGGGGACGGCGGCGGGGCGACAGGTCGGCTTCCGCCGCGGGACCAAAGCCCGGCAGAGGCGCGTCCGCCCCGGTACGCCGATCAGCCACGGTTCACTTATTCTCCTCGGCGAATGGTACCAGATGACAGTAGGGTCGCGTGCCGCGAAGCTGGTAGTGTCGCTGATGATACTCCTCCGCGCGCCAGAAGACCGGCGCGGGCGCGACCTGGGTGGCAATCGGCGCGTTAAAGACCTTGGCCTTGGTCAGGGCGGCCTTGACCTCCTCGGCGACCTTCTGCTGTTCGGGGGAATGGGTGAAGATGACGGAGCGATACTGGTCACCGACATCGGGCCCCTGACGGTCGACCTGCGTCGGGTCGTGCATCTTGAAGAAATACTCCACCAAAGTGCGGTAGCTAACCTTCTTGGGATCGAAGGTCACCTCGATGACCTCGGCATGTCCGGAGGTGTGGCTGCACACATCCTCGTAGGTGGGATTGACCACCTTGCCGCCCGCGTAACCGCAGACCGCCGCTTTGACGCCAGGAATCTTGGCGTATTGGTATTCGACGCCCCAGAAACAGCCGGCGCCGAAGGTGGCTTTCTCGAGTTGGGGAGCGTCGGGCATGGCGGGAGTGGGTTTGGTCGGGGAAGGTTCGGCGGCTAAGGCGTAGGCGCCAGCCAAAAGAAGCAGCGCCCAGGTCCGGCTGATGGTCAGGAAGGGATTCATCGGGGAGGCCTCCAAATTGAGGATTTCCCGGACGCTGGCAAGGGGGGACGTGCTCAGGAAACCACCGAGCGCAGGGCATCCGCCAAGGCCTCGGGCGGACGGGGAGCGACCGAGAGGCCGCGCTCCGGCTCCAAGTAGAAAGTATCGAGCGCAAAGCCTTGCTCGGTCGATACATTGGCAAAGGTGATGGTGTAGCCGGCCTCCTGGATGGCGCGACCCACCCGGAACAGGAGTCCGATGCGGTCATTGCACTGTAACTCCGTCACGACCCGGTCCAACTCCTCCTCCCGGTAGACCTCGACCCGCGGGGCCAAGGGCACGTGTGCCTTGCGGCGGGGGGCGGTCAAGAGGACCATGGCTTCCGCGGCGGCAACCTCCTCGATCAAGTCAGACCCTTCCAGCAGGGACTTCCCAAGGGCTTCGGCGAAACGGGTCTTCGAGGCGGCTTCCTTACCAAGGGGGAGCACCACGCGGAAGAAGTCGATCGCCACGTCATCGTCCCGCGAGAATGCGCGGCAAGAGACGATATTGATGCCGGCGACGGCGAAAGCACCGGCCATCCGGCTAAACAAACCAGCCCGGTCCCAGGTGACCACCGTGACGACGGACTGGGCCGAACCCACCTCGTCGTGCCAATCGACGATCGGGCGCAAGGAAAGCTCGGCGTCAGCGGCGGTGACGGAGGCGATCAGCTGGTGGATCATCCGGATGTGCGTGGCCGCATCCTCCGACGAGACATGTTGGAAATAACCCGCCGGCATCTGGGTGAAATGGGCCTCGACCTCGTCAACCGGGATCGCACCCGCCAAACGGGCGTCGGTCGCCTCGCGCAACGCCTGACTCGCGACCTGCGCATCCCGCTCCGCCTCGCCGGCGAGCTTACCCAAGGTGCGGCGATACAACGTCCAATGTTGCCCGTCCTTGAAGTCCGTCCAAAGGTCCGGGGACGTCGCCCGGGCATCGCAGCGGGTGTGGACATGCAGGCTGCGCAGAACCTGCTCGTCGCCGACGAGCCGGGCGAACCGCTCGATATTGACCGGGTCATCCACGTCATGCCGCTGCCAGTAGAGACCCATCACCAAGTGATGGCGGATCACACCAGCGGCGATCGCCCGCTCCCGATGGTCAAACCCGAGCCGCTTCAGGATGGCATCGGCGATCGGCACGCCCCGCTCCGCATGCCCCTCGATGCCGCCGGATTTGGCGATGTCGTGCAAAAAGAGGATGGCGTAGAGCAGCGAAGGCGACTCCGACCCGAGGACGACCGAGCGGTATTTCTCGTCGGTCGGCGTCGTCCCGGCATAGATCCCGTCGAGTTCCCAAAGAGACCGGAGGGTATGGACGTCGGCCGTCCAACGATGGTAAAACTCGAATTGCACCAAGCAGTGGAGCCCGGCGAACTCGGGCACCAACCGATAAAGCAAGTCGTGCTCGCGCAAGGCGTCGATGGCGGCATGCACCCGCCCCCCCTCGGTGAGCATCGCGCGCATCGCCGTCGCGCAATCCTCCCCCAAGGCGAGGTCCGGCGTCAGCAAGTGGGCGCGTTCGCGGACCAACAAGGAAAGGGCGCGTTCCGGGCGGGCCTCATGGATCTGGCAAAGTCGGAATAGGCGGACGAGCCGACCAGGGTCTTCCTCGAAGACCAAGCGATGCTGGGCCGAGACCGTCCCGCCGCGCACGACCCGCAGCCCATCGGTCAGGATGGGTTCACCCCAGCCCTCCGGCTCGGGCTCGCCCATCACCGCCCCTTCGACCATCTCCACACAACGGCGCACATGGTCCGCCGCGTCGAAATACTCGCGCATGAGGGCGCCGATGCGCTGGGTCATCGTCCCTTGATAGCCGAGGGCTTCCGAGAGGGTGTCCTGCCGTTCCAAGGAAAGTTGTTCGGTCGGGCGGGTCACTTGAAAATGCAATTCGCAGCGCAGGCGCAATAAGGTCGCCTTGGCCTGGACGAACTTCTGCAGGTCCACCATCGGCAGGAAGCCGGCGGTGCCCAGCCCCGTGGCCCCGATGACCCCCCGGCTGATCCGGGCCAGCCAGATACAGCCTTGGACATCGCGCAAAGCCCCGACCCCGTTCTTCAGGTCGGGCTCCTGGAGGTAGGCGCTGCCGCCGGCTTTTTCCCGGCGCTTCCGCTGGGACTCGACAATCGAACGGGCCAAGGGCTGCCACGCTTGCCCACTGAGCATCTCGGAGACGCGCGCTTCGTTGCGGGCATACAGGCCCCGGTCACCGCAAAGTAACCGCGTCTCCAAAAGCGCCACCCGGAGGTGCAAATCCTCCTGGGCGTATTGCGCGCATTCTTCGACCGTCCGCACGGACTGCCCGACCTTCAGCCCGATATCCCAGAGCGGGTAGAGAATCGCCTCGACCAGGGCCTTGGTCACCGGCGAATGGGAGGGAACCAGCACGAGCAGGTCGATGTCGCTGAGCGGGCAAAGTTCGGCCCGACCATATCCGCCCGTGGCCACGAGGGCGAGCACCCCGGCGGCCGGACCAGCCCGGACAAAGAGCGCATCGATGACGATGTCGACCGCATCGGAGCGTAATTGGGCGACCTCGCCACCGGGGATACCGGAGCAATGGGCCGCGAGCTGGATGGCGCGCGCCTCCTCCAGGAAAAGTTTGGCGCGGGGGACGACCTCACCGACGAGGGCCGCTTGTCCTGCCAGCCCATGTTGGAGAGCGGCGCGCCGAAGGCGGACGGCGGAGGATTCGAACTCGGGGGACATGCGGCAACGGACAAGTTGACGGAAATCGGCGAATCTTCAAGGTCATTGCCAAGCGTGCCCGGGACGTTCTAAATCCGTGCATGTCCGGCTTCCTTGACCAATTACTGGCAGCGCTCGCCTCGATGGGCGATGTCCGGCAGATGATCGAAATCGGTGGCATCGCCGTGATGACGGTCATTGTCTTCGCCGAGACCGGCCTGCTCTTCGGCTTCTTTCTCCCCGGGGATTCCATGATTGTCGTCGCGGGCATCCTCACCACGGCCAACACCCATGGCGACTTCGCCCGCCCCGCCCTGCTCGACCCTTGGAGCCTCACGCTGAGCCTCATCTTGGCCGCGATCGTCGGCAACGAGCTCGGCCGTTGGCTGGGTCTCAAGTTCGGTGAGCGGGTCGAGCGCTGGCCGGATGGCTGGCTCTACAAACGACGCTACCTCGAAGCCGCGCGCGACTACTACGCCACCAAAGGCGCCAGTTCGCTGGTCATGGCCCGCTTCATCCCCGTCATCCGGACCTTCATCCCGTTCGTCGCCGGCATGGGACGCATGCCCGCCGGACGATTCTTCCGCTGGAACGCGATCGGGGCCGTCCTCTGGATTGGCTCGCTCGTTTGGCTCGGCCGCCTGATCGGCCCCACCCCGCTGGCCCAAAACCTCGGGGCGGTGACCCTCGGGGTCATCGGCGTATCGCTTTCCCCGCTGATCTGGAAGGCCGGGCGGGCTTGGCTCAGTTCTTCACCGGGAACCAAAACTTGAACGTCGTCCCGGTCGGGCCGGTCGACTCGACCACGATGTCGCCGCGGTGATCGCGCAGGATGCGCTTGACGATGGCGAGACCCAGCCCGGTCCCATCCTCGCGACTGGTGAAGAACGAATCGAAGATCTTCGGCAGGATGGCTTCAGGGATCCCGTTCCCCGTGTCGCGGACGCGGACGACGACGATCGGGAACTGCGGGCCGTCCTCGAGCGTGACTTCCAGCACCAGGCTGCCGCCGCCGGACATCGCCTGCACGGCGTTGAGCATGAGGTTAAGGAAGACTTGCTGAATCTGCCCGGGATTCCCCTCCACCCAGGGCACGTGCGCCGGCGCGACCACCGCGACCTTCACGCCTAATTGCTGCAGTTTCAGCCGGAGAAGCAGCACCGCGTTATCGGCGGCTTCGTGCAAGTCGATGGTCTTGAAGGCGCCCGACTGCGCCTTGCTCATGCCGAGGACGCGGGAGACCACGCCCTCCATGTGCGTGATTTTTTCGCGCATAACCCCGAGGTCCTCGACCCGCGGGTCGGCGGCGTCCATCCCCTGGGACAAGGTATCGGAAAGCAGCTTCATCACCGTCAAGGGATTCCGGATCTCATGGGCGACCTCCGCGGAGAGCAAACCGAGGGCGGTCAGGCGTTCGCTGCGGCGCAAACCTTCCTCGACCGTGAACACCTTGGCGTAAAGCCGGGCATTCTGAAGGGAGGAAGCACCGAAGGACGACAGGGCGGTCACGAGGTGCTTATCGTCGTCGGAGAACCGGTAAGCCCCCATCGCGACGCACACTAGGACCCCGAAGGTCTCGTCCTCATAACGCACAGGCACCGCGAGCAAGGACGAGCTGGCGACGGGCTCTTGTATGCGGGCGAAAAGTTGCTCCTCGCTTTTGCCGGCAACGGGGACGACGAGCGGTTTGCGGCGGGTGGCCACGGTACCCAAGGCCGTCTGGTCCATGGAGACACGCGCGACGAAGACGCTGCCATCCAATTCACCATCGAGGTACTTCAGCTCGAGTTCGCGACCATCGACACTGAAGTAAGCGCAGGCCCGGGCCCCGAGCAAGGCGCGCGTGGCCCGGGAAAGGTCCAGGATGATGCCCGGCTCATCGCGTTCGCGGGCCAACCCTTGGGCGGCGCCGACGAGCGACTCGAGCTGGGCGGCCTTCGACCGCAGTTGGCGGAGCAACCAGATCCGGCCCACGGCCTTGGAGGCCTCGTTGGTCAGCAAGGAAAGGAAGGCGACGTCCTGCTCCGTGAAGGCATCGAGGCGATCGGAGTCGCAATTGACGACCCCGATCACATTGCCCATGAGCTCCATCGGCACGGCAAGTTCGGAGCGGATCCCCCCGCGAAACTCCACATAGCGGGGATCCTTGGCGACATCGGGCACGCGCAAGGGTTTGGCGTAGAGGGCGACCCAACCGGTGATGCCCTGCCCTTGCTGGATCTCGCGCTGCGCGGTGGCGGCGTCCAAGCCGTTGGAGACCTCGATCCGCAGCGAACCGGTCGTCGGCTCGACCAGGGCGATTGATGCCGAAGAGGCGCCAAGCGAACGGACGATTTCCGCGAGGATGAAGTCCAACGCCTCGCGGGGATCCTCGGTCTCGTTGACGAAGGCGCCGACGCGATACAGACAGTCCAACACGCGCGCGTCACCGGGGCGATCCTGCGCTGGTCGGGGGACGGGCATCGTCAGAGCGAGTGATCCATGTCGAGCGCCGGAGCGTCGACAGAAGCCTTGCCGATCAACACCGCGGGCACGCCGGCCACGCTGGTATGCGGGGCGACGTCCTTGAGGACGACCGAGCCAGCGCCGATCTTGGCGCCTTCGCCGATGGTGATATTCCCGAGGATCTTGGCGCCGGCGCCGACGAGCACACCGGAACGAATCTTCGGGTGGCGATCCCCGCGGGCCTTGCCCGTCCCGCCGAGGGTGACCTCATGCAGGAAAGAAACATTGTCCTCGACGATGCTCGTCTCGCCAGCGACGAAGCCGGTGGCGTGGTCGAGCAAGATGCCGACGCCGAAGCGGGCGGCCGGATGGATGTCGACGGCCAGATGCGCGGCGACCAGCGACTGAAGGTGAAGCGCCAAGTCTCGCCGGCCGACCTTCCATAAGGTGTGGGCGAGGCGGTGCGCCGAGATGGCATGGAACCCTTTGTACCAGAGGAAGGGAATGAGCGCGTGTTCCGTCGCGGGGTCACGCTCAAGGATGGCGCGGGTATCGGCGCGCATCTGCGACAGCACTTCCGGGTCGTGCCGCAAAGCCGACTCCAAGGCCTGGGCAACGAGCGTGAAATCTTGCCCGGTAGGCGCAAGGCGCTCGCTCAAGCGTTGCACGATGGCCTCGCCGAGGCTTTGGCGGGCAAGCACATAACGGTCGAGAAGCGCCGCCAAGGTCGGCTCGGCTAGGGCGATGGCGGCGGCACGGGCACGCAGCTCCGCCCACAAGGAGGCTTCGTTGGCGCAAACCAAGGCGATGGAACGGGCGTCGGCCATAGACAGGCCATCTAACTCCCCCGATTTCGACATTTTGGCAACCCACGAGTAAAACTTGCTAAAAAAGGCAGGAATCAGGGCGGCCCTGCGACCAAAACCGTGAGCTGGGGTTGAAATCTGTGAGATTCCCTCCTAAATCCACCACCTCTACCCATACCTCCCATGCGCCTCCTCCCCACCCTGTTCGCCTGCCTCACGACCCTCGCCGCCTCGGCCGCCGCCGAAATCGGCAAGCCTGCCCCCGACTTCACCGCCAAGGACAAGGACGGCAAGACCGTCTCCCTGGCCGATTTCAAGGGCAAGACCGTCGTCCTTGAATGGTACAACCCCGGCTGCCCCTACGTGAAGAAGTTCTACGACGCCGGCGCCATGCAGAACGCCCAGAAGGACGCGATCGGTCAAGGCGTCGTCTGGCTCGTGATCAACAGCGGCGGCCACAAGCTCAACGAGTCCAACGGCTACTACCCGGCGACCGTCGTCATGGACGAAGGCAGCAAGATCGCCCGAGCCTACGAGGCCAAGGTCACCCCGCACTGCTTCGTGATCGATGCCAAGGGCAACCTCGCCTACAAGGGCGCCATCGACAGCGTCCCCTCCGCCAAGTCCGCCGACATCGAGAAGGCGACCAACTACGTGACGGCCGCCATCAAGGCCCTCAAGGACGGCAAGGCCCCGGAAGTGACCACGACCAAGCCCTACGGCTGCGGCGTGAAGTACTAAGCGACCGCCACCAGCCTCGAACAGGGCGTCCGCAAGGACGCCCTTTTTATGGCCCGCCCTCAACCGGGAACGCCGGTCGCGCGGAGCACCTTCGCATGGATCTCGTCGTTCCGCAGGAAAGGCGTGAACAAGGGCGAACCCGGGCCAAACGAGCAGAACTCGACGAGGTCGGCCGTGTGGTTGTTGCTCGTCCAGTTGATCCCGGTCTGCTTTGGCAGCAGCGACTGAAATGTCTTCAAGTCCGTGACCTTCGCGAGTTCCGCCGCCTTGAACTCCAGCCCGGTCGAAGCGACCAAGGCATCGAGCTGGACCTGCTTCGGCTGTCCTTTGGTCCGGGCGATGACGGCCTCCTGCGTAGAGGTGAACTTCGCCAAGCGATGGAACGCCTCATTGGTGCCGGCATAGGCGGGAGCACTTTCAAAATCCTCGTCACCGACGCCATTCAACTGGATACCGCCCGTACCGTGGTCGGTCGTGATGATGACCAAGGTATCCGGGTGGCGATCGGCGAAGGCGAGGACGGTCTCGATGGCCTCATCGAAAGCCAGTTGATCATGAATGAGCGCGAGAGCGTCATTGGCATGGGCGGCATGATCGACACGCCCGCCTTCAACCATCAGAAAGAAACCCGCCGATGCGGTGGCGAGGTTGTCAAGGGCGGCTTGGGTCATCTCCGCGAGACTCGGCACCTTGACCTTCAATGCCGGATCGCGAACCCGATCGAACTCGTAGGGGATGTACTTGGGGCTGAACAACCCGAGCAGCGGGCCGGCCCCCTGACGGGCAAGAAGTTGGGTACGGTCCGTCGTCACGGCGTAGCCGACCTTCCGGTAGGCTTCGATGAGGCTAGCGCTGAAATAGTCGGCACCACCCCCAAGGATGACGTCGATCCCCCGCTCCAGGTACTGGGCGGCGACTTCCGACTGGCTCTTGCGCGAGGCCACGGTGACGGCGAAACCAGCCGGGGTGGCGTGCGTCGCGGTCGCGGTGGTGACTAGGCCGACTGGCTTACCCGCCGCCTTCATCTTCTGCGCGAGCGTGACGGGCTTGCGACCGTCAGGGGTGATATTGAGCACCCCGTTCACGATGCGCTCGCCGATGCCCCAGCAGGAAGCGGCGGCGGCCGAATCGGTGACCAGACCGGTGACCGAATGCGTCTCGCACAAGGAACGCACAACCGGTCGCTCGCGATACAAGCGGAGCCAGCGGGAAGAAACGGAGTACCGCTGACGGGACCAGGCGTCCGCGAGCGAGAGGGCGGCGATATTCATGCCATCGGCCACCATAAAAATCACGTTCTTCGCCTCGGCGGCGCGCAGGTTGACGGCGGCCTGGCGCGGGGCGTCGCCCAGCGCGGTCGTCGCGGCGGCGCCAAGTGCGACGCCCCCAAGTCCGGCGAATTTCAGGAAATCCCGACGAGAGGTTTCACGCGGAGAGCGCATACCCTTGCCTACCCCTCCCGCCCCCTCCAGGGCAACGGGAAACCCGAGCGAGCGGTCTAAACGAGGTTACGGTCACGAAAAAGGCCCGACCGAAGCCGGGCCTCTTGCAGGGTCGGACGCCGCCAACCTCAGGCCGAAGGGGCACCGGGAGCGGCGGGGGGCGTCGGCACGTGCGCCTTCAGTCGACGCTCGGCGACCTCGGCGGTGACCAGACCGATGAAGTCGGCCAAGGTACGGTTACCCTCGAAGGACTTGTCGGCGCGGGAGCGGACGTTGACGACGCCGGCTTCCTTCTCCTTGGCCCCCACGACGAGCATGTGAGGGACTTTAGAGATCTCGGCCAAACGGATCTTGGCGCCGAGTTTATTCGCGGAGGTATCGACGGTGCAGCGCACCTTGACGGCCTTGAGTTGCTCGGCCATCGCCTCGCAATCGGCGTTAAGGTCGTCGTTCAGCGGGATCAGGCGCACCTGCTCGGGTGAGAGCCAGGTCGGGAAGTCGCCCGCGAAATGCTCGATGAGGATGCCGACAAAACGTTCCATCGAACCAAACGGCGCGCGGTGGATCATCACCGGGCGGTGCGGCTTGTTGTCGGCCCCCGTGTAGGAAAGGTCGAAGCGGATCGGCAGGTTGAAATCAACCTGCACCGTGCCCAGCTGCCACTCGCGGCCGATGACGTCGCGGACGACGAAGTCGATCTTCGGGCCGTAGAACGCCGCCTCACCCGACTCCTCCGTGAACGGCACCCCGAGGGTAGCCGCGGCGGCCCGACAGGCGGCCTCCGCCTTATCCCAGTTGGCGGCGTCGCCGGTGTATTTATTGGAGTCGGGATTGCGCAGGCCGACCCGGACGCGGTAATCGTGGAGACCGAGGGTCTTCAGGACGACTTTCACGAGTTCGAGACAGCCAAGGACTTCCTGGGCGACTTGATCCTCGGTGCAGAAGAGGTGGCCATCATCCTGGGTGAAGCCACGGACCCGGGTCATCCCATTGAGTTCACCGGACTGTTCCCAGCGGTAAACCGTACCGAACTCGGCCAAGCGGACCGGCAGGTCGCGGTAGGAGTGCGGCTGCGAATCGAAGATGCGGATGTGGTGCGGGCAATTCATCGGCTTCAGCAGGAAGCCCTGGATCTTGCCGTCCTCCAGGCGATTGGTCAGTTCGCCGCAACCGCAACCCTCCTTCGCCAGCATCTCCATGGCCTCGCGTTCGACGAGCGGGGGAAACTGGGCGTCCTTATAATAAGGGAAGTGCCCCGAGGTCCGGTAGAGGTCGAGGTTACCGATGTGCGGGGTGAAGACCTGCTTGTAGCCGGTGCGGAAAAGCTGCTCCGAGATGAAGTTCTGGAGTTCCTGCCGGATGACGGCGCCATTCGGGGTCCAGAGGATGAGGCCTTGGCCAACCTTCTCATCGATGTGGAATAGCCGGAGTTCCTTGCCGAGTTTGCGGTGGTCCCGCTTCTTGGCTTCTTCCTGCCGCTGCAGGTGCTGCTCGAGTTCGTCCTTCGTCGGGAAGGCGGTGCCGTAGATGCGCTGGATCTGCTTGTTCTTTTCGTCACCGCGGTGGTAGGTGCCGGCGATGCTGAGGAGCTTGATGGCCTTCACCTGCGAACTGTAACGGACGTGGGTGCCGGCGCAGAGGTCCACGAATTCGCCGTTTTTGTAGAAAGAGATGGTCTCGCCTTCCGGGACGTCGCCGAGGCGGCCGAGCTTGAAGGCGACCTGGCCGCGCTCGCGGAGGAGCTGCTCGGCCTCGGCGCGGGTGCACTCGAAGCGCTCGAACTTCTGGTTCTCCTTGGCGATGCGGCGCATCTCCTCCTCGATTTTGACGAGGTCCTCGGCCGTGAAGTTATGCTCCAGATCGAAGTCGTAGTAGAAGCCCGCGTCGATGGGCGGCCCGATGTCCAACTGGGCCTGGGGGAACAGGCGGAGGACGGCGGCACCCAGCATGTGGGCGGCGGAGTGACGGAGCTCCTCGAGGGGAGTCATCTGCGGGCGGGAGGACATGGTGGAAAAGCGTCCTTACCGCTAGGGTCTCCCGGGGCGGAGGGCAAGGACGGAGGCGAACCCCCGCCCCGCCCCCTCCGGCCGGTTATTCCTTCACAATCTCGAAGCGCATCGTGACCACCACCCGGATGGTCTTGTCGATGGAGTAAAGGTCGACGCTGTTACCGTCCGACTCGCCGACGCGGTCCTTGGCGCTGATCTGGATGACGCCTTGGGCGGCCTCGAGCAGGGAACCAACCTTGGAGCCGGAACCGGTGACCATGGTGGCGGCGCGGCGCTGGGCGTCCTGGGCGGCGGCCTCCAGGAGTTCCTTCTTCGCCTCGTTCAGCTTGACCAACCGGAAGACCGGCGTGTTCCGAGCCAAGGTCACCCCGTCGTCGAGGAAGATCTCCTGACGAGAGAAGGCGAGGATGCGATCGACGTTCGGAGACTCGAGCACGAACGTCTGGCTGAAGCCGTACTCCGGCACCTTGCCGTGCGCGAAACGGTTGAAGTCGACCGGGGCGCGCTGGATCGGCGCGCGCGTGCCCTCGTACTGGCCGGCGTACTCGACGAAGACGGCGGGCTCATAACGGGTGAAATCCGTCGCCGCGAAGATGACCTCGCTGTCGGCGAAGCCTGCGAGCTTCAGGACCTTCAGTAGTGCCACGCGTTGCGCGGCGACCGCGGCGCGGCCAGCGGCGAAGTCCTCGCCGCGCCAGGAGATCGACCCGGCCAGACTGCCTTGGCCGGAACGCACGTCGAGCGTCGCGACTCCCTTGACGGTGATCTCGGGACGATTCTGACGGAACTGACCGATGGACTTGCCGACTTTGTCGGAGGCGACGACGAACGCGAGGGCGAGCGCGACGCCGAAGAGCAAGAAGGCGAGCGAGGGGAAAAAGGTGGGACTGACGGAACGGGGCGGTTTCTCGGAGGACATGGCGACTTAGCCTAACCGCGGGCCCCGCGACTTCAAGCGGAAGTCTATGGACATTCTTGAGCGACCTCAGGCCGGCTTCAGGTCGTACCCATCCTTACGGTCGAGCATGGCCCAACCCAAGGCGGTCAGTTCCTGGCGCAGCTGGTCGGCCGTGGCAAAGTCCTTGGCCTGCTTGGCCGCCCACCGGCGGGCGCCGAGGTCGGCCACCGCCGGAGGGACCGCGACCGCGGTCTTGGCCACAAAGAGGGTCAGGCCGAGGGCATGGAGGACCTTGGCCAAGCCGACGACATCCTGCCGGGCTTGGGCCGGGGTGACCTCGGTATGGTCCCCGACGACGGTGAAGACCCGCCCCAGGCACCCAGGGATGTTCAAATCCTCCTGCAGGACGGTCCAAGCGGGGGCAAAGCGCCCCCAGGCGGTCTGGGTCTCCTGAACGGCGGGGGCGGCGAACTCCGCCCGGGTGAAGCCCGCGACTTCGAGGAGGCGGTCGGTCCAGCGCTCAAGCTTGCCCAGGGCGGACCGGGCGTTCTCGACGCCATGGAGGGTGAAGTTGAGGGAGGTGCGGTAGTGTCCGCTGATAAGGGCGTAACGAACCTCCATCGGCGTGAAGCCCTTGGCGACCAGATCGTCGAGGGTGTAGAGGTTCCCCTTGCTCTTCGACATCTTGTCGCCGTCGACGAGCAGGTGGGTGCTGTGGAACCAGTGGGCGGCAAACCCCTTCACGCCGGTGGCGCACTCGGTCTGCGCGATCTCGTTCTCGTGGTGCGGGAAGCAGAGGTCGACGCCTCCGCCGTGCAGGTCGAAGGTGACGCCAAGGTGCTGCAAGGACATCGCGGAGCACTCGATGTGCCAACCGGGACGTCCCTCCCCCCAGGGGCTCGGCCAGTGGTTTTCGCCATCCTCCGGCTTATGCGACTTCCAGAGCGCGAAGTCGGCGGCGGACTCCCGGTCATACTCGTCGGCGTCATTGGCCTCGCCGGCGCTGTTGGTCGTCTGGGTACGGGACTGACTACGGTCGAGGCGGGAGAGTTTCCCGTAGTCGGCGCAGGAGCAGACTTTGAAGTAAACGGAGCCGTCCTTGGCCACGTAAGCATGGCCGCGCTCCACAAGGGACTTAATCATGGCGACCTGCTGGGGGATGTGCGCGACGGCGCTGGGCTCGACCTGCGGGACGAGCAGGCCGAGGGCGGCGCAATCCGCATGAAACTTGTCGGTCCAGCCTCGGGTGAAGACCGAGAGGGGCATCTTGGCCGCCATCGCCCCCCGGATCGTCTTATCATCGACGTCGGTGAGGTTGCGGACGTGCTTCACCTTAAGGCCGTCGACCTCAAGGGTGCGGCGAAGGACATCCTGCAGCAGGAAGGTGCGGAAATTACCGATGTGGGCCGGGCCATAGACCGTCGGGCCACAGCAATACATCCCGAAGGTGGAGCGGCCGGGCTTGAGCAGCAAGGGACGAACCTCGCGGCTCATGGTATCGTGCAGGAAGACAGGCATACGGTTAGTTTAGATAGGAAAGAAGGCCACCCGAGGGCGAGAAGGAAGCGTCATCGTCCCAAAAACGGCTTGAGACCGACGGTCCGGCGGGCGATAAAGACCCTCTCCCCTCCACCATGAGCACCCCTAAAAAGCACGGCCTCGGCACGCAATCCCTGCACGCCGGCCAGAAAGCGGACCCGACGACCGGGGCCCGGGCCGTCCCGATCTACCAGACGACAAGCTACCAGTTCCGCGACACGGAACACGCCGCCAACCTCTTCGGCCTGAAGGAACTCGGCAACATCTACACCCGCATCATGAACCCGACGACCGACGTGCTCGAGCAGCGCCTCACGTCGCTCGAAGGCGGCTCGGGCGCCCTCGCCCATGCGTCCGGCCAGGCGGCCATTACCGCGGCCATCCTCAACCTCGCCGGGGCCGGCGACCACATCGTCTCGGTCTCGCAGCTCTACGGCGGCACCTACAACCTCTTCCATTACACCCTGCCCAAGATCGGCATCGAGGTCTCCTTCGTCGACGGCGACGACCCCGAGAACTTCCGCCAAGCCGTGAAGAAGAATACGAAGGCCTTCTTCGGCGAAGGCCTGGGCAACCCCCGCCTCAATATCTTCCCCTTCGCCGAGGTCGGCAAGATCGCCAAGGAAGTCGGCGTCCCGTTGATCATCGATAACACCGCCCTCTCGCCCTACCTCAACCGTCCGTTTGAGCACGGTGCGAACATCGTCGTCCACTCGGCGACCAAGCACATCGGCGGCCACGGCACCTCCATCGGCGGAATCGTCGTCGACGGCGGCAACTTCGACTGGGGCAACGGCAAGTTCCCCGGCTTCACCGAGCCCGACATGTCCTACCATGGCCTGCCGCACTGGGAAGCCTTCAAGGCCTTCGCCCCCGCCGGCGGGGCCAACATCGCGTTCATCATGAAGATGCGCCTGCAGTTCCTCCGCGACGTCGGCAGCTGCCTCTCGCCCTTCAATGCCTTCCTCCTCCTGCAAGGCCTCGAAACCCTGCACCTGCGCATGGAGCGGCATTGCGCCAACGCCATGAAGGTCGCCCAGTTCCTCGAAGCGCACCCCAAGGTGAAGTGGACCAACTACCCGGGCCTGAAGTCCTCGAAGTACCACGACCTCGCCAAGAAGTACCTGACCAATGGCTACGGCGCCCTCGTCGGCTTCGGCCTGAAGTCCGGCCTCGAAGGCGGGCGCAAGTTCATCGACGGGCTTCAGCTCCACAGCCACGTCGCCAACATCGGCGACGCCCGCTCGCTGGCGATCCACCCGGCCTCCACGACGCACTCGCAGCTCAGCGCCGCGGAACGCGACCGCGCCGGTGTCACCGACGACTACGTCCGGCTCTCCGTAGGCCTTGAGGACATCGAGGACATCCTCGCCGACCTCGAGCAGTCGCTGGCCAAGGCCTGAGCCTAGCTCCCCGGACCGACCAGGGCGGACCCGCAAGGGTCCGCCCTTTGCATGCCCGCCTCAGAAGCCGAAAAACTCGCGGGCGTTGCGGGTCGCGACCTCCGCCACCTCGTCCGGCGGCAGGCCGAGGAGCGCAGCGGCCTGGGTGCAGATTTCCGGCAGGTAGACCGGCGTGTTCTCCTTCCCCCGCACGGACTGCGGGGCGAGGTAAGGGGCATCGGTCTCCAGCATCAGGCGGGCCAACCCCTGCGCCTTGAGGGCTTGGCGGATTTCCTCGGACTTCGCGTAAGTGATGATGCCGGTAAAGGAAGCGCGGCCACCACGCTGATTGACCTGACGGACCTGCTCCGGGCCTTCGACAAAGCAGTGAAACACGACCTTGCGCCAATCCACGCCGCTGGCGTCGATCAACCGAAGGCAATCATCGAACGCATGGCGTGAATGGATGACGACCGGACACGCAAACTGGTAGGCCAGCGCGAGCTGACGACGAAAGGCCGCCTGTTGCCAACCCTTGATCCGCTCGGCCTCGGCGACCTCGGACGGTAGCCGGAAATAGTCCAACCCGATCTCGCCGAGGGCCGCCGGGGGGGTGTGATCAGCGAAGTAAGGTGAGATCGCCGCGACGGTCTCCTCCCAGCCTTCCTCAACGTGGCAAGGGTGGAGCCCGACGGTATGCCGAAAGAAATCGGGCTGCTGGGCCGCGAGCGCCCGGTAGTCGGACCAATCCTTGAGGTCGGTCCCGATGGCCACGACCCCTTCGACGCCGGCGGACCGGCATTCCGCCACCCAGGCGGCGAGGCGACCGGCCTTCAGGGCGTACTCAGGGTGACAGTGGGAATCCAACAGGCGCACGGGGTGATTAGGGGCCGCCCAGCAGAAAGGGCAAGACCGCAGCCCCGTCTTGAAAAGCACGCCCCACCCGCCACGGTGAACGGATGCACCATTGGCTGATGAAGTCCGAACCCGACGAGTTTTCCTTCCAGGAACTCGAGCGCAAGGGCAAGGAACCCTGGACCGGCGTGCGCAATTACCAGGCGCGCAATTTCCTCCGGTCGGCGAAGGTCGGGGGCCTCGTGCTCTTCTACCACTCCAACTGCGCCGCGCCGGGCATCGTCGGGGTCGCCCGGATCACCCGTGAAGCCTTCGACGACCCCACGCAATTCGACCCGCGCTCCGATTACTACGACGCGAAGTCGACCCGGGAGTCACCCCGCTGGAGTTGCGTGGAAGTCTCCTACCATCAAAGCTTCCGTCGGCTCGTGAGCCTGCCCGACCTGCGCGATTGCGCCGCCCTGAAAAACCTGCTCATCCTGCGGCCAGGCAACCGACTCTCGGTGACCCCGGTCGTGCCGGCCGAGTTCCGGGCGATCGTCGCGCTCGGCGGCGGGCGTTGACTCAGTGGTGCGAGCGAGTTGGGGGTTCGTGCATCCGCGGCGACCGCTCGATGAGCCACCAGACCGCGGCGGCCAAGGCGCCTCCGGCGAGGTAGCGCATCAGCATCAACGGTAATTCGGCGGAGGTTTCCGCCCAGCCATACTTCGTCCACTCCGTCGTGAACTCCATGAGCAAAAACAAGACGCTCCACTTGATGAAGGCCTGTCGCAGGCTACGGATCCGCTGATCCACCCGCAGGAAGAACAAGCAGGTGCCGTAAAGGGGCAGCAGGATGAGCCAACCATCGGTGAGGAAGGTATGGCCAAGCCGGCGGAGGGCCTCCTGCAACGTCGAGGCAAAGGGCGGTTCATACCCAAGGTTCACCGCGCGTTGCTGTTCCTCGATGACGCGACTGGCGGTGTTACGCAGGATAAAGCTGGCCCCGATGACGAAGGCCACAAGTTGAATCCTCAGGAAAAGATACAATCGTTTCTTGAGCAGCACCCCGACCAGTTTACGTAAAGACGATAGGTTTCAACGCCTAATCACGACGCGGGGGGCCGCGCCGGCAGGTCCTCAGGCGCCTGCGGAAGCCAGCAAGCCAGGACCGCGGCCGGCAGGAACAGGACCGCGGCGTAGAGCAACACCGCGCTGAAATCCTGGGGTTTGGCGAAGAAGCCGAAGAAGACCGTGCCTGCGGCGGCGAAGACGCGCCCGATGTTGTAGCTGAAACCCGCGCCGGTCGTGCGCAGCATGGTCGGGAATAGCGGCGGCAAGGCCATGGTGAAGAGACCGAAGACGCCCTGACAGAAACCCACGGCGGCGTAGAGGGCGTAGGTCACACCGAGACTCCAAGGGCAGATGAACGTCGCCGCCATTAGGATGAAGTACGCGCCGAAGAACGCGGCCAACGCACGGCGATAACCGAAGCGCTGCGCCGCCCAACCTGAGGCGAAGTTCCCGACCACCGAGGCGGCGATGACGCAGAACAGCGCGGTCGAGACGACCTTGGCCTTGTCCAGCGAGGCGGCCACGACTTCCGGATGGTTCCGGATGAAGGCCTGCTGCCAGAACATGAAGCACCAATGGCCGGTGAGCGAGATCGCGCAGAGCACGGACGCGATCAGGGTCGTCCGCCGGATATCGCGGCCGAACAGCCCCGTCATCGAGGGAGCCTCGCGTTTGCCTTTCTCCGCGGACCATTCGGCGGTCTCGGGGACTTCCTTGCGTATCCACAAGGTCACGAACGCCGGCAGCACGCCGATGAGGAAGACCCAGCGCGGCTGGTAGCCCGGGACTTGCTGCAGGAGGAAGACCGCGCCGATCGCGGCGAGGATTCCGAAGTTGACGGCGCACTGCAGCACGGCGGCGATCCAGGGACGCCACTTCTTCGGCCAGGTCTCGGACAGCAGCGAGGCGCCCACGGCCCATTCGCCGCCGATGCCGAGCGCGGCGAGGAAGCGGAAGACCATCAGCTGCCACCAGTTCTGCGCGAAGAACGAAAGCCCGGTGAAGAGCGCGTAGGTGAGGATCGTGAGGACGAGCGTACGGCTCCGCCCCAGCCGGTCGCCGATGATGCCGAAGAACGCCCCGCCCAAGGCCCAGCCGAGCAGGAACGCCGCCTGGATGATCGAACCGTAGCGGGCCACGTCCGGGTGCGCCTCGCGGGTCATCAGGAGCTCGGCCACGAAGACCGTGGCGACGAGCGTATAGAGGTGCAGGTCGAGGCCGTCGAAGAACCAACCGAGCCAGGCGGCGAAGCCGGACTTCTTCTGGTGCGAGGAAAGCTCGCTTAACCGAGTGGCTTCGGCGGGGGTGTCGCTCATGGGGTGACAGTTGAAACCGCCCCCAAATTAGCAAGGCGGGCTTTGCGGCCCGCCCGGCGGGCGGACCTACTTCTTGGCTTCGGCCTTCTTCGGGGCGGCCTTGGCGGGCGCCGAGGCGGTGTACGGCTGATTGGTCATGGCGCCAGGGGCGACCTTGAGCAGGTTGGCCGACATGTCCGGCGCCTGGGCATCGCCATTGGCCCACTTCAGGCCGCCGATCAGGATCTGACGAAAGGTCTCGTTGGTCCAGACATCCTCGCGATGGCCCATCGCGGTGTAGAAGACGCGCCCCTTGCCTTCGAACTTCGCCCAGCAATTGGGGTACGCCGGGCGCTTGTAGTCATCGCCCTCGAGCGCGGGATCGTTGAAGGTGGTCAGGACGTGGATCTCCGGACGGAAGTCCTTCAGCGTGTACCACTCCTCGACAAACGAGAACGTTTCGCCGACCTTCCCGAAGCCCGGGAACGTAGGGTCGATGACCTTGTTCACGCCGGCCTGCTGCTTGCCGTGGCGGATGAACTCAGCGCCCAGGAAGCAGACGTAGGCGTCGGCCTTGTCGCCATGGTTCTTGAAACGCTCGGGGCCCTTCTGGGACTCGTTGTCGGTATGGAAGGTGTCCGCCGCGGCATGCGTCCCGACGTAGCCCTTGCCGGACTTCACGAAATCAAACAGCGCCTGCTTGCCGGCGAGAGACATCGGCGGGTTCTTGTCGGATCCCTCGGAGCAGAGGTCGCCCGTGGTGTAGAACATCACGGTGTCAAACTGGGCGAGGTACTCCGGCGAGAACTTCGAGCCATCCTTGGAGAACGTGAAGGTCCAGTTTTGCGCCTTACCGAGTTCGAACAGCTGCTTCTCGGCGAAGCTGGGCATACCCTTCTTATAGGAAATCACCTCGTGCTCATAGCCAGAGGACTTGGTGAAGAACAGGATCTTACGCGGCGAGGCCTCGGCGGCGAAGGCAGGGACGGCCGAGGCGGCCAGAAGGAGCAATCGGGTGATCATGGGGAAGCCTTAGGGATGGGGCGAGGAGCCGAGGCGGGCAAGCCGGATTGGCTCAGCCCGGGGCCACCGCCCGCAGAAGAGGCAAAGGACGGTCGATTTCCGCCAGACGATAGCCGAAACCCGGCCCGCGCAGGCTGGCGCAGCCGACTCGCCCATGGCGGCGGCGATAGGCGTCGGGATGGACCATGGCCTCAGGGGCAGAGGCGGCCGGGTAGAACTGCATCCCATTGGTCTCCACGCCGGCGATGGTCGGGGTGTGCGCGGCGAGCAGGAGGTGCGTCAACTGCGCGAGCATCGGGTTGGTGAGGTCCTGCACCATCAGCTGCATGCCGTGCGCCCGGGCCCAGCACAGACTGAGCAATGCTCCCGTCTGCGTCTTGCAGGTCTTCAAAGCCACGCCCGTCCAGCCCAGTTCGCGGCCCAGCCGCACGAGGCGCCAGTCATGCGCACTTTCGTCAAGGAACAGCGGGCAACGATCGCTGACGGAATGGACGTCGATACGATGCGCTTCGAGTTCGTAGGGGAAAGGCTGCTCAACATAACTCAGGCGGGACCAAAGTTCCGGGAGCGCGGCCTTCACCCGATCCAGGACCGCGTTCACGTAGGCCGGATCCGTCACGGTGCAATTGAAGTCAGCGGTGAAAAGCTCGACGCCGCGCGGCAAGCCGACCGCGGCTACCGCCTGGAGCCGGTCGAAATCCCAAGCCGCGTCATTGCCGCGGAGCTTCACCTTCAGCGCTTTGAGGCCGTCGCGTTCGACCCATTCGTCCAGGGAGGTCGGGTGACCGTCCGTCAACCGCGCGGCGCCGGCCTCGGCCACCGTCAGGAAATCGAGGCCACCCACAAGGTGCCAGGCCAGGAGGTTGGTCTCAACGGGCTGGCGGAAGAAATCAGCCGGGTACTTGCCCCGGAAGGAAGCCGCCGGGGCATCCGCGGCGGGAGTCAGGTAGGCTGATAAGTCATGGTTCATCCACGGCCGCTCATAGGTCAGGTACGTCGGTACCTCGTTGGCCACGCCATAGGCGTCGTGCAAGGCGAGATCGAAGGCCGAGGCGCAGACCAGCGCGGCGAGTTTCGGGATACGGACGCCGGGCGGCAGCGACTCATTGAACGCGGCGAGCAGGCGAGGCAAGACGGCCTCCAGGAAGTCGTGCCCGATCTCCATGGCATGCCCCTGCGCCGGAAACTGCGCGTAGGCCTCGGTCAGGAGGTCGCAGAAATCCTGCAGGGCCCGGAGGCGCACCGCGTAGGATAACGACGAAGGCCAGACCCACTGGACGCTCAACGGGGTCTCGCCCCACCCTTCCCCACGCTGGCCATCGGCGCGTGCGACGGTCAGCCGCACCCGCGCACAGACGACCTCGGTCAGCGTGTCATGCCCGAACTTCAGGGGCACGCGCGTGCTTACCGGCAAGGCGTACCAGCTGACCGCGCGAATCTGGACGTCGTGAGCGTTAGCCATCTCAATCCGGCAGGGCCTGCCCGCTGGTCTCCTTTCCGAATTGTCCGACGACCAGTCCGGCGACGTAGATTAAGGTGATCGCGGCAGCGGCCTGTTGGTAACCACCGTGCTCTTTGACCAGCTTACCACTGAGCAGGACAAAGGGCACGGCGACCAAGCGTCCCGTGTTGTAGCAGATGCCCTGCCCGGTCGCGCGAACGTGGGTCGGGAAAAGCTCCGGCAGGTAAAGCGGGAAGAAACCGAAAAAGGCCGTCGCGGCCAAGCCCAAGGTGAAAACCTTGATTGCCATGAGCCATGGAAAAATCCCCAAGAGCATCGGCCCCGACCAATCAGCCGGCGTCCGGTAGAGCCAGGCCGACGCGATGACCGCGCACAAACAAAGCAGCTGGTAACCGCGGCGCCGGGGAAAACGCGCCAGGAACAACGGGGCGATCACCGTGCTCACGCAGGCGCCAACGGAGATGAGGACCATCGCCAGGGCCTTGGCCCGGGGGTTATCGGGTCCGGCCAGGTCGCCGACCCAGAGCGGGACCCATTGGACCGCCCCCCAGGTACCGACAAAGACAATCGCAGCCATCAAGATGCCGACGATGGTCGACCGGCGCAGCTCCGCCCCGAAGACTTCACCGATCTTGGAACGGACGGGCGCTAGCGAGGCGGCCTGCTTGGCCACGGAGCGTTCCCACTTCTCGGACTCCGGAACGAAAAGCCGAATCAGCAACGTCAGGATGGCCGGAGAGGCACCAATCAGGAAGTGCGTGCGCCAGGAACCCGCGTCGGCGGGATAGGCCATGGCCATGCACCCGACGAGGACCATCCCGAGATTGGCGGCCATCCCGATCGCGGCCGCCATCTTCGACCGATGTCGTTCCGGCCAAGCTTCCATGACGAGGGCGACCCCGAGGGCCCACTCCCCCCCCATGCCGAGCGCCGAGAAAAAGCGTGCCCCCGCGAGATGAAGCGGGTCGGTCGCGAAATAACAGACGCCGCTGAAAATCGAGTAGAACAAGATGCTGAACGACATCGCCTTCACGCGGCCCACCCGGTCCCCCAACCAACCGAAAGCGGCCCCACCGAGGGCGGCCCCGACCAGGAAAGCACAGGTAATAGTTGCCATCCAATCGCCCACCCACCCTGTAATCGCCGCCGCACCCTCCGCCGCGATCGCGGCGGGCACCATGCTCTTCAAAGCGGGACCGGCAAGCGTCGGGAAGAGCGCCTGCTCGTAACCGTCCATCATCCAGCCCAGGAAGCCGGCGAGCAGGGTCATTTGCATGCCGCGATTGATGGCCTGCGAGCGGGTGTCGGCGAGGGGGTCGGCACTCATGGGGTGCATTCATAACTGGGGATATTCCGTGGCGTCTTCAAGGGGCGATTGCGGGGGCCCGCTTGGAAACTAAGGTTTTCATTCGCGCCCGAATGCCACTAACTTGGCCGCTCGTCCCTGCATGAAGCCGCTCATCTCCCACCCCGAGGACCTCACCCCTACCACGCCTTGGTCCGCGACGAAGTGGGCTTGGACGGCCGAGGAAGCGCTCGTCGACCACCGCTCGAAGGCTCGTCTCTGCGCCGCCGCCCTCCTGCCCTTTAAGGACAAGCAACCTGACTGGGATGGCTTCGCCGCCGCCCTCCGCTGGCAATACGCCGCCGCCGAACACTACGGCGTAGAACTGGTCCCCGTACTCAACGCTGATACCGGGTATATCTTCGACCTCGATGATACGATGTACGCCGAAGTGCTGCGCCGCTTCCGCGCGGGGTTCCCAGGTCGCAAGTTTATCGCGGGGGTCACCGCCCGCGGCGCCGGGCAAGATACCGACTTCAAAGCGGAACGTTACCGCGCCCTCATTGATGTCGTCCAAGCACACGAGAACTGCGAGGTCATGATCATGACCTCCCAAGGGCTTAACTCCTTGGACCCGGAACGCCGGCGCGATGGTTACTACCAAATCGCCGAGTGGCTCATCCGCCCCGGCATTGTGCACGCGCTCGAGCCTTCGTTCGTCCCTTGGGCAACGCCCTACGAACCTTGGCTCCTCCATCAGCTGGCCATTCACCCGAAGTTTGTCGGGGGCAAGATTAGCACGCTCGATGAACCGCACTTCCTCTACTGGGCGGCGATGTGCAAAGACCTCAAACTGGATTTCTCCCCGCATAGCGGCGACGACTACGGCATCGCCACCGCCATCAAGACCGGCCTGCCCTTACTGATCGGGGCGTCGAGCAGCGCGGCCCCGTTAATCTGCGCGGCGAAGGACATGTGGCTCGAGGACGGTGTGCCCGGCAAAAAGTTCCCGACCGGTACCGGTCGCTTCGACACGCGCGTCTACAAGGTCTTCGAATGCTTCCAATCGCTGGAGGACCAAGTCTTCCGTCTGAATGGGCAGCACAGTGCGGCCGCCTATAAGCACAGCACCGCCCATCTCCTCCACGAGCTCGGCATCCTCGCCGCCCCCGAAGCCCACCCGGCTTGCCCCGATCTGCGCGGGCCGGACGAGGGCGCGCGCATGCGCGAGGCGTTACTCCGCCCCCGCCGTGTGGCTAAGCGTCTGGATATCCCTGGTCTCTAAACCGCGCCCTTTCGATGACTCCCTTTAAACTCACCCGTGTCGCGTCGCTCAAGACGGTCGCGGATTTCCGCGCATACTGCGCTTCCGTCGGCGCCGACCTCCCGCTGGAGGACGCCATCGAGGCCGGCGCGGGCAATCCCCTCTCGCAGCCAATCACGCGCACCAAGGTCAACGGCAAGACCATCGGCAACCGCATCGCCATCCATCCGATGGAAGGCTGGGACGGCACGACGATGGGCGGTGCGTCGCCCGAGATGAAACGGCGCTGGCAGCGCTTTGGCGCGAGCGGCGCCAAGCTGATCTGCGGCGCCGAGGCCATGGCGGTACGGGCCGACGGGCGGGCGAACATGAACCAGCTAATCATCAACGATGAGAACCAAGCCGGCATCTCCGAACTCGTCCAGCTCCTCCAGGCTGAGCACCTGAGATGCTGGGGTTCGGTCGACGACCTAGTCATCGGCTTCCAGCTCACGCACTCGGGCCGTTTCTGCCGCCCGCATGACAAGAAGCGATGGGAATCCCGCGTGGCCTACCGCCACCCGATCCTCGATAAAAAGTTCCAGGTGACATCCGACGACCAGCTATTGACCGACGACGAGGTCGAGGAACTGATTCGTTGCTACGTGCGCGCCGCCCGCGTGGCCCGCGACTGCGGTGCCGACTTCGTGGACATCAAGCACTGCCACGGCTACCTCCTGCATGAATTCTTAAGCGCCCACACCCGCCCGGGCAAGTTCGGCGGCTCCTTCGAGAACCGCACCCGCATCCTGCGCGACATCATCGCCGGGATCCGCGCCGACGGCAACGCGATCGACATCGGCGTGCGTCTGAGCCTGTTCGACATGGTGCCCTTCCGGCCGGACCCCGTCCGGAGCTTGCCGGGCAAGCTCGGCCCCGGCATCCCCGAGGACTTTTCCGCCTGCCTGCCCTACCGCTACGCGTTCGGCGTGAACCCGGCTAACCCCACCGAGATCGACCTCACCGAGACCTTTGCGTTCGTGAAGCTCCTAGGCGAACTGGGCGTCAAGATCCTCAACACCACGGCGGGCTCCCCCTACTACAACCCCCACATCCAACGTCCGGCGGCCTACCCACCCAGCGACGGCTACCAGCCGGCCCACGACCCGCTCATCGACGTCGCCCGCCAGGTCCGCGTCGTCCGCGACGTCCGTGCACAGGCCCCTGCGGGCATGATCGTGGTCAGCTCCGGCCTTAGCTACGTCCAGGAATACCTCCCGCACCTCGCTCAACACATCCTGCGCACCGGCGGCAGCGACGCCATCGGCGTAGGCCGTGCCGTGCTCAGCTACCCGGCCATGCTTGCCGACGCCGCCAAGAACGGCGCGATGGAGACGAAATTCATCTGCCGTACCTTCAGCGACTGCACGACCGCCCCACGCAACGGCCTCATCTCCGGCTGCTACCCGCTCGACAAGTATTACACCGCCAAGCCGGAGTTCCAACAGCTCAAGGACATCAAGAAGAACGTCGGCGCCTGATCAGCGCTTCCGCAGACGCACGACGACCCGCGGAGGGACCGGGACGTCGGGGCCGGGATTAGGCAGGAGGACGAAGTCGTCGGCGGCGACCGCCTGAGTCTCACCCCCGAGGATCTCCCAGCCGGCGGCGTGGCGCGGCAGGAAGGCGACAAGGGGTCGGCCGCCCCGCTGGGATCCGTTGGTGTCAACCGGGGTAAAGGTCCGCTGGCCCGCACCGGGCACGATGGTCCACTCGACCTCCCCCGAGGCCAAAGCGGTCAGGGTCTCCGTCCAGCGAAGGGGTCCCGGCGCCAGACGCGCATCCCAGTGAGGGTCTCCATAGAAGATGGTCATGTCGCGGTCGAATTCCAGCCCACGCCGGTCGGTAGCGGGGACGCGGCCGGCCGCGACCTCTTGGAGGCGCCAAAGCAATGCCTGATGGTTGGCCAACCAGGCTTGGCTGAGGTTGAAGCGGCCAGGTTGCTCCACGAAATAATCAAGGACCCCCCAGCCAGCGTAACCGAACCAGGTCGGCTGCACATAGCCGACCATCTGCCGGACGCCACCCGAGGCCATCCAGGAGAGGGCCATGCAGTCGCCCCCGGGGACGTTACCCATCAGGCAATTGCCGATTGGCAGGTAGACCTTGGGGTTCGCTGAAGCCAGCCGATGCACGACCCCATCGAGGGCCTTACCGAGGATCACGCCGTCCTGATGCCCAAAGGTGCCATTACGATAGCGGTAGCCGGGTTGCCAGTCGTGTTCGGTGGCATGGCCGGAGGTGATGAAGAGGTCGGTGTGCCCCGCGTTGAGTCGGGCGACGATCGCCGCCGTGGAATCTTTCTCGCCCGTGACTTCCCGGGGCACGCCACCGGCAGGCTTCTCCCAAGCTTCGCCGGCCTTGAACTCCGAGAACCAATAGCCCTGCTCGGCGCACTCCATGGCGAAGGAGGTGCCAGCGCCCACCGTGCGGATAACCAAAGACTTACCGGGCATGGCAAGCCGCAGGGCATGCTCGGCGTTCAGCCCCGTGACCACGCCCCACTGGAAATCCTCGTAGGCGTCGGCGTCGTTCTCGCGAGCCAACCGATGCATGACCACGGCCGCCTTGGGTCCCAACTCCTCGGGGCGGGCCACCCAAGTCACAAAACGCGGCTGATGACGGCGCAATTCGTCCTGCAACTCGGAGGGGGAGGCGCGGAAGACCAGGACCTTGGCTTCGTGGGCGGACTCGAGCGCCGCCACGACATTGGCCCAGACTTCATCATAGCGGGTGGCCGCCGAGACGAGCACGACCGAGTCGGCGGCACGGACGACCAGCGCCCAGGCCAGCAAAGGCAGCAAACGGAGGACGGGCGACACGCTCAAGGGTTCTCGAAGATGAGCAGGTGCTGCCAAGGCAGCCCGGGCTTGTTGACGACAAAACGAAAACCGGCCGCCTCGAACTCCTTGCGAGCCTGTGCCTCGGACATCTTGTGGTGTGGCTTGATTGGGACCTTCGTGTCCTCCTCGCGATACTCGAGGACGTAGATCCGACCCTTGGGTTTCAAGGCCGAGCGCAAGGACGCGAGCATCTCGACCGGGTGGTCGAACTCATGGTAAGCATCAACCATCAGGGCCGCGTCGAGGGTAGCGGGCGGCAGTTTCACCCCATCGATGGCGCCGAGGTGCGGCTGGACGTTGGCCATGCCCAAGCGTGCCGACTCCTTCTTGAGGAAGTCCAGCATCTCGGGCTGGATGTCGACCGCCACCACCCGGCCTTGCGGAATCTTCGGCGCGATCCGGAAAGAGTAATAACCGGAGCCAGCACCGATGTCGGCGATCACGGCATCCGGCGCCAGTTCCAACAAGGCGATCGCCTTCGAAGGGGCTTCCTCCTTCTCGCGATTGTCGCGTTCCAGCCAGCCAATACCGGGATGGCCCATGACCTGGGCGATTTCGCGCCCCATCCAAGTCCGGCCGATCCCGTCCGCGGAAGGCGCGCACGACCCATAGGCGGGAGCCGCGACCGGAGGCACGGTCGGGGCGGGAGCCGGGGCGGCGGTCGAGGGCTTGGACCATAAGTACAGCCCGAACGTGGCGGCCAACAGGAGCAGGGACGTGATGGCGGGGTTACGACGGAACATACCCGACAACTAGGGCCGCCCCGCGGGAGCGCAAGTCCGCCCGTGCTTGACCCTCCCCAACCCCTCGGCCACCCCTTCCCTACGCATGCGTCGCCCGACCGAGTGGACTTTGATCGACACCGAGACCACCGGGCTTTTTGCGCCAATCCATGTGGTGGAGGTCGCCGCGGTCCGAATGCGCGGCTGGGAACCGACGGGGGAGACCTACCAAGCTTTCCTTGATCATGACATCGAGATTCCGCCCGAGGCTGAGGCGATCCATGGCTACGACCGCGCCTTCCTCCGTCGTCACGGTGCCCAGCCCTGCGAAGTGCATGGTGCTTTCCGCGACTTCCTCGGCGACCGCCCGATCTGCGCGCATAATCTCAGCTACGACCTGAACCGCTGCCTGCTGCCGGAGTGGTCGCGGCTGCGGGTTGCGACGGAGCACGCGCGGGGCTTCTGCACCGTCAAGCTCGCGCGCCGGGCCTTGCCCGAGCTGAAATTCCACGGCATGGGCCTACTCACGCGAAAATTCGGCCTGATGCGGCCCAAGGCCCACGCGGCGCTGGCGGACGCTCAGGCGACGGCCCAACTCGTCACCGAAGTCCTCGCGCCGCGCCTACGCGGAACCCCCTTCGATGATTTTGCCGCTCTCGTCCGCTTCTGCGAGATGGATCGGAAGCGGGCGGTCAAGGCATTGTCCGGTCAACGCGACTAACAAAAAGGCCGACCAAGCGGTCGGCCTTTGCCTGCTGGGGGAAGCGGTTACTTCTTGGCCGGTTCGGCCTTCTCGACTGGGTTGCACTTCTCGCAGACCTTGCCGTCCTTGGACGCCTTGACGCAGCAAGGGTGGGCGCACTTCTCGCCCTTCTTGTCAGCCTTCTGGCAGCAGCCGCCGTCCTTGAACTTGGTGATGTCCACGGACGGAGCCGTTGTGTCGGCGGCGACCGCAAGGAGGGTGCAAACGAGGAGGAGGGAGAGGGCCTTCAGGGTGTTTTTCATGATTAATGCACTTTAAGCCTTCTCGGACCAAAAGCAAGCCCGCATCACCGGACGAAGAAAAACCCCGCCACGGCACCCATGCCGATCAGGGCTGGGGTACCGAGCTTTCGACCAAAGGCAGCCCAACCGGCCAAGACGGCCAGCGGCACTCCCAGCACAAAGTTGTCCATCCGCATCGCCAAGCCCAACCCGAGCGAAAGCACCCCTCCGGCGGCGACGGCGGCGACCATCCCAATGGCATCATGCAGTTGACGATCGCCAACCCCCTCCTCCGCCACCTCGGCAAAAGAGAGCACCAACACCGTCGAAGGGACGAACGTGAAGAGCGCCGGAAGGAGGAGCCCGACAACTCCACCCAGCCAACCCGGGGCCACCCCAAGCTGGCCATGCCATCCGGCGACCGCTCCCACGAAACTACCAGCAAGAAGCAGCGGCCCGGGCGTGGCCTCCCCGACAATCAGGGCATTACCAAATTTCGCGTCGCTCAGCCACCCGTGGGCATCGGCGCGCAGCCGCCAATAGCCGAGCGCGGCGTAAGCCCCACCGAACGAAAGCATGACCGCGAGCAACGAAACTTCCGCCAACCGAACCACGCCATGGGCATGACCAAAACAAGCCCACAGCAAAAAGAAGAGCCCGACGATGGGCAACAGTCGTAGCCCGGCCAAACGCGTGGCGACCTTGAGGCGATCGGAGATGGGCGGGATTTCAGCCTCGTCGGCCGGCCGCACATACCAACCATACAGACCAGCCAATAAGGCGAGCAGGAGGAAAGGCACCCCGGCGAGCAGACCGACCAAGGCTAGTCCCGCCGTCCATCGACGCGGCACGTCCGTGGCCGCCGTCATGAGGAGTCGGGTGGCGGCCACGAGGACGATGCCAATGATGGCGGCACGGGCCCCGAGCAAGGCTCCCTTCACCAAAGCAAGATCACCCCAAGCGACATAGGCACCAGCGAGCAAGCCGCAGCCCAGCAACCCCGGAAAGATGAAAAGCAGGGAGGCGAGCACCGCCGTGCGCCAACCTGCCGTGCGCCAGGCGATCCAAGCCACCAATTGTTGCGCTTCCGGACCGGGCAGGAACATACAAAGGCCCAGTGCCCGCAGGAACTGCTCGCGGCTCAACCAACCGGCCGGCTCCACGCAACGCCGTTCCAGCTCCGCGATCTGCGGACCAGGGCCGCCAAAGGAGGTACTCCCCAGCCGGAGCCAGAACTTCCATGTGATCTCAGGGGGCGACATGACCGGCACGATGGAAGTAGGACCGGCGACAGGCACGACTAAAACGGTCAAGTAACACCGCAATGGGGGTTGCGACTTCCGCTGCCCGCATCCTAAAATGACCCCGTGTCCGCTCCCTCGCCAGCCCCCCGCATCCACGGGCGTCGCTACGGCTTCGGGCTCATCCTGGCGCTGATCATCATGGGCATGATGGTGATGACCATCATCGTGATCGCGGGCTTCCTTTCCGTGGAGAGCCACCTCGCCATCCAGCAGCAACTTGCCTTACGTTCCCGGCTCAACGGGTTGGTCTCCATGCGCTTGGCGCTCGGGCACCTCCAACAGGAAGCGGGACCTGACCGGAGGGCAACGGCCCGCGCTGATCTCGCTCAACCCGATGCGACTTCCGCCAATGTGCGCAACCCCATGTGGACCGGGGTCTGGCGAACCGATAAACCCAACCAAGCCCCGAGCTGGTTGGTTTCGGGCAATGACCCGGACAACCCTTGGATTCAGTCCAGCTCCCTCGCCGGCATCTATGGTTTGACCCCCAGCGCCGCCTACCCGTCGAACTACTGGCTACCTTGGGAGACGGATTACACCAGCCGCTGGAAAGAACTTGGCTTCGTCCGCCTGGTTGGCCCGGCGAGCGCGACCGACGTCGAGGTGAACGCCCTCACGGACCCGACGGGAGGAAAGCCGAGCGGCTTGGTCGTCCTACCTAAACTCAACCTCACCGAGAGAGCAGCCAACGGGGACGATCGCCAGCTGGGAACCTACGCTTATTGGATCGGAGACGAAGGCGTCAAAGCCCGGATCAACCTCGAGGAGCCTCGGGCCGGTCTTCCCTCCACGGATAACCTCGCCCGCAGCGCCCTCCGCAGCGCGGCGACTCCGGGCGTGCGCTTGCTCAAGGGAGCGGAAGCCCTGACCGACGAATTCCAGGCCGCCGCGCTCTCCAGCCCGCGCGAGCTCGGCCTCCTAAGCGGCTTCAGCGCCGACCCAAGCGCGACCCTCCGCCTCTACCACGACGTGACCACCACGGCGGCCGGCGTGCTCGCCGATGCCGCCAACGGCGGCCTGCGGCGCGACCTTTCCCTGGCGTTCGAGTTATCGGATGCGGAGTTCACGAAGACCGAGTTCGGCGGCGGAGTCGACCTACCGGCGACCGCGACCGAGAACGGCTCGCTGAGCCTGAAGATGCTGGCACCAATCAATGGTCGCAGCATCCGGGTCTCCCCCATCTTCAATCGAGCCACGCCGGAGGGTAACCTTCGCGGGCCGACGTGGTGGGCCCTACGCGACTACCATCGCCTCTATAAACAGGTAGGCTGGGTGGGCGGGGTGCCGACCCTCAATGCCCGGACCTACTTCCCCAACGCCGGCAACATCCACCCGGAGGCCGACACCGGTAATACCGCGACGGTCAAGCAGCGCAATTACCTGTACTCGTCGATCTACGCCGGCGACCGCGTGACGCTCAACCCGAACGTCAGCGACACGGGGACCATCAAAGAGAACAACTGGCAATTAAGCTCCGCGCCGATTCCTCGCCCCTTCAACTGCGCTGTCGCCTCCTACCTCAACCGTGTCTTCCTGGTTTTCAACCTCATCAAGGACTCCTCGACCGGCGCGACTTGGGTCTACCTGAACCTCACCCCGATCTTCGTCCTGCACAACCCGTACAACGTCGCGCTGACCATCAACCCCACCGGCGGCCATTCCGCGTTGGCACTGACCTTCAGCGATTGGGATCAATGGATGTTCCGCGTCACCCGGAAGACCTATGTCTACCCCAAACGCAACATCTACGACGAAATTCAGCGGACCCCCCTCACTTTCACCTACACCAAGAACCTCGGCGACTACTACCGTTTCGCCGATGGCAACGCGGTCAATGATAGCGACCTCTTCCGAGTCTACGTCGACCAGCTGACGCTACAGCCTGGCGAGTACAAGGTTTTCACGCCGAGAACCGGCGCACGCTCGCGATGGTCGCGCGTCGTCAAACTCAACAACAGCTTCAACTACCAAGGCGGCTTCGCGGACGAAGACGTGGATTGGAGCGACCTCTGGCCGGACTTTCGCTGGTATTACTTCAACCCCGTCTACTACCCGCCGGCCCTCGGCTACCCGCCGTCCGACGCCTTCACTTTCGAAGTGATCCCCAATGGCAAGTTCAGCGTACGCTATTCCTTGAATTGCTGGCCGGGCGACCAGCTCCCCTTCCCCGCCGCAAGCACGATCGGCACCGGCACCAACCTGTACCCCGCCTTTGACCTTTACAATAAATCCAGCGAGCATGCGGAAATCGTCTACCGTGGCATCGACAGTACCGTTGGCTCACCCGGGCCGCTAAACATTGGCGACCTTGTCGCCCAGACGCCCGAGAAATCCCCGTCGCCCGGCGTCTACCAGCCAGGGGTCATCATCGCCGCCTTCGAGCTCTCGGCCAAGACCGCCCGCGAAAACACCGTCACGACCAGCGGCACCGCCCCGTCCGCAGCAGGCACCTTCCCCTTGTTCAGCCATTCGAACCCAATGGCCGCCGTCGCCCACGCCGACGGGGCTGGTCGGGCTTCTACCGCCGAAGGGTCTGGGTACGGTGGCGGCTCGCCCAGTTACCGCATGCGGGTCACGCGGCCGACGGGTGGCATGAACGCGTGGCTCAGCCTACTCCAATCACCCGGCGGGGCACAGCCGCTTACCTACGGTGGGCTCAGCAACCAGGTCGACGGCAACGTCACCTCCATCCACACCGAGGTACCGCTCGTCCCTCCAACCTCCCTCGGGCAATACACCCACGCCAACTTCAATGTGCGGGACCAGCAGCCGCTCTTCGGGGTCGGTAACAGTTTCGCCAACCCACAGGTGGACCCGACCATGACCTACTCATCCGCCAATAACTGGACGGAATACGACGCACCCTACCTACTGAACGCCGCTCTATGGGACGGTTATTTCCTTTCCGGAGCCGCGCCAAAGATGACCACGGCCGCGACGCCAAGCCAACCTGCCCCCTCGAACCCAGATAGCACCGAGGTGTCCAACCCCTCTCTCGAAGCCAAACCGTTGGGCACGGTCCTCGACGAGTTCCTGGGCGGCGCGGGCAAACTGGAGAACCCACGCATGCGGCTGGTCGGCGAAGCCCCGGCCTCGCGGAGCGCCTTAGGGGACTACCGTCGCAGCGCCTCGGCCTTGCTCAACGACGGTGCCTTCAACGTCAACTCCACCTCCGTCGAGGCTTGGGCCGTATTCCTCGGTTCAGCCAAGAAGATCGCCATCGCGAAGTTAGCGGCGACCTCCCCGATGACCGATGGCAACGCCCGTTTCCCGCGGGCGACGCCGACCGGCTCCGAGCCCATCGCGACCGGGGCCTATAATGAGGCGACCAAATCCAACTGGACGGGCTTCGTAAACTTGACGGATGCGCAAATCCGTCTGCTCGCCGCCGCCATCGTTAAGGAAAACAAAGCTCGCTTCCTGCTCACCACGCGCACCGAACGCGACAGCACCAACCCACCGACGACTCGCCTGTTCCGCGGCTTGACGAAGGCGGCCACCCCCTACCTCAGCCTCGCCGAATTCATCAATCGGTTCCTGACCCCAGGGTCTACGAATGCGTGGGCGACTCGCTGCGGCGCGCTCCAGGCGGCCATCTTCCGGGCGGACAACCCGCCCGCCGGCGGTCCACCCATCGCCGGCCTGACGGACCGGCTTACCAACCGCTACACCGTGGGCATGATGAACGCGAACAACTGGCCGCGCCCGACGGGACTCGCCAGTTTCCCCTACGCCGCCAATGTCGAGGCCATGGAGCAAGGCGGCGCCAACCGTACCCACGTCGCGATGGGCTTGCCCGGCAACCTGCTGCAAGTCGACCTACTCCAATCGCTTGGTGCCTCCCTCGCCACGCGTTCGGACACGTTCACCATCCGGGCCTACGGTGAAACGGTGGGCTTCGATGGCAACCCCGGAGCCTGCCTGCTGGAAGCGGTCGTGCAACGCCTCCCTTCGTTCGTCAACGACCTCGACCCAGCCGAGACGGCATTCAAAGACCTGCGCCTTGCCAACCAGCTCTTCGGCCGACGTTTCAAGGTCATCTCCCTACGCTGGCTCAAACCCCATGAAGGCTAAGCTAATCTTCCTGCTCCTCCCCGGATGGACCTTCGCCGCGGCGGAGAAGACCCGACCGATCGCGGAAGCGACGATTCAGTTGATCTCCCTGGCAGGCGATCTCTCGGACTTGGCGCTCTGGGATGGACGCAAAGCGACGCCGCTCCTTGTCTCCGCCGATTTTTTCGGCCCACGTCTAAACTACCGGGGCGAACCTAGGCTGCGCTTGATCCGTAACGCCACGCCGACCGACCAGCCCGCGCCGCCGGTCGCAGAGCCCGACGCCCAGAACGCGCTGGTCGCGCCTGGCCCGACCGTCGCTTGGCTCGACCTGCCGCTCAACAATGGCCCGCTCAAGCTGATCCTGCTCGTGCAGCCTGAGCCAGGGCGCAATGGCATCCTCGCGATACCCGACGACGACCGCCAATTCCCGGTCGGGTCCCTTCGGTTCATGAACCTGTGCGACTACCCTGTCTCCCTCGAGACCGGCTCGCGTGTCACCGCCTTCCCCGCAAAGGGCTCGGGTATCATCCGCCCCAATGTCCCCAGCGGTCGTTATTTCAACTGCAACCTTTACTCCGAGGAAGACCATGAGCGTCGCCTGGCCTACCACCTGCACTTTTTCTACGCCAGCGATCGACGCACCTTACTCTTCATCCTGCCGGGAGAAAAAGGAAGCGGACTCGTTCGCCTTCAGCCCATCGAAGAGCCGCCAGGGGGCGGAACCGGTGGTTCAACGCATGACGCCGCCATCAAGCCCCCGAAAACAATAAAATAGCCTCGGGCGAACTTAGGGCGACATCGACTAATTGATACTATGTGGTCGTATCCCGAGTTCTAGGGTTTATCCTGCATTGCATCAGTATCCTTAAAGTCCAGACTGAGGGCTTCCCCTTGCCCCCTCACGGTCCACACCCCCCTTCGAGCCCCGCAGTTCGGAGTAACCGACAAGGCTTCACCCTGGTCTTGGCTCTGACGATCATGGCCATGTTGTTGCTTGTCGTCATCACGCTCGTTTCCTTCCTTAAGATCGAGTCACGCTTGGCCACGCTCGCGGTCAACAAGGCGCAAGCACGGATGCAGGCGATGGTCTCGCTTCGTCTCGCCTTGGCCCACCTGCAACAGGAAGCTGGACCAGATCGCCGAACCACTGCCCGGGCCGATATCACGGCTAACACCATGCAGCCTAACTGGAATTGGACTACGATCAAGAACCCCCTTTGGACGGGCGTCTGGCGGACGGATAAGCCGGCGCAACCTCCGGCGTGGCTCGTCAGCGGTCGCCATGATCGCCCCGCT
Source organism: Verrucomicrobiota bacterium (assembly GCA_014193315.1). GTDB lineage: Bacteria > Verrucomicrobiota > Verrucomicrobiia > Opitutales > UBA953 > UBA953. The sequence continues at coordinate 58,434 of BJHS01000006.1, forward strand.
GGGGCGCAATTGATTTCGCTCTCAGGCGCCTTGAGCTACCCGGCCGATGCTCAGCTCCCTTGGGATACGAGTTACCTGCCGCCGCCGGTGAACCTCATCACCTTGGTCGGCGATGCCAGCGCCTCCGCGGGTGAGCTGCCCTCGGCCAACAGTTTCGGGAAACCGGATGGACGCATCAGCCTCCCGCGGATCCCCCTGCCCGACCCTGGCGTCGCGGGCACTTATGCTTATTGGATCGGCGACGAGGGCGTTAAAGCCCGCCTCAACCTAACCGACCCACGACTCACCCCTCCGACCGGCACAGCGACCGATCAGATGAAGCAAGAGGCGCTCCGAGGCACCGCGCGCGCGGGGGTCGAGATCCTTCAAGGACTAGAGACCATGCCCGTCGGCGGCATCGACCCGCGAGTCCGCTCCATGCAGGAGCTCCCCTTGCTCACCCTTGCCACGGGCACCGGCCTACTGGAAACGACGCCCCCCTCGGTAGCCAAGCACCTCTACACCGAGACGACCTTCTGGTCGCGAGGCGTCAACAGCGACTCACGTTTCGGCGGTCTGAAGATCGACCTCTCCCTCGCCTTCGAATTGACCGAGGTCGAATGGCTGGCTAGCGAATTTTCCGCAGGACCTCCGCCCATGGATTCGGCAGGCGGCAATCTCGCTGGGGTGACGTACCTCTTCCATCCCGACGACACGACCCAACGGGCCGCCTACGGCGACTTAAAGGTCAACGTTCCTTACGGCGGGGCGAATCACTCCCTCTCGACGCTCTACACCTTCGCGGTCAACCCGAGCAACCCCACCCAGCTGGCTCGCGGGCCGACGTGGGACGCGCTGCGCAACTACTACCGGCTCTACAAGGAACTGGACTGGTCCAGCCCGATGACACCTACGATCCGTGCACGCACGCACTTCCCCAACACCATCAGCCTCGCCGCCTCGGGCTATGGCGGTACGGCCCATTACAGCCACCGTTACAATCGGATGGATTCGGGCGAAAACTACCTAGTGCTTGATTTCTTCAATGGCCAGCCGTCTCCCCGCCCCGTCAAAGTATCCGTCACCCCTTATGTTGCGCGTCAACTCATGGTCTGGGGCTTGATGGAGGAAGCCGGCCAACTTCGCCTGACCTTGTCGCCGATCACGGTCCTGCACAACCCCTATAACGTCGCCGTGAAACTCAGCAAGGACCCGGCGACCCAGGATATCGCCGCGATGCGACTCTCTTTCCGTGCTTGGGATAATTGGACCGTCAACTTCAGCACGACCTCTAAAGGCTACTGGTCACGGCGGATGATTGACCTCGCCCGCATCACCGATGGCTCCGCCAACTGGGGAGAGAGTTTCCGTACCTACATCAAGGACGGCACCATCTTGCAGCCAGGTGAATTTCGGGTCTTCTCCTCGGCCAGCGTCGGACCAGTACCCTTCACCCGACTCCCCCCGCTTTCCACCAATAGTTTCGACTTTCTCGGAGGGTTCTACCTGCCTTGGACCGACAGCAATGGCGCCCCGGTCAGTCGATTACCCACGGACACAATCTCGGTCGGGGTCGCAAGCACTGGCCCCTTCTACGTGCGCCACCTCCTGACCTGCTGGCCCGGCGACCGCATCATGGATACGGGGAACAGCAATGACGGCCAACTTTACAACGTCTGCAGTGAAGTGACGGAGCTCCTCGCCAATGACCTCGACCGCAGCGGGGTCATCCCGGCCAAGGTCTTCAGCGCCGGGGTCGTGCTACCGAAATCGGGCCAACCGCCCATCATCCTCGCGGTCTTCGACTACGGGATGCGCTGGCCCCGGGACCCGCAACCCTTTCCGCTGTTCACCCACTCGAACCCGATGGCGACGATGACGCGTCCCGAGGCGACCGGCATCGGACCCAGCTCGATGCCGCCTGGCTACGCCAAAACCTCATCGAGTTTCAAGATGGTCGTACGCGCCGCCAACTCCTGGCCAGAGGTCCTCGAGGCCGCAGGGACCGGCTCCAGCCTCGCCTTTGGCGGGCAGAGCGTCTCTTCCGGTAACGGCGGCCAATCCAGCGCCGTCTACACCGAGGTACCGCTCGCCCCACCGATCTCGCTCGCCCAATTTGCCCACGCCAACTTCACGATTCGGGACCAAGAGCCGCTCTTTGCCATCGGGAATAGTTTCGGCTCCCTCTTCAACCCAATCAACGCAATGGGTTACAACACCTACGGGCTGACGACCTGGGACCAAACCTGGATGCTTAACGCGTCGCTCTACGACCGCTACTTCCTTTCCGGAGCCGCTCCCGAAATCACGCGCGGCGTTGTGGTCACGGAAAAACGCTCATTGACTACCGTACTCGATGACTTTGTGGCCGGCAAAGGCACTTTAGCCAACCCCCGCATCGCGCTTTTCTCCAACCGTGACACGGTGACGGTGCGAGCCATGGTCGGCAACCATCGCCGTATCGCCGGGGCCACGGTCACCGAAGGGGCCTTCAACGTGAACAGCACCTCGGTGGAGGCCTGGGCGACAATCCTCGCGAGCAGTAAACGCAATAAGATGGGGGCCGCGAACGAGACGCAGCCAGCGCCCCACCAAAACGCGCGTTACCCCCGGGCAATCCGAGCCGACTTAGCCAATTATAACTTCAAATCACCCTACGCCTCGCCCAACGCCTGGACGGGGCTAAACACCCTGGACGACGACCAGATCAAGCTGCTGGCCAAATCCATCGTCGATGAGATCCGGACCAGAGTCGTCCTCCCCCACCGCAGCCTCTACACGTCGATCAACCACAGCCCCACGGAATCCTACACGATCCCGCTCCCCTTCATCGGCCTGGCTCAATTCGTGAACCGCTACCTTTGCGGGTATCATTACGACACGTCGTTGGTCGGTTGCCTGCAAAATGCGATCGTTCGCGCGGATGTCGACGGCGCCAACCTCTCTAACCGGACAGTCAACGTCGCGCCGGTCGCCGATGTCTCGCTCCTCGCCCAGAACAACGCCCCAGGCAGCACGCCGTGGACACCCCCCGATGGCCTCATACGAAGTAACCTGACGATGCAGGACCCGCGGAGCGAAGGCACCAACCGCGGCCACCTCCTCACCGGCGCCCCGACTTCCTTGATGCAGTCCGACCTGCTCGCGGTCATCGGCCCAGCCCTCACGACCCGCTCCGACACCTTCGTGATCCGTTGCTATGGGGATATCACGACCCACCCAAGTTCCCTGAGCGCCAATGCCGGATGCTGGATTGAGGCGGTGGTCCAGCGGACGCCGGAGTTCTGCGACCCGAGCCAACCCCCGGAAACCGAGGTCTGCAGCGCTACCGACTCCTACCAGTTCAACCCGAAACTAAAGCTGGTCAACCGCTTGTTCGGTCGCCGTTTCCAGATTATCTCCTTACGCATCCTCTCTCCGAAGGAACTCTGATGCTCCGCCCCTACCTCGCCTGGCTCCTTACAGGAGTAGCGCTTCTTGCGCAAACCACCGAACCCCCGGCCGGTCGGGTGCATGTGAAGTTTCGCGCCCTTTCGTTTGACGGCGCAATCCTCGGGGCAGGCTACCTTGAAGGTAAGGAGCTCCACCCTCTCGACCTCAGCAGCGACTGTCTCACCGTCGAACAGACGTACGTCGGGACCAACCCCATACGCTTCGTAGTCGGTCAGTCCAATCGCGCGACTCCAGCGCCGGAATGGGTGTCCGCACACCAACAACTGACGCACGATCAAGCCCGGATGCAGACTCTCTCGCTGGAACTCGCGACCGCCCAGCAACGACTCGGCCTCCTGACCGCCGATGCCCGCGAACGTGGCGGCAAAGCCAAGCCCAACGCCACCAGCGAAGTCGACCAACTCAAGGCAAAGGTCGAGGCATTGACCAAAGAAATTAGCACATTGGCCCAATCGGCAGCCCGTGCCCAGGACCAAGTCAATCACCCCACCCCGACACCGACCGCCGCCGAGCCCAAAGCCCGCCCCAAGGGCATATCGACCGAAAAAGCCAAACCCAACGCCAAGGCCCGACCGACCAGCGATCCGCGTGCCAACGAAGCCACCGAGCGTCCGCGCTTCACGCCTTTGGCCACCCACACCTTCACCGCGGACGGTCGCTACCTCTTGCTCGTCCACCAAACACCGGTCGGCACCACCATCACCGCGATTGACGACAAAGAAGGCGCGTTCCCTTACGGCTCGATGCAGTTCATCAATCTGTGCGCCGGACCTATCGAGATTCGATTCGGGGCCAAAGTTCTCGCTTTAAACCCCAACGGCAAAGGGACCCTCCAGGCACCGGCCGGACACAACGCCTACGCCGAGGGTGCTATCTACACCAAGGACAACGACGGCACGCATCTCGGCTATGCGATGCGCATCTTTCAGCAGGACGACGTGCGCACCCTCTACTTCATTTTACCCGGGGATCCGGGTAGCCATGGTGTCCGCCTCAAAGGCATCGAAGAGCGCAAGGCGCCGGAGCCTCCCGCCGCCCCTCCAGGGTCCGACGGTAAGGGGCCCGAAGCGCCTCGGTAATCGTTCAGCCGGCGTAACGCCAATCGAGGATCTCGGCCTGTGGGAGACGCCGTCCTTGCCAGCGATTCCACTGCAGACGTACCGCCAACTCGACTGACCGACCCGCCTCGGGCATCCGGTTGGCCATCCGCCAAGCGACGAAGTTGAGCCGCCGGACACCGGACAAGGTGAGCTGGTGGCGGAAGTTCCCCTCGCCGAAAGGCATGGGCGGGCGATCGAAGACGAAACCACGCAGGCCAAAAACCGGCTCGGGATTACCCTCTCCGTAAGGCTGCAGCATCTCGAGATCGTCCAGCAAACGGTCCGTGACCTCGGTCGGCTTGATCCAATGCACGATTTCGATATCCCGGCCATCCACTTGGACGGCCCCCGCCACGCGTTGCGCCGCCACCGCCGCCGCAAAACGCGTCCGGAAGGCAGGGACATCGGCCACAGCCAAGGAGACACCGACGGCCATCGGATGGCCGCCGTAGGTTTTCAGCAGGTCGGAGCAGGCCGTGAGCGCCTCGACGAGGTTGGTGCCTGGCACCGAACGGCCGGAGCCCTTGGCAATGTCGCCTTCTTGCCCAAGGACGATGACGGGGCGGTCGAGCGCACGACAAATCTTACCGGCGGCGATACCGACGACCCCAGGATGCCAATCGCCGAAGACCACATGGCCCGCGAGCTCCCCTTGTGACTCGGCCTGAGCGGAGGCTTCCTCGGTGACCTTCTTGTCGATTTCTTGACGCTCGCGATTGATGCCATCCAGCTGGGCGGCGTCCCGCAGGCAATCCTCCACGGACTCCGCCAAAAGCAAGTTCAGCGGCAAAGAGGCATCGGCGAGGCGACCGCTGGCGTTGATCCGTGGCCCGAGACGGTAGGAGACGTCGACCGAGGTGAGCACCCCGCCGGGCTCCATCCCGCTGACGCTGATCAGCGCGCGGATACCCGGACGTCGGGCCTCGCCCAGCGCACGAAGGCCGTGCGACGCAAGAATGCGGTTCTCATGACGCAGGGGGACCAAGTCGGCGATCGTGCCCAAGGCGGCAAGGTCGAGATAGTCCTTCACCGCGATGGATGTCCCACGGTCGTCGCCCGCCAGACGGAGCACCTTCAGGATGCCATGGATAAGCTTGAAGACCAGGCCGGCGGTGCAAAGCGCCTGCCAAGGGGCATCCACGGGATCGTTGACCCGCGGGTTGACGAGGGTGCAGACGGCATGGCCTTCCTTAGCCACGTGGTGGTCGACGACCACGACGTCGACCCCCTCAGCGCGCAACCGGGCGACCTCCGCCAAGGAATTCGTGCCGCAGTCAAGCGCGACGAAGAGGTGCGGCCGGGATGCCGCCAGCACGCGATCCAGGGCCGCCATGGAGAGGCCGTAGCCCTCCTCCATCCGACGTGGGACGAAATAGGCGGGCTGGGCGCCAAGGCGTCGCAGGCAATGGACAAGCATGGCCGTGCTCGACACCCCGTCGACGTCGTAGTCGCCAAGGATGGCGATGCGTTCGCCGGCCGCCGCGGCTTGGACCAGGCGTTCGGCCGCCGCCCGCAAGCCACCGACCGCAAACGGGTCGGAGACATGCGCGAGCTGAGGGCGGAGGTGCCGTTCGGCCGCGCCGTCGTCCGCAAAGAGGCGGGCCAAGACGGTGGCGACAGGTTCGCTGACTCCTAAGGTGACCGCGAGCCGACGGGCAAGGTCGGCGTCTGCGGCCCGGTGTGACCAGGCGGCCATGGGCGAAGGAACGCTTTAGGCGTTCTTGTCGGAGCCGGCCTCCCAGGAGTAGGTGCGCGGGAGTTCCGCGGCATCCACACCCTTACGATTGCCCTTGTGCCACCAGTAGAAAACGGGGCTGGCGATGAAGATGGAGGAGAAGGTACCGGTGAGCACGCCGTAGATGAAGACCTCGCCGTAGAGGCGGACGTCGCCGGCGCCGAAAGCCCAGAGGGCGACGGCGCACAGGAAAACGGTCGTGGAGGTCAGCACCGTGCGGGACAGCGTGCGGTTGATGGCGAAGTGGATGACGTCGGCCAGGGAGCGCGACGGGTTGGTCTCGAGCTCCTCCCGGATACGGTCGAAGACGACGATGGTGTCGTTCACCGAGTAGCCGATGATGAGCAGGATGGCCGCGATCAACGCCGCGTTGAACTGACCGCCGAAGAAAACGAACAGCGCGACGGTCATGAGCACGTCGTGCAAGGTCGCCACCATGGCCGCGACGCCAAAACCCGTCTCGAAGCGCAGTGACACGTAGATGCCGATGCCAAGGAGGGCGAGCACGACGGACCAGATGGCGTTGGTGCGCAAGTCGCCGCTCACCGACCCGCCGATGGCTTCACGGGAAAGCATGATTTTCTCGACGGGCTGGGCCGCGTCCTTGAGGTACTCAGGATGCTGGGCCTTAATCCCGGCGACGATCTTGGAGAGATTCGCAAAGTCGCCCTTGGACTTATCCTTCGTCAACTCGGTCTCGATACGAAGGGTCGGCTCGCCACCCCCCACCGGCTGCTGGATTATCGCGGTGGTGTCGGGGAGCCCCAGACCTTCGGCGATTTTCAGCACCTGGCCGACATCGACCTTGGCGCCGGGCGCGATGTGCACGACGGTGGATTCGCCGCCGCGGAAGTCCTTGCCAAAAGCGTCCTTCCCTTTGACGGCGAGCTCGCAGATGCCGATGCCGACGATCACCCAGGAGACGATGAAGGCCCAGCGGGCGTACTTGAGGAACGGAATCGCCAAGGTCGAACGGAAGACCGGGAAACCGAAAATCCGGTTCATGATGCCGGCGGACTGGGTCAGTTCCTGCAGACCGCGGCAAGTCACTAAGGTACTGAACAACGTGGTGAAGATACCGATGATGAGCGTGATCCCGAAGCCGCGGATCGGCCCAGTGCCCATGAAGACGAGGATCGTCGCCACGATCAAGTGGGTCAGGTTGGCGTCCACGATCGTCCACGTGGCACGGTTATATCCTTCGCGGAAGGAGACCGTGCGATCCTTGCCCAAGGCAGCCTCTTCGCGCACGCGCTCGAAGATAAGGATGTTGGCGTCGACCGCCATCCCGAGGGTCAACACCAAGGCGGCGACACCCGGCAACGTGATGGTCGCCCCGAAGTAGGCCATGGCGCCGAGCATGAGGAGCAAATTGACCACCATGCCGAAGACCGCGATGAAGCCGCCCCAGACGTAGAAGCCGACCATGAAGAAGATGACGAGGCCGACGGCGACGGCGGAGGCCACGACCGACTTGGCCTGGGCGTCCTTGGCGAGACTTGGGCCGACGGAGGTGACGTCCTGGGTGAGGAGCGGGAACTCCAGCGGGTTATTCAGCACATTGGCGAGCCCCTTGGCTTCTTCCCGGCTAAAGTTACCGGTGATCTGGGCATTTCCCCCGTAGATTGGCTTTTGCACCGTCGGGGCAGACTGGAGGACGCCGTCGAGCACGATGGCCAACTGGCCGAGGCTACCCTGCGTGTTACCTTCGGAAATCTTCTTGGTAAGGTCCCCGAACCTCGTGCCGCCCTCTTCCGTGAAGGTCATGTCCACCATATAGGTGAGACCATCCTGGGAATTGTCGCGGGAGCGGCGGATGATGCTACCGCCGGCGTCGGCGCGCTTCTTGACGAAATAACGCTGCAGCTTCACTTCACCGGTGCGGCTGTCGACGTTGCGCTGGGTCAGGACCTCGTAGGTCGAGATCGCGGAGTTGTTGCCGGCCATCTCGTCGTCCGGGAGGGCCTTGAGCAGGTGCTCGCGGTCGGTCGGCTCGGGGCGGCGGGTACGATGCACCTGGCGGAACTCAAGCTTCGCCGGCTTCTTCAGCGCATCGATGATATCCGGATTGTTGGCGGCGTCCTCGCCCGGAAGCTGGATTTCGAGCGAGAGATCGCCGACCGGACGCAACACGGGCTCGGCGACACCGAACTCGTTGACGCGCTTATCCATCACCACCAAGGCTTGATTGACCATGTCGGCATGGGAAACCGACCCCTTCTCGACGGCCGCCTTGACCCCGCCCTCCGCGCCGGTCGGGTCGACCTTCAGCGTGAAGGAAACCCCACCCTGCAGGTCAAGGCCGAGCTTCATCTTGCCCTGGCAGGACTTGAGCAGTTCCTTGAGGACGATGACGTTGCGTTTATTCTGGTCGGGCTCGCGGACGAAGTCGGCCTCCTTGTAGAAGAACGGACGGAGGTCGACGGGACCAGCGCGACCGCGGCCTTCACCGATGTCACGCAGGGCTTGGAAGTAGGAGATCGACTTCTTGTCCGCGGGCACAGTCGCGTCGGCGTTGAGTCGCACCCGCTCCAACGCCTCGGTGTGCAGTTTGGCGAAGTCCTCTGGCTTCTCGATGACGTGCTTGGGCGCGTAGCGCTCCAACGGAATCGGGGAAAGCGGCCAGAACTCGTAAAACGCGACTGCGAGGGCGAGAAGGGAGACGGCAACCTTCCAGAACCATGTCCTGGATGTCATAGCGAAAAAGGCTGGGGGTTAAGGTTAGCCCTGGACGATCGCAGTGGCGTCGTCGGCCTTACCAGCGACGGCAGACTTATGGACGGTGACGCGACCGGACTCCAATTCGAGCGTGATCCGGGCATCCTTGATGGCGATGACCCGACCGTAGATACCACCGGCGGCGATAACGTTATCGCCGATCGCGAGGTCATTCTGGAGCTTTTCCATCTCCTTCTGACGCTTGCGCTGCGGGGCGATGAGCAGGAACCACATGCCGGCGAACATGAGGAGCATCATGATGATGCCGCTCCACGGGCTGGGCTCGGCGGCGCCAGGAGCGACCTGCGCAAGGACCTGACAGATAACGGTTTGGATGTTAATCATTGTTATGTATGTTTGGAAAGTCTTGTAGCCGAATGTCCTGAAATGCAATTGAGAGGCAAAAAGGCAAGCCCCAGCTGGGGCGGGAATGTTTTTGATTACCCCCGGCCCAGGGGTATTGTGAATAACTCTACATGAGCAAAGCCACCAAGGAGGTGCCCGCCAAGGCGGACGACGCCCCCCCCTCCCCCCTTCGTAAACCGCTGACCGCCGCCGCCGTGATCGCCGCGCTCGGCGTGGTCTTCGGGGATATCGGCACCAGCCCCCTGTACGCCTTCCGGGAATGCCTCAAAACCAGCGTAACCCATGGGGCGGATATCCCGTCCAGCATCGTCGCCGCGGTTTCGATGATCATCTGGTCCCTCATCTGCGTCGTGACGATTAAATACGTCATGTTCATCATGGAGGCCAACGACTACGGCGAGGGGGGGATCATGACCCTGGTCTCGCTCGCCTCCCCGCAGAACCAAGAAGACCGCAAGCGCAAGCACCGCAGCGTGCTGGTCCTGCTCGGGGTCTTCGGAACCGCCCTGCTCTTCGGCGACGGGGTCATCACCCCCGCCATCTCCGTGCTCTCCGCCTTGGAAGGCATCAAGGAGGCCAATGAAAGCCTCCAGGGGCCGCTGACGCCCAGTTTCCTCGCCTTCTTCATCCCGGCGGCGGCGGTCGCCATCCTGATCGGTATCTTCACCTTACAGAAGCGGGGCTCGGGCCGGGTCGGCATGTATTTCGGACCGGTGACCCTGATCTGGTTCATCTGCATCGCCATCTCCGGCGTGGGTTCGCTGATCGCCCATGCACCGCAAACCCCGATGATTCTGCACGCCTTCAACCCTTTCGAGGCTATCGGTTTCTTCTACACCCAACCTCGCCTTGGCATGCTCATCCTCAGCGCCGTCTTCCTCGCGGTGACCGGTGCCGAAGCCCTCTACGCCGACATGGGACACTTCGGCCAAAAGCCGATTCGCGCCGGCTGGCACTTCATCGTCTTCCCCGCCCTCATCCTGAACTACCTTGGTCAGGGTGCCTGGGCGCTAGCCCAGCCGGTCGCGGACATCGCCAAGGACCCCAGCCCCTTCTTCAACATGGCGCCAGCCTGGGCCCAGATCCCGCTGGTCGTGATCGCCACCCTCGCCGCCATCATCGCCTCGCAGGCCCTGATCTCGGGCGCTTTCTCCACCACGATGCAGGCGATTCAACTGAACTACCTGCCGCGGATGCGCATCGAACGCACTTCCGACGAGGAGTCCGGCCAGATCTACATTCCGATCATCAACTGGATGCTGATGCTCGGCTCTATCTGCTTGGTCTTGCAATACAAGGCGTCGACGCACCTCGCCTCCGCCTACGGCATCGCCGTCAGCCTGACGATGCTGGTCACGACCATCCTCTTCGGCCAATACATGAGCCGACACTTCAAGCTCCCCATCGCGACCGCGTACGTCTTCGTCGCCCCGGTCATCGCCTTGGAGCTGGTCTTCGTCTCCTCCAATTTTCACAAGATTTTCGACAGCGGCTGGCTACCCCTCGCCGCCGGCTTCTTCGTCTACTACCTGATGTCGACCTGGAACAAGGGTCGCATCGAGATGAAACGGAAACTCGCGCAGGACGCCACCGCCGAGGAATTCAACCCCTTCATCGACAGCGTCGAGGACAGTTTCCTCAACGGCAGGCTTAGCCGGGTCAAGGGCACCGCCATCTACCTCGCCGGGAATACCCGCTCCGTGCCAATGGCGCTCGCGCACAACCTCAAACACAACAAGGCGCTCCACGACCTCATCATCGTGCTGACCCTGCAGGTCGACGAGGACCGCGCAATTGTCCCGTCGAAGGACCGGGTGCAGTTCGACTCGCGCCCGCCCAAGTTCTGCAAGGTCGAGGGCAAGCAGGAGTTCCCCCTCGTGCTCCGCGTGACGGGGCATTGCGGCTTCCGTGAACAGCAGACCATCCTGCCGGTGCTCAAGGCCGCCTACGACCAACTGGGCATCAACCCCAAGGAACTGGAGACGACCTACTTCCTCAGCCGCGAGACCATCGTCCGCGACACTTCCAAGAATTTTTCGCTCAACGCCGTGCAGGAGAAGGTCTTCGAAGTCCTGAACCGCAACTCCCTCTCCGCCACCGCCTACTTCAACTTGCCGCCCGGCCGCGTCGTCGAGCTCGGCATGCAGGTCGAGCTCTGAGTCGCTCAGCGCGCCGCCTCAAAGCGGAAGACAAAGGCCTGCTCGCAGGGGTGGTTGGCGTCGTCGGCAAGTTCCCGCGGCGTCTCGACCACGCAGACGGCGCCGACCTGCTCCCAGCGGAGCGCGTCGGGCCAACCCAAGATTGTGACCCGGGTACCTGCGGCGGGCTGAAGGGACTTGGTGCGCATCTCCTTACCGGGCCAGCCCAGGACAATCACGTAGGTGACGCGACCATCCGTCGTGAGGGTGAAATGATGCCCGGCTTCCGTCGGCAATTCCGCGGCACGCACGGCAGTGACCGCTTCGGCATTCACGTTGACCCACTTCTCGACATGCAAGAAAGCGGCGGTGCGGGCGGGGTCGGCCGGGTCGACCCACCCGTGGGGATCCGGATGCTCACCCGCGGCGGCGGCCTCGATGAGCGCGACCAAGGCATCGGCCGGATCGGTCGGCACGTGCCGACAACCCACGAGCGTGGCAAGCAACCCGACGAGCCCGACGGCGAGGTGTCGCATCATTCCGCGACCGTTACCGGGCGCCCTTATCCTTGGCGACCAGGTCGTAGAAACGGTCGAAGAGCACGTCGGCATCGTTCGGGCCGGGACCGGCCTCGGGGTGATACTGGACGGAGAAGACGGGCTTATCCTTGAGACGCAGGCCGGAGACCGTGCCGTCGTTCATGTTGACCTCGGTGACGATCGCCCCGCAACGGGCAAGTTCATCGGGCTTGGAAGCGAAGCCGTGGTTCTGGGCGGTGATGGAAACTCGGTTGACCTCGCTGTTCTTGACCGGCTGGTTGCCCCCGCGGTGACCGAACTTCAGTTTGTAGGTCGAAGCCCCGATGGCGTGGGTGATGATCTGATGCCCGAGGCAGATGCCGAACACCGGGAAGGACTTGATCAAGTCGGCCACCGTTTCGTGGGCGTACTTAAGGGCGGCAGGGTCGCCCGGGCCATTGGACAGGAAGACGGCGTCAGGCTGGAAGGCCCGGATCTCGGCGGCGGTCGTGCGGGCGGGGAAGACGTGCACGTCAAAACCGGAAGCGACCAGACGACGGAAGATGGAGGACTTGGCGCCGAAGTCGAAAGCGGCGAGTTTGAAGCGCACCGGACGGACCTTCGGCTTGTTCAGGTTGGTACCCGTGACGGTGAAAGCCTGGCAGTCGACCGGCTTGGGATTGTAATGGTAAGGGGCCTTGCACGTGACTTCCTTGACGAAGTCGGCACCGACGGTGCCGGTCCAAGCGCGGGCACGCTTCAAGGCTTCCTCATCGCTCAGGCCTTCGGTCGAGAGGCAGGCCTTCATGACGCCGGCGACGCGAAGCTTCTTCGTCAGGAAACGAGTGTCGACGCCTTCGATGCCCGGGATGCCGTACTTCTGCAGCCACGAACCGAGGTCGGTCGTCGCGCGCCAGTTGGAGACGATGGGCGAAAGGTCGCGCACCACGAAACCAGCGACGTGCGGACGGGCGGATTCGAGATCCTCCTCGTTCACGCCGTAGTTGCCGATCTGTGGCGCGGTCATGGTCACGATCTGACCGAAGTAGGAAGGGTCCGTCAGGATTTCCTGATATCCGGTCATGCTGGTATTGAAGACCGCTTCGCCGCAGAGGGTCGCGGTGGCGCCAAATGCCTTTCCTCGAAGAATCGTTCCGTCTTCCAGGGCGAGCACAGCGTGGCGGGTCATGAGTCCGTTTTGAATGACGGTTCGCCCTCGGTGTGAAGCAAAAAAGCGAAGGAATGAAAGATAGTCTCGGCCGAGGTCGCCACCCCGGTGCCACCCCCTCCCCTTCAAGGACTCAGAAACCCTTGCTGAGATCGCCACCCAGGGGGGCCGGCGGACGGGCCCGGAGGTCCAAACTGTCCGCCGCGTAGGGCTTGTGAACCTGCCAGCCGGCCCGGAAAGGCGCCCCCACGGACTTCACGTGGTCGGTGATAGCCCGTAGCACCTCCGGCTGGGCGCGCTGGGACCATTCGGGATGGAGCCAGACGTGCCGAGCGGACCATTGCCCCCCCACCGCCTCGGTCCAACGGGCGATGCTTTCGCGGCTTTCCACAATGATCTTCACCTCATCAGCCCTCACCAGTGATGCCGGGAGAGGAGGCTTGGCCCATTTGGGGCTCAAAGTGACCCAAGCCAAGCCCGGGGCGATGGGGTATGCCCCGCAGGTCTCCAGGTGGGCGGGTAGCCCGACCGACCGCAGAGCCTCAACCAAGGGGGCGAGGTCATGGATGCAGGGCTCGCCCCCGGTCAAGACCACGAACTCGGGACGGGCGGCGGCAGCCTCGGCGGCCAGATCGGCGGCGCTCGCCCGCCGGAGGTCCTTCGGGACGAACTGGGGGTGCCAGGTAGAAGCCGAGTCACACCAGGCACACTTCACGGGGCAACCCTGCAGCCGGATGAAGAAGGCCTTACGACCCAGATGCACCCCTTCCCCCTGCCAACTGAGGAACGTCTCATTGACGGGGTAGAACTCAGCCATGATCAGGACTTCGGCTGGTAGCTCGCCTTGTTCTTGGTGTCTTCGTGCAGGATGATCTGCCGGACCCAGGCGCGACCACCGGTCTCCTGGCGCACCATCGGGTCGAAGGTCTCGAAGAGGAACTTCGCGATGCCTTCGGTGGAGACGGAATCGATGACGAGCGGACGGAAAAGCCGGGGGTAATCCTGAAGGAGTTTCTCGCGGATCGGGTCTTCCTTGGCGAAGAGGCAGGCGTGGTCGAGGTGGTCCGCGATCCAGGTCTTCAGGAAACCGAGGCCGCCGAAATCCACGACGAATCCGCGCTCGTCAAGTTTCTCGCAGCCGAACTCGATTTCGATACCCCAGTTGTGACCGTGTAGGAACGAGCAATGACCCTCATGGCGATGCTGCCGATGGGCGAACGGGATGTCGCGGTAGGTCTTGCTGCAGGTGAACATGGACAAACCCGAGATAGACGGAGGCCGGCCCGGGTCGCAAGGAAGATGCGGCCCCGACCCTTTGGAAAAGGGCAAAAAGAGGCCATCCGCATCCTCGTGCGGCCGGGCTCCGATGGCGGCGAGGCCGGCGGACGATCAGAAGCGGTGGTTGAAACCGACCGAGAGCACGTCCGCGGCGTGGACCGGGTTCACCACGGTGCCGTTGGACTGCCGTACCTTGTTCACCACATTGAGCACAGTGCTGTAATAGACGTAAAGACGGCTCGTCTCTCCCACCTGGCAGGTGAGACCGGCGGCCAGGTGCGAGGAGAATACCGCGCTCTCGTTATCCGCCCCGCAGGAAACATCGACGGTCGCCATGGAGTTTTGGTCCCGGAACTGCCGGATCGCCGTGCCTTAGATCGACAGCGCCAGCGGCCCGGAGAGAGGGACCTTCCATCCGGTCATACCAGTGAAGGACGAGCCGGGGCGGAAGTTCTCGTCGTAGGTCACCGGAGCCTGCGTGGACAGCTGCCAGAAGAACGAGGGCGCACCGGCGGGCGCGGCATAGTCTCGCCGAACGCCGAGCAAGACATCGGTGGAGCCCGAGCCGGGCTGCAGGTAGCGGCGGGGCGCGACCAGCGTGAGATCGTCGGGGCCGGTCGGCAGTTTGACGCCCACGATCAGGCGGTGATCACCGACCTGGAAACGTGCGCCGACGGCAACGTCGCCGAGGCCCACGGCCTTGCCGCTGGCGGAGGCGGTGGCGATCGTCCGGTCGATGGAACTTTCGAAAAACGTGGCGAGGTAAGTTCCGCGCGTCTTGCGAGGCAAGCGCGCTCGAGGACACCGGGCCGACTCTTAGTCCGGCTAATCGCCGGGATAAGCGCTCAGGCGACGTATTCCGTGGTATCCGGGACGCCCGCCCGCGCGAACGCTTCCTTACGCTCGACGCAGGTCCCGCAACGGCCGCAGTGCCGGTAGCCCCCGACGTAGCACGACCAGGTGAGCGCTAACGGGACGCCGAGCTCGACCCCGCGGCGCACAATCGCGGTCTTATCCCAGCCGACGAACGGGCGCTCGAGCGAGACCTCGTGCCAATCGGCGAGGCGGATGGCCTGGTCCAACGCGTCGGCGAAGGCCGGGCGACAGTCCGGGTAAATGGCATGGTCGCCGCCGTGCGCGCCATAGGCGACGGAGGACGCCTTGAGCGACATGGCCCAAGCGGCGGCGGTCGCGATGAGCAGCATGTTCCGGTTCGGTACGACGGTCGCCTTCATGCTGGCCTCCTCGTAGTGCCCCTCCGGCACCGCAACCTGGGCGTCGGTGAGCGCATTGGCGCCGAAAAGGGGCGTGAGCCCGCGGAGGTCGGCGACGCGGTGTGGCACCTTGTAATGGACACAAATCTCGGCGGCGGCCAGGAGCTCGCGCCGGTGGCGCTGACCGTAGTCAACCGAAAGCGCATGCACTTCCCTGCCCTCGGCCAGCAGGTGGGCCAGGAGCACGGTGGAATCTATCCCGCCGGAGTGAATGATGACGGTGCGCTGCATCGCCGCCAAGATGGGCGGCCGGTGGTCGGAGGCGAGAAAACTCAGCCGACGACCCGGAGCCGACGTTTGGCCCGGTCAAGGTGGGCGAGTGCCGCGGCTTCGCCGGCCCGCATGGCGGCGCATTGGGCCCTAGTGCCATCGAGCAGACCCGCCAGATGCAGCCAGCCATGGACGACATAGAGGCGCAGTTCGCCCGCCAGGGTCGTCCCCTGCTCTTTGGCGGCCCGGCGGGCTTGGTCGATGTTCACGCAAATCTCCCCCGCGAAAGGCTCACCGGGGTGATCCTCGCCCGGGAAGGTGATGACGTCGGTTACGGACGAGTCGTCAAGGTAGTCGGCGTGTACCTTGGCGGTCTCGCGGTCACCAAGAAAGACGATGGACAACGTGCCCGGTGGACAACGGAAAGAACGCCGACGGTCGAGCGCCTGAACGACGGCGACGACCGACGCGGCGGACACGCGGACCCGCGGGTGGCGGACGGAGACATCGATGACGCGGCTCATACGGCGGCGAACTCCGGCTGGAGCCGCGCCCACAAGTCGGCCAACGCCTGCGGGAGGATATGGGTCTCGGCCAGGACCGGCATGAAGTTCTGGTCGCCCTCCCAACGCGGGACGACGTGGAAATGCAGGTGCATCGGGATACCGGCCCCGGCGGATTTACCGAGGTTCAGCCCCATGTTGAAGCCACTGGGTTGCATGACTTTGGTCAGGACCGCTTGGCAGCGCACCAAGAGATCCATCAATTCGACGCGCTCCTCCGCGGTCAAGGCGGCGAGTTCGCCGACTTCGCGATTGGGCAGCACCATGAGGTGGCCGGGGTTATAGGGCGAGTTGTTGAGAATGATGAAACAATGCCTGCCACGATGGACGATGAGCGAGGCTTGGTCGTCGCCGGCGGCGAGGAGCGTGGCGAAAGGGCTGCCGGCCTGCGGGTCCTTGCGACTCTGGATGTAGCGTAACCGCCAATAAGGGTGAAGGTGCTCGGGCATGGTCAGGAAGCGAAGCCTTGGGGACGGGCGAGGTGCCAGCGGTATGCCGTCTCTACGATGGCGTCCAGCTCGACGTAGCGCGGAGCCCAGCCGAGTTCGGCCCGGGCCTTGTCGGCGCTGGCAAACAACTCGGGCGGGTCGCCCTCCCGTCGCGGGACGACCACGTGCGGAACGGCGCGGCCGGTGACGCGTTCGACGCTAGCCAGGACTTCCTTGACCGAACGGGGCACGCCCGTACCGAGGTTATAATAGAGCCGGGCGCCGGGGGCGGCGAGACGCGGCAGGACCGCCAAGTGGGCGGCGGCCAAGTCATCCACATGCACGTAGTCCCGCAGGCAGGTCCCGTCCGGCGTCGGGTAATCGTCGCCAAAGACCTGCAAAGGGGGCCGCCGCCCCAGGGCGGCCGCGATGGCCAGGGGAATGAGGTGGGTCTCGGGGAAGTGATCCTCCCCAATCGAACCATCCGCCGCGGCTCCGGCGGCATTGAAGTAGCGGAAGGCGGCGAAACTGAAACCCTCCGAGATCGCCAGGTGGCCGAGCGTGCGTTCCACATCCAGTTTGGTCTGCCCGTAGGGGTTGATCGGGTGCTGTGGGAGATTCTCGGTCATCGGCATCTGCTCGGGCACGCCATAGGTCGCGCAGGTACTCGAGAAGACCATCCGGCGGACCTCTTCGGCGAGCATCGCATCGAGCAGCTTTTTCGTCCGGCCGACGTTATGCTCGTGATAACGCTCCGGCTGGCGCACGGATTCGCCGACATTGGTGAGGCCAGCGAAATGCATGACGACCTCGATGGCCTGCTCGCGCAGCACCAGGCGGACATTCGGTTCATCGGCCATGTCGAACCGCACGAACGGCACGCCCGCCGGGACGGCGGCCGGATGCCCTTGGGAAAGGTCGTCCAGCACCACGACGCGGTGCCCGGCGGCCACGGCCTGCCGGACGCAATGACTGCCGATGTAGCCGGCGCCGCCCACCACAAGCACGTTCATGGGGCCAGATAACCCCCGCCGGACGGCCTAGGCAAGCGGGATAGGACCTCGGGTCGCTCCAAAACCTTGCCAGCGCCGTCCCAAACCTCCTATCTGCAGGCCTTCATGGAACCTTCGGAAACCAAACCCGGTAGCTACGATTTCCCCGCCTTCGAGCGGAAGTGGCAAGCCGCCTGGAAAGCCAATGCCACCTTCCGCACCGAGCCCATCTCCTGCGGCAAGCCGAAGTACTACGTCCTGGACATGTTCCCCTACCCGTCCGGTGCCGGCCTGCACATCGGCCACCCCGAGGGCTACACCGCGTCGGACATCCTCGCTCGCTACAAGAAAGCCCACGGCTTCAACGTCCTGCACCCGATGGGCTGGGATGCCTTCGGCCTGCCCGCCGAGCAGCACGCGATCGCCACCGGCGAGCACCCCGCCGTCCAGACCAAGCGCAACATCGACAACTTCCGCCGGCAGCTGCAGATGCTCGGCTTCGCCATCGACTGGGATCGCGAGCTCTCGACCACCGACGAGAACTACTTCCGCTGGACGCAGTGGATCTTCCTGAAGCTGTTCCGCCACGGCCTCGCCTACGTCTCCGAGAAGCCCGTCTGGTTCTGCCCCGCCCTCGGCACCGTGCTCGCCAACGAGGAAGTCCTCAACACCCCGGAAGGCCCGTGCTCCGACCGCGGCAACCACCCGGTCGAACGCCGCCCGATCCGCCAATGGGTCCTGCGCATCACCGCCTACGCCGACAAGCTCATCGAAGGCCTCGATCATGTCGACTGGCCCGACTCCACCAAGCGCCTGCAGAAGAACTGGATCGGAAAGTCCGAAGGCGCCGAGGTCACGTTCAAGCTCGCCGGCCATGCCGATAGCCTGACGGTCTTCACGACCCGCCCGGACACCCTTTACGGCGCGACCTACATGGTCATCGCGCCCGAGCATCCGCTCATCGGCAAGCTCACCACCGCGGCCCAGAAGCCCGCCGTCGAAAGCTACGTCGCCGCGGTCCGCAACAAGACCGACCTCGAGCGCACCGATCTCGCCGAGAAGAAGAAGACCGGCGTCTTCACTGGCGCTTACGCCATCAACCCCGTCAACGGGGCCAAGATCCCCGTCTGGACGGCGGACTACGTGCTCATCACCTACGGCACCGGCGCGATCATGGCCGTGCCGGCGCACGATGATCGCGACTGGGAATTCGCCAAGGAATTCAAGCTGCCGATCATCCAGGTCGTCGGCTCCAAGGAAGCAATCGACGTCAACGAGCAGCCGTGGACCGAAGACGGCCCAATGGTGAACTCCGGCCCGTTCGACGGCCTCTCCGCCACCGAGACCAAGAAGCGGATCACCGCGGACCTCGCCGCCAAGGGCCAGGGCAAGCTCGCCGTGAATTTCAAGCTGCGCGACTGGCTATTCTCCCGACAGCGCTACTGGGGCGAGCCCTTCCCGCTCCTCTGGGTCTCCCGCGAGGATTACGCCAAGATACCCGCCGACTCCGAAGTGCGCGAATTCCTGCCGAAGGAACCCGTCACCTGCCAGCTGGGCGGCGTCGAAGTCTGCGCCGTGCCGCTGACTTCTAAGCAGCTCCCGCTCACCCTGCCGCAGGTCAAGTCCTACCAGCCCTCGCCGACCGGTGACTCGCCGCTCTCGAAGGAACCCGAGTGGACCGAAGTCTGGTACGACGTCGCCTCCGGCGCTACCGTCTCGCAGTCCCAGCCGCAGCCGGGCCCGCTCTGGATCAAGGCCTCGCGCGAGACCAACACGATGCCCCAGTGGGCCGGCTCCTGCTGGTATTACCTCCGCTACATCGACCCCAAGAACGCCGAGGCCCTCGCCTCCAAGGCCGACCTGGAATACTGGGGGTGCCCCGACTTCTACATCGGCGGCGCCGAACACGCCGTGCTGCACCTGCTGTACGCGCGCTTCTGGCACCGCTTCCTCCACGAGATTGGCGTCCTGCCGACCGCCGAACCCTTCAAGAAGCTCTTCCACCAGGGCCTCATCATGGGCGAGGACGGCGAGAAGATGTCCAAGAGCCGCGGCAACGTCGTGAACCCCGATTCCATCGTTAAGGACCACGGCGCCGATGCGCTCCGCATGTACTTGATGTTCCTCGGACCGCTCGAGGCCTCCAAGCCTTGGAATTCCGACGGTATCATCGGCATCACCCGCTTCCTCCGTCGCCTCTGGCGCTTGACCGTCGACGAGACCACCGGCAAGGTCTCGACGAAGATTAGCGCCGACGGCGCCGAATCCGAAGAGCTCGTCCGCGAACTCCACCGGACCATCCAGAAGGTCGAGAAGGACATCGAGATGTTGCAGTTCAACACCGCCATCTCGCAGATGATGATCCTGATGAACGTCGCGGAGAAGTCCCCCGCCCTGCGTCGCGCGACCGTCGAGGACTTCGTCCGCCTCGCCGCCCCGTTCGCCCCGCACGTGTGCGAGGAGATCTGGCAGCGGCTCGGCCACCAGGAAAGCATCACCGCGGCCGGCTGGCCCAAGCTCGACGCCGCCAAGCTCGTCGAGACCACCGTCGAGGTCATCTTCCAGGTCAACGGCAAGGTCCGCGCCACCGCCAAGGTCGCCAAGGATATCTCCAAGGACGCCCTGCTCGCGCTGGCCAAGGCCAACGCCGACGTGCTCAAGTTCACCGACGGCAAGCCTGTCGTGAAGGAGATCGTCGTCCCGGGCAAGCTGGTGAACATCGTGGTCGCGGGCTGAGCCGCCCGCACCTTGCCAATAAAAAGGGCCCCGTGACGGGGCCCTTTTCTTTTGCCGATCAGGCGGACCTCAGAGGACCGCCTTCTCGAGCTTCGGCACCAGCATATGGTGGATGGCGAAGGCGATGACGTAGGCGAAGGCGCAGAAGCTGAAGAGGATCGCGTAGCCGCCCGTCGGGTTGGCGTCGAGCACCGCGCCGGCGACGATCGGGAAGATCATGCCGCCGATGGAACCGGCGAAACCGCCCATGCCTGAGACGGAAGCGACGGCGTTCTTCGAGAACGTGTCGGACACCGTGGCGTAAAGGCTGGCGGACCACGCTTGGTGAGCGGAAGCGCCGAAGGCGATGAGGAAGACCGCCTCCCACATGTCGAGGCCGCGGACGAAGAAGATCGGCAGCGAGCAGACGGCGAAGATCAGCATCGAGACCTTGCGGACCTTGACGATGTCGAAGCCGGATTCGGCGAACTTCTTGACGGCCCAGCCGGCGAAGATGCTGAGGACGGTCACGATGGAATAGAGCACGACCAACGGCTGGCTGAACATCCAACCGATGAATTCAAAAGGATGCATGAGGCTGGGCACCGTTCCGAGGTGCTTGAGGTCGAGGTGCTGCTCCTTCTTGAAGTAGTCAGGCAGCCAGATCAGGTAGAACCACCAGACCGGGTCCGTCATGAACTTGGCCACCATGTAGGCCCAGGCCTGGCGGGTTCCGAAGAGCTGACCCCAGGAGACCTTCTCGGTCGGCTCGCCGGCATCGTCATCCTGGACAGGAGGATTACGGAAAAGAGGAATCCAGAAGAAGACCCAGAGGATACCAATCGCGCCGGCGATCACGAAGGTGGAGCGCCAACCCCAGGCGGCGGCGATAGGGAGAACGACCAAAGGGGCGACGACGGAACCGATGTTCGAACCCGAATTAAAAAGGGCGTTCGCGAACGCCCGCTCGCCGCGCGGGAACCACTGGGCGACGGTCTTGATGGCTGCGGGGAAGTTGCCTCCTTCGCCGAGACCAAGGAAGACGCGAGCCACGGTGAAACCAAACACCGTGCTGACGAAGGCGTGACCGGCGGCGGCGACCGACCAGAAGACGATCGAGAAAGTGTAGCCGATCTTGGTTCCAAAACGGTCGATGAACCAACCGAAGCCCAGCAAGCCGAACGCATAGGCGAACTGGAAAGCGGAGTTCACGTAGCCATACTGGGTATTCGTCCAGCCCAGCTCCTTATCGAGATACTCGGGCTTGATCAGCGACAGGATCGAACGGTCGATATAGTTGATCGTGGTGGCGAAGAACAGCAGGGCCAGAATGACCCATCGGTGCGAGGGGGCTCCGGAGTTTTGAGCTGAGGTTGACATAAATTCGGGGTGGGCCTACCAAACGCCGATTTTGAAGCAAGTCCACCCCAGATGTCCTGTTGACGGAACCCGTCCATAAAGCCACTAATCGATGGGATTACAACATGTCCAAACCGCGCATCCTTCTCACGACCACCTCCTTCCAGGACACCCCCGGCGAACACCACGCGATGCTGGCCGCCACCGGCTGGGAGGTCGTCACGGCCCGCGGGCCCTTGAGCGAGGCCGACACCCTCGCGCTGGTCGGGGATTTCGACGGCTACATCTGCGGCGACGACCTGATCAGCGCCGCCGTGATCGAGAAGGCCCTACCCCGGCTCAAGGTGGTCTCCAAGTACGGCATCGGCGTCGACAAGATCGACGTGAAGACCCTCACGGCCAAGGGCATCCCTCTGCTCTTCACCCCCGGGGTCAACCACACCACGGTCGCCGAGCACACCTTCCTGCTCCTGCTCGCCCTGGAGAAGAACTTCTATTTCCACACCGACTCCACCCGCTCCGGCGGCTGGAAGCGCAAGACGGGCCATGAGCTGCTCGACAAGACGATTGGCATCATCGGCATGGGCCGCATCGGCAAGGAGGTCGCCATCCGCGCCCGCGCCTTCGGCATGAAGGTCGTCGGCTTCGACCTCTACTGGGACGACAAGTTCGCCGCCCAGCACGACGTGAAGCGCGCCGCCACGATGGACGAGGTCTTCGGCGTCTCCGACTACCTCTCCCTGCACACCAACCTGACCCCCGAGACCCGCGACCTGATCCGCGCCGAGAACATCGCCAAGATGAAGAAGGGCGTGCTCATCCTCAACTGCGCCCGCGGCGAGATCGTCCATACCGACGACATCGCGGCCGCCCTGAAGTCCGGCCAGGTCGGCGGCTACGGCACCGACGTGCTCGAAGAAGAACCGCCGCGCGCCGATCACCCGCTCACGAAGATTCCGAACTGCGTCGTCACGCCGCACATCGGTTCCCGCACCGCCGAGAGCGTCCAACGCCAAGCCGTCGCCGCCGTCACGAACCTCATCCGCGCGATGCACGGCGAAAAGCCCCTCGCCCAGATCAACCCTGAGGTCCCGGTGACGAAAGTCGTCTAACACTCCCCGCGGCCATCCTCCCATGAGCGAAGTTTTTCACGTCGTCCCCCGCACCGCCCACGAGGCGCTCGTCACCGCCGCCTACGTCAAGCGCGGCTTCGGCGCGAAGGAGTCGGCCCAGGCCGCCCAGATGGCCAGCATGGCCACGCACCACGGCATCCGCACCCACAACGCCCTCAAGGCGCTGCACCTCGACGAACTGTTTGGTTCCGGCGCCAAGGTCCCGGGCTGCACGCCCAACGCGACTGTCACGAAGAAGGCCTCGCGCTTCGAGGCGGCCGAAGTCTGGGACGCCCACCAGAAACTTGGCCAGGCCGTCGCCGTCGACGCCATCGAACGCTGCATCGAGCTCGCCGACAAGTACGGCGTGGGCACGGTCTCCGTCGACAACGCCTTCCACTACCTCTGGGGCGGCGGCTACGTGATGGAAGCCGCCAAGCGCGGTTACATCGCCTACACGAACTGCACCGCCACGCTCGCGGAAGTCGTCCCCTTCCAGGGCAAGTTCCCGACGCTCGGAACCAATCCGCACTCGTGGGGCTTCCCGACGACCAAGGAACTCGGTTTCCCGATCGTGATCGACTGGGCCACCTCCGTCATCGCCATGGGCCGCGTCCAGGTGCTCAAGCGCGAAGGCAAGATGCTCCCGCCTGACGCCGCCGTGGACAAGGACGGCAAGGTCACCCTCGACCCGAACCAGGCCGTCTCGCTCATCCCATTCGGCGCCCACAAGGGCTACGGGCTCTCGCTCATCAACGAGATCGTCGCCGGCTTCATCGGCGGTTCCCTGCCGACTATCCGAAGCCGCACGCACGTCCCCGGCGAGAAGCAAGCCTGCGCCTTCTTCTTCCAGGTGATCCACCCCGAGGCCATGAGCTCCGGCGCCTTCGCCCAGGGCCGCACCCAGGGCCAGAACGTCAAGGCCGTCCTCGACGACGTCCTCGGCCACGGCAACGAGAAGTGCATGCTCCCCGGCCAGCTCGAGGCGACCTTCGCCGCGCGCAGCCAGAAGGCCGGCGGCCTGCTGTTCTCCAAGGCCGAAGTCGAAGCCTTCAACGAGATTGCGTCCCACATCGGCCACAAGCCGTTCGACCTCGCCGCGTTGCCCACCGGCTGAGCCCCCCTCAAAACCCAACCCTACTCACAACCATGGCCCTCCAGATCAAGCCGGCGAAGGAATGCGCCTTCGACCAAGTCTCCCTCGGTGAAATCATGCTCCGCCTCGACCCGGGCGAAGGCCGCGTGCGCACCACGCGCCAGTTCCAGGTCTGGGAAGGCGGCGGTGAATACAACGTGGCCCGCGGCCTCCGCAAGTGCTTCAACCTCCGCACCTCCGTGTGCACGGCGTTCGTCGACAATGAAGTCGGTCGCCTACTCGAAGACTTCGTGATGCAGGGCGGCGTGAACACCGACTTCATCAAGTGGCGCGAGGACGACGGCATCGGCCGCACGGTCCGCAACGGCCTCAACTTCACCGAGCGCGGCTTCGGCATCCGCGGCGCCGTCGGCGTCCCGGACCGCGGCAACACCGCGGCCTCGCAGATCAAGCCCGGCGACTTCGACTGGGAACACCTCTTCGGCAAGCTCGGCGTCCGCTGGCTCCATACGGGCGGCATCTTCGCGGCCCTCTCCGAGACCACGGCGCAGGCCACCATCGAGGCCGTCAAGGCCGCCAAGAAGCACGGCACCATCGTCTCCTACGACCTGAACTACCGCCCTTCCCTCTGGAAGACCATCGGCGGCCTGAAGAAGGCCCAGGAAGTGAACCGCGAGATCGCCAAGTACGTCGACGTGATGATCGGCAACGAGGAGGACTTCACCGCCTCCCTCGGCTTCGAGGTCAAGGGCGTCGACCACAACATCTCCAAGATCGAGACCCAGCCCTTCAAGGACATGATCGCCGAGGCCGTGAAGCAGTTCCCCAACTTCAAGGTCGCCGCGACCACCCTGCGTCGCGTGATCACCGCCACGAAGAACGACTGGAGCGCCATCTGCTGGCACGACGGCAAGTTCTACGACAGCATCAAGTTCCCCGAGCTCGAGATCCTCGACCGTGTCGGCGGCGGCGACAGCTTCGCCTCCGGCCTGGTCTTCGGCTTCCTCGAACACAACGACGCCCAAAAGGCCGTGAACTACGGCGCCGCCCACGGCGCGCTGGCTTCGACGACCCCCGGCGACACGTCGATGGTCACCCGCAAGGAAGTCGAGAAGCAGCTCTCCGGCGGCGGCGCCCGCGTCGTGCGCTAAACCAACCACCCCAATACCCGATACTCCAAACTCGATACTCTAGACTCATGTCCTCCCTCGATCTCTTCTCCCTCAAAGGCCGCACGGCCGTCGTCATCGGCGGCACGGGCGAACTCTGCGGCGCCATGGCCGAAGGCTTCGCCTCCGCCGGCGCCCACGTGATCCTCGTCGGTCGCGACCCCGCCAAGGCCGACGCCCGCCTCGCCAAGATCAAGGCCGCCGGCGGTTCCGGCGAGTTCCTCTCGTGCGAAGCCACCCACAAGGCCGAACTCGTCAAGCTGCGCGACGGCATCCTCGCCAAGCACGGCAAGGTCGACGTCCTCGTCAACGGCGCCGGCGTCAATTCGCCCACGCCCTTCCTGGAGATCGACGAGGCGCAGATCGACAAGATCCTCACGGTGAACGTCAAGGGCGTCATCTTCGGCTGCCAGGTCTTCGGCGAGGCGATGGTCGCCGCCGGCAAGGGCTCGATCATCAACCTCGGCTCGGAATCCGGCATCCTGCCGCTCTCCCGCGTCTTCACCTACTCGGCCTCCAAGGCCGCGGTGCACAATCTCTCGAAGAACCTCGCCCGCGAATGGGCCGCCAAGGGCGTCCGCGTCAACACGCTCGTCCCGGGCTTCTTCCCCGCCGAACAGAACCGCAAGGTGCTCACCCCTGAGCGCGTGGCGATGATCCTCGGCAAGACCCCGATGAACCGCTTCGGCGAAGCCAAGGAACTCATCGGTGCCTCTCTGCTTCTCGCTTCCGACGCCGGCAGCTTCGTCACCGGCGCTGAGATCGTCGTCGACGGCGGCTTCGCCGCGATGTCCATCTAAGCGAGACCGACGACGATGGCCTTCATGGACGACCACTTCATCCTCTCGACCGGCACGGCCCAGCGGCTGTTCCACGGCGTGGCGAAGGACCAGCCGATCGTCGACTACCACTGCCACCTCAGCCCGAAGGACATCGCCGACGACCGTCGCTTCGAGGACCTCACGGCCATCTGGCTCGCGGGCGACCACTACAAGTGGCGCGCGATGCGGGCCAACGGCGTCAGCGAAGACCTGATCACCGGCGACAAGTCCACCTCCCGCGAGAAGTTCCAGGCCTGGGCCGAGACGGTCCCGTCCACGCTCCGGAATCCCCTCTTCCACTGGACGCACCTCGAGCTGCGCCGCCACTTCGGCATCCAGGACGTCCTCGAAGGCGCCACCGCCCAGAAGATCTGGGACGAGGCCAACCGCCAGTTGAAGCACGGCGACCTCACGGCCCGCGGCATCCTCAAGCTGATGAAGGTCCGCGTGGTCGGCACCACCGACGACCCGGCCGATTCGCTCGACCTGCACCACCAGATCGCGAAGTCCGGCTTCGGCACCAAGGTCGTCCCGACCTATCGCCCCGACGCGTGCCTGAAGGTCCGTACGCCTGACCGCGTGCAGGCCTGGGCCAAGCGCCTCGCCGCCGCCACGGGCAAGGGCGCCGACACCTTCGCCGGCCTAATCGCCGGCCTCAACCAGCGCCACGACGACTTCGCCGCCGCCGGTTGCCGCGCCTCCGACCACGGCCTCGACTACCTGCCGGACGCCGCCTGCACCGAAGCCGAAGCCAAGGCCATCTGGGAGAACGCCATCGCCGGCAAGGCCGCCACGCTCGAGGAAGCCGAGAAGTTCACGGCCTTCATCATGCTGCATGTCGGTCGCCTCAACCACGCCAAGGGCTGGGCCACCCAGCTCCACCTCGGCGCGGTCCGCGACCCGAACCTCGGCCTGCTCAAACGCCTTGGCTCCGACGCCGGCTGTGACACCATCGGCGACTTCCGCCAGGGCCCGGGCCTCATCCGCTGGTTCGGCACGCTCTCGGGCGAGAACGCCCTCGGCAAGACGATCCTCTACAACCTCAACCCCGCCGACACCGCGCTCTTCGCCTGCCTCCCGGGCTCGTTCCAGGACGGCGTCACGCCGGGCAAGATCCAGTACGGCTCCGGCTGGTGGCTCCTCGCCCAGGAACGCGCGCTGCGCGACCAGATGAACGCGCTGTCCGACCTCGGCCTGCTCAGCCGCTTCATCGGCATGATCACCGACTCCCGCTCCTTCCTCTCCTACCCGCGCCACGAGTACTTCCGTCGCATCCTGTGCGACCTGGTGGGCCAGGACGTCGAGTCGGGCCGCATCCCGGACCGCAAGGACTGGAACGAACGCCTGATCGCGGACGTCTGCTACGGCAACGCGAGCGAGTACTTCGGCTTCAAGGCCTAAGGCGATATGTGGCGTCGCCTCCGCGAGCCGGTCACGCGTACCCTCTGGGCTCAGCCCGACCGTGAGCCAACCGTCGCGGAGACAGCGTTGCTCGGCGGTGCGGGGGGCCTGTTGATCGCGCTACTGGCGGACCGGTTCGGCGAATGGCATCTCGGGCTAATCGACCTGCGAAACGATTGGCTCAGCCTCCTACCCGCATTATGGCTGACCCAGACCGTCTGGCGAGGGTTTACGCAACTGCCGTTCGACCGCACCTCCGTGACGGCGGGCCTCAGCGGCTTCTTACCCTACCTGGCTTTTGCCGGCCGTTCGTCCGCACCCTTACCCGACCGCTGGTGGCTTGGCTTAGCCCTTTTCTTGGCGGCCTTCATCCTGGGGTTTATTCTTGAACGACGTCAAAAAGACAGCTGAGGCTTGCCAACGGCCGTATCCAGAAGATGCTGGCCCCATGCGCACCCTCGCCCTCCTCGCCACTCTCCTCACTCTCCCGTCTTTCGCCGCCGACAAAAAGGAGAAAACCTACGACCTTCGTGACTTCGGCTGGGGCAAGTCCGTGAGCGGCCCTTCGGCCACCATGGGCAAGCTCAACGGCAAGGCCGTCGTCCTTGAGTGCTGGGGTGTCAAGTGCCCGCCCTGCATCGCCAGCCTGCCGCACATGCAGGAGCTCTCCGAGAAGTATAAAGACACCCTCGTGGTGATCGGCGCCGAGTGCCAGGGCCACACCGCCAAGGAAATCGCCGTGGTCACCAAGAAGGCCGGCGTCGAGTACGCCATCGTCTCCGGTCTACCCAAGACCCCGATTCAGTTCTCGGGAATCCCCAAGGTCTTCGTCTTCGACAACAAGGGCAAGCTGGTCTTCGACGGCAACCCCGCCGACGCCGGCTTTACGGAAGCCGTGAAGAAGGTCGCCGAGAAGGCCGACGCCAAGGCCGCCCCGACGACCGCCCCGGCCCCGGGCGCCAAGCCCGCCGCCGCGAAGGCCTAAGCGATGTCGGCCCTTTCCGAACGTCTGCTCGAGAACCTCGGCGACGGGATCGGCTTCTGGGAAATCAAGGGCCGCCCCATCTACAACGGGGTCATTGGTCTGGTCTGCGCGTACCATGCCGTCCGCGGCGACGCGGCCTTACTCCGCTGGAGCGATACCGCCAACCTGACTGGCTTCCTGGGCTTCGTCATCGCGGCCAACGCGGTCTACTGCGCCGCCTACGTCCCCGACCAAGCCTTCCTGCTGACGCCCTTCCGGGACGGCTGGCGGCGCTGGCGCTGGCTCCTGCTGGCCTTCGGGACCTTCTTCGCCTGCTTGCTCGCTCACGCCGTGCTTGGCGGCCTGAAGGACGCCTAAGCGGGCCTTAGGTCCGGTCGGTGCGATAGACTCGCTGGACCCGCTGCGTGAGGGTGCAAAGGGCTTCCCAGGGGATGCAATCGGCCCAAGCGCAGAACTCGCCGACGGTGATGCGTTCAGCGCCCTGGGCACCGAGGATCGTGGCGATATCGCCGACGGCCGCCGCGGGCACGTCGGTGACGTCGATGACCGTCTGATCCATCGTCACGCGACCGAGGATCGGGCAGCGACGGCCATGGAGAAGGAAACTTCCGCGGTTGCTGGCGGCCGTGGGGACGCCGTCGCCGTAGCCGACGGCAACGATCGCAACCCGCGAGGCGCGGGCGAGGACCTTGGTGCGGTTGTAACTGATCGCCGTGCCCGCCGGCAGGTCCTTCACCAAGACGACGCGGGCGTGGAACGAAAGCACCGGCTCGGGCCGCAAGCTCGCGAGGAAAGACCCCGCGGACGGCGGTAAGCCGTACTGCATGAGCCCGATACGCACCGCATTGAACGGCGAAGCCGCCGAGAAACTCTCCAGCCCGGCGCTGTTGTCGGCATGGACGAGCAGACGGGCGCGCTCGGCGGTCGGAACATCGGCCAATAAAGCCAAGAAGATGCGCCGCTGCTCCGCCGTGAAGTCGGTATCGGCGTCGGCCTCCGAAAAATGGGTGTACAGCCCCCGCCAGTCCAAGTGCGGGGCCGTGCGTACGTAGGCGATCAATTCGCGGGCGTTCGCATGCCAGACGCCCGCGCGCCCCATCCCCGTGTCGACCTTGATGTGCACGCAAACCTGCCGACCCGCCGCGGCCGCGCATCGTTCGACCGCTTGGGCTTCGTCGCGGGAATTCAACGTCACATCCAAGTCCAACGCGATAGCTCGCGGCATCTCCGACGGCAAGGTGGGGCTGAGCAGGAGAATCTCGGCCTCATGCCCGACCTCGCGAAGGCGGGCGGCCTCGTCGACGTTCGCGACGGCGAAGCAATCGACCCCGGCTTGCAGAAGCCGCGTCACCACCTCGGGCATGCCATGGCCGTAGGCATTGGCTTTCACGACCGCCACGTAGCGGACATGCGGCGGCATGGCCTGCTTGATCCGACCGACGTTGCGATCGATCGCCGGCAGGTC
Organism: Verrucomicrobiota bacterium; assembly: GCA_014193315.1. Classification (GTDB taxonomy): domain Bacteria; phylum Verrucomicrobiota; class Verrucomicrobiia; order Opitutales; family UBA953; genus UBA953. The sequence goes on from BJHS01000006.1 coordinate 88,477, forward strand.
GATCTCGACCCAGGCGCGCGTGGCATGGGGGCTGGCCGGGCTCATACGGGACCGCGGTGGCGTTCCCCGTCCCAGGTCGCGTAGTCGGCGGCGGGATTAAGGGCTTCGGGCTTGGCTTCGAGGCGTAGCAAGCCTGGCGTCGCGAACAGCGACGGCAAGAGCGACCACGGCGTCGGCACGACTCGCGCACCGGCGAAGATCATCGCCGCAGCCTCCGTGGTTGCGACGATCGGAAGGCCGAGGGCCAAGACCTGCGCAGGCTTAAGTTCCGCGGGAGCGTCGAACGCACCCTCGGCAGTGACCACGAGGGTATTCCAACGCTTCAGGCGAGACTCCAGGGCAACGACGAAAGGGCGCGACTGGCCGGGAACCAAGGCGGCTTGCGCGACCGCGGCCAGCGATTCCCAGACGAAGATCGGACGGGGCTCGAGGGTGGCCCAGGCGCGGGCCGCCAGGGCAGCGACGCGGATACCCAAGATCGAACCAGGCCCGACGCACACGGCGAACGAACGGATGTCGGCCAAAGTGAGGCCGGCGGCGCGCAAAGCGACTTCCGCACAGCCGAACGTCGCCTCGAGCGCGCCTTCCGCGGCGACGCCTTCACCACACCAACGGCCGTCGCGCAAGACACCGACCCGGACGCCGACGCGGGCGGAACCGTCGAGGACAAGGCAGGGTTCGGGCGGTCGCATGGGGTTCAGCCGGGGGGCCAGCCGAGGGCACGACCACCGAGGAGGTGAACGTGAAGGTGGGGGACGGATTCGCCGCCGTCGGGGCCGTTATTGATCACGATGCGGAACCCGCGGGCGAGCCCTAGGTCGCGCGCGACCTTCGCGGCGGTGAGCAAGAGATGCCCAAGTAAAGCCTGGTCTGCGGTGCTGGCCTCACCGACCCGAGCCAGCGGCTTGCGCGGCACGATGAGCACATGCGTCGGCGCCTGCGGGGCGATGTCATGAAAGGCCACGCAGAGGTCATCGGCGTGGAGCAGCTTCGCCGGGATCTCCTGGTCGGCGATCTTCTGGAAAATCGTCTTAGGGTGGGTCATCGTTGGATTAAAGCACGACCACCGTCAGGCGGCGGCGGCCAGCCTGGCGCGCGGCCATGGCGTGGAGCCCTTCGACGGCCTCGTCGTAGGCTTGACGCCATTTGGCCGAACGAGCGCGGGGGCCGGCAAGGTACTGATCCTGCAGGCCGACCACCCAGAACAGGACATCGACGGCTTCCCCCGTCGTCGCGAGGGCATCGGCGATGCGTTCCGGCGCCCAGAGGGCGTCAAACGGGAGGTCGCGGTGGTCCAGCACGGCGATTGCCGGCACGGGTTGCTGCGGGGCGAGCAACTGGAGCATCTGCGCGGCGGCGGCGGCGAGCCCCTGGGGCCCGAGACCCGGGTCGGTGTCATCGTCGTTCTCGAACACGCGCAGCACCGCATCGACATCGCGCCGCAGCTGCGGCGCGGTGCCCACCATGGTCGCCATGAGCGAGTTCAAGGTCCGCAAGCGGACCGAGCGAGGCAAGGCGGCGGTCATTTGACCTTTCCTCCCTTGCGCAGTTGATCGATTGCCTTGGCGAGCTCGTCGATATCGCGGAATTCCCGGTAGACGCTGGCAAACCGCACGTAGGCGATCTGGTCCACCGACTGGAGTCGGTTCATGATCTCCTCGCCGATCGCACTGGACGGGACCTCGTCCTCGAACTTCGCCTGCAGCCCCTCGACGACCTCGGAGATCAGTAGATTGATACGCTCGACCTCGACGGGACGCTTGTCGGTGGCTTTGCGGACCCCGGACGCGATCTTCCCGATGTCGAACTCCTCCCGGGCGCCGTCACGCTTCACGACCACGAGGCCTTCCCGGACAATTTCCTCCATGGTGCTGAAGCGGTGCCCGCAGGCGAGGCACTCGCGGCGGCGGCGGATGGAGTGATTCCCCTTACCGAGGCGGGTCTCCAGAACCTTCGTATCCTCGTGATTACAGCGGGGGCAATACATCGCTCAGAGACGCAGGAAGTTGCCCAAGAGCTCGAGCCCGTTCTGGGTCGCGAACGACTCAGGGTGGAACTGGACGCCCCAAATGGGCAGTTCGCGATGGCGCAGGCCCATGACCAGACCGTCGTCCGTCCAAGCGGTGACCTCGAGGCAAGCCGGGAAGGAGGAACGCTCCACAACCAGCGAATGGTAGCGAGTGGCGAGGAAAGGATTCGGCAGGCCTTTGAAAAGGTCCGTGTCGTTATGAAAGACCGGCGAGGTCTTGCCGTGCATCAGGTGCGGGGCGCGGATGACGCGCCCGCCGAAGACGTGCCCGATGGCCTGATGGCCGAGGCAGACGCCGAGCAGCGGCTTCTTGCCGGCGAACGCCTTGATCATGTCGCAAGATACCCCAGCTTCGACGGGCGAACAAGGGCCGGGCGAGATCATCACGCGGTCGGGATTCAGCGCGAGCGCCTCCTCCACGGTGATCTGATCGTTGCGGAAGACCTTCTGCTCCACACCCAGTTGACCAAAGTACTGAACTAGGTTGTAGGTGAAGGAGTCGTAGTTGTCGATGACCAGCAGCACAGGCGGACGATTTGCCCCTACGGCAGAAGTGTCAAGGTGCGGTGGCACCGTGTGAACAAGTGCGGGCGACGCGTGAAGCGTCGCAGGGCTAGGGACAGGGTCAGAAGAGAGCCGGACTTTGAACTAACTGCGAACGTGCGCGGGCTCGCTTAACCCACCCGTGAATAACTCCGCACCCGGTCGACCGCGTTCACCTGGATCATACCTGCGACTCTGTCTTTCCTAGCCCCAGCCCTAGCCCCGGCCCAAGCCCTCCGGCTCTCTCCCTACCCCTGTGCCTGACCCTGTCCCTGACCCCATTGCTCCCACTCCAACTCCTCCCCAAAAATCCATTCACAGCGCCCCCTTCCGACCCCCTCGGGAATAAGCCCAACTGAACCGCAACCTGCTCAAAAGTATGCCTTTACAGGGGGGAGGGGGTGTGAATAACTAGGTGAACGGCATGAAACAGCGAACCCTCGGACGAGAAGCCTCGGTCAAAGGCAAGGCCCTCCACACCGGCCAAGAGGTCACCCTTACCCTTAAGCCCGGCGCCATCGACACCGGGCTGGTCTTCCGCCGCATCGACCTCTTCGGTAAGCCGGAGGTCCGCCCTGTCTCCGAGATGGTCACAGATTTGGAGCGCAAAACCACCGTCTCCTCCGATGCAGTCAAGCTGCACACCATCGAGCACGTGCTCTCCGCCCTCACCGGCATGGGCGTCGACAACGCGATCGTCGAACTCGACGCCTCGGAGCCACCGATCGTCGATGGCTCGGCCCGTCCCTTCACGACGCTCATCCACCAGTGCGGCATCGTCGAACAGGACGCGACCCGCGAGGTCTTCACGCTAACGCAGCCCATCACCATCAACGAGGGTAGTCGTTCGATCATCGCCCTGCCCTTCGACGGCCTCCGCATCACCTGCACCTCGGCCGACGACCGTGGCATCCACACGCAGCACCTGACGACGGATATAGACGCGGAATCCTACGTCGCTCAGATCGCCCCGGCCCGCACCTTTACCATCTACGAGGACATCGAGGAGCTCCTTAAGAAAGGTCTCATCCAAGGCGGCTCCCTGGATTCCGCCATCATCCTCAAGGGGGACAAGATTGTCAGCAAGGAGCCCCTGCGCTTCAAGGACGAGCTCGTCCGCCACAAGATCCTCGATATCGTCGGCGACATCGTCTTGGCCGGCGTCCGCGTGAAGGCCCACATCATCGCCGTGCGGCCGGGTCACGCGCTGAACGCCCGCCTGGCCGCCGCCATCCGTAAGCAGTGGCAGGAATCCAAAGCCCCCAAGGCCAAGGAGGCCCCCCTCCGCAAGCTGGAGTCCCCCACCCCTTTCTCCGGCAGCGCCCTCGATATCCGGCAAATCCTCAACGCCCTCCCCCACCGGTACCCGTTCGTGATGGTCGACCGCGTGGTCGAGCTGACCGAGGATTCCTTGGTCGCAATCAAGAACGTCACCATCAACGAGCCTTACTTCCAAGGCCACTTCCCGGGCCAGCCCGTCATGCCCGGCGTCCTCCAGATCGAGGCCATGGCCCAGGCTGCCGGCCTCATCATGCTCCGCCGCGGCGCCGCCGACGAGGCACCGAAGGTCGTCTTCTTCATGAGCGCCGACAAGGTGAAGTTCCGCAAAGCGGTCACCCCGGGCGACACCCTCGAGATTCGTGCCAAGCTCACGAAAATCCGCGGTCGCGTCGCCGCCGCCGAGTGCGAATGCCGGGTCAACGGCGAGGTCGTCTCCTCGGCTGACTTGCTCTTCACGATCGCCGAGTCTCTCGCCGGCTGACCGCAATGCCTTCGATCCACCCCACGGCGATCGTCGAATCCGGTGCCCAGCTCGGGGCGAACGTCACCATCGGCGCGTACGCGTTCATCGGCGCTGAGGTGACCCTTGGCGAGGACTGCACCGTGCACCACCACGCGACCGTGGATGGCTTCACGCAGCTCGGACCGCAGTGCGAGGTGTTCCCGTATGCCTTCATCGGGGGCCGCACCCAGGACCTCAAGGCCCGCCCGGGCAAGCCCGGCCTTAAGGTCGGCGCCCGCAACGTCTTCCGCGAGTACGCGAGCGTCCATCTTGGCACCCAGGAAGGCGAATGGACCATGCTGGGCGATGACAACACGCTCCTGGCCTACTCGCACATCGCCCACGACTGCGTCATCGGCAACCACCTCGTCATCTCCAGCCACTCCGCCGTGGCCGGCCACGTGCACGTCGGCGACCATGTGAACATCGGCTGGAACGCCGGCATCCACCAGTTCTGCCGCATCGGCGACCACGCCATGGTCGCCGCCTGCTCCAAGTGCGTCCAGGACGTCCCGCCCTTCGTCATCGCCGACGGCAACCCGTGCGAGACCAAGATGATCAACATCGTCGGCCTGACCCGTGCAGGCTTCACGCCCGACGAGATCGCGACGGCCAAGACGCTGCATCGCCTCTTTTACCGCGATGGCCTCAACGCCTCGCAGGCCCTCGAGAAGGCCCGGGGCCTACCCGAGGCCTCCGGCCGTGTCGCGCAGGCCTTCGTCGGCTTCGCCGCGGCGACCAAGCGCGGTCTGGCCTAAGTTCGCAAGGGCGCTTGCGCTGGCGTTCGGCTTTCCTAGGTTGGCGGGCATGAAAGCCCTTCTGCCTTCCCTCCTCGCCGTCCTTGGCTCCTTCGGCCCACTCGCCGCGGCAATCGTCGAGAAGCCCCTGGAATACAAGTCCGGAGACGTCGTCTGCGAAGGCTGGCAGGCCTATGACGACGCCGTGACCGGCCCGCGCCCCGGCGTGCTCGTCGTGCACCAGTGGACTGGTATCAGCGACCACGAGAAGGAAGCCGCGCGCAAGCTCGCCGCCCTCGGCTACAACGTCCTCGTGGCCGACATCTACGGCCAGGGTGTGCGCCCGCAGCCCCCGGCCGCCGGCAAGGAAGCCGGCAAGTACAAGTCGGACCGGCCGCTGCTCCGGGCCCGCGTCAACGCCGCCCTCGACGTCCTCAGCCATGACGCCCGCACCGACCCCTCCAAACTCGCCGCGACCGGCTACTGCTTCGGCGGCACGACCGTGCTCGAGCTCGCCCGTAGCGGCACCGCGCTCAAGGGCGTGGTCAGTTTCCATGGTGGCCTCGATTCCCCGACCCCGGCCGACGGCAAGAACATCAAGGCCAAGGTCCTCGCCCTTCATGGCGCCGATGACCCTTACGTCCCGGCCAAGGATGTCGCCGCCTTCGAAGCCGAGATGAAGGCCTCGGGCGTAGACTACAAACTCGTGAAGTACCCCGGCGCCGTCCACAGTTTCACCCATAAGGCCGCCGGTATCGATAACTCCAAGGGCGCCGCCTACAATGCCGACGCCGACCGCGACTCGTGGTTCCAGATGGCGCAGTTCCTGAAGTCCACGCTCGGGCGCTGAGCGACCTATCTTTAAAATGAAAACCCGACTCCAGCTGCTTTTCCTCTCGGCCTCCGCCTTGGCGGCCGAACCCAGCAACGGCCTCGCCCCTGAGGTACCCGGTCTCAACGCGGCTGCCGTCTCCTACGCACTGGAAGCCAAGCTGCCCGACCTCGAGAAGCCGTTCGTCAGCACCAAGCCACAAGAGCTCAAGGATGGCCTTACCGTCGGAGAACTTCAGGGGGCACAGAAGGACGCCGTCCTGAAGTTTGCCCACGAAATCGCGGACGGTAAGCACGGCGAAATCGATAGCCTCCTCGTGGCGCACCACGGCCAGCTACTCTTCGAATCCTACTACCGTCGCGGCCGCCAAAATTATCCGCACTATCAGATGTCGATCACCAAGTCCTACACGGCCATGGCTGTCGGACGCGCGATCCAGCTCGGTCACCTCAAGATGTCGGACCTCGATCGTCCGGTTTGGACCTTCCTCAAGGAGCTGCAGCCTACGAAGTTCGTCGACGGCGCGAAGGACGTCACCTTGGCGCAGGCGATGAACATGAAGTCAGGCGTGCGCGTCGACGACGCGAAGATCAGCGAACTCGTCAAGAATCCCGCCGCGCTGAAAGGCCAAGGCCAGATCCAAGCTTACTTCCAGCATAGCGCGCCGATTCCGGCCGCCCCGCGCACCTTCAAATACCAATCCTCCGACCCCTGCATGGCCATGCAGGTCGTGCAGGCCAGCGTACCGGGCTCCGCCGAGGATTTCATCCGCAAGGAACTCTTCGGTAAACTCGGTATCTCCAATTACAACTGGGAGACCGATACCGTCAGCGGCCTGCCCAAGTCGGCAGCTGGCGCGGGCGTCCTTTCCCGCGACATGGTCAAATGGGGTCTGCTCGTCCTCGATAAAGGCAAGTGGCATGGCGAACAGCTCATTCCCGCCGAGTACGTGGCCAAGGCCACTTCGCGCCTCAACGAGAATTCCGCCACCAACGGTTACGGCTTCTTCTGGTGGACCGATGATTTCAAGATCGGCGACAAGTCCTACCACGCCGTGGAGGGTCGCGGTGCCGGCGGCCAGTTCATCTTTACGTTCCCCGAGGCTGACCTCGTGGTCGTCGTGACCGCCCACCATAAGGGTATGGGCACGATGCTGAAGAATCTTCCGCCCGCCCTGGTGCCGGCTTTCCTTGGAAGATAATAGGCCAACCCACGGCGGCTGAACATGCGACACTCCCTCTTCCCCCTGCTCGCACTGCTTATGCTTGTCGGCTGCAAGCCGACGACTGAGACACTGCGTGGCACGCCGTCCGAGCTGAGCGCGATCAGGAGCGCCGGCGAAAAGCCTTTCAGCGCCGGAGATGTCGTGACTTGGGCGCAGCCCGACGATCACTTCCGCGACCGCACGGCGAAGCTCGAAGTCGGTGCGGCCGACGGCAAAGCCCTGCTGGGACGACTCGTGATGCTCGAGAACGGCGCGGAGACCGCCGCCTTCTTGAAAGCCCACGGCTGCGCCCAGATCTCCGGCCCGATCGGCGTACGTAAGCTGCCGAGCGCCCTGCAAGTGGATATCGAGCTCACCGGCAAGGACGGCGAGAAGCTTATCCTCATCCTGACCTCCGACGGCACCCCTGCCGGCGAGGGCTGAAAACGAAAGAGCCGCGGATCGCTCCGCGGCTCGATTCTTTCCTGGCAGGCCGGATTAGGCCACACGCTCGACGACGAGCGGGGGCATGTTCGGGCGCTTGGGGGCGAGGCGGTAGGCGTCGCGGAAGTACGGCAACGCGGCGTCGACCTTGGCCTCGTCGTTGTAATGGATCATGATTAGCGGCTCACCCTGCTTGACCTGCGTGCCGACCTTACGGATCTCGGTGACGCCGACCGCGGGGTCGAGCGTGCCGTCCTTGAGGGTGGCGAGCAGACGGACGCCCTGGGCGATCTTGCCGGCGTCGATGGTGTGCACGTAGCCACGCTTCGGGGCGGGCAGCTTGCGGATGAATTTGGCCTTCGGGAATTTCGAGGGGTCGTCGATCCAGTCGGTCTTGCCGCCCTGGGCGCGGACCATCGCCTTGAACTTCTCGAGGGCGGAACCGTCCGTGAGGTGCTTCTCGACGGTCTGCTTGGCAGAGAGGGTCGAACCGGCGACGCCGGCCAGGCGCACGACTTCCATGCCGAGCTTGAGGACGAGGTCATGCAGGTCTTCGGGGCCTTCACCCTTGAGGAGACGGACGGCTTCGAGGACTTCGAGACCGGTGCCGACGGAGTCGCCGAGGGGCTGGTTGATGTCGGTCACGAGGGCGACGCACTTGCGGTTGAGCGAGCGGGCGACGCGGGTCACGATGCGGGCGAGCTGCTTGGCTTGCTCGAGGTCGCGGATGAAGGAGCCATTGCCCCACTTCACGTCGATTACGAGGCCTTCGCAGCCTTCGGCGAGCTTCTTCGAGAGGATACTGCCGGTGATGAGGGGGAGCGAGGGGATGGTGCCGGTCTTCTGCCGCAGCGTGTAAAGGATGTCATCCGCCGGGGCGATCTCCTTGCACTGCTCCGTGACCGCGCAACCGACGCGCTCGAGTTGTTGACGAAACTGCTCCATGGTGGCCTTGCCCTTGAACCCTGGAATCGAGCTAAGCTTTTCGACGGTCGAGATGCAGAACTCCTCGTCCTTGCCGTTCATACCCGGCATGATGACGCCGGCGGCGGCGCCCAGCGGACCGAGCACCATCGAGGTCTTGTCGCCCACGCCCCCCGTCGAGACCTTGGCGATCTTGGGCTGGGTCAGACGGTCGAGGTCGATGACATCGCCGGACAGGCGGAGCTCCTCGGCGAGCAGCGCGGTCTCCTGGGCCGACATCTGCTTGAAGAAGATCGCCATGGCCAAGGCGGCCTGTTGGGCCTCCGGCATCTCGGCGTCCATGATCGAATCGACGATCTGCCGGATCTCATCCGCGGAGAACTCGCCGCCATCCCGTTTCTTCTCGATGAGAGACGTGAAGGAGGGCTTTTCCTTCCTCCGATGTTCGACGATTTTTTCGGTCATAAGGTGTTCGAGTTTAGAAGGTTACAGCCGGCCTGCTGGGCAGGGGGAGGCGGACACGCTGATATGTAAGATTTTCTTGAAAAGTCGAGCCAAAAGCGACAGGCGCACCGGCATGGGCAACCTTACCAAGCAAAGGGGGCCGAAGGACGCCCAAAACAGCCCTAGCCGCCCTCAACAGGCCCAGCGGCCGCCTACCCCAGATAGCCCCGGAAAAGGGCGTCCTGGCCGAAAAGGGAGGTCGTTTCGGCCACCAAGGGGAAAGCCCCACCCTCGAACCAAGCCGGACTCTCGGGATTACCGCCCAACCGTGGGGCGATGTAAGCAAAAAGGTAATCCGCCACCCCCTCCCGGAGCAGGACGGAGGCAAAGCGCGGGCCAGCCTCGATCAGAACCCCGGTGATGCCCTCGGCGGCGCCACGCTCCGCCCAAGCATCAAGGAAGTCCGCGCCATCCCCCGGCAACGACCAAACCTGGATGCCCTCGGCCTCGAACCAAGCCTGATCAGCAGCGCGGACGGCGGAAGCCAGCCCGACGACGATGGTCCGGCCGCGGAAGGCGTCGGTGAAGAGGTTCAACCCGGCGCGACCAGCGGAGCGAAATTGGCGATCGAGCACGAAACGCACCGGGGCGTGCTCACCGTCGGCGTCCCGGGCCGTCAGCCGCGGGTTGTCGGCCAGCAAGGTATCCGCGGTCACCGCGATCGCGGGGAAAAGCCGTCGCCAGCGATGGACATCGGCCTGGGCGGCGGGGCCGGTGATTGCCCGGGGCTCGCCCGCGGCCGACACAAGCTTACCGTCCAGGGTAGCCGCGACCTTCAAGGCGAGCAGCGGGCGCGCGGCGGTGATCCAGTGGTTGAAGAGGAAGTTAAGGTCCGTGCATTCGTCGCGGAGGACGCCCTCGACGACGGCGACCCCAGCCTCACGGAGCCGGCCGATGCCCTTCCCGGCGTGCGCGGGATTCGGGTCCGTCGCGCCGACGACCACCGTGCGGAAACCAGCCTGCAGGATGGCGTCGACGCACGGCGGCGTGCGGCCGTGCGTGCAGCACGGTTCCAACGTGACATGCAAGATGGCATCAGCCCGGGGGGCGCGACCCAGGGCCCGCATTGCCATGACCTCCGCGTGCGGCTGCCCAGCCGCGGCATGGAAGCCTTCGGCGACGATGACCCCGCCCTCCGTGATCACGGCCCCGACCATCGGGTTGGGGTGCGTCCGACCCCACGCCCGTCGTGCGAGCTCCAAGGCTCGGCGTATCGGGGGCTCGACGGACGCGGACGACACGCTCAGCGGTTACGCTTACGCGAGACCGCGGCGGCCTTGGCGTTGCCGGGGGTCAACTGCGGTTCAGAATAGTAACGGAAACCTTCGAGCTTACGGCGCTCGATGGCGCGACCGAGGAGTTGCTCGATCTGCTGCAGGTGGTGCATCTCGTCGGGAGAGTAGAGCGTGAAGGCCTCGCCTTCGGCGGTGGCGCGGCCGGTCCGACCGATACGGTGGACGTAGTCCTCGGCGTGCTCGGGTACGTTGTAATTGATGACGTGGGTGACGCCGCGGATATCGAGCCCGCGGGAGGCGATGTCGGTCGCCACCATGATCGAGAACTTGCCGGACTTGAAGCCGGCCAAGGCGGCGGCGCGCTCCGACTGCGAACGGTCGGCATGCATCGTGGCGACCGGCGTGCCGTGCCCTTCGATCCACTCGGCGATACGGTCGGCGTCGCGCTTGGTGCGGGTGAAGACGATGACGGACTTGTAACCGCTCTTGTTGAGCAGCGAGAGCAACAGGTCGTACTTCTGGAAGACGTCGACCGGGTAGATGGCGTGGTCGACGGTATCGGCGGCGCCCAGGCCGGTGCGGACGTCGACGGTGACGGGATCCTGGAGGGCCCAACCGGCGATGCGGCCGATGGCGTCGGAGATCGTGGCCGAGAAGAGGAGCGTCTGACGCTGCTTCGGGCAATAATTGACGATGCGGGTGACATCCTCGATGAACCCCATGTCGAGCATGCGATCGACCTCGTCCATGATCAGGATCTGGATGGACTTGAGGTCGAGGTGCTTCTGCTCGTGCAGGTCGAGAAGGCGGCCCGGCGTCGCGATGACGACGTCGACGCCCTCTTCGAGCGCCTTGACCTGGGGTCCTTGACCGACGCCGCCGTAGAGCAGCGCGGTCTTGGTGCCAAGGTACTTGCCGTACTTCCGGAAATTCTCATCGACCTGCACCGCGAGCTCACGCGTCGGCACGAGCACGAGGCAACGCGGCTTACCGGCGGCGGGCCCGAGCAGCGAAAGCGTCGGGAGCGCGAAAGCAGCCGTCTTGCCGGTCCCGGTCTGAGCAGCCCCGATGATGTCGCGGCGGGCGAGGATGGCGGGGATCGCCTGCTCTTGGATGGGCGTCGGGTTGACGTAGCCGGACTCGCCGAGGACGCGGAGCACCGACTCAGGGAGGTTCAGTTCGGAAAAGGTGGGCATGTGAGGATTGGACAAAGCGGAAGGCGGGGGAAAAGGGAAAGGATAAAGGAAGAAATCCCGAGGAAAGGGCAAGGTTGTGGTCGAGGAGGTCGCAAACCCCTGTTTTTGTCTGGGTTTGACAAACCAACCGGGATGCCCTGCATTGCACTCCCTTTCCCTACGGAAGGGCGAACGGTGGTTGTAGCTCAGTTGGTTAGAGCACTGGTTTGTGGTACCAGGGGTCGGGGGTTCAAGTCCCCTCAATCACCCCACCTTTCCAAGGCCCGGCGCAATCCGGGCCTTGCCGTTGGCGGGAAAGATCCCGGTCTTACTGGGCGCCCTTGGCCTTGAAATACTTCTCGAGCGCACCGCGGATGGCTTTATCGAGTTCATCGTCCTTGGCCTTCACCTCGCGGTCGAGTTCGGCATCGCCGACCTGGGCGCCACGGCGGAAGAACTTCCCCTCGCCACCGAGGTTCAGACGCTGGGCGTAGTAGGTCACGTAACGCACGGCGAACTTGTAGCCCGAGGCGTAGTTCTCGAGTTTCACGGTCACACGCTCGATCGGGTAATCCGACTTGATGGCGACCAAGGCGTTCTGGACCTCGCGCAGGGCCTCGGCGGACTCGCACTTGATGCGGTTGTCCATGAAGCGAGCATCCTCAAACCCGGCTTCCAAATCGAAATGGACGCCGGCGCGCAGCCCGTGAAAACCCGTGCCGGGAATCCCGAGGTACATCACGAGCATCGTGACCGAGGTCACGGCGAAGAGCAGGACAATGGTGACGAGCGGGGAGGTCTCGGACTTGAGCTGGACGGCCATCAGGGATGGGATAGTCGACCGCGTTGCTGAGGCAACCCAATAGAACCGCCCGCACCGGGCCTACTTCAGCGTCAGCAGGAACGACTTCACGTCCGCCATTTCCTGCGGCTTGAGGATCAAGCCCATAGGTGGCATCGGCGAGACCCCGAGTTTCTCATACCCCTTGGCCAGCACCTTGTTCGGCTCGAGCAGGGATTCCTCGATGTAAGTCGGGGTGCCGCGGGTGGCGATACCATCCAACGGCGGCCCGATCGCGCTCCCCTTCCCCTTCAGCATATGGCAGTTCATGCACGCAGCGACCGGGTGCTTCCAGAAGATCTCTTCGCCACGCTTCGCGTCGCCGGCCGCCACCGCCGTCTCGCCCGCGACCGTCAGTTCGCCAAGTTTGACGTCGTCGAAGAGGATGTCCCCCTTGCCCACGTGCAGGAGGTTGATGGAGGCCTTCGGACGCTTACCCGAATTAAACACCACCTCGACCTCGGTCCAGTCGGCATCGCGGGTCAGCGTGCTGGTCTCGGCCCGGCCGAGGTGGTCGTTGAGGCTGGCCTTACCGCGGAAAGCGTGGGTCTTGATCCAGGCGCTCAACCGGTAGTCGGTGTCGGGCTTGAGAACGACGTCGGCGAAGAAACTGGTGTCGCCGGCGTCGCGGGTGATCCCGCGCATGGCCGACTGGCCGGAGTGCGCGAGTTTGGGATCGGTCACCACCTCCCAGCGGACGTCCTTGTTCCCCGCCGGGCTCCCGTAATCGCGACGCTTCCAGCCGACCGGCAATTTCCCGGCGACGTCCTCGAAGCCAGGGTTAGGTAAGAGATTAGGTCCTTCGACGTAGACCTGCGTCTCATGCTTCTTGGCCAAAACCTTGGCGGCCTCCTTCAGCCATTCGTCGGACTGCACCGAAGGGTCCGCCGCGAGACCTCGCACCAACGTCTTAATCTCGGGCGAGGTCGGGAACTCGAGCAGCTTCACCAAGGCCGCCAGCCGGGTCGCCGGATCCTTATCCGCGAAGGTGCCGGAACTGAAGAAAAGCCGCTGCGACGCGGCGTCGGCACCGAGGGCTCGGACGGCGTTGCGTCGCAGCGGTGCCGACAATGAGAGCAACGCCTTCTGGTGAGTGACCTCATCCAGGGCGCCGAGCCCCTGAAGCGCCCAGAGGGCATGAATCGCGCCTAGGCTGTCGGGCTGCTGCGTGACGAGCTGAAGCAAAGCGGGTACCGCGGCCTTCACCTTGCCTTCGACCAACAGACGCTGCGCCTGCAGGCGACCAACCTGCGTCGGGCCGGCGAGGCCGGCCACCAGGTCGGCAGGTGCGCCGCCCTGCGCGACGGCCTTGGCGCCCGGGAGCGCATCGGCCACGACCAGGCGATAGATGCGGCCACGGGCATGGTCGCGCAAGGGGTTCTCATGCGCGCCACCGACCCCCGTGGTGCCCTTGAAACCACCGCGGTCAACGCTCGGGGTCGGGTTGTGCTGGATGATGAAGTTCTGGAAATCGGCGAACCAGATGGCGCCATCGGGGCCGACGGCGGAGTAGACCGGCGACATCCATTCATCCGAACTCGCCACGAGATTAAAGGCGTCCTTGGCCACGTAACCCGCCCCCCGGGCCTGAACATCCATGAGCGATATCAGCTTCATGGTCGGCTCGCACACCATCGCCAGGCCTTGGTAACGAGCGGGCAGCGCAGCGGAGTAGATGAAGTTGGAGCCCGCGGCCGCGGTGTAGCCGCCCATGACGTCAACTTGGCGGAAATTCGGGGTGATGGTGTGGGCCTGTTCGACCAAATTGATCTTCTTGGCGGTCATCGCGCGCAGGCCCTTGGGCACGAGGTTCTGCGGGATGCCCCCGAAGAAGATCGGGGCACCATTGGCCGTACCGCCAAAATCATCGCCGAAGGCGTTATTGCTCTGGGCCCAGGTGTTGTTGGTGAATTGGTGCTGGAACTCCAGCGCCTTACCGTCGGCGGTGAAGCGATAAGACCCCATCGCGAAAGCCAGTTTCTGACCGGCCACCTCCCCCCGGAAACCACTATAACCGACCGAGCCGCGCAGCCAGTTATCGTAACCGTAGGACAGGTTACTGGTCTGGGCGTGCGTGTCGTTGATACCCCAGCCGGTGATGATGATCTCGTGGACATCGGCCTTATCGTCTCCGTCGGTATCTTTGAGGAAGACGAAATTAGGAGCCTGGGAGACGATGACGCCGCCGTTGACGAAGACGATCCCGGTGGGGATATTCAGGTGATCGGCGAAGACGGTGAACTTGTCGGCCTTGCCGTCGCCATCGGTGTCCTCGCAAATCTTGATGCGGTCATGCCCCTGCTGGTCGTTGACTACGCCGTGCGGGTAATCCGCAGTCTCCAGCACCCAGAGGCGACCGCGCGTATCCCAGGCGAAGGAAATCGGCTTCAGGATGTCGGGCTCAGCCGCGAACAAAACCAGCTTGAGATCGGCGGGCACCTGCGTGCGCTCCATGCTCCCCTTGACCGAATACGGCTTCTGCAGGGTCAACGGCTTAGGGCGCTTCTCATAGTTGGCGACCCAAGGGCTCTCCGTGCGGACCTCGCCGTCGCGTTGGTCGACGAATTTCCGCCAGTCGGTGACCCGGGCGGGATTAAGCCGGGCGGCGAGGTCCTGGGCGAACGCCACCGGCTTGAGGGGATCCTTCGCGGCAAAGACCTCGATGGTCGCGCCGTTCGGCAGCTTCACCGAAGTGTTGAGCGCGGGGGAGCCGTCGGCCCGCGGGCGGATCACCAAGGCGTCATAGCGCTCGAGCGTCGCGGCTGAGGGCGTATCGCCCGTCGCGTAGTCAAACCAGATGGCGTCGCGACCGAGCGCGGCCATGAGCTCATGCAAGTTACCCTTTGCGGACTGCTCGGTGCCCGCGGCGTCGAAGTAAAGGACGCGCAGCGGGCCCGTCGCGGCGGAGGCGGCGAGGGCAAGGCAGGCGAGACAAACGGAAACAAACGGGGGACGCATGATTGGGGTGATAGGCCGAAGGAAACGTTTGTTCCCCCGAGGGCAACCCGGAGCCGCTGCGCGCAGGCGGATTGCCCCCGCGGTAGGCGACTTTGTCGTAAAAATACCGAAGAAAGCGACCGCGGGACCAAAAAACGGCGCCCAACTGGGCGCCGTGTTCCGGGAGCGATCGCGCAGCGACCTCAGTGGTCGTGGTGGTCGCCGCCCGCCGCCGGCTTGTTATCCTCCGGCATGTCGGTGATGAGGCACTCGGTCGTGAGCAACAGGCCGGCCACGGAGGCGGCGTTGATGATCGCGGTACGGGTGACCTTGGTCGGGTCGACGACGCCGGCCTTAATGAGGTCTTCGTAAGCGCCCGTCGCCACGTTGTAACCCTCGGCACCCTTGTGCTTGAGCATCACTTCCTGGACGATGAGGGAACCTTCGACGCCGGCATTGAAGCAGAGGGTGCGGAGCGGCTCTTCGATCGCCTTGCGGACGATTTGGGCGCCGATCTTTTCGTCACCGACGAGGGCGTTGATGACGGCGTCGATGGCCTTGACGGTGCGCAGGAGCGCCACGCCGCCGCCCGGGACGATGCCTTCTTCGACGGCCGCACGGGTGGCGTGCAGGGCGTCGTCGACGCGGTCCTTCTTCTCCTTGAGCTCGGTCTCGGTCGCAGCCCCGACATGGATGACGGCGACGCCACCAGCCAGTTTGGCGAGGCGTTCCTGCAGCTTCTCCTTGTCGTAATCGGAAGTGGTCTCCTCGATCTGGCGACGGATGAGCTTCACGCGGCCTTGGATGTCGGCGGACTTGCCGGCGCCCTGGATGATGGTGGTGTTCTCCTTGTCGGCGACGATGCGCTTGGCGCGACCGAGGTCGGCCACCTTGACGGACTCGAGCTTGATGCCGAGGTCATCGGTGATGAAGCGGCCACCGGTGAGGACTGCGATGTCTTCCATCATGGCCTTACGGCGGTCGCCGAAGCCCGGTGCCTTGACGGCGCAGACGTTGATCGTGCCGCGGAGGCGGTTGACGACGAGGGTGGCGAGGGCCTCGCCTTCGATTTCCTCGGCGATAATCAGGAGCGGCTTGCCGGTCTTGGCGACTTCCTGGAGAAGCGGCAACAGGTCCTTCATGGCGCTGACCTTCTTCTCGTAGAGGAGGACGTAGGCGTCTTCGAGGATGGCCTCGAGGGTCTCGGCGTTGGTCGCGAAGTACGGGGAGAGGTAGCCCTTGTCGAACTGCATGCCTTCGACGACGTCGAGGGTGGTCTCGATGGTCTTGGCTTCTTCGACGGTGATCGTGCCATCCTTGCCCACGCGGTCCATGGCTTCGGCGATGATGTCACCGATGGACTCATCCCAGTTGGCGGAGACGGTGGCGACCTGCTTGATTTCCTTGCGGTCCTTGACCTTCTTGGAGATCACGGCGAGCTCCTTGACGATGGCTTCGGTGGCCTTGTCGACGCCACGCTTGACGAAGATCGGGTTGGCGCCAGCGGCGACAAAGCGCAGGCCTTCCTTATAGATGGCTTCGGCCAGGACGGTGGCGGTGGTTGTGCCGTCCCCCGCCTTGTCGGCGGTCTTGGAGGCGACTTCGCGCACCATCTGGGCGCCCATGTTTTCGTAAGGATCGTCGAGTTCGATCTCCTTGGCGACGGTGACGCCGTCCTTGGTGACCTTCGGGGCGCCGAACTTCTTGTCGATCATCACATTGCGGCCCTTGGGACCGAGCGTGACCTTGACGGCGCGGGCGAGGATGGAGACGCCATTGAGCACCTTGCGGCGCGCGGCTTCGTCGAATAGAATCTGCTTCTTGGACATGTGGGTGGGGGATTAAGTGTTTGGGTGGTAGATTATTCGATGACGGCCAGGATTTCTTCCTCGCGGAGCAGGAGGTAAATCTCGTCGTTCAGCTTGACCTCGGTACCGGCGTACTTGCCGATGAGGACCTTGTCGCCAACCTTGACGTTGAAAGCGAGCTTCTTGCCGTCCTTGTCCAGGGCGCCGGTGCCAAGGGCGATGACCTTGGCCTCTTGCGGCTTTTCCTTAGCGGAGTCGGGGATGATGATGCCGCCCTTGATTTCTTCAGACTCCTCGAAGCGCTGCAGGAGCACGCGATCGGCGAGGGGCTTGACGGAGGGTTTGGTGTGTTTAGCCATGGTGATTTGGGTTGGTAGAGAGATGCCTAGGGTGATGAGAAGTTGATTGCAGAACAGATGCCAAAACGCTTTTGCCGAGAATTAGCAACCGATTAAGGGGTTTTCAGGGGTACTCGCTAAGGGGACCGTGACTTGAAGGCCTTTCCAGCCCTTTTAGACGGGACACCCTGTCACAGGAGTGGGACAGCACGAGGGCGCCGCATCCCACGAGCGGCTCCCCTGCCCGTCCTAGCCGATCTCGCCCGGCTGCGGGCCTTCCGGCTGCTTGATCTGGTCACCCCACCCGAGGATGCGTGCCTGGGCCCCATGGTGCTCGGCCTTGGTCTTATCGCCCTGTTCCATCCAAATCCGTGAAAGCGAGGTGTGCACGTGGATATCCTTCGGGCGAAGTTCCGCCGCCCGCTCTGCCGCCGCCAAGGCCTCCGCCAACTGACGCAGCGCGAAATGAACCTCGCCCTTGGCCAACCAAGCCTCGAAACAGCCGGGGTCGGTCGCGACCGCGGTGGCGAGCTTGGTCAGGGCGCCGGCCTCGTCGCCGACGGCAAAATCAAAGGCTGCCGCTTCGGCCAAGGCCAAGGCATGGGCGGCGGACGCGGCGTTATCCATCTCGCCACGGTGAAGCGTGGACGCGGGGGCGCAAGCGCTCCTTTCACGCTTGGAAATCAGGCAGGGCTTCGCACGGTGGGGAGATGGATTCACGCTACGGCCAGCTCGCCCAAGTCCTCTGCGGCTTCTCCACCCGCCTGAAGAAGGGGGAGAATGTCCTCATCGACGCCTACGACATCCCGGAGGAGTTCGTCATCGCGCTCGTCCGGGCGGCCCGCGAGCGGGGCGCGACCCCCATGGTGAACATCCAGCGGGCCCGCGTCTCCCGCGAGATGACCAAGGGCGGCAGCAAAGAGCAGTTCAAACTCGCCGCCGACCATGAGCTCGCCCGCATGAAGAAAATGCAGGCCTACATCGCCGTGCGGGGCTCCGAGAATATCTTCGAAGGCAGCGACATCCCGGCCACCCAGGCCAAGCTCAATGGCGAAATGATGCGCCCGGTCCTCGACCACCGCGTGAACAAGACCAAGTGGGTCGTCCTGCGCTGGCCGACACCGTCGATGGCCCAGCAGGCCAAGATGAGTACCGAAGGCTTCGCCGACTTCTATTTCCGCGTCTGCACGCTCGACTACTCCCGCATGATCCCCGGCATGGAGGCGCTCAAGCAGGCCATGATGAAGAC
This sequence comes from Verrucomicrobiota bacterium, assembly GCA_014193315.1. GTDB lineage: Bacteria > Verrucomicrobiota > Verrucomicrobiia > Opitutales > UBA953 > UBA953. The sequence goes on from BJHS01000006.1 coordinate 107,060, forward strand.
CGACGAGGTCCACATCACCGGCCCGGGCACCGACCTGAAGTTCAACATCAAGGGCATGAACGCCATCCCCTGCGGCGGGGAGTACAACATCCCGGACGGCGAGGTCTTCACCGCCCCGATCAAGGACTCGGTCAACGGCGTCCTGCAGTACAACTGCCCCACCATCTACCAAGGCGTCTCGTTCGAGAATATCCGCCTCGTCTTCAAGAAGGGCAAGGTCGTCGAGGCGACGTCGAACAACACCAAGCGCCTCAACGAGATCCTCGACACCGACGGTGGCGCCCGCTTCATCGGCGAGTTCGCTATCGGCTTCAACCCGCACATCCTCAACCCGATGCAGGACATCCTCTTCGACGAGAAAATCGCGGGGTCCTTCCACTTCACGCCGGGCAAGTGCTACGAGACGACCGACAACGGCAACAAGTCCTCGATCCACTGGGACATGGTCTGCATTCAGCGCCCCGAATACGGCGGCGGCGAAATCCGCTTCGATGGCCAGGTCATCCGCAAGGACGGCCTGTTCGTGCCCAAAGCCCTCCAGAAACTGAACCCCGACTACCTGCTCGGCAAGGCCCGCTAAGATGGCCGCCCCGAAGAAGGTGAAGCCCACCCGTCTTGGTTCCCGCCCGCAAGCCCGCACCGCCAAAGCGACGAAGCGCAAGGCGAAGCCGGCCCCGCACGTCCCCTACGCCGCCCGCCCGGCGAAGGCCCCGCTCGAGGAACACAAGCCCGATGAAGTCCTCTCGACCCGGATCCCCTCCGAATTCGAACCAAGTCGCGCCGACAAAGTTGTCGCGGTCTTGCTGGAGGGCGTCAGCCGCTCCCGCGTGCAGCGGGCCCTGGACCTCGGCCTCGTGAAGGTCAACGGCGTCGCCGCCGATCGGCGGACCGTCCTTAATCCGGGCGACCACGTTCAGGTCGCCCTCCCCGCCCCGGAAGACCCCACCGCCCGCCCCGTCAAGATGGCGCTCGAGGTCCTCTTCGAGGACGCTCACCTCATCGCGATCAACAAACCCGCCGGCTTGCTCACGCACCCGGTGCAGGGCTCCGACGAGGTCTCCGTGGTTCATGGTCTGTTGCATTACACCAAGGGCAAGCTTGCCCCCGCCGGCGGCGCGCCGCGCCCAGGCGTCGTCCACCGCCTCGACCGCGAGACGTCCGGCGTCATCGTCCTCGCCAAGACCGACAAGGCCTACCACGCGCTCGTCGCCCAGTTTGCCGCGCGCACCGCGCAGAAGGAATACCTCGCCTTGGTCGACAAAGCCCCGCGGCTACTCTCCGGGTTGACCGACGCCAAGATCGACCGCCACCGCACCGTGCGCGTTCGCATGGCCGTCCGCGACGATGGCCGCGATGCCGTCACCGAATGGCGCGTCGAGGAGAAGTACGGCCCGCACGCCGCGCTGGTCCGCGCCTTCCCGCACACTGGCCGCACCCACCAGATTCGCGTCCACCTCGCCTACCTCGGCCACCCGATCCTGGGTGACCGCACCTACGGCAAGTTCGACATCCCCGCCTTCACCGGCTGGCCGATGCCGCGCGTGATGCTCCATGCCCATCGTCTCACCTTGGCGCACCCGCAAACCGGCAAGCCGCTGACCATCACGGTCGACCCGCCGGCCGACTTCCTGGAGCTCAAGCAGTGGCTTACCACCAAGTATGGTCGCAAGACCTACTTGTTGCCGGCCTGAGTTGGCTTAAAAGCCCTTTTCGCCCGGCTGCGGCAGTTTCTTCGGCGGCGTCCATGCCGCCGCCTGGGGAGTCTTGACGGTCAGGGGATCGGCATCGCCACAGGCCTGCAACCCTGACTCCAGTCGGCCAAGCAACCCCTGCAGGCGCGCCGCTTGCGCAGGATCGCCGGCGAGATCCTTGGTCTCGAACGGGTCGGCCTGGAGATCGAACAACTGCGTCCGGTCCACCTGCGGGTAACGGATCAGTTTCCAGCGTCCGTCGGAGATCGCCTTCTGGATCCGCTTATAGCCAAAGACCAATTCCGGTCGGGCCGCCTGGGTGGGATCCGTCAAGACCGCGGTGAATTCCCGCCCCTCACTCGTCGTCGGGGCGGACACCCCACAGAGTTTGCCCAAGGTCGGCATGACGTCGAAGGTGTAGCACAGCGCTTGCGTGCGGCGGGCACCGGGCACCCCCGGCCCGGTAAAGAGGAGCGGAACCCGCAGGCTGTGCTCATACAGGTTCTGCTTCCCGATCAAGCCATGCGAACCGCGGGCGACCCCCGAGTCCGCCGCAAAGACGACGTAGGTATTACGGCCGGCCGGCGTGGCCTCCAGCGCGTCCAGCAGCCGGCCCACCTGCAAGTCAAGGAAGCTGATGTAGCGGTAGTAATCGGCAAGCATCACGCGGATCGCCTCGGGTTGGCGTGGCCAAGGCAGGAGCTGTTCGTCCCGGATGACCATCTCGCCATTATTAAACGGGTGTTGGGGCAGGAAATTAACCGGCAGCGGGATGGTCGCGGGGTCGTACTTCACCGGAAAACCTTCAGGGACGACATGCGGGTCGTGCGGACCGTCAAACGCGAGGTAGGCGAAGAACGGCTTCGTCAAGTCGCGGCCCTTGAGGAACGCGAGCACCTCGTCGGTCGCTTCCTCGCAGAGATGCTTCGGGCAAGGGCGCGCGGGACTGAGTTTGCCCGTGGGCAGGAGGTCGTTAATCTTCGCCTTCAGCGGGTTGGTCATGCCGCCGACGAAAAGCGAACGCGCTTGCTGAAAAGATTTCCCGACGGAGGCCGGGGTGTTGTGCCACTTGCCCGCCATGAAGGTCGCATAGCCCGCCGTGCCGAAAGCGTGCGGCCAGGTCTCATCCCGCGAAAGTTTCTCGTCGATGCGCGCCAGCGGGCGAGCGGAAAGCAACATCGCCCGAGAAGGCACACAGGTGGCGCCGTTGTTGCCTCCCTGCATGTAGGCCCGATCGAAAGCCACGCCACGGGCAACCAGGCGATCCAAGTTGGGGGTCTTGATGACCGGGTTACCCAGCGCCGCGATGGTGTCGGCCCGCTGGTCGTCGGCGAAGATGAACAGCACGTTGGGTCGCTCGGCGGCCAGCAGGAACGAAGCGAGGCCGAAAACCAGCAAGCCGCTCAAGGTCCGAGGAGTACGGAAAGGGTCCATCTACGGCTTCTAGGGGCAAAGGCCGCCCATTCCAAGCCCTGTTCAGGCGTCCGCACCGGAACGCCCGTGATGACCGTCCTGCTTGCGATGCTGGGGCTCGTCGGGCTCCACATGGACCAGCACCGAAATGACCTCCGGGTGCAGACGCAGGATGTCGGCCTTGACCTGTCCCGCGATGGCGTGGCCTTCGGCGACGGTCGCGGTCTCGGGGACTTGCAGGTGGAAATCGACCTCGAACCGGTCACCGAGCCGACGGGCGCGAAAAGCGTGGAACCCCTTGGCGCCGGGCACGGCGAGGATGTGCTCGCTGAGGTCGTGGAGCACGTGCTCGGCCGGAGCCGTGTCGATGAGGTCCTCGCAGGCGACCTTGAATAGCCTCAAGCCTTCGGCGCCGAGCCAACCGGCGAGCACCAGACCGACGACCTTGTCCAGCGCCTTCCATTCCGGGTGGTAGTGGGCGACCACGACGGCCACCAAGGCCAACAGTGACGCGATGGCGTCCGCGCGGTGGTCCGCGGCGTTGGCCAGCAGCAACCGGGAGCCGAGTCGCTCCGCCTGTCGGCGGGCGTATTGGTAAAAGCCTTCCTTGAGGAGGAGTGCGAACCCCGCGACCCACGCCGCCGCGATGCCCGGCTGGGTGAGCTCGCTGCCTGCCATCAGCGAACGCACGGAAGCCCAGGCGAGGCCGACGCAGAACGCGATGACGAGTCCGGAGATGAACATCGTCGCGAGCGTCGAGACCCGGTGATGGCCGTAAGGGTGGTCGGCATCCTTGGGCAGGTGCGAGAACTTGAGCCCGATGATCGCCGCGATGTCACTGGCGATATCGACCAAGGAATGGATGCCGTCGGCGACCAAGGCTTGCGACGAAGCGAACAGCCCGACGGAGAGTTTGGCGACCGCCAGCAAGACGTTGACCGTCAGGCTCCAGCCCACGGTCTGGCCGCCTTCGCGTTGGAGCTGGGTTGTCATCGGGAGGAGTTGGCCTTGATCTGCTCGACCTCATGACGCCAGTCGACGTGGGTCAGCGAAGCCGACTCGACCGTGTCCGTGGCCTGAGTCAGCCCGGCGAGCAGGTCGACCAGACCGAACGCGGCCGCCCCCTTCAATCCCTGAGGATCGAGGGTCAGCCTCAGCGTTCCATTGTCTGCCACCGTTTTGACGGTGAGCGGCATGGCACCGGCGGGCAGCGTCCGCCCCGGCTTGAGCCGGACCTCGCCGCGGTCGGCGTAAAAGAAATCCACCGCCGCGACCGGGGCGGTCTCGGACGGCTCGACCCCCGCGGCGTACTGTTCGACGACCAAGAGGGCGTACTGCGGCAGGACGCGGCCTTCGACATCGAAACGATTCCGCCCGCCCGTGACGAGTTCGCGTCGAGTCCCGCCCGAAGGCAGCCTGGTCCGGCGCTCCCCGAGAATGAAGTGACCGAAGAGGGACTTACCCTGCACCGCATGGTCGTAGTACATCCCGGGCAAGGTGAGGGCGTTGGCCACGCGCTTGCGTTCGTCGCGTTGCGGGTTGCTCCGGGCGTTAAAGGCCATGAGCAAAGCCACCCCCAGGGCGGCCCCGACCAGAAAAAGGATAAACCGCTCGCGCTGTCCCATGGGGGAAGTCCAGCGGAGGAAGCCACGGGGCGCAAGGACAAGCCTCCGGGGCGCCGTTTGACGTTGGAAAATCGGGTTTAACCGCCAGAACCTAGGTATGCTGCAGGCCACCGTCGAGACCCGCGTCCGCTTCGCCGAGACCGACGCCATGGGCGTGACTTACCATGGCAACTACCTGCCGTGGTTTGAGATGGCCCGCGTGGCCTTGCTCGATCAGCTCGGCACGCCCTACCGCCAGCTCGAGCAAGCGGGCTTCCTCCTGCCGGTACTCGAGACCGGCCTGACGTACCACCGCCCTTCCCGCTTCGACGATCGGTTGCGCATCACGGTGACCTTGGCCGAAAAGCCTTTGGCGCGACTGAAGCTCACTTACAAGGTTGAGTGCGACGGCGAACTGCTCGTCGAAGGCTTCACCCGCCACGCCTTCGTGAACCGGGAATTCAAGGCCGTCCGCCCGCCCCGGAACCTCGAGGCGGCCCTGCGCCAAGCCTTCGCCTCCTGAGCTATGAAGATTACCGCCTCCCCGCTCGGACCCTTCGAGACCAATGCCTACCTCGTCGTCGCCGAGAACGGCAAAGATTGCTGCGTCATCGACGCCCCCAAGGACGCCGGCCCGCTGCTGCTGGCGGAGATCAAGCGCCAGGGCCTCAACCTGACCCACCTGCTCATCACGCATGGGCATTGGGATCACATGTGCGATGGCCATCACTTCGCCGCCGCTGGCGCCCAGGTCATCGCGCACGCGGCCGACCAGCAGCTCATCGAGAACATCCAAGCCTGCCGCCACCGCTACCAGTCGATGATCCCCTCGCTCGCCGACGCCGACTTCCATTCCGTGAAAGTCGATCGCTGGGTGGACGACGGCGATGTCGTCGAGGCTTGCGGCTACCGATTCGAGATTCGCCACGTGCCGGGCCACTGCCCGGGCAGCATCCTCTTCTACGCCGCCGGCCAGAAGATCGCCTTCACCGGAGACGCTATCTTCAAGAGTTCCGTCGGCCGGACCGACCTCCCCAACGGGGACTGGAACCAGCTCCTGACCTCGATCCGTACCCGTATCTACACCCTCCCAGACGAGGTCGTGCTGCTCCCAGGGCATGGCGGCCAGACGAGCGTGGGCGTGGAGAAGCAGACCAACCCGTACGCCAAGCCCTAAGCCGCCCTTGGCCCCCGTCCCCTGCCCTTACCTGCCTTCCTGCGGCCGGACGCTGTCTTGGCGCAATCTCGCAGCTTGGCGCGACGCCCAGGGGCCAGAGCTCTACCTCACCTGTCTCGAATACGGGCAGCAGCTCTGGCTCGACGGCTTGCCGGCCCGTGCGTTGCTCGCCGTGGATCGGGCGCTGTATTGCGACGTGGCCCCAGACCATGAGTCCGTGGTCGCCTACCCGCTCCCATACGCCGCCATCGGTTGGATGGTCACCCAGCCCGCCGACGGCTTCACCGGTAACGCGCGGGTTCATTACCAGCACATCGCGGATCGGGTCCGGGGCGAACGGGCAGAACTCAAACGCTGGCGGGCATGGGCCGCGTGGGCAATCGTGCGGAAAGTCCGTCCGGACCTGCCAGAAGACCCCAAACATGCCGTGGTCGAACCAACGGCCTCCACGATTGCCGACGGGCTCACGACGCATGGGATCAAGGGCGAGACCGAGACCTGGCGAGGGGTGCTGGGTATCCACCCTTGAACTGACCCCGACGTTTCTCATGAGCCTGCACGCCGACCACTCACAACGCATCGTCATCGAAGCGACCGCGCTCCTCGCCGGCGGTCGGGGCGAGAAAATTCTGGAAAGCCGTGACGCGGCCGAGCACGGCCGCATCAACCTCTGTGCTCGGCCTGCGGGCGCGACGTGGGCTCACGCGGGCACCCGTCTACTGGAGTTACTCGTCGTCCGCGGTCACGTGCGCGTGAACGGCGAGGAGCTCGGCCCGTCGTCCTACGCGCGGCTGGCGTCGGGTAGGCCGGCGACCCTGCGGACCGAGGCTGGCTGCGTGCTCTACCTTAACGAACGAAACCCGGCTGAACCCGCGACCGATTCCTTTGCGCTCCGCGGCGCGACCCTGAAGTGGCGACAAGGGATGGTCCCGGGACTCAAGGTCGCTTCGCTTCATGAAGGACTGACCGGGCACACCGCGCTCGTCCACTGGGCCCCGGAGACGCGCTTCAACCCGCACACCCATGTCGGCGGAGAGGAGATCTTGGTCCTTGATGGCGTCTTCCGCGATGAACATGGGAGCTACCCCGTCGGCACATGGATCCGTAGCCCGCACCTGAGCAACCACCGTCCCTTCACGGGGCCGGAAGGCGCGACCATCCTCGTCAAGGTCGGCCACTTGGACGTGGCCTGACCGTCACTTCGACACGTCCAGAATCTCCGCCTCGAGCGAGATCAGACCCCGGGCGGCGTTAAGCCCAAAGGTTTCACTGACACCGGGCTTGGTGGTGACATTCTCGGTGAGGGTGACGACAACCGGCGGAGTGGGCACGTCGACGATGACCGCCTTGTGCAGCACCAGTTCAACGGACTGACCGAGACGGGAGAGAGTAAGCGCTTCGCGCTTATCGTCGTAAGACTTCAACGTCCAGCCGTCGATCCGGCGTCCGAGCGGCACCCACTGGCGCTTGCCTGCGGCGTCCTCGATCGAGAAGAGTTGGTCCTTGGTCAGCACGCTGTGGAAGAAAGGCATTTTGCTCTTGGCGCGAGGCGACGGGGCGGTGGGCGTCGCCGAGAATGCCGACGCCTCCGCAGTCGGAGGCTTTCGGTATTCCGAGATGGTCTCCAGCGTCAGCGTGCCATTCTTATTGAGCCTAGGGGTGAACGTGAAGACCACACCTTCTTCGGCCGAACCGACGGTGATGGTCGTCTGCTTGCCATCGATTGTGATGACCGTGGGCTCAGCATAGACTTCCGACTTACCGTCCTTGTCGAGGCGCGTGAACGACGCCTTCACCTTCAGGTGGGTCGGCACCGGAGCCTCCTGGGCGGCGACGGCAACAGTCAGCAGCGCAAGGAGACAACGAACTATCATGGGGCGAAGAAACATCAGGTCGGGTTACTTGGTCGGGAGCGGCGCACCCTTGAGCACCTCGACCGAGAGGGTGATGGTGGTGCCGTTGGCGCTACCGATGACGAAATTCTGGCCAGGTTGCACGGTCACGGTGCTGACGACATCGTTCGCCCCCGCCTCGACCACGGATTTATAAAGGGTCAATTCCCGCAAGGCTTTCTCCTTCGCGATTGTGAGGACATGATGCTTCTCGTCATACGATTCGACGGCCCAGCCGGCGAAATTCTGGCCGACTTTCACCCAGCGGCGCGCCCCGGCGGCATCGGCCAATGAAAACAGGCCTTCGGACGGAAGCACCGAATGGAAGACCGGAACGCCATTGCCACCTGCGGTGCGCTCCCGGCCAGACCGACTGCGTCGCTCGCGCTCCTTGTCGCTAACGGCCTGGAGCTGGGCCTGGGCAAAGGCCGCCTTATCCTGGGCAGAAGTGGGCAGGGACGCGTGGAGGCTAACGCTGACCTCGCCCGTCGGCAGGACCGTGGGCGTGACGGTAAGTTCCAACTGCTGCGGAGGTGACGGTGGCTGACCCGGCAGCGGGGGCTTGGCGGGGCCGGTCATGGAGACCTTCCCTTCGGCGCCTGAGGTGACAAGGATCTGAGGGATGCTGAGTATGTCGCCGGGCTTGCCGTCGGGCCCAGCCGGGGCGGCCACAGTCGCCCTGATCTTCACCTGAGAAGGGGCGGCGGGCGGAGCGGCGGCATCCTGCCCCCAGACAATACCAGGCCAGACGGGAAGTAAGAGCAGGAAGAACTTACGCATGGTCAGGGTAACTAGTTAACCCCTGAAACCGGTGCGAGTTCCAAGTCAGGCGCCGGGGGACTCAAAGACGCTTAAAAACCAAGGAGGCGTTATGACCGCCAAAACCGAGGTTGTTCGAAATGGCCACCTTGACGTCGCGCTTCTTCGCCACATTCGGGGTGTAGTCGAGGTCGCAATCCGGATCCGGGTTCTCGTAATTGATAGTCGGAGGGATGACGCCGTGGTGGATGGCCAGGCAGCAGACCGCCGCCTCCACGCCGCCGGCGGCGCCCAGCAGGTGACCGGTCATCGACTTCGTCGAGGAGATCGAGATCTGGCGAGCCGCTTCGCCAAAAGTGCGCTTGATCGCGAGGGTCTCGCAACGGTCGTTGATCGGGGTCGAGGTACCGTGGGCGTTGATGTAATCGACCTCGGACTTCGCGACGCCCGCCTCAGCGAGGGCGCGGTTGAGGCAAAGGGCGAGGCCCTTGCCCTCCTGATCCTGCCCGGTGATGTGGTAGGCGTCGCAGGTCGCGCCATAGCCAACGAGTTCGCAATAGATACGAGCGCCACGGGCTTGCGCATGCTCCAAGGTCTCGATGACCAGGACGCCGGCGCCTTCGCCCATGACGAAGCCGTCGCGCAACTTATCGAACGGACGGGAAGCCTTCTCGGGCGTGTCATTGAAGTCCGTCGACATCGCCTTCATGTTACAGAAGCCGGCATAGCCGAGCCGCGTGATGGCGGCCTCGGAACCACCGGAAAGCATGATATCGGCGTGGCCGTCGCGGATATGGCGGAGGGCCTCCCCGAGCGCGTGGGAGCCGGAAGCGCAGGCGGAGACGACACCGAAGTTGACGGACTTGGCTTGAAACTCGATGGCGACCACCCCCGCGGCGATATTGGCGATGAGCGAAGGAATCGTGAACGGCGAAACGCGCGACGGTCCACGCTCGATAAGGACGCGCGCTTGATTTTCGATGGTCTCCATACCCCCGATTCCGGAGCCAATGATCACACCGAAGCGATCGGAGTCCACTTTGGTGACATCCAAGGCGGCGTCAGCGACCGCCATGTGCGAAGCGGCGACCGCATACTGGGTGTAACGATCGTTACGCTTGGCCTCCTTGAGATCCATGTACTTACCCGGGTCGAAATCGCGGATCTCGGCACCGACCTTGGACGGGAAATCCGTCGGGTCAAAACGGGTGACGTGCGAGATACCGGAGCGCCCTTTGATCAGGGCATCCCAGAACACGGCGGTATCCGGACCGAGCGCCGAAAGGCAACCGATGCCGGTGACGACGACGCGACGGGGATTGTGGGCGGAGCTCACGAGGCGGGTCGAAGGTGGACCCGGACAGAGTTACTTGGTGGCGTTGGCCTTGATGTACTCGACGGCATCGCCGACGGTCTTCATCGAGGCAGCCTTGTCTTCCGGGATCGAGGCGATGCCGAACTCATCCTCGAAAGCCATGATCATTTCCACCAGGTCAAGGGAGTCGGCCTTGAGGTCGGTCTGGAAGCCGGCCGCAGGGGTGAGCTGCTCGAGGTTGACCCCGAGTTGCTTGACGATGATGTCCTTGACGCGCTGTTCGATATTTTCGGGCATAAGAAAGGGTTTTTGTTGGTTTCTGGGTGTCAGATAGCCATGCCACCGTCAACCGAAAAGACCTGCCCGGTGATATAGCCACCCTCTTCTGAGGCCAGGAAGTCGACCATGGCGGCAATGTCGTTGACCGAGCCGAAACGGCCCAGGGGGATGACCCCCAGGATCTTCTGTTTTATCTCCTCGGAAAGTTCCCCGGTCATGTCGGTCGTGATGAAGCCAGGCGCCACGGCGTTGGCGGTGATGCTCCGGCCGGCTAACTCGCGGGCCAGGGTCATGGTCAGGCCATGGAGACCGGCCTTGGCGGCGGCATAATTGGCCTGCCCAGCGTTGCCCTGCACCCCGGTGACCGAGGAGATGCTGATGATACGCCCCCAGCGCTTCTTGGTCATCGGCCGCACCAAGCCCTTGGTCCAGTAGAATGCAGAGGAAAGGTTGGTGGCGATGACGTCGTTCCAGTCCTGGTCGGACATCGCCATCACGAGTTTGTCGCGCGTGATACCGGCATTATTGACGAGAATCTCGACGGCGCCGAACTCGGCGATGATCTGCTCGCAGGCCTTGGCGACCGCCGCCGCGTCGGAAACGTCGACCGGGTAGGCCTTGGCCTTTTGCCCCTTGGCGACGATGTCGTTCGCGACCGCCACGCAGGTGTCGGACTTGGACACGCAGAGGACCGTATGGCCGTGGGCGGCAAGTCGTTCCGCGATGGCCTTGCCGATACCGCGACCGGCTCCGGTGACGAGGGCGACGCGAGGGCTGTGCGTGAGGTGCATCGGGGGAGATTTGTGGGTGGAAACGCCCCCTCTGGCAAGTGGCGAAAATGGCCGCCCGACCCCGCCCCGCTCAGTAGACGTCGCGCTGGTATCGGCCGTCCTTCTTGAACTGCTTCACCCACTCGATAGCGGCCTCAGGCGTCAGGCCTCCCTGCTCGACCACCATCGCGTGGAGCGCGGCATCGACGTCCTTGGCCATGCGCTTGGCATCCCCGCAAACGTAGAAATAAGCACCCCGCTGGATCCACCGCCAAAGCTCTGCGGCGTTCTCACGCATGCGGTCTTGCACGTAGACCTTGGTCGCCTGGTCGCGGGAGAAGGCCGTGTCGAGGCGGGTCAGCGTACCCGCCTTCAGGTAGGCCGCCCACTCGTCGGCGTAGAGGAAGTCATGATCCTTGCGCTGGTCACCGAAGAACAGCCAATTGGGTCCCTTCGCGCCGCGGGCGGCGCGATCCATGACGAAACTGCGGAACGGCGCGACGCCGGTACCTGGGCCGACCATGATGACCGGGGCGTTGTCGTCGGCCGGCAGGCCGAAGTGGGATTCGGCGACGAAGATCGGCAGGTCGGGCTCGTTCAGACGAGCGCGGTCGGCGAGGAAACTGGAGCAGACGCCCTCGCGGGCGCGACCGTTGGTCTCGTAACGCACGACCGCGACGGTCAAGTGAATCTCATCCGGGTACTTCGACGGGGCCGAGGAGATGGAATACAGGCGCGGCATCAGCTTCCGCTGGAGCTCAACCCATTCCTGGGCGGACGGGCGGGCCGACGGAAACTCCTCGAACAGGTCGATGAATTCACGTTGCTCTAGCCAGGCCTTCTTCTTCTCTGGATCGACCTCGGCTAGACGGGCGGCCAGGGCCTCTTTCTGGGCAGGATCGGTCGCCCGTTCATGAAGGAGTTGGACGAACTTATAGGTCGGCCCGTTCAGCGCCACGCGCCGGGAAAGCGCCTCCCGCAGGGGAATCGCCGACGGGGCCTTGGGGATGGTGACGGCTTCATCGCCCGCGAAACCCGCGGCTCGCAGCAAGGCCGCGACGGCCGTGGGGTTATTGGTCGGGAAGACCCCAAGAGAATCCCCACACTTATAGGTCAAACCGCTCCCCTGAAGGGAGACCGAGAAATGCTGGGTATCCTTCTGGCTGGCGAGCGAACTGAGCCGACGACGATCGACCAGCGAGGCAGGGAAAGGGTTGTTCTTATCGAAGGCCACGGCGAAAAAAGGGATGTCCGCAGGATGGGCAGCCGATGGTATTGGCAACCTTCTTTTGAGCCGCGGGCTATTTCCAGACCTTCACCCAGTCCACCTCGACGTCATCCGGCAGCTTCGACGGGACGAGGTCCTTACGCTCGAAATCCGAGACCCAGTGGGCGAGATTCACATGCATCGCTTCCTTCACCTCGGGCTTGTCGAGTTTGTGAACGGCCCTGCCGTTGAAGTACCAGGTGTAGGCCTTCTCGGTCCAGAGGAAGCCGTAGGTATTGAACCCCTTCGACACCTGACCGGGCTTGAGGACGAGGTCCGTCTTCACTGGGCGAAGCTCCCGCACACCCTTGCTATCACCGACCTTGGCCCAGGGGACGAGTTTATCTTCCCCAAAACACTCGTAATAGAGCGTGGCCGCCGGCGGCTCAGCGGTAACCTTATTGCGCAACATAAAGCCGCCGTGATGCCCGCGCTGGGCGTTGAACCGGATGGAGGCCTCAAAGTAACCGAAGGCCTGGGTGAACTTATCGCGGGTACTCACCCCGGAGCCCTGCCAGCCATCGGGACGCTCGGTGAGCGCAATGACCAACTTGCCGGCCTTGAGCGAGATCGCCGCAGTCCCGCCCTCGAAGGTCCACTTGGCCGGGTCGAGGGCCGCGCCATCGAATTCCTCCGAGAAGGCCAGCTTTAGCTTGGACGTAGGGTCGGCCGCGACAGCGACCAACGGCAGGATACAATAAATGAGGCGGCGCATGGCAAGGAAAGGGGTCACTTCCAGACCTTAACCCAGTCGATCTGCAAAGGCTCCGGACCATTCGTCGGGTCCATGAATTCCTTCACCTTGCCGCCCTCGGCGGTGTGGTGGCAGAACTCCAAGAACATCGGGGTGCTCGGGGTGGTCTTCTGCTCGAGTCGGTGGACCTTCTTTCCATCGACGTACCACTCGAAAAACTTGGGCGTCCAGTGCACCGCGTAGGTATGGAACTTCTTGTAGGACACGCCGCCGTCGAAATCGATGCCGTGCTTGACCGGCCTGAGCATGCGCAAGCCGCTGTTGTCGGCCACCTGCGCCCCCGGGGCGACACGGTCGTCACCCCAGCCTTCGAAGAAGAGGCGGGCCGAAGGCGGCTCGTCGAGACTGGCGTTGCGCACCTCAAAACGACCCGAGCGACCGCGGGTCTGCAGCATCCGCACCGAAGCCTCGAAGTACCCGTTGACCTGACTGAACTTGCGGGCGCAATTCATGGTGCTGCTCACCCAAAGTCCGGGCTCCTTGCCAGGCACCAGATTGAGACTGACCTTGCCGTCCTTGATCGTGACGGAGTTATGGACGTTCCACTTGGTGGCGTCGATGTCCGGGGCATTGAACTCGTCCGACCAGACAAGTTTCATCTGGGAATTAGGGGCGGCCGTGGCGACCGATGCCGTGAAGGCCAAAAGGGCGAGGAGACAGAATCGGATCATGGGGAGGGGGAACTATTCGAACCCAAATCCCAAGGCTGGCAAGCGGGATGCGTGCCGGCGGCCGACTCAAACCTCAAAAATCTCGTCGATTTCCTTGCGACTCAAGGGCCGGCAGTCGCCGAGAGGCATTTTCCTCAGTACCAGCCCACCGATCTGGAAGCGACGGAGTACCTTCACGTGAAAACCGAAGATCTCGAGAAGGCGGCGAATCTCGCGCTTGCGACCTTGGTCGAGGTGAATCTCCAAGTGCGCCGGGTTGTCGGGATGGCGAATCACCTTCTTGAAACGCAGCATCTCCCCATCCTCCATGGCGCCCTTCAGCAAGCGGGGCGTCAAGGTCGGGTCGTAATCACGGTTGAGGATGATTTCGTAACGCTTAATGATGCCGCCAGACGGGTGCATCACCTTGTTGGCCAGCGCCCCATCGTTCGTTAAAATCAGGAGGCCTTCGGAATCCTTATCCAAGCGGCCAACGCAGAAGAGGCGGAGCGGACGATACTCCGGGGGCACCATGTCGAAGACCGTCTGGCCCCCATGCGTGTCGTCGTTCGTGCAAAGAAAGCCCTTCGGCTTATTCATCATCAGCACGACGGTCCGGTTCAGCGGCTTGATGTGCTGCCTACGGCAAAGGACCACATCGACGGCGGGGTCGACCGGTTGGCCGGTCACGGCGACCTTCCCATTGATCATGACGGCGCCCTCCGCGACCAAGCGCTCCGCATCCCGGCGGGAACAGACCCCCGCCTGGGCGAGGAACTTGTGGATGCGCATGGGTCCTTGGTCGGGCACGCCCTACCCTTGGGGGGTTTGGGGGCGCAGGGCGAGACAATCACGCACCGCCCTACGTACCGACTTTGCTCGCCCTCCCGGGCCGGTTAGTCCTAGTTAAAGGCATGCGCCTCATCGACGGCAACGCCATCGCCCAGCAGGTCCTCGCCGAAGTCAAGGCCCGCGTCGCCCTACTCTCTCCGGTCATCCCCCACGTGGCCTTCGTCCGCGTCGGCGACGACCCGGCCTCGGTCTCCTACGTCACCAAGAAGCAGAAGACCGCAGCCGAGGTCGGCATGCAGGCCAGCCTCCAACTCTTCCCCGAGACGGTGACCAAGGAGGAGCTCTTCCACCACCTCGACGCCCTCAATGCCGATGCCTCGGTCCACGGCATCTTGATCCAAGCCCCGCTGCCCAAGCACCTCCCCGAGACCGAGGTCTTCAACCGCGTCTCCCCCGAGAAAGACGTCGATGGCTTTGGCACCCAGAGCATCGGCCGCCTCGTCCAAGAACTCCCCGGAGCCTTTGCGGCCTGCACCCCCGCTGGCGTCATCGAGCTCCTCCGCCGTTCGGGCGTCGAAACCGCCGGCAAACACGCCGTGGTCGTCGGCCGGTCCCTCATCGTCGGCAAGCCCGCCGCCGCGCTCCTGCTCGCCAAGGGCTGCGACTGCACGGTGACCATCGCGCATTCCCGCACGCGGGACCTCGCCAGCATCGTCCGCCAGGCCGACCTCGTGATCGCCGCAATCGGTAAGCCCCGCTTCATCACCGTGGACATGATCAAGCCCGGCGCGGTCGTCATCGACGTCGGCATCAATCGCGTACCCGACGCCACCAAGAAGACCGGCTACCGCATCGTCGGCGACGTGGACTTTGACGCCGTCGCTCCCCTCTGTGAAGCCATCACGCCCGTCCCCGGTGGCGTGGGCCCGATGACGGTGGCGATGCTCATGAAGAACACCCTCGACGCCTGCGTGCGCCAGCGTGGCTAAGGAGCTCCCACCACCCCTGCCCGCCGTCCCCGCTGGCCTGTGGTGGCGCTCCTTCGCCGCGCTCGCCGACGTCGTCCCGCTCCTGGCCTTGAGTTGGTGGTTGGCTCAACGCCTCGCGGGCCCGAAGGAACTCGCGGCCCGCGACGCCGTCGGCGCCTTCTACGATCAACTGCAAAAACTTTCCCTCCAGTCCCAGCACACGGGCTCCACAGCGGCCCTCTGGGACCTGACGTTGCACCCGCCCGAGGCGACTCTTTTGGCCTTTGCCACCTGGTCCGGCTTCCTCGGCACCACCGCCCTCTGCGCGGTGGGGGGCGCGCTCACCATGCAGGAATGGCTCGGCAGCGGCCGTACCCTCGGCAAGCGCATCTTCGGACTCCGCACCATCGACATCGGCACCGGCGACGGCCCGGGCTTTGTGCCGACCATGCTCCGCTCAGCTTGGAAAGCCGCTTTTCTGTGCCTGCCCAACCCGCTGTTCAGCCTGCTGGGTATTATCAATGCACACGTGCCGCTCTTCCGTAAGGACCGCCGGGCTTGGCACGACCTTTGGACGCGCACGCAGGTCGTCGAAGATACCGGCCCCTGAAGCCAAGCATGCAAGCCGCCTGGATCATCCTCGGCTGGACCACGGCGCTCATCGCCGCCGACCTGCCGTTGCCGCCACTCGTGGATGGCCCGCCCGCCGCCGGACGCCGCGTCGCCGTCACGCCCAAGGAATACACAGGCACCCGGGTGCATCATTTAGTCGCTTTGCCTGACGACTGGACCCCCGACTGGAAGGCCCGCGGCAAGACTTGGCCGGTCATCGCCGAATACACTGGTAACTACTTCCCTGGCACTGGTTCCACTGGCGAGGTCGAAGGCGCGGCGCTCGGCTACGGCGTAGCGCGAGGCCGGGCGATCTGGGTCGTCCTGCCCTATGTCGCGCTGGACCGCCGCAAGAATGAGGTCACCTGGTGGGGCGATATCGAAGCCACCGTCGGCTACGCCAAGACGAACCTCCCCTGCATCTGCACGGAATTCGGCGGCGACCGCCGCAAGGTCGTGCTCTGCGGGTTCTCGCGCGGCGCCATCGGGGTCTCCTTCCTGGGCCTGCACGACGACGAGATCGCCAGTCTCTGGTGTGGCTTCTGGGCCCATGACCACTTCGACGGCGTGCAGGTCTGGAGCGCGCCCTGGGGCGCCCCGCTCGCGCGCTACCGGGAGGAAGCCACCGTCCGGCTCCGTCGGCTGGCGGGCCGCCCGTTGCTCCTCAGCCAAGGTTTCACGAACGAGGAGACCCGCCGCTTCGTCGAGCCGCTCACCAGACCGAGCACGCGATTCCTTCAGGTCGACATGGTCGCTCTCTATGGGAAGTTCCCGAACGAGGTCGTCCAACACCCGCACAACGACCGCTGGCCGCTGCGCGACGGCGAGGCGACGAGCTTTGCCCAAGCCTGGTTCGAAAGCGTGACGGGGACTAGGCAGTCCGCGAAGTAGGCCGGGCGCCCGGGCACAAAAAAGGCCCCGGGGGGAGCCGGGACCTTGTTGAAGAAATCAGCCGGGGTTAGCCCTGGCCGCCTTCGCTGTCACCGCCGCGTTCGCGGAAGGGACGGCGCTCGCCCCGGTCCGGACGGTCGCCCCGGGGGCGGTCCATCGGCTTCGGGGCCGGGGCGTAGTCGCGACCTTCCTTCTCGGCGATGGCGGCGCGGCGCGAGAGGCGCACGCGACCCTTATCGTCGATGCCGACGCACTTGACGATGATCTCGTCACCGAGTTTGCAGATGTCCTCGACGCGCTCAACGCGGTGGTCGGCGAGTTCGGAGACGTGCACGAGGCCTTCCTGACCGGGGAGGCATTCGACGAAGGCGCCGAATTCCTTCACGGAGCGGACGACGCCCTTGTAGGTCTTGTTGATCTCGATCTGGGCCGAGAGGAGGTTGACCTCGTTGACCGCGCGGGCGAGGGACTCCCCGTCGGTCGCGAAGATCGTGACCCAGCCGGAATCGTCTTGGTCGATGTCGAGCTGGCAACCGGTGTACTCGGTGATGCGCTTGATGTTCTTGCCGCCCGGGCCGATGAGCGCGCCGATTTTATCGGACGGGATCTTGATGCGGTGGGTGCGGGGGGCACAGGGCTTCAGTTCCGGACGGGTCGTCGGCATGGTCTTGGCCATGATATCGAGGATGGCGTCACGGGAGACCTTGTTCTGAGCGATGGCTTCCTTGGCGATGCCGATTGGCAGTCCGTGGATCTTCAGGTCGAGCTGGAAGGCGGTGATGCCTTCGCGCGTACCGCAGATCTTGAAGTCCATGTCGCCGTAGTGGTCTTCGGCACCGATGATGTCGGTCAGCACACGGTGCTTCAAAATCTTACCGGAAGCGTCTTCGGTCACGAGACCGCAGGAGATGCCGGCCACCGGAGCCTTGATGGGCACGCCGGCGTCGAGGAGCGCGAGGGTACCACCACAGACGGAAGCCATCGAGGTGGAGCCGTTGGACTCCATGATCTCGGAGACAAGACGGATGGAGTACGGGAAGTCCTGCTCGGAAGGCAGCACGGAGAGCAACGAGCGCTCGGCCAGGTTACCGTGGCCGGTTTCGCGGCGGGAGGTCATGCCGAAACGGCCGGTCTCACCCACCGAGAAAGGCGGGAAGTTGTAGTGCAGCAGGAACGAGCGCTTGCTCGGGCCGCCGGTGATGGCGTCGACTTCCTGGGCATCCTTGGATGTGCCGAGGGTCGCGAGGACGAGACCCTGGGTTTCGCCGCGCTGGAAGAGCGAGGAACCGTGGACGCGCGGGAGCACGTCGACTTCGCAGGAGATCGCCCGGAGATCCAACGGCTTACGGCCGTCGGCCCGCTCGCCGCTCTGGATGATGGCGTTGCGGTAGACCTTCTCCTGGAGCTTCTCGAAGGCCATCTTGATCTGGCGGGCGTCGAAAACGTCGCCGAGCTCCGCCTTGCAGGCGGCCTTGGCCTTCTCGACCACGACCTTGACGGCGTCGCCGCGCTCCTTCTTGGAGGCGAGGAAGATCGCCTTCTTCAGTTGGTCGCCTTCACCGGCGACGCGCTCGCAGATGGCGAGGGCCTTCGGTTCGCAGACGACGAGCGGGAAGACGCGCTTGGTCTTGGAGTACATCGCGGCGAGCTTGCGCTGGGCGGCGATGATCGGCTGGATCGCCTTCTGGGCGTACTCGAGGGCGGCGATGAAGTCGACTTCGGGCAGCTGGTCGGCCGAACCTTCGATCATCATCATGTCGCTCTCATTGCCGACGTAGATGAGGTCCAGGTCGGACTCGTACTGCTGTTCGTGGGTCGGGTTGACGACGAACTGCCCGGCGACGCGACCGAGGCGGATGCCCGCAATCGGACCGTTCCAAGGGATGTCGGAGCAGAGAAGCGCGGCGGAAGCGCCGTTCACCATCAGGACGTCGGAGTCGTTGATCTGGTCGGCCGAGAGCAGCAGGCCGATCACCTGGACTTCATTGAGGAAGCCTTCGGGGAAGAGCGGGCGCAGCGGGCGGTCGCAGAGGCGGGAGGTCAGGATCTCCTTGTCGGAGGGCTTGCCTTCGCGGCGGAAGTAGCTGCCCGGGAAGCGGCCGGCGGCGGCGAACTTCTCGCGGTAGTCGACGGTCAGGGGGAAGAAGTCCTGATCGGGAGAGCGGAGCTCCTCGGCGGCGGTGGCCGACACGAAGAGCGTGGTCTCGCCCTTGCTGATGGTGACAGCGCCATTCGCCAAGCGGGCGATGGAACCGGTGCTGATGGTGATACCGAGTTCTTCGATGGTCACCGAGTGTTTCTGTTTCATGTTTTTGTTACGTTTTGCGTGTTGTGCCAGGCGGTGTGCCCGGCGGGTTTTTTGGTTTGGGTGGGAAAAGGGGACGTCCCAGCGCTAGGCTGGGACGTCTGGGAGACCGAGACGCCCGGAGGCGGCGGTCACTTGCGCAAGTTGAGCTTCGCGATCAGCGCGTTGTAACGGTCCAGATCGGTCGACTTGAGGTACGCGAGGAGCTTGCGGCGACGGTTGGTCAGCATGATGAGACCGCGGCGCGAGTGGAAGTCCTTGCGGTGGGCGCGCAGGTGCTCGGTGAGGTGATTGACGCGGGCTGAGATCAGGGCGACTTGGACTTCAGGGGAACCGGTGTCCTTGGCATCCTGCTGGTGCTTCTTGATGATATCCGACTTGTCGATCGACATGACTTTTGTTGGTTAGTTTTGGGTTGAGTTTGGTCGACTTGGGGGAAATCCCCGAGGCCCCGCCGAACGGCCGGGCTCTCCGTCTGGAATAGGCTTTCGCCTACCGACCAGCGTGAGAAGGGCTCCGCCCCTCTCCCTAACGAAGTAAGCCTTGGAAATGACAGCCCGCAGAGAGGCAGGCAAGCCGGAAACCCCTCCCCGACGAAGTTATTCACAGGCCCAAGCCGAGCTCTTTCACCCCTCAAATTGGATAAAATCGAGCCAATAGGTATCGGGGTCCTGCCGCGTGATCCCTTGGCACCTAAACCCCCGCGGCTCCGGAATGACTTCCGCCAAGTCGAACACCCGGACCGCGGGAGGGAGTGGCTCGAAGGTCAAGGTGAAGACCTGCCGGCGGTGAGGAGCGAAGTAAGTCCATTCCGGGTAAAGGGTGATGCCTTCATGTCCCACCATCCGGCTGGCGTGAGCAGAGTGTTGATCGAGCAGGAAAGTACATTCCCAAATGCGGGCCAGACCGAACGGCATACCACCAGGCTGGACCGTGACATGCACCACGACCGGGCGAGCCGACGCGGGCGCTGCCCGCGTCTGGATTTCGGGTACAGACTGAGTCGTCGCAAGCAAGTCGGGCACGAGCGTATGATACCCAGACCACCCGGGGGCGTCAAATGCCCGGGCGGCGATGCGATTAGTCCGTTGACTCCCCTGCCCCGCAAAACGCAAATAGGCCCATGGAACAAGGTCCCGAGGATAAACCCAGCCTGACCGGCGCAGAACGCGGCAAGCTCCGCAGCCTCGCCCAGACCCTCGACCCCAAGGTCTTCGTGGGCAAGGCCGGCGTGAACGCGGGCATCGCCAAGTTATTGGAGGAGGCCTTTCGCAACTCCGACTTGGTGAAGGTCCGCTTCACCGCGGAACGTGAGGAGATGGATAAGCAGACCCAGGAGCTGGCCAAGCTGACCGAGAGCGAGGTCATCGGCCACGTCGGCCGCACGGCGACGTTCTTCAAGCTCGGCACCGACATCGAATAACCGATGGACGCCTCGCTGTTTGAGTCACGGCACGAGGCTTTCATCCAAGAGGCGGAAGCCTCGTTGCGTCGGCTCACGCCGGCCGCCACGACTCGCCCCGCCCGTCTACATGGGGCGATGCGCTACTCGCTCGAAGCCGGCGGCAAGCGACTGCGCCCGGTCCTCTGCCTCGCCTCGGCCGCGGCTTTCGCCCCTCCGGCCGACGCCTCGCCCGCCGCCGTCGCGCTCGAGTGCATCCATACCTATTCGCTGATCCACGACGACCTGCCGTGCATGGATGATGCGGACCTACGCCGGGGCCGGCCTTCCTGCCATCGAGCGTTCGACGAGGCCACCGCCCTGCTGGCCGGCGATGCCCTGCTCCCCCTGGCGTTCGAGATTCTCGCCCGTGGCTACGGGCACCGCCCGGCCCTGCTCAAGGACCTGGTCCTCGAGCTCTCCACTACCGCCGGGGCCAGCCTGCTTGTCGGCGGCCAGACCGAGGACATGGGCGGGCTCGCCGCCGGGGCCGACCCTGACCGCCTCGAGTTCATCCTGCTGGGCAAGACCGCCGCCATGCTAAGCGCCTCCTTGGCCATGGGCGCGCTCGTGGGCGACGCCCCTACGGACGAGGTCGAGGCTTTCCGCCGAGCCGGACGAGCCGCCGGCATCGCCTTCCAGTTAGTGGACGACTTGCTCGACCTGACCTCCGACTCTGTCCAGATGGGGAAACCGGTCGGGGCCGATGCCCTGAACAACAAACTGACTTATGCCGGGCTCTTCGGGCTGCCGGCCGCACAGGCACGCGTGCAGGCGCTGACCACGGAGGCCATCGGCTTACTCCAAGGGACCCGTGGCGATACCCGCTTCCTCATCGAGCTGATCCGTCGCATGGCCTCCCGTCGGAACTAAGCTCAGTCGTCAAGGGGCCGACCCAAAGAAGGCAGCTGCTCCGGCAGGAAGCCATAGTAGGTCGCCAGCCAAAGGCGCCACGCCACGCCATGGATCAGCCAAGGCACGATGAGGATCACCGCCACGGCCAGCCAGACCGCCGCCGCGAAACCGATCCAGGCGTAAGCACGCAAGACCAGCAACATGGGCAACAAGCCAAAGGCTGTCAGCCCATAGTTCCAGACCATCGCCCCGAGGAAGAACCCTTCGCGGCGGCGCAGGACCATCCCGCAGGCGGTACAGCAATCACGGATGGTCACGATGCCGGCGAGCTGGCCAAGGGCGCCGCAATCCGGACAAGCCCCCCGCGCACAGCGCCGGAAGACATCGAAGCGGAAGCGCATGCCCCAAGCTAACACCGTCGGCCCCGCCTGTAAAGCAAAGGGCCGACTTCCTGGGGAGGAGGCCGGCCCGGAAGCTGGAAGCAGCTCGCTTATTCGGCGGCCGTCTCGCCTACCTGGAAGCGGACGAAGCGGACGATCGAGACTTCCTCGCCGACCTTGGCCTTGGCCTCGGTGAGGAGGTCGGAGACCTTCTTGTCGGGATCGCGGAAGAACGGCTGCTCCAGCAAGCAGGCATCCGCGAAGAACTTATCGACGCGGCCGGCGACGATCTTCTCGATGTTGGAGAGCTGGCCCTTCTTGCGGGACTCGGACGCGATCACCTGCTTCTCCGAAACGACGATGCGCTTCTCGAGCTCGGCGATGGCCTCGACGTCATTGGCCGCCTTCTGTTCGAGGAGCTGGCCCCGGTAATCCTCGACGACGCGCTTGGCTTCGTCGATGGCCTTGTCGGCCTCGGACTTCGTGAACTCAAGGGCGATTTCCTTTTCCTTGGCGACGACCTCAGCGGAGACGTCATCGCGGCGGACGAAGCGGGCGTTGTTAGCGACGACCTGCATCGCCAGCTGACGAGCGAGGTCGGCGACATCGGCATGCGCAGCAGCGGTCTGGGACTTGAGACCAAGCTCGAGGAGGACGGCGATCTTGGCGCCGGTGTGGACGTAGGCCGAGACGCGGCCGACGCCGTTGGCCTCGAACTTGAGGACGCGGGACACCTTGAGGTTCTCGCCGATCTTCGTGACTTGGTCGTTCAGGTAGTCATTCACCTTACGGGAGGCGTCGGCATGGTAAGGCTGGTCGAGCAGGTTCTCGACGCCCTTGGCCGCGGCTTGACCGACGAGATCCTTGGCGAGGGCCACGAAGGCCTCGTTCTTGGCGACGAAGTCGGTCTCGCAGTTGAGCTCCAGCAGGATCGCATTGCGTCCATCGGCGGAAACCTGGACGGCAAGGATACCTTCGGAAGCCTTGCGGTCGGCCTTCTTGTTGCGCGTCGCGACCCCCTTGATGCGGAGGATCTCAACGGCCTTCTCCATGTCGGCGTTGGCTTCGGTCAGGGCCTTCTTGCAATCCATGAGGCCAGCGCCCGTGCGCTGACGCAGTTCATTGACCGTCTGGGCGGTGATGGCGGACATGACGCTTACTTGATGATCTTGCGAACGCGGACGCCCTTGCCGGCGGCGCCATCCTCGGCGACCGGCTCGCTGCTAGCGTCGAGGAGTTCCTTGGAGATATTGACCTCCGGCTGGGCGGAATCGCCCGTGTCCTGGCGGGTGACCGGGGTGACGGTCTTGCGCGGGTCGCGCTCAACCTTGCGGCGGGCGAGACCGGCTTGGACGGCCTGGGTCAGCACTTCCACCACGAGGCGGATGGACTTGGCGGCGTCGTCATTACCCGGGATCGGGTACTGCAGGAGGGTCGGGTCGGAATTGGAGTCGCAGAGGCCGATCACCGGGATCTTGAGGCGGTTGGCCTCGTTGACGGCGATTTCCTCAAGCTTGGTGTCGATGACGATCATCGCGGCGGGTAGCTCGCGGTACTCGAGGAGACCTTCGAAGTTGCGCAGCATGCGGGACATCTCGCGACGGACGGCCGCGCCTTCCTTCTTGTGCATCTTGAGCAACGAACCGTCCTGCTCCATGCGGAGGTAGGTGCGATACTTGTCGAGCGAACGCTTGATAGTCGCGAAGTTGGTCAGCGTGCCGCCGAGCCAGCGGTTCACGGCGAAAGGCATGCCCGTCGATTTAGCGGCCTGGCGCACGACCTCCTGGGCCTGCGGCTTCGTGGCGACGAAGAGCACTTCCTTGCCCTTGGCGGCGGCTTCCTCGACGTAGGCCGCGGCGGCCGTCAGGCACGTGTGCGTCTTTTCGAGGTCGATGATCGATACACCGTTGCGGTGGTCGAAGATGTACGGACCCGAGCGGGGGTTCCATCGGCGCGTCTGGTGGCCAAAGTGGACGCCGGCGTCGAGGAGGTCTTTAACGGTGATGTTCATGGTATTTCTGGCTCCGTATCCCGATTCCTGCCGAAGGAGGGGACATTGGATCTTAGGTAGTTGACTGAGTTTTGGTTGTAATGTCCGAGGCGATCGGCGGTCGCTTCAAACGGTGGAAAGTTGGTTCAAACACCCCGAAGCCTTCCCTGCAAGCGGGAAAATCGGCAAAAAGCGGCCCTTTGGGACTGACAGGTAGGGGCGGCCTCCGCACGGTCGGCACCGACGATGTCCTGGGCCTATCGGATCCTCTTCCCCCTGCTGCTCCTGCTGGCCCTGCCCTACTATGTCTGGCGGATGCTCCGGCGGGGGGGGTATGCCGCCGGTTTCATCCAAAGACTTGGCTTTTTCCCTGCCCTCCCAGCCAAATCTCCCGCCCTTACCCGCATTTGGATCCAAGCGGTCTCCGTTGGGGAAATCGAGGCGATTGGGCCGCTCCTTCGCCAATTAAAGGCCAGCGGCCAGGTGCAGCTCATCCTCACGACCACGACCAGCACAGGCTACCGGCTCGCGTTGGAGCGCTACGCTGAGGTCGTCACGCAGGTGGGTCTCTTCCCCGCCGACCTGTGGCCCTGCAGCGCCTTGGCTTGGCGACGCATCCAGCCCGACCGCATCATCCTCATCGAGGGCGAGCTCTGGCCGGAGCACCTGGCCCAAGCCCGGGCCCGAGGCATCCCCGCCTTCCTGATCAACGCCCGCCTTTCCGACCGCTCGTTCGCGCGCCATCGCCGTTTCCGCACGCTTTCGCACGCCTTGCTCAGCCGCTTCACCCTAATCGCCGCCGGCAGCGCCGAAGACGCCGCTCGGTTCCGGGAACTCGGGCTGAATCCCATCATCACCGGCAACCTCAAGTTTGATGTCGCCGGCGACGACGCCCCTGCGAGCGAGGAACGTCTGGCGTTGCGCACCGCGCTCGGCTTTGGGACCGACCCGACGACGGTCGTGCTCCTCGGCTCATCGACGTGGCCCGGGGAAGAGACGGCCTTGCTAAACACGGTGCGCGATGTGCGCGCTGCCGGCATCGACCTCCGCCTGCTACTGGTTCCGCGGCATGCCGAACGTCGGCAAGCCGTGCGTGCCGAGATCAGCGCGACGGGCCTACCCTTGCATCAACGGTCGACCGAAGGAACGGTTGCCCCGACGGGCACGGTGATCCACCTCGCCGACACGACCGGCGAACTCCGCCGCCTGACGCGGGCCGCCGACCTCGCCTTCTGCGGCAAGAGCCTCGCGCCCCATGATGGCGGCCAGACGCCCGTCGAGTGCGCCGCGGCGGGCATCGCCATCGTCTACGGTCCGCACATGACCAATTTCCGCGACATCTGCCGAGGCCTCGAACAAGCCGAGGCGGCCTGCCGCGTGGCGGACCCGACCGCGCTGGCCGGGCGGATCGCCCTGCTCTGCGACGAACCGTCGCGACGACTCGAGGCGGGTCGACGGGCGATGGCTTGGCACCAAGGCAACCGTGGCGCGACCGCGCGGACCGTGGCCCTGATCCTCGACGGTCTTCAGGCCAGTCGGTAGGCCGCACGCAGCCGGCGTACTTGCTCACGCAAGGCCCCGCCCAGCACGATGGCACGGGCCTGCGTCGCTCCGGCCGCGGGATTGGCCGCCTGCCCGGCGACCCACAAGGCGGCGCCGGCGCTCAGGCAAAGCGTGTCCAGCAAACCATCGGGCACGCCGCCCACCAGCAAGTCCGAGAACAAGGCGAGGTTCTCCTCGGGCGAGCCTCCTCGAAGGTCGGCCACGGGGCAGGTCGGGAAACCGAAATCGCCCGGGAGCCAGATTCCGTCGACGTGGCCAAGTTCACCGCACCCGCGCACGCGCGTTTCCCCGGCGGTGGTCAACTCATCCATCCCGCCGGCCGCGAGACCATGCACGACCAAGCCACGACGGACGCCCAGTTCGCCCAGGGCCGCGGCCATTGGCTCGACCCAGCGTTCGGCGTACACCCCGACCATCATATAGGCAGGGCGAGCAGGATTGATCAACGGTCCCAGGATATTGAAAAGGGTTTTACTCCCGCGTTCCGCCAGACGCTTACGAACGCCAAGCACCGCCTTGAACGCCGGGTGGAAGGCGGGGGCGTAAAGGTAGCAGAAGCCCGCTTCGCTGACCGCGCGGCGCAGCTGCGCATCGGAGGCTTCCAACTCGACCCCCAGCCCGGCGAGGAAATCGGCGCTACCGGATTTGGAGGTGATGGACCGGTTGCCATGCTTGAGCACCGGGACGCCGGCGGCCGCCACGATGAGCGAACTGGCCGATGAGATATTAAAACTACCGGAGCGGTCGCCGCCGGTGCCGACGATATCGATGGCGCGATCGGGCACCTCGCCAAAATCGACGCGCCGGGCCCGGTCGCGGTAAGCATGGGCGAAGGCCGCGACCTCCACGACCGTCTCCCCGCGATGCGCCAAGGCAAGCAGGAAGGCCTCCTTGGCTTCGTCGGAGACCGCCCCGTCGATCATGGCCGTCGCCGCCTCCCCGGCCTCCACGGAAGTGAGGTCACGCCCCGCCTCCAAGGCGGTCGTCAAACGCGGCAAATCCATGGCCATGTATCGATTAGCCACGGAGTGCGCCCCCGGGACAAGGGGAATTTCGCACAAGGGGTTGCCAGCGGCCGATTTCAGGCCAAGATTACCCCATGCAGGACGGCGACCAGCCCCAAGGAGAATTCGACGGATCCGGCAACGCCTCTTGGGGCGAGGCCGACTGGTCCGGCTACCTGCACCGCAATGATTTGGAAATCGGGCGCTTTCTTTCGTATTACAACGAGGTCAAACGCCTGCCCGACCGCCTGGATGTCAGCGCCCGCCGCATGGGCTGGGAAAGCGTCGACTGGGCGCCCGGAGAAAGCGAGGACCTCGCGGAGGATGAAGAAAACCCCGAACTCCCCTACTGCATCCACCAGCACCCGGTCTACATCGTCGCCCGCGCGCTCGGTTTCCAACTGACGGGCGCGCTCCGCACCCTTTGCCGCCAAAACCCGACGACCATCGGCGGCGAGCTAGGCGCCGACCTCATGCTTTCATTCTGGGACTCCCAGCATCAGGTCATCATGGCCATCAACGCCACCGACACGGGCGACTTGCCGCTGGCGCTAGTGCACATGAAGCGCGCCCTGACCTCGATCAACGACGCCATCGGCCTCAATGCCGGCCTGCCGGCCGCCGCGCGCCTGAACTCCGTCGACGCCGCCGAAGACCTGGAAGCGACCCTCTTCGACCTCCGCGAAATCTGCCTGCGCGTGATGGCGGATTGCCGCTGGGACGGGACGAAGAACTGAGGCTCAGGCCTTGTTCTGTTCGCCGCGGGCCATGTGCTCGATGAGGCGATCGCTGAACTCCTTGGCGGAGTCGTGCCCCATGCCGCGGAGCGCCTGCACCATCGCGGCGACTTCGACCAACCGGGCCATGTCGCGTCCCGGCCGGACCGGGATCGTCATGTGCGGCACCTTGCGACCAAGGATCTCAAAGGTCTCGACCTCGAGCCCGGAGCGTTCCTCGTCCATGCCAGGCTGCCAAAGCACGAAGGTGACGACCAGGTCGACGCGCTTCTCGCGGCGGACCGAACGGATCCCGAAGATTGAGGCGACGTTGATGATGCCGATACCGCGGCACTCCATGTAGCCGCGGTTGAGCTCCTTCGAGGTGCCTTGCAACTCGCGATCGCCGATGAGGGTCACGATGACGTAGTCATCGGCGACGAGGGAGTGGCCACGCTCGATGAGGGCCAAGGCGCACTCGCTCTTCCCGACGCCGGAGGCCCCGCGCAGGAGCACGCCCACGCCCTTGATGTCGACCAGGGTCGCGTGCAGGTTGGTGCGCGGCGCGAATTTCTCCTCCAATAACACGGTGGCTTCCGCCGAGAAATCCTTGGACTTGAGCTGGGTCCGGATGAGCGGGACCTGATGGCGATCGGCGAGCTTCATGAGGATCGCATCGACGGGCAGACCGCGCGAAATCACGACGGCCGGAATCTTCTTCGCGAACACGTCGTCCAACAACTTCTCGCGGACTTCCGCCGTCTGGTCGCCCAAGTAGGCCATCTCGCCGGCCCCGAAGAGTTGCAGCCGCTTGTGCGCAAACTCCTTGAAATAGCCCGTGACGGCCAGGGCCGGACGATTGAGCGACTTCTCGGCGACCATGTTGTCCAAGCCGGTCTCGCCGGCGATCAGCTCCATCTGGAGCATATCCCGGAAGGAATAGAAGAACTCACGGACGGAGACCGATTCCGGGCGGGTGTCAGGGGCTTGGTCGGACATAAGGTTCAGAGTTTAAAGCCCTCGCCGAGGTAGTAGCGGCGGCTTTCCGGGTTGTTCACGATATCGGCCGGGGTGCCGGAGACCAGGACCCGGCCCTGATGGATCAGGTAAGCGCGGTCGACGATCGACAGCGTCTCGCGCACATTATGGTCGGTGATGAGGACGCCGATGTCCCGATCCTTCAGGCGACGCACGATGGACTGTACCTCCGCGACGGAGATGGGGTCGACGCCGCTGAAGGGCTCGTCCATCAGGAGGAAGCGCGGGTTGGTCGCCAAGGCCCGGGCGATTTCCAGTCGACGGCGTTCTCCGCCGGAGAGCGTGAAGGCAGGCTGCTTCGCCAGTTTCTCGAGACCGAGGTCGTGCAACTGTCGCTGGGTGCGCTCTCGGCGTTCGGGCGCGGTGAGCTCAAGGGTCTCGACGACAGCGAGGACGTTCTCCCACACGGTGAGCTTACGGAAGATGGAGGCTTCCTGCGGAAGGTAGCCTAGCCCGGAACGGGCGCGCTGCCACATCGGCATCGCGGTGACGTCGCGGCCATCCAGGAAGACCCGCCCGGAGGTCGCCGGCACCAGACCGACGACCATGTAGAAAGTCGTGGTCTTGCCGGCGCCGTTGGGGCCCAGTAGACCGACGATTTCACCGGCCTGCAGTTGCAGGCTGACATCCATGACCGCAACCTTCGGCCCGTAGTGCTTGGCGAGCGATTCGACGCGGACCTGACCCTTTTCACCAGTGGAAGCCATACGATAAGGAGGAAGTCCTCAGCGTCCCTTGTCGAGGCTTTTGACCGCCGGCAGCGTGAAGTCTTCCCCGAGGAAGATCTTCGGCCGGACCACCTGGTCGGGCATCGCCGGGTCCGGCGCGGACTCCATCCGCCAGGACTTGGCTTTGAAATCATAGAGCACCTCCTTGGCGGGCACGCCTTCGATCCCCGCACGGGTCCGCAGCCGGGCATCGCCGGTCAGGCGAGCCAACCCCTCCTCCGGCTTGACCTCGAGCACCCGGCCGCGGGCGGCCGATTCACCGGCCACCGCATTGACGTTACCTCGCCCCACCATCAAACGGGCGACCATGCGGCCGGTCCGATCGGGCGTGACCAATCCCTCCAGCAAGTCGCAGGAGGCGTCCACGCCGTCGGCCTTCATGCCGACATTGCCGCGCAGGAAGAACTTCGCGGCCTCCGGCGTGCTAAGGATCTCATGGGCATCGGCGACAAAATCCGCCTTCTTCCCGTCGGCGAATTGGACGAAGAGCCGCGGACGATTGCCATCGGCCCCGCCCGAAAGATTAAGCAGGCGGGGTTGGCCCGCGAGCCGGTCTTTCTTCAAGACTTCCTCGATTTCGACCGCGGGGACGTAATCGATCCGCTCGGCCGAACAAGCCAAGCCGGGCTGGATATAAGTGACCTTACCGGTAAGGAAGACCTTGCTCAGCACATGCCCGGACTTACCGGGGACGGCGAAGGCGACCAAGCGATCGGACTGGGTGCTGATCAGCCCAGCCACATACCGCACGCTTCCATCCAAATCCGCCTCGACCACGCCCTTCTGCACGGTGAGGACGACTTGGTCGGCCTCCGCCTGCCCCGGGGCGGCACCCGCTTCGGGGCCCGCGGGAAGTCGGGCGGCCGCCCGGACGCCCGGGCCCGAACGGACCTCGACGCGCTCGTGCTGGCGGTCGGACAAAATCGTGAAGCCCGCCAATTCGAAACCGCGACTGTCCTTCAAGTGCGGTCGCCCGGACAAGCGGAGGATGCCCTGGGCCCTTTCCCACCTCGCTTCTTCGGCCTCGAAGCGAGCCCCTTCCGCCGTCCCCCGGACCCCGCCCGTCGCCAGCAGCTCGACCATCGCCCCCTTCACCACCGTCGCCGTCATGCGGACCGCCTCGAAGCGATCCTCGCCGGCAAGGTAGGTCGACTGGCCGACGCATTCCACCAAGGTACGGGAAGAGGCGGCGGCGCGCCGAAGGGTGATCGTCTCGCCGGTCAATTCGGACGCGGGGTCGGCTGGGCGGGTGACGCGCAGGCGCACCGGCTGTCCGACCGCGGCACGCAACGTCGTGACGTCATCCTTGGTCTCATGACGCAGGTTATCGGAGGTCGCCTCAAACCCCGGCTCCGTC
Source organism: Verrucomicrobiota bacterium (assembly GCA_014193315.1). Taxonomy (GTDB): domain Bacteria; phylum Verrucomicrobiota; class Verrucomicrobiia; order Opitutales; family UBA953; genus UBA953. Next base: position 137,271 of record BJHS01000006.1, read on the forward strand.
AAGGTGACGCCGCCGGCTAAAACGAGGACTTCCTGGGTCAGGTCATAGTCGGCGGACTCACCGGTCAACGTCTGGCTTTCCGCCCGGCGGACGACTTTACCCATGGCACGGATCGAACGGCAGACGGCGACGCCCTTGGGTCCATCCTCGATCAGGCAGACGAGTCGCTCGCAAGTCAGGCGTTCGTTCCGTCGGTCCACGACCACTTTGCCGACGAAGGTCAGCTGATTGCCTTGGGCGACCGGCGCGGCATCCAGACGTTCCGCGTGGATGCGCAAACGTTGCAGGACCGGCTTGGCCAGGTCCAGTTCGGCCGAAACATCGGACAAAATGGCGAAGGTGTCCCCTTGATTGGTCGAGCGCCAGCTCCAGCCCAGCCCGGCCAGGTTGAACGCCGTGGAGCGCGCGGTGATCGGGGTGGAACCCTGAGCGGACTTGCGTTCAGGCGAAGCCGTGCCGTAAGGACTCGCGAAGGTGACCTGCGGCTGCCCGCCGCGGTACGAGCGGACCTCGATTTTCTCCATGTCCCAGGTGCCAGCGAGGGTGGTCGGCTTCATGCGTGCCGCCGTCAGTTCCCAGGCCTTCTCGGCTTTCACATCCTCGCTGAAACCCGCGAAAGAACCGCCGCCAATATCTTGGAACTTGATTTCCTTGGGGGGGGCGGTCTGCGCGCCTAGCCCTGCCAACAGGAGCCAGGACAAGAGGAATAAGCGCATGACATCATGACACCTAAAACCCGCGCCCGAATCAAGCGATTACACCTTGGGCGGACGCGGGAAAGGCGTCGGCGAAACCAGCGGCGGCATGGGAGTCGAGGGTAGGACTTCGCCGGTGATCAGCGGGTGACCAGCGAGGAATTCCCCCACGGGCATCATCTTACCGCCGGGGCGTTGCAGGCGTTGGAGGACAAGGATACCCTCCCCGCAGGCGACCCGCACCCCGTTACTGTCCGCGTCTAAGATTGTCCCGGGCGAAACTTCGACCGACGCCGCCTCAGCCTGCGCGGCACCGACCTTCAAAGTCACCGCACGATGATCGAACGTCGAACCCGGCCAACCTTCGAGCGCGCCGATGCGGGCGGCCAAGGCCTGAGCCGCAACACGGAAATCGAGGGCCGCGTCCTGTCGGTTAAGCCGGCGGGTGAACGAGACCGCGGCCTCATCCTGCGGCACCGGCACGGAAGCCCCCCGCAACACCGTCGGCAAAGCCTGTTCCGCCAGTTGTCCCGCCAATCGGCCAAGGCGGGCGCGCAGGGCGGAGCGACCTTCTCCCGGCGGCACCGACAGGGAAGCTTGCGCGTGCAAGGGACCGGCATCGAGCCGACGGACGACCTGTTGCAGGGAAACGCCCGTGCTCGACCAAGCGGAGGCCAAGGCCGCCTCGACGGGGGTCGCGCCACGCAAGGCCGGCAAAATCGAGCCATGGAAGTTGACGAAACCGAGCCGGGTCGACGCGAGCAGATCGTCCTTCAAAATCTGCCCGTAGGCCATGACCACGCCGAGGTCGACCTGGTCCGCCCCGAGTTCCGCCGCGTGCTCTGGCCCCAGCCGCTCGGGCTGGCGCACCAAGTAACCCTCCGCCCGCGCCCAAGCAGTGACCGCGTTGGGCTGGATTTCCTGCCCACGCCCCGAGGGCCGGTCCGGTTGCGAATACACCGCGACAATCGACACCCCGGGTAAGGCGGCGGCGGCTCGGAAGGCCGGCAAGGCAATCTCATCCGAGCCGAGCAGGACCAGGCGGCGAAGGGGGCTCGTCGTTCCGGTGGTGCTCATCGGAGGGTTTACTTGCGGGCCTGCCGGGCGGCGCGTCCCTTGAGCGAGCGAGGCTTATCCCAACGCGTGTACGCCTTCTTCTTGGGGCCGGTGGAAGGACGGGAAACGCGGACCTTGCCGATGCGAGGCTTGGAAGCGGAAGGCGCGGGCTTCGGCGACTCCTTGGCTACCGGCTTGGCCGAGGCCGCCGCGAAGGCCGCCCCTTCCGTGCCGACGGGAGTGCCGGAACCACGCCGACCTGTCTGCTTGGGCTTACCGACGATATCAAGGAAGACCGGCACGCCGGCCAGGTCGAACTCCTCATGCACGCCCTTCACCAAGAAACGCTGGTAGGCATCTTCCAAGCGTTCCTCGGAATTACAGAAAAGCCGGAAGCGGATTGGGCGCTTGGACACCTGCGTGACGTAGTAGCACTTGAAGCGCTTCCCTGAGACCATGCGCGGCGGGCGCTTGGTCATCAGGTCTTGGATGACGCGGTTGATCCGCCCCGTCGGGATGGTGGCACCCGCGCGCTGGAAGACCCCTTCGGCGGCATCGAGCATATCCTCGGCCCGCAGGCCGGTCTTGGCGGAGACGAACAACAGGGGCGGGTCGGGCAGGAAGAAAAGTTCGCGGCGGACGGCCGAGCGGAACTTCGAGCGGAACTCCTCCTCATCCTCAAAACCATCGATGTTCTCCTCCCGGAAAGCCTGCTTCGCGAGGTCCCACTTATTGACGACGATGACGAGGCCGCAACCCAGCAAGGCCAGTTCGCCGGCCAGCTGCTTGTCGATCCGCGTGACACCCTGCCCGGAATCGAGCACCAGGAAGACGACATCGGTCTCGGCGAGAATCTCGTCGGCGCGGGTCTGGGAGAAGAAATCGAGGGTATCACGCTTGTTCGCCGTCCGCCGGCCGGCGGTGTCGACCAGCACGAACGAGGCCTTGGAGCCGTCCGCCTTGGCGCGGGAAAGCCGGGACCGGACCGGGTCGCGGGTGGTGCCGGCGATCTCGCTCACGATGAGGCGGGAGCCGCCGAGCAGACGATTACCCAAGGAACTTTTGCCGACGTTCGGCCGGCCGGCGAGGGCGAGGCGGATGGCCCGGGGGCCGTCGTCGCGTTCGGGGAGCGGGGCCGGGCCGAGCACCGCCTGAATCCGGGCGATCAGCTGCGGCATGCCACGTCCATGCTCGGCGGAGACGAGCACGGGCTCGCCGAAACCCAGTTCGAAGAATTCGCCGTAGAGACCGTCTCGGTCCTCGGTGTCGGCCTTGTTCGCGGCGACGATCACGCGCTTGCCGGCCTGGCGAAGCTGCGTGGCGACCTCGAGGTCGAGCGGGGTGCAACCCTCCGTCGCATCCACCACGAGCAGGACCAGTGACGCCGCGGCGAGCGCGAACCCGACCTGCTCCTCGACGGCGTCGGCGACGACCTTCGGGGTCAGCTCGGCCTTGTAGAGGCCGATGCCACCCGTATCCATCAAGGTGTACCGACCCTCATGGACCTCGGCGGTGATCAGGTCGCGGGTCACGCCGGGCTGGTCGTGCACGATCGAGATGCGCCGACCAACGAGGCGGTTGAAGAGCCGGCTTTTGCCGACGTTAGGACGGCCCACGATGGCTACCGCACGGGAGATTTCAGTGTTCCGTTCCATGAAGCCCGAAGAGTCGGGCGGGAGCGGCCCGCTAGCAAGCAAGGATGCTCAACCGCGGCGGATGGTGTCCAAAAAACGGGCAATCCGCTCGCCGGCCTCATGGATCCGCTCGTAACTGGTCGAGAAAGAGGCCCGGCAGAAGCCCGCCCCGGCGCTCCCGAAGGCGGTGCCGGGCACCATCGCCACCTTCTGCTGCTCGAGCAATTTCTGGGCGAAAGTCAGCGAGTCCATCCCGGTCGAGGTGATGTCGGGGAAGGCGTAGAACGCCCCGCGCGGCAGGTGGCAAGGCAAGCCGAGTTCATTGAAGCGGCGAACAATGAAGTCGCGGCGCTCGCGATACTTATCGCGCATGTGCAGCATGGAGTCCCGGCCGTTGCGCAAGGCCTCGACCGCAGCCTCCTGGCTGATGATGGAGGCGCACATGATACCGTATTGGTGAACCTTGAGCATGCCGTCGATGACCGCAGCCGGACCACAGGCGTACCCGATCCGGAAGCCGGTCATCGCGAAAGCCTTCGAGAAGCCATGCAGGAAGACGGTGCGGTCGCGCATCCCCGGCAGGGACGCGATGGAGACATGGTCGCCGTTGAAGGTCAGTTCAGAGTAGATTTCATCGGAAGCGACCAGCAGGTCCTTCTCGATGGCGAACTTGGCGATTTCCTGAAGCTTGGCCCGGTCGGCGGTGCCGCCCGTCGGGTTGGTCGGGAAATTGATGACCAGAACCTTGCAGCCAGGCTGCCAAGCGGCCCGCAGGGCGGCGGGGTCGAGGGCGAACTGATCGGCCGACGTGGTCCGGACCGGCACGGGCTCGGCGTGGCAGAGCGTCACGCTCGGGGCGTAGGAGACGTAGCAAGGCTCGTGGTAGAGCACCTTGTCCCCGGGATTGAGCGTGGCGCGGAGAAGGATGTCCAAGGCCTCGGACACCCCGATGGTGACCAGAATCTCGTTCTCCGGGTCATACTCGGGACCATAGTGCTTCGCGACGTAGCGCGAGATCTCCTCCCGCAGCTGACTCGTGCCGCGATTATCGGTATAGGAGGTCCGGCCTTTCTCGAGCGCGTTCATCGCCGCCTCGCGGATATGGAACGGGGTGACGAAATCCGGCTCCCCGATGCCGAGGGAGACCGCGTCCCTCATCTTGGAGACGATGGCGAAGAAATCCCGGATGCCCGACTTGGGCAAGGAGGTGACATGTCGCGCGACATAGCGGCCGGAGTCGTCCATGGTCGGCGATCAGGGGCTGACCGAGGGCTGGTCGCGGCGCACGCCCTCGGCGGTGACGACGAAGCCGTCCTTCTTGTAGGCGCGCAGGAAGAAATGGGTCGAGGTCCCCTGGACGCCCTCGATGCGGGCGAGGCGCTCGTGGACGAAGCCAGCGACCTTGTAGAGGTTATCGGCCGTGACGACGACCAGCAGGTCGTAGCCCCCGGACATCAAGTAACAGCTTTCCACCTGCTCGAACGAACTGATGCGCTCGGCGATACCGTCGAAGCCGCCGATACCTTCCGGGCGGATCTTGATCTCGATGACCGCGCGGACGCGGCGTTCGGCTTCGAAACTGGGGTTCAGCACCGGGCGCATGCCCAGCAGGACGCCCTGGCGACGGAGTTCGGCCAGTTCGCGCTCGATCGCGTCAGGCCCGAGCCCGAGGATTTTGCCGAGCTGCTGCGTATCGAGGGCCTCGCCTTCAAGGAGGAGTTTTAGGACGGAGTTCATAAAGGTTACGCTTTCACCAAGGCACGGCGGGCGCGGACCGCGGCGGCCAGGCCGTCGAGGACAGGGACGGTCTGCGCGAACGAGATGCAGGCATCGGTGATGCTGCAACCGTAGGCGGAGGCGGCGCCCCCTTTCCAATCCTGGCGGCCTTCCACCAAGTGGCTCTCGATCATGATGCCGCCGATGGCGGAGGCGCCGGCGGCGACCTGGGCCGCGATGTCGGCCGCGACGAGGGGTTGGCGACGGTGATCCTTCGAGCTGTTGCCGTGGGAGCAGTCGATGACGATCCGAGAGGTGAGCCCCGCCTTCTGAATCCGGGTGGCGGCATCGGCGACGCCTTCGGCGCCGTAATTCGGCCCCTTGCTCGAGCCCCGGAGAATGACATGGGCGTCCGGGTTGCCGGACGTCTGGAAAATCGCCACGACCCCATCCTTGGTCACGGAGGGGAACCAGTGCGAGGAACGGGCGGAGAGGCACGCATCCACGGCGACCTGAATGGAACCATCGGTGCCATTCTTAAAACCCACCGGCATGGAGAGACCCGAGGCCAGTTCGCGGTGGATCTGGCTCTCCGTGGTCCGGGCGCCGATTGCGCCATAGGCCACCAGGTCGGCGAGGTACTGAGGGGTGATCGGGTCGAGGAATTCGGTCGCGGCCGGCAGGCCTCCGTCGGCGATATCGGCCAGCAGGCGACGCGCGAGGCGCAGGCCATCGTTGATCTTGAAGGAACCATCGACCTCGGGGTCGTTGATCAAACCCTTCCAGCCCACGGTGGTCCGGGGCTTCTCGAAGTAGACGCGCATGACCACCAGCAGGTCCGCGGCATGCTTCCGGGCCTCCTGGTCTAGCAGGGCGGCATACTCCATGGCCGCCTTGGGGTCATGGACGGAGCAAGGCCCGACGATGACCAGCAGGCGGTCATCCTGCCCGGCGATGATCCGGGCGGAGTCCTTGCGGGCCTGAGCGACGACCTCGGTGGCCCTTTCCGTGGGGCGCAACTCATGCAGGACCACGGCCGGGGACAGCAGGGGGAGTTGGGTGCGGATACGCAGGTCGTCCGTGTTGTGGTACATCGTAGGAGGCCTTTCCCGAAGGAAAAGAGCGTCAAATGAAGGGTAGCCGAGCCCCGGTGTCAATGTCTCGTCCCACGCTTGACGGCGGCACCCGACGGTATCAAAACTGTCTCAAAAGCGGATGCCCAAGCCCCTCGCCCATGAAACCTCGGAGCAATCCGGAGCCTTCCGCACTTTCATCGCGGAGAAAGGCCTGCGGGCGACCCGGCAGCGCATGGCGGTCTTCGAGGCTGCGCGGACCTTGCCTGGCCACTACACCGCCGAAGACCTACTGAAGAAATCGCGGTCGCTGGATCGCACCGTCTCCCGGGCCACCATCTACCGCGCCATCCCGCTCCTCATCGGCAGCGCGGTGATTCGCGAGGTCGACGTCGGTCGCGACCACAAGTACTACCTCGCCGAAGTCGGCTCGGCGAATTTCCGCGCGCAGCTCGTCTGCGAGAACTGCGACACCATCGTCGAGGTCGAGGCCCCGTTCATGGAATGGTACGGCAAGGCCGTGGCCGCCAAGCACGGCATGCGCCCCATCTCCCAGAAACTTCAGGTCACCGCACTCTGCGAACGCTGCCAGAAACGCCGGACCGCCCGCCCATGACCACCTACCCGACCGCCGCCATCTTCCCTCCCCTGCCTGCCGGCGGCACGCCGCTATCGGCGCTGCAGCGGGAAGTCCTCGCCCTGAAGCAGGCGAAGGACGCCCTCATCCTCGCGCACAACTACCAATGCGAGGACATCAAGGGCATCGCCGATTTCGTCGGCGACTCGCTCGGCTTGGCCTACAAGGCCGCGGCGGCCAAGCATGCGACCATCGTCTTCTGCGGGGTGCACTTCATGGCGGAAACCGCCAAGATTGTGAACCCGA